>JAGCJW010000020.1 GCA_017647785.1 Bacteroidales bacterium | reverse complement strand
TGTGATTATTTCCTGGTTGGTTTGCAGGTTTCTCCAGCCACAGAGTTGTTTTGCTTGATTGAAGAGTAATTGTCTGCTGGTTGGTCGTTTGCTTACTGCTAGCAGGGCTAGGGATGTGCTGTTTTCTAATTGTGTGTGCAGGTCTGTTAGGTCTATATCGGAGATTATGTCTACGTTGTGTATGAGTATGTTGTGTTTTAGGGTGAAGTATTTTTTTGCTGCTTTGAGTCCTCCTCCTGTGTTGAGGAGTTGGTCTTCTTTGCTTAAATGGATTTCTACGGGATAGTGGTTTTGATTTAGGTGGTTTTCTATTTTGTCGGCATAGTGGTGGGCATTGATGATGATGCGTTCTACTTTTGCTTTAATGAGTTTTTCTATGGTTCTGTCTAATAGGGTTTTGCCTGCTATTTCTACTAGGGCTTTTGGTTTGTCTTTAGTTAGGGGGTAGAGCCTTGTGCCAAGGCCTGCTGCAAATATCATCGCTTCCATATTCCAAGGGTTTTTATTCGGTTTTCTTTATTTCGTATTCTATGCGAACGTGGTAGATGGATTGTAGTTTTTGTTTTAGTAATTGTTTGATTTTGTCTATGTCTTTGAATGTTATGTCGGAGTTGGAGAATTGTTCGTCTGCTATTTGTGAGTTGATGATGTTATCTACTAGTTTTGAGATTTCGCTTTCGCTATGGTTTTTCAAAGAGCGTGAAGCTGCTTCTACTGCATCTACCATCATTACAACGGCGGTTTCTCTTGAGAATGGGCGTGGTCCGTTGTAGGTGAAGAGTGTGTGGTCGATTGGTTTGTCTGGATTTTCGGCTACATAACGGTTGTAGAAGTATTTTGTTTTGCTTGTTCCGTGGTGGGTGCGTATGAAGTCTATGATTGGTTCTGGTAGGTTGTGTTTGTGGGCTAGCTTGATTCCGTTTGTGACGTGTGAGATAATGGCTTGGGCTGATTCGTCATAGCTTAATTCGTTGTGTGGGTTGAAGCCTGTGTTTTGGTTTTCTATAAAGAACATTGGGTATCCGAGTTTGCCTATGTCGTGATGTAGGGCTCCGGCTCTTATAAGCATGGCATTGCCTCCGATTTCAAGTATCAGGTCTTCGGCTATGTTGGCTACTTGTATGCAGTGTTGGAATGTGCCTGGGGCTTTTACGGATAGTTCTCTGAGTATTTTGCTGTTGGTATTGGTGTATTCGATTATTGAATAGTCGCTTAATAGTCCAAATATTTTTTCTAACAGATGGATGAATGGTATGGCAAAGAGTATCATTATGGAGTTAAGGGCAAACATTAGTATTTTGTTTATTTCTATGGTAGTGATGTCTATGTTTTGCATTAGGTTGTTGGCTATGTATATGACTGAATAGGTGAGGAATAATAGGAGTGAGGTAAAAAGAAAGCTTGAGCGTTTGTGTGAGGATTCTATGGATACTATGGTTATGATTCCTGCTATTAGTTGATAGAATACGTATTCAAAGGAGTTGGGTACTGCAAAGCCTATGATGATGATTGATACGAGATAGACATAGAGTGAGGTTTTGGTGTCAAAGAAGGTTTTGATTATGATTGGTACTATACAAACGGGTACTGCATATATGTATTTTGGTTCTATGTTGATAATGAATGCCATCACGCAGCTTATAAAGAGTACTACAAAGAGTATTAAAAGGACTTTTCTGTCGTTGTTTATGATGTCTGCTCGGTTGTGATTGATAAAGAGCATTAGGGCTAGGAGTGTGATTGTTA
Organism: Bacteroidales bacterium; assembly: GCA_017647785.1. Lineage (GTDB taxonomy): Bacteria > Bacteroidota > Bacteroidia > Bacteroidales > P3 > Onthomorpha. The sequence goes on along the minus strand of JAGCJW010000020.1, from coordinate 23,582 downwards.
CAAGGAGAAAGCGTCCTAAAAGGGTTGTGATTTCGGAGGATTTGCCTATGTCTTGTCCTTCGTAGGCTTGTTTGTAGGATTGTAGGACTTGATATTTTTCGGGTGTGATTTTCTCTCCTTTATTGATTATGGTTTCTCCTTCTATTACTAGGCCTTTGTTGTGGCTTATGTTGTGGATTTGTTCTTCTAGGGCATTGTCTGTGAGTTGTTGGTTATAGAGTATGTTGGCTTGTAAAAGGTTTAGGTGTTCTTTGTTTTTGATGTATTGTGATAGTTGGTTTTGGGCTTGTAAGAGGTTTAGGAGTTCGTCTTGTTCGTATTCTGTTGCGTGGTTTTCTTCTGTTATGATAACGGGGTGGGTGTGGGAGTATTCGTGTTTTTGTAGTATGCCGATTTTATAGATTTTTGAGAGTTGTTGTTTGATGTTTTCTTTTTCTTTTTCGGTGTATTTGTCGGCTGTAATGATTTGTTCATAGACTTTTTCTTCTATGGTGTTGTCTTTGGTGTAGTAAAGGGAACGATTGGTTTCTATTTGTTTTTGGTCTTCTTTTAGTTCTTTTTCGGTTTTCTTTATTGGAAAGTCTATGGAGGATATTAAGGATTCGTGTTTCCATGTTGAGCCTTGGCTGAATTCGTATTTGAAGCCCGAGGTGTTGGGAAAGGCTAAAACGATTATTATGGAACTGATTAATACTTGTAGGGCTCTTTTTGTGATTAAAAGGGCTTTTTGTTGCTTGATTTTATTCATGGTCATTTTGTGGTTTTAGACGTTTGGTGAGGGCTGAGCAAAAGATAAAGTCGTTGAGTTCGGTGTTGTTACTGTTTAATACGTTGTGGTAGTTTCCTTTCCACCAAAGTTGTCCTTGGTTTATGAAATTTATGTTTTCTCCTATTTCCATTACGGAGTTCATATCGTGGGTGTTGATTACGGTTGTGATGTTGTATTCGTGTGTGATTTCTTTTATTAGTTGGTCTATTACGATTGAAGTTTGTGGGTCAAGGCCTGAGTTTGGTTCATCACAGAAGAGATATTTTGGTTGTGTGGCTATGGCTCTTGCTATGGCTACTCGCTTTTGCATTCCTCCACTTATTTCTGATGGGTATTGTTTGTTGATTCCTGATAGGTTTACTCTTTCTAAACAAAAGTCCACTCGCTTACGCATGGTTTTGTAGTCGGAGAGTTGAAACATTCTTATCGGGAACATTATGTTTTCTTCTATTGTCATGGAGTCGAAAAGGGCGCCTCCTTGAAAGAGCATGCCTATGTCTTTGCGTAGGAGCATTTTTTCTTTTTTGTTGAGATGGCGTAGTATTCTGTCGTCAAAGTGTATGTAGCCTTCGTCTGGTGTGTAGAGCGATACTAAACATTTCATTAATACGGTTTTTCCACTGCCACTCTTGCCTATGATTAGATTGCATTTGCCGTTTTCAAATTCTGTATTAATGTCGGAGAGTACTTTCTTTTCTCCAAAGTATTTTGATACATGCTCTACTTTTATCATATTGAGTTGTTTTACATAAATAGGTTTGTGATTATTAAATCGAATATCATTATGACTATACAGCTTTGTACTACGGATTTTGTGCTTTGTATTCCGACTTCTACTGAGCCTCCTTTGAGTGTGTAGCCCCTATATGATGCTATGGTGGAGATGATTATGGAGTAAACAAAGATTTTAACTATTGCAAAGATTAGGTCGATATTGTGATATTCAAGGCGTAAACCGTCTGTATAAGCTGCCATTGAGAGTGTGCCTATTGTCATTGCGCCAACTGCTCCTCCAAGTATGGAAACAAATATACTCATTATTATTAGTAATGGGAATGTTATCATACATGCTATTATTTTAGGTAAGATTAGGTAAGAAGCGGAGTGGACTCCCATTACTTCCAAGGCGTCGATTTGTTCGGATATTCTTTGTGTTCCAAGTTCTGATGAGATTTTTGAGGCGCATTTTCCTGCTAATATCAGGGCTATAATGGTTGGAGAGAATTCTAACATCATTGTTTTACGGGCAGAGAATCCATATATCCAATCGGGATAGATGGGGTTTTCAAGGTTGATGAGTAATTGTACGACTACGGCTACTCCTACAAAGACAGAAACTAGGAAAACTATTAGTATGGAGTCTAATCCGAGTGTTCGGATTTCAAAAAGGAGTTGGCGTTTGAATATATGCATGTTTTGTGGCCAACGAAAGACTTCTTTCATTAACAATAAATAGTTTCCAAAATCTTCTATGAGGTATCGCAGTTTTTTCACTTGCTTTCTTATTTTAGTTTTATCTCTATTTGATTTTCTTTGTTTAGACTTATCTTTATGTGTTTTTGTTCTTGACTTTCTCTGCTAAGTAATACGTCTGATAGTTTGTCTTCTATTTGACTTTGTATTGCTCTGCGTATTGGTCTTGCTCCGTAGTGTTGTTGGTCTATGCCTGATAGGATGTGTTCTTTTACGCTCTTGCTCACCTCCATAGTCATTTCAAGTGCTTTGATACGTTTTCTTAATTTATTAAGCTCTAATTCTACTATTTCTATTAGTTGCTCTGTTTTTAGTGAGTTGAAGTGTATCATTTCATCTATACGATTCAAGAATTCTGGTGCAAAGGTCTTGTTTAGGTCTTTGTCTATTATGCTTTGTTCGGTTGCTGTAAGGTTGCCTTTTACTGCATTGGTAGAAAAGCCTACGCCTGTACCAAATTCTTTTAGCTTACGACTTCCAACGTTAGAGGTCATTATGATGATTGTGTTCTTAAAGTCTATTTTTCTTCCTGCTGAATCGGTTAGTTGTCCTTCATCAAGTATTTGTAATAATAGGTTATATACGTCTTCGTGTGCTTTTTCTATTTCGTCAAATAAAACGATAGAGTATGGATGATGACGTACTTTTTCTGTTAGTTGTCCTGCTTGTTCATAGCCTACATAGCCTGGAGGTGAGCCTATAAGTTTTGATACGCTGTATTTCTCCATGTATTCGCTCATATCGATTCTTATGAAGTTGTCTTCTGAATCAAATAAGTATTTGGCCATTTCTTTTGCTAATAGGGTTTTTCCTACGCCTGTTGGCCCTACAAACATAAAAGAACTGATTGGTCTGTTTGGGTCTTTTAAGCCTACTCTTGCTCTTTTTATTGATTTTGATATTTTTTCTACGGCTTGGCTTTGACCTATGACGATTTGTTTTAGCTTGTCTTCCATTTCTATCAGCTTTTTAGTTTCGTCTTTGTTTACTTTTTCAATGCTGACTCCGCTGATAAGTGATATGGTTGTTGCTATGTCGTCTTCTGTTATTTCTACGGGACTTTCTCCAAGCTTGTTTTCCCATTCTTTTTTTACTTCTTCAAAGCGATGGTTTAATGCTTGAATTTGATTTAATATTTCTTGTCTTCGTTGAAATGCTTTTTGATTTGAAATTTCTCTTAGTTCTTGTCTTGCGTTTTCTATTTCTGCTTCTATTTTCGCAAGTTTTGGTGATGGTTTACAACTTTTGACATGTTTGCTTGCGCCTGTCTCGTCCATTACGTCTATGGCTTTGTCTGGTAGTTGTCTGTCTGTGATGTAGCGTTGTGTGAGTGTGACACAGGCTTCTATGGCTTTGTCTGTGTATTTTACTTTATGGTATTCTTCGTATTTGTGTTTTATGTTTTGTAGTATGTGTAGTGCTTCTGCTTCTGAGGTTGGTTCAATGTATATTTTTTGGAAACGTCTTTCTAATGCGCCGTCTGTTTCTATGTGTTTGCGATATTCTTCTAATGTTGTTGCTCCTATACATTGGATTTCGCCTCTTGCTAATGCTGGTTTAAAGATATTAGATGCGTCTAATCCTCCTTCTGAATTTCCTGCTCCTGCTATGGTGTGAATTTCATCTATGAAGAGTATGATATTACGATTGCGTTCTAATTCGGATATTAACCCTTTGATTCTTTCTTCGAATTGTCCTCTATATTTTGTACCTGCTACCATTAAGGCTAGGTCAAGGGTATAGATGATTTTATTTTGTAGGGTATAGGGTGCTAAATTGTTTGCTATGCGTATTGCAAGGCCTTCTGCTATACTGCTTTTACCAACTCCTGGTTCTCCTATTAGTATTGGATTGTTTTTCTTTCTACGACTTAGGATTTGACAGATGCGTTCTATTTCTTTTTCTCTTCCTATGACAGGGTCTAATTGTCCTCTCTTGGCTGCTTCTGTTAGGTTTTTTCCAAAGTTGTTAAGAAATGGTGTTTCGCTTTTTTCGTTTACAATATCTATTTCTTCTTGTTTATTGTTAGGCATAGCGGTGTTTAGTATGTTTTGTAGTATTGGTGCTTCGCCTTCTAATAAATCGCCTGCGTGTTCTTCTAATTGATTAAAGAAGGTTTTTACATCTTTAACTGATGCTATTTGTATTTTTATTTGAGTGTCGTTTGAGTTGTTGTTTAACAGGTTGTTTATGTCGCTTGATGTGATATTGTGTTTTTTTAGTATTTCAGCTGTGCGATTGCCTGTTTTGAAAAAGATACCTGAAAGTATGTGTAGTGTGCCAACTGTTTTTGAGTTGTTTTTCATTGCTGAAATATTGGCTGCTTTTATTACCATATCACATTCTTCTGAAAAGGCTATGTCGGCTGGTTCTGAATAAACATTTTCATCTATTGTATATGGTAAAAGACTTTGTTTAAGGTCTTGTTTCAAGGCTGATACGTCTTGACAACACTCTTCTATTAGTTCTACTGCTTTGCATTGATTGTAGTGTAGCATAGCTAAAACAAGGTGTTCTGTTTCTATGTTTTGACATCTTGTTCTAATGGCTTCTTGCCTTGATTCTTCTATTATTTTCTTTGCGTTTGTTGTAAATTTTCGTTGCATATTAGTATTTGTTGTTTTTGTTTATGATATCAATGGTATTAAATTTGATATTATCAGTTTAACACTCATTGCTAATAGTATGACTCCAAAAAACTTTCTAAGAATATAAATTCCTCCTTTACCGAGTATTTTTTCCACCCACTGTACTTTTGATATAACAAACCATACAAATAGCATATTTAAGGCAATTGCTATTATTATGTTAATTGTTTCGCATTCTGCTCTTAAGGACAATACTGTTGTCATAGCACCAGCGCCTGCTATAAGAGGAAATACCAATGGCACTATTGTAGAGTTTTCTGTTGGTCCATCGTTTTTAAATAGTTCTACATTAAATGTCATTTCTATTGCAATGGCAATAAGTATGATTGCACCGGCTATGGCAAAGGAGTGTACATCAACGTGAAAGAATTTCAAAAGTGCTTCTCCTACAAAAAGGAAAACAAGCATTAAAAGAAAGGATATTAGAGCTGCTTTGCCTGCTTGTATCTTTTTAGATTTGCTTCTTAAATCTATAATAACAGGTACAGAACCTGTAATATCTATTACTGCAAATAACACCATAAAGGCAGTTAATATTTCTGTGAAGTTTATTCCCATAATTCTTTTTGTTTTTATTGCATAAATACGAATTCCACTATATTTGCTCCCATTTTAAGAGCTTTCATTCTGTTTTCATAAGAGTCATTGTGTACTGCTTGATCTTCCCAGCCATCTCCTAAATCACATTCATAAGAGTAAAAGCATATCAATCTATTTTCATAAAACAATCCAAGTCCTTGAGGAGTTTTGTTGTCATGTTCGTGAACTTTTGGCAATCCATTTGGAAAACTGTAAGTTTGATGATAGATTGGGTGAGTGTAGGGGAGTTCTACCCATTCCAAATCTGGAAACACCTTTAACATTTCTTGTCTAATGTATTGGTCCATACCATAATTATCATCTATATGTAAAAAGCCTCCACCTATAAGATAATTTCTTAGGTTTTCTCTTTCTTGTAAGCTAAATACAACATTGCCATGTCCTGTCATGTGTAGGATTGGATATAGAAAAATCTCACTGCTACCAACCTCTACAGTAGGATAGTTTTCCGATAGATTTGTTTTAAGGTTTTCGTTACAAAACTTAATTAGATTTGTTAATGAAGAAGGGTTAGCATACCAATCTCCACCGCCATTATATTTCAAAAGAGCTATGCTTGTTTGAGCTGTGGCTGTGATAAATAAGAATATGTTTATTATTATGTATGCTAATATTTTGTTCTTCATACTACATATTTACAAAATGTATGCTTTGTAATGCAAAAAGCGCTGCTGTCTCTGTTCTTAAACGACTTTCTCCTAATGTTATTGTTTTAAATCCATTTGCTAATGCTAATTCTACCTCTTTTTCAGAAAAGTCGCCCTCAGGACCTATTAATATCAAGACATCCTCCTTTGCATTATAATCTGCCTTTATGCTTGTTCTGCCTTCAGGTTTGCAATATGCGATATATCTTTTAGTTTCTTTAGAGCTTTCAATTAATTGATTCAAATTAGTCTCTACCTCTAATTCCGGCATATATGCTTTAAGAGATTGTTTAAGAGCGGCAACCATTATCTTTTCAAGGCGTTCTCTTTTAACATTTGTTCTTTCGCTATGTTCACTTACAAAGAAACTTATCTTGTCAATTCCCATCTCAACCGCCTTTTCTACAAACCACTCTATGCGATTCATATTTTTTGTAGGAGCAACGGCTAAGTGAATTTGAAAATCCCTTTTTCCATAATCATCTTGCATCTTTGTAACCACAAAACTACAAGCTTTAGGCATTGCATCTGTTATCTCTGCAAAAACAAATCTGCCTTTCCCATTGGTAAGGCAGATTGTATCTTTTTCTTTTAGTCTTAATACTTTTACACAATGAGAACTTTCTTCCTTATCCAAAGAATAGAATTCTCCTTCTTCAAGTTCTAAATCCGGTGTATAGAATAAGTGCATAACATTTTTTTAGATATTAAAGAGAATATGCAATTCCTAATTCTATTACAGTGCTTATTGTAGGGTCGTTAGATATAGTAGTTTCTTTTGTAGTAAAAGAGTCATCTAGTAATATTCCTGAATAATAATCTGTATATCCGAATTCATATTGAGCACCAAAGCTTCCTCTGAAACGTAAGTTTGATGTTAATTCTGTCATAAAACCAATTAAAAATCTCGCTGTTGGAACAAAGTGAGAAACCTTTACAGAGTTTGCAGGGTCTTTTTGAACGTAAACATATCCTTGACCTTTTGCAAAATCTTTTTGTCCTAACATCATATTACAACCTAATGCCAATTCAAAGAAGAAACTTGATGTTGGACGAGTTGTAACATACATAACAGCGCTTGCCATCAATGGAACTTCTGCATAAGACTTGTATTCTCCGAAATCAATATCTTCTGTAGCTCCAACAGGTAAATGCTTGATTGATAAACCTGGATAGTATAAAACTCCCGAATAAACTCCCCAACCAAGAGAAACTTGATTGTGTTTGTTATAAGGTCTGATACGATTTTGATAACCAACGTTAAAACCTATGCTATAAGGATTTGTTATACTTTGCGATGTAGCAGTTTGGTTAGAAGAAACGTGAAATGTCATTAAATGTTCTGGGAAATTTCTATGCCATTTACCTGTTCTCCAATCTCCACCTTGTTGTGCAAATCCACTGATTGATAACAATATAATTAATGCAAAAAAGATAGTTGTTTTTTTCATATTCCTTTAATAAGTATTAGTTTAATAATTAAATTGAAAGTCCAAAATTACAAATAAATATAATATAGGCAAAGTTTTTTACGTTTTTTTGAACTATTCATATTAAGAATTGTTTTATTTTTGCAGAAGAATAAGTCTTTGAATTAAAAAAATAAAACAAAGAAAAAGCAAAATAAAACAAAGAAAAAACAAAATAAAACAAAGAAAAATGAATACAAGAGTAACAGAATTATTTTCGATAGACTTTCCTATAATATCAGGAGGAATGGTATGGTGTAGTGGTTGGGAATTAGCTGCAGCAGTTAGTAATCAAGGAGGATTAGGATTGCTTGGAGCAGGTTCAATGACACCTGATGTTTTGGTAGAACATATAAGAAAAACTAAACAAGCTACAAACAAGCCTTTTGGAGTTAATATTCCACTTATGAATCCAAATAGCGCAACACATATAGAAAAGGTAATAGAGGAAAAAGTCCCTGTGGTATTTACCTCTGCAGGAAACCCAGCTCTATATACTCAAAGACTAAAAGACAATGGAATAAAAGTCGTTCATGTAGTAGCTAACGAAAAATTTGCATTGAAAGCAGAATCAGCAGGTTGCGATGCAATAGTTGCAGAAGGATTTGAAGCAGGAGGACACAACGGTAAAGAAGAAACTTCAACCCTTGTTTTAGTTCAACAAATAGTAAAAGCAGTAAACATTCCAGTAATAGCAGCAGGAGGAATCGTAACAGGCGAACAAGTCTTTGCAATGTTATCACTTGGAGCTGAAGGGGTACAAATTGGTTCAGCTTTTGCGGTAAGTAAAGAATCCTCTGCACATGAAAACTTTAAACAAGCCGTAATCAACTCTAAAGAAGGCGACACAATGTTATTCTTCAGAAAACTTTCTCCAACAAGACTATTAAAAGGAGGTTTCTTTACACAAGTAGCAGAAGCAGAAGCCTCAGGAGCAAGCAAAGAAGAATTATTAGCATTGATAGGAACAGGAAGAAGCAGAATAGGAATGTTTGAAGGAGATTTAGAAGAAGGCGAATTGGAAATAGGACAAGTAGCAAGCCTTTTGAACTCACCTAAAACCGTTGCAGAAATCTTTGACGACATAAAATCAGGATATGCCTCTGCACGCAACAGAATGTTAAATCTATAACAACATACAATGAAACGCCCTGATTATTTATTTGAAACAAGTTGGGAGGTATGCAACAAAGTAGGTGGCATACATACAGTTGTTTCCACAAAAGTCAAAAGCCTATCCGAAAAAATAGAAGAAGAATACATACTCATAGGACCTGATATCTGCAAAGACAAAAGCGACAATCAAGAATTTATAGAAGACAACACACTCTTCAAACAATGGAAAAGCTATGCAGAATCAAAAGGCATAAGAATTAGAATAGGCAGATGGAAAATAATAGGGCAACCCATTGTAATATTAGTTGATTTCACACCATACTTTTCGCAAAAAGACGCTATCTTTTCTGACTTTTGGCAAGAATATGGTTTAGATTCTATCACAGGAGGTTGGGATTACATAGAGCCTTGCCTTTTTGGATACGCAGCGGCAAAAGTAATAGAAAACTTTTACGAATACTATGTAGAATCTCATGACAATATAGTAGCCCAATTCCACGAATGGATGACAGGAAGTGGAGTTTTATATCTTAAAAAGCACTGTCCTCAAATAGCGACAACCTTTACAACACACGCAAGTGTATTAGGAAGATGTTTAGCGGGCAACGAAGAACCATTATATAGTAATCTACATAACTACGATAGTGAAAACATTGCCAATCATTTCAACATAAGGGCAAAATACTCAATGGAAAAGCTCTCTGCATTAAACGCAGATGCCTTTACCACAGTTAGCGAAATCACAAATAAAGAATGTTTACAATTCTTTAAGAAATCAGCCGATGTAATTACTCCAAACGGATTTGAGAACGACTTTGTAGCTAAAGACGAAGAATATAAAAGAATATCAAAACTTTCAAGAGAGAAGATACTTTCCCTTGTTAGAGAAGAAAGTCAAGTGGAGATTTCCGATGATGCCTTTTTGATAATAAATTCAGGACGCTACGAATTTAAGAACAAAGGAATCGATATATTTATAAAAACCTTAGGCGAGTTAAATCAAAGCAATATAGAAAGAGAAATAGTAGGAGTAATAGCCGTTCCAGCATATATTGAAGATAAAGAAAAAGATGCTATACACAATGCTATAAAGAACAATAAGTTACTAAATCTTGCAACAGACAAGGTAAAGATTCTTTTTATTCCATCATATTTAAACGGAAACGATGGTAAAGTAAATCTCTCTTACTTTGATTTTCTTTGTGGTTTTGACCTATCTATTTTCCCATCTTACTACGAACCTTGGGGCTATACACCAATGGAAAGTTTAGCCTTTGGAGTTCCAAGCATAACAACAAGTTTAGCGGGATTTGGACTTTGGATGAAAGAAAATAACTATGAATTAGGAAAAGCCCTTACAATAGTTGAACGCAACGACAATAACACACAAGAATGTCTAACAACTATAAAAGACACTATTCTTTCTTTCTTGAAAACACCTTTAAAAGAATTAAAGGAAATAAAAGCCAAAGCACAACAACTTTCAAGAGAAGTAGTGTGGGATAAACTAATAGACAATTACTTAAAAGCCTACGACATAGCCTTGAACAAAAGCGAGGAAAGAAAAGAAAGCTACAATCGCAAACAAGCCTATTCAAAAAAAATATCTCAAGAAAAAGCATGGGGAGAAGAAGTAGTTTGGAAAAAGATATTCATTAAGCAAAAGCTACCAACAAAATTAGACTTTCTTCAAACCTTAAGTAAAAATCTTTGGTGGACTTGGAACAACGAAGCCTATGAAATCTTTGAATACATAGACAAAGAACGGTTTTTGAAATTTGAACGCTCACCAATTCATCTTTTAGAATCGCTTTCGCAAGAAGAAATCAATACATTGCTAAACGATAACCACTTTATAGAAAAGTTAAACAAGGTAGAAGCATTGTTCAATTCCTATATGGAAAAGAAAAATGAGCAAGAAGGAGAAATGATTGCTTATTTAAGTATGGAATTTGGCTTGCATGACACCTTGAAAATATTTAGTGGAGGTTTAGGAATGCTTGCAGGAGATTATCTAAAACAAGCAAGCGATTCCAATAAAAATATGATAGGCATTGGATTGCTTTATCGCAACGGATATTTCACGCAACAAATAACAAAAGAGGGTTATCAAATCTCTGCTCAATATCCTCAAAAGTTTACTCATTTACCATTACAAGCCGAAAAAGACGAAAACGGACTTTGGAGAAAGATTACAATAGCCTTACCAGGAAGAAGCTTATATGCAAAAATATGGCGATGCGATGTTGGTAGAGTGCCTTTGTATTTATTAGATACCGACATTGAAGAAAACAATGCAGAAGACAGACTAATCAGCAATCAATTATATGGAGGTGATTGGGAGAATCGTTTGAAACAAGAAATCCTTTTAGGAATAGGAAGTGTGAGATTGGTAGAAGAATTGCAACTACCCGTAGTCTTATACCATAATAACGAAGGACATTCAGCCTTTTCATCACTTGAAAGAATGCGTAACTATATTCAAAAATCAGCATTCACTTTCAAGCAAGCACAAGAAATAGTAAGAAGTAGCACACTTTTCACAACTCACACGCCAGTTCCAGCAGGTCATGATGTATTTTCAGAAGACCTAATGAGAACATATTTAGGACGTTTTGCCGATTATCTACATTTAAGTTGGGAAGAATTCTATGCACTTGGTAAAGAATCAAAAGACGACAAAGCAAAATTCTCAATGAGTGTTTTAGCTATGAATTTCTCTCAACAAGTAAACGGAGTAAGTCGCATACATGCAAGAGTAAGCAGAGAGATGTTTGCATATCTTTACAAAGGATATTTCCCAAGTGAATTGCATATTGATTATGTAACAAACGGAGTACATCACTCAACTTGGACTTCAAAATCATGGTTAGAACTATACAAAAAGACTTTTTCAGAAAACTATCTTTCTGACCAATCAAACGTTGAATATTGGAAGAGGATTTATGAGGTAGAAGACCAAGAAATATGGCAAACACACCATAACGAAAAACTCACTCTTTTAAACTTCATTAAAAAACGTTTAAAAAGCGATTACTCAAAAAGAGGAGAAAAGCCACAACTTTATTTCCAAACAATAAACGAACTATCAGATAACAAGTTAATAGTAGGCTTTGCAAGACGTTTTGCAACTTACAAAAGAGCATACTTATTGTTTAGCGACATAGAACGATTAAAGAAAATCGTAAACTCTGGAGTAGTCTTTATCTTTGCAGGCAAAGCACACCCACAAGATGGGGCAGGACAAAATCTAATTAAACGCATTATAGAAATTTCCAAGATGCAAGACTTCATTGGGAAAGTAATATTCCTGGAAAACTATGATATGTATTTAGCAAAACACTTAATAAGAGGTGTTGATTTATGGTTAAACACTCCAACAAGACCTTTAGAGGCATCGGGAACAAGTGGAGAAAAAGCCGTTATGAATGGAGTTTTAAACTTTTCTGTTTTAGATGGATGGTGGGCAGAGGGCTATGTTGAAAAAGCAGGTTGGGCTTTACCAGAAGAAAAAACACACGAAGAAGACGAATATCAAAATGCCTTAGATGCAGAAATGATATATGACATATTTGAAAACGACATAATTCCTTCATATAATTACACCGACCAAAAAGGAATCAGAGTAAAATGGATAGAAAAAATCAAACATACAATAGCACTTATCGCACCACGTTTCACTATGAAACGACAATTAGATGACTATTACTATAAGTTCTACAACAATATGTTTGAACGTCACAATACATTTATCAAAGACAACGCCTCATTAGCAAGAGAATATTCCGATTGGAAAGAGAAAATCCATCGTTTGTGGAATACTATTGAATTAATAAATATAGAAACTCCCGATACTGAAAACACAGAACTTGAATTCAATCAAACCTTTTCCACAAAAATTACTCTTAATCTTGGAGATATAAAAGCCGAACACATAGGCATTGAAATGATAATTGCAGACAAGGAAAACAATCAAATTAACGATTACACCTTAATTGCACCTTTTGAATTGATTGAACAATTCAACAATAAGGCAGTTTATCAAATCAATATAAAGACAACAAGGGCAGGGGTGCATAACTTTGCTTTCCGACTCTTTCCAAAACACCCATTAATGCAACATAGAATGGAGCTTCCGTTAATAAAATGGATATAAAACAAAAGGAGAAGACAAGAGATTTCGCTATTTCTTGTCTTCTTTTTTAAAGATATGAGGGTTTTCCTCCTTAAACTTTTCTTGATATTTCTTAATGCTTCTCAAAGTATATTTTGGTATCACAAGCTTGGTAAGAATGCGATAGACAAGATAAAACACAATTAAGAATATTATTAAATTTATCATAGCTTATTCACACAAAACAAACAAATCATCTCTTGGATTAAGAAAAAGCAACGGAATGTCTTTCAACTGCTTAAGAGTCTTTACTTCTTCCAATCCTTTAAGTCTGTCAAAAAAACTTTTATCCTTTGTAGTTTGACAAATCACCACTCCATAATCATTGCTTTCTGCATATCTAAGAGCTTGAACATCTAAAAGAGTTTTATTATCTTGACTTTTATGATTTGAAGGAATGATATTAAACTGTCCAAGCATCTTTCTTGCAAAAGCAAGGTTCAAATTAAGTTGTTTTTGATACAAACTATCCTTGTAAACCCTGTGATAAAGAGTGATTTCACTTTGAAAGAATCTTGCAAAATATGAAGCCCACAAAGTCTTTTCCTTGCTTTCTCTTGCGTTATTCAAAGGCAATAAGACTTTTTCATAATTCACTTTTGAGCTTTCTTCATTGCAAATCATATATGCAGTGCGAGAATTCTCCATATTCTTCAAAAGAGTAATTGGATTATCTGCCTTGTTCTTATCTTTTTCCTTTGGATTGCAAGAAGTAACCAAAACAACAGCATTAAGCAATTGCCCTAATTTAGAGATTATCTCCTTAGTATTTCCCTTTAAAGATATATATGAATGCATTTGAGTATCAGGCAGATTAGAATTAAACTCTTTTAGTTTTTCCTCTGCCTGCTCAACAGTTACATTTGTAAACAAAGAATCGTAAATATGAATAAGAATAAGACCTTTATTTAATATCTTAGCAATCTGCAAAGAATGTTCAATGCAAGTTGAAGTCTTATCCAAATTATTAAGATAAGCTATTACAAATTGGTCTTTCTTCTCTTTTTGTTGATTCATATTTAGTATCTATATTGATTGCGTTGTCTTTTCCAAATCCAAAGTAATATCAATCCCGCAACAGCTCCTCCCAAGTGTGCAAAGTGTGCAACACCATCAGAGGTAGTTCCTATTCCATTCAAAAGCTCTAAAGCCATATACCCTATAACAAACCATTTTGTTTTTAAAGGAATAAAGAAATAAAGATAAATAGTTGAATTAGGGAACATTGCACCAAAAGCAGCCAACAAACCAAACACAACACCAGATGCTCCAATAGTGTTGATAGTATTTAAAAACTCATTTACAGGTATTACTTGCGAACCAATATCAACTCCTGTGTATGTACCAAATATTATATTTGAATACATAAAGTAATAAGTTATTTGTTGAGCTAAAGCAGCACCAAGACAGCTCACAAGACAAAAAATAAGAAATCTTTTTGTTCCCCAAATATTCTCTAAAGTGTAACCAAACATCCAAATAGCGAACAAGTTAAAGAATAGATGTGAGAAATTTGCATGGAAAAATGCGTATGTAATATATTGCCAAAAGTAATGATGCTCCGAAGCAAAGATATGCAATCCAAATATATCAGTCAAATCAATTCCCCTCATCTCAAAAACCATTGTAGCCAAATAAGCTATAAGGTTAATTATTAAGAGGTTTTTGCACACAGGTGGCAATATATTAAACTTTGGTGGCGAGTATTGTTGATACATAATCCTTTTATTGTTTTAAATTCGTTTTATATAAACTTGTTTTCTATATCTTGTATTGTGAGTTTGTAAATAATTTTTTGCCCATCAGCCGTTGTTTGACAGTTCGCAAGGCAATAAAGTTGAGAAAGAATTGTCTGCATTTGATAGTCCGAAAGCCTTTCTCCATATTTTATGCTTAATTTCTTTGATAATCTCAATGCCTTATCCTCTTTCTTCTCATTCATTATTTCGTCCATATTAGGAGTTAAAATCAATTCTTCAACAAAATCTAAACACTCCTCTATGGTTTGAGAAAAGGGTTTCGACAACAAAACAAAGCATTCTTGCTCTTTATCATATTCCAATTCTATTCCATATTGCAATAAAACGCTTGAAAATTCCTGCACCTGACAATTAACCTGTGGAGAGAAATTATGAGGAAAAGGAGTGAGCAAACGTTGAGATTCCACAATATTTTTATCCTCTTGCATCAATTTTTCAAATATAATTCTTTCCGAAGCCTTGGTTTGATCCACAAAAGTAAAAGAATCCTTTGATTGACTTACGATATACTTATTTGCAAACTGAAAAACTATTGTTTTGTTTTGAATATTCGTTTCATTCAAGTCTAAAGGCATAGAGATTTGTTCAACATCTGCATAACTTTTCACTTCAACACTTTGTTGTGATATAGAGCTTTTTACATCAAAAGGATTAAAGCTTGAATTGAAACTTATTGAAGGTTGAGCAGGTATTGCAGTATTCTTGTTGATAACAGGAAATTCTATTGTTTTAACCGAAAAATCCAATTCCGTAGCAAGCGAATATTGACCTATACTTTTCTTTGTTGCCGCATTCAAAACAGCATATATCACCTTATCATCAAGAAATTTAATCTCCGTTTTAGTAGGATGTATGTTTACATCTATGTTTTTAGGCTCTACCTCTAATTGAATAAAGAATATTGGATAGGTTTTATCTTGAATAATATTAGAATAAGCCCTTTCAATTGCGTTTGCAAAGTAGTTATTCTTCATAAACCTGCCATTAACAAAGAAATATTGCTGATTTTTAGTCTTTCTGCAAAGCTCAGCCTTACAAACAAACCCTTGAATCTTTACAATATCAACATTCTCCTCAATAGGCAAAAGTTTTTCTTTAAGATTTGAACCGAAAATATCTGTAATTCTGCGTTTAAAACTAGAAGCATCTAAACGATATTGCAGTTGTTCATTGTTGTAAAGCACAAAAGAAACATTAGTATTTACCAAACACACTCTTATAAACTCCTCGTTTATATGTCCAAACTCTACACTATCGCTTTTCAAGAAATTTCTTCTTGCAGGGGTATTAAAAAAGATATTCTTTACAAAGATGTTTGTCCCCTTTGGACAAGAGATTTCCGAAACCTCTTTAATGATTCCCCCCTCTATGACAACCCTTGTTCCAAGTTCATCTTCCTCTCTTCTTGTCTGCAATTCTATTTGAGCAATAGAGGCAATAGAGGACAAAGCCTCACCTCTAAATCCCATTGTTGTGAGATTCAAAAGGTCATCACTCGTTCTTATTTTGCTTGTTGCATGAGGCAAGAAACACTTTTGCGCATCCTCTCTTGACATTCCGCAACCGTTATCCTTAACCTGAACAAGCGTTCTTCCCGCATCTTTAACTATAAGAAGAATCTCATCTGCTCCCGAGTCTATTGCATTTTCAAGCAATTCCTTAACTAGGGAAGCAGGTCTATTAACAACCTCTCCAGCTGCTATTTGATTGGCAACAACACTATCTAAAACCTCTATTGCCATTTTTCAACTACCATCAAAAGAACGTATAACAAAATTGTGATTATGCATGCTATCAAAAGCACTCTAAACAAAGAAGCAGGCTTACCAATTTTTGCCTCTTTTTTCTCTTTCATTGCACTCCTAAAATCAATTCTTCGCTTATATGATTCTCCCTCTATTTCACCATATTTAGCCTTTAATTGTTCAAGTTGTTCTTTATCCGGATTGTAGAATCTCGGTTTATATTCAAATCTGCGTGGTTTTCTTGTTTCAAATAAAGCCATTGTTTTAACATTTATTAAACTGCAAAGTTATACAATCTTATTCAAAACTCAAAATTCTTTGTTTTATGCTATTTTTTCTTTGTTTTATTTTGTTTTTTCTTTGTTTTATTTTTTTTATTCAAAGAATTATTTTTACCTTTGTAGCATCAATCAAAAATATTATGCAAATTACAATAAGCATAACCTACCTTTGCAAAAACAATTTAAGCAAATAGAGATGTTTGTTTTCCTTTCTTGCTTTGAGCAAACATCGTTAAAATAACCCTAAATCAAAGCAAGATTAAATCAAGTTTAATTTTATTTTAAATACTTTTTTAAGATATGAAAAAAACATTATTTATTTTAGTAGTTTTATTTTGTGCTACCATAGTAAAGGGACAAAATGTATCAGATACAATATTTGATGATTATTTCTTGCCTGATTACATAGATGTAGAAGGGTGTGCTCAAGTTATGTTTTCCGATATTAATGAAGACCCTATGTATGAAGGTATGGTAAGAAATCATTATTATTTTTCTTATCAAGGAGGTCCTTTTAGATATAATGGACAAGAATATAGTGGTGTTCTTGATAGAGCACAACCATGTTATACGGATACTTTACTAACCATAAAAGGAATTGCAATAGGGGTTCATAATTACATATATGAATGGGTAGAAAGTTATTATACGAAATTAACATTTATTCTTAGAGGAATTGGTATGACTGGATATAATTATTGTATTGATGCTCAAAGATATAATGATGCATTGAACTCTTATAATTCTAATCCAAAAGGAAAATTGAAAATAATGAATGATAGATTAGATGTAGAAATAGCCTCTATAGATATAGATACTAATTTTTCTTATAATAATGTTAATGCAAATGGAGGTGTTGAAACTTATGGTTCTGGATATATAGAATATTATCTAAATAATCCTGTTAATGTTAATGGGTTGTTTTATATAGTTGAAGATGTAACACCAACAAGCACTATGATTGCGCTTATGGTAGCTTCAGATTGTTCTTTCGACTATCCTTCTTTAGTTAGGACTGCAGAATTAGATGATGAGTCTCCTTGGGTGCAATGGTGTGATCATTTATTTAACACTTATCCTATTCCTGGAGCAAGAGATACTAATAGTACATATCACTATAATCCTGTTAGGACAGGAGGATATCATCATGTTAGAAACACTTGCCAAATGTATATGTTTCCAATCTTTGCAGAAACAGATTCAACTCTTGGAGATGGTGTGAATTTTGGAGAGAATGACACTACAGATATGTGTATCTACGATGCTACTGTTGATAGATATTCTAACGTTTCGCCAAATCCTGCGAGTGATGTTTTGACAGTGCAATCATCGTTTAAGATAAGAGAAATAGAAATTCATAATAGTTTAGGACAAGTTGTATTAAGGAAAGAGGGAAAACAAAACATTGAAACCTTAGATGTATCAATGCTTGAAAGTGGAATGTATATCGTGAAAATAAAAACACAAAGGGGCTTTGCTAATAAGAAATTGATTATTCAATAAAGCAATCAAAGTAAAATCTTTTCTTAACTTTTACTATAAATAAAACAAAGAAAATCGTTTTCTTTGTTTTATTTCTTTTTAATTCTTTGAATTAGCAATTTTTTTTGTACTTTTGTAGATTGAAATAAAATAGGATTTTTACTATTATGAACTTAGAAAACGAAAACATACAGAGAGTCAATATAGAAACGCAGATGAAGCAAGCCTATATTGACTATGCAATGAGCGTTATTGTTTCTCGTGCTTTGCCTGATGCAAGAGACGGAATGAAACCTGTACATCGCCGTATTTTATTTGCGATGGGGGATATGGGAATGACCTATAACAGCAAGCATAAAAAATCTGCAAGAATTGTAGGAGAGGTTTTAGGTAAGTATCACCCTCATGGCGATAGTTCTGTCTATATGGCAATGGTTAGAATGGCGCAAAAGTGGTCTTTAAGATATACAATGATTGACGGACAAGGTAACTTTGGTTCAATTGACCTTGACCCGCCTGCTGCAATGCGTTACACAGAGGCAAGAATGTCTAAGATTGCTGATGAAATGTTGGCCGATATAAACAAAGACACCGTAGATTTCACAAAGAACTTTGACGATAGCTTGGACGAACCTACCGTTCTTCCTAATAGAATACCATATTTAATGATAAATGGTACTAATGGTATTGCGGTTGGTATGGCTACAAATATGGCTCCTCACAATTTAACTGAATGTATTGATGGTATAATTGCATATATTGACAACAAAGAAATCACAATAGATGAATTGATGCAATATATCAAAGCACCAGATTTCCCAACAGGTGGAATAATCTATGGTTATGATGGTGTAAGAGATGCTTTCCATACAGGAAGAGGACATATCGTGATTAGAGCAAATGCTCACTTTGAACAAGATAAGCATTCAGATGCAGAACAAATTGTTGTTACATCAGTTCCTTATCAAGTTTGCAAATCCGATATGATAAAACGCCAAGCCGCTTTGGTGGAAGAAAAGAAAATTGAGGGTATTTCAAGAATCAAGGACGAAAGTAATAAAGACGGTATAAGAATTGTTTACAAACTAAAACGTGATGCTATGTCTAACGTTGTTTTAAACAAGCTTTACCAATATTCTGACCTACAAACATCTTTCTCAATCAACAACATCGCACTTGTAAAAGGCAAACCGAAACTTCTTAATCTAAAAGATATGATAGAATGTTTCGTGGACCATAGACACGAAGTTGTAGAAAGAAGAACAAGATTTGAATTAGCCAAAGCAGAAGAAAGAATGCACATTGTTGAGGGGCTTTTGAAGGCTTTGGACTTTATAGATGAGATAATCGCTATAATAAGAAATTCCGAAACTATTGCGCAAGCAAAACTTGAAATGCAAGATAGATTCGGATTTACAGAAATTCAATCCGCCGCTATTGTTGAAATGCGTTTAAGACAATTAGCAGGATTGGAAAGACAAAAGCTTCAAGACGAATACAACGAACTTCTTGCTTTCATCAATAGATGTAGAGAAATCCTTTCTAATGAAAGCGTATTGATGCAAGTAATAAAAGATGAATTGTTAGAAATTCGTCAAAAGTATGGCGACAAACGTCTTTCTACAATCGAATATTCTTCGGCTGATTTCCGCATTGAAGATATGATAAAGAATGAAGAGGTTGTCGTTTCTATATCTCACATGGGATATATTAAGAGAACACCTCTTGCAGAGTACAAAGTACAAAATCGTGGCGGAAAAGGAAGTAGAGGAGGAGCGCTAAGAGATGAGGACTTTATAGAACACATTTACATTGCCTCAATGCACGATTATGTTCTTTTCTTTACCGAAAAAGGAAAATGCTATTGGTTAAGAGCGTTTGAACTTCCTGAGGGAACAAAGACAACAAAGGGGAGAATGATTAAAAACATTCTTAACATAGAGGACGATGATAGAATAAAAGCATACGTTACCACAAAAGATTTAAAGGATAAAGAATACGTAGAAAGCAACAATATAATAATGTGTACAAAATATGGACACATAAAGAAAACAACGCTTGAAGCATATTCTCACCCAAGACAAAAAGGTATCCTTGCTTTTGGATTGAAAGAAGGAGATGAGTTATTGGAAGCTAAACTTACAAGTGGACAAGACGAAATCCTTATCGCAACAAGAAGTGGAAAATGTATTAGATTTAACGAAAGCACCGTTAGACCAATGGGTAGAACAGCAGCGGGCGTTAAAGCAATTTCATTCTCTTCAGAAGATGATTACGTTATAGGAATGGTAGTAGCAAAAGAAGAAAGCGACATTTTGGTTGTTTCAGAACACGGCTACGGAAAGAGAAGTCCATTATCAGAATACAGAATTACAAATCGTGGAGGTAAAGGAGTTTTAACACTTAACGTAACAGAAAAAACAGGAGATTTAGTTGCGATAAAACAAGTTGATGACAACTTTGATTTAATGATAATGAATCGCTCTGGATTAACAATCCGTATGCATGTTGCTGACATAAGACAACAAGGACGTGCAACACAAGGAGTGAAATTAATTAACATCAAAGACAATGATTCAATAGCTTCTGTCGTTGAAATAAGTAGAGAGGAAGACGAAGAAACTCCAGAATCAGTAGAAACAACAGAAATAACAAATCAAGAAAACGAATAAAAACAATAAAAAGATGAAAAAAAGAATCTTATTTTTGGCTTTATTAGCCATAACATTTGGAGCCTCAGCTCAAACAATGAAAGTACAAAGTGCGTATGCAGACTGGCAAAACAATCGTTTAAGAAACGCAATGACTAACATTGAAGAAGCTTGCGCTCACGAAAAAACAGGATTAGAACCAAAAACTTGGTATTATGCAGGAGCAATCTATGCAAGAGTTGTAGAAATTTCACAATCTGACAACAAAGACGACCAAAAAATATTGAAAAAACAAAAAATTACTGAACCAATTGCTGAACTTGCATTGAAATCTCAAAAAGCATTATTGAAAGCAATTGAAATAGAAAAGAAAAACGGTACTAACGAATTTATTTCATTAGCAAATGGAACACTTAACGTAGTAGCAAGTTATTTCTCAAACGAAACAGTAAATGCTTTCAATGCTGAAAAATATGAAGACGCTATCAAATATGCAGAAAACGCAATTGAATCAGCAAAAGCAGCAAACTTTAAAGAAGCCTTAGAACAATCAAAATACGTTATGGCACTTTCATACGAAGTTTTGAAAAACACAGACAAAGCAAACGAACTTTATCGTGAATTAGTGAAAGAAAACACTAAAAAACCAGATGTTTACATCAAAATATTCGCAGCAAACCAAGCTGAAAAACAAACAGATAAAGCAATAAACGTATTGAAAAGAGGTATCAAAAACTTACCTGAAAACGCACAATTAAAAGCCTTATTAGGAAGTACTTACTTACAAGCAGGACAAAGAGAAGAAGCTGAAAAAATAGTACAATCATTATTAGCATTAGGAGAGAAGAAAGAAGTATTCAACTTTGTAGGAGATATCTATAGAGATGCAAGCGAAATAGCAAAAGCAGAAGAATACTACAACAAATCATTAACACTTGATCCAAAACAACACGAAGCATACTTTGGATTAGCATCAACATATTTCAATAAAGGAATTGACGTTTTGAAAGAAGCAGACAAAGTTCCATTAGATGATATGACAGGTGCATACGACAAACTTAAAAACGAATCATTTGATTACTTCAAAAAAGCAATTCCAAATTACAGAAAAGTTTTAGAAGTTAAACCAAAAGATTTCCAAACACTAAAAGCTTTAAGAAATATCTATTCATTATTGAATATGAAAGCAGAATTCCAAGAAATAGATGCTTTATTAAAACAACAATAATAAAGAAAAACGTTTCATAACACCATAAGGGCTATTCCAAATTGGAGTAGCCCTTTTTTAGTACTTTACATTTTCTACTTTACATAATTTAAATTATGTGCCAAAAGGGGAATTCTAAAATTAGAGCTTAAAACCTGCAAAAAAACACCTAAAATAAGCCTTAGAAAAAACAAAGAAAATTTCCGAAAAAACAAAGAAAAATCGGAATAAAACGAAGAAAAAATTTAATGAATCAAAGAATCGTTTCAGCGAATCAAAGAATCAATTTTATGTCTTGCGTTTTTCTTTTTTTGCGGCTGGGAAAAGTATATTGTTAAGGATTAAACGATAGCCTGATGAATTTGGGTGTAAATCTAAGTCTGTTACTGGGTCGCCAACGTAATGGCTATAATCCTCTGGGTCGTGTCCGCCTAAATATGTCCAAGTGCCTTTGCCGTATGTGCCATGTATGTATCTTGCTTCATTTAATGCGGCATTTTCTCCTAGTATTATTGTTGATGATTTTATGTAAGTTTTAACAAAGGCTGTTGTTTGTCCGTTAAATCCTTTTATTACATTATTATGATTTTGTGTCAAAATTGTTGGCACCCAATCCCATTTTGCTGAGAAGTCAAATAATACGAAATAGTCGTCTTTTTCTTTTACTTGTCTTACTCTGCTTTGTGGAACGTCTATGTTTGATACTTCGTATGCGTATGGGTCGGTTTCTATTGTAAAGTTCTCAAAGGCAAAGCATTTAGAGAAGTCAAGTTTTGATTGTGCTTGTGGGTCTATTGGGTCATGGTCAAACATTTCTGAGCAGATATCTACACCTTCTGCTGCAAGGGCTATATCAAAACTATCTGGTGCTGAACACATTGCAAACATAAATCCTCCTCCTACTACAAAATCTCTAATCTTTTTTGCAACGGCGAGTTTTAGTTGCGATACTTTTTTGAAGCCTAATAGTTTTGCTGTTTGTTCTTGCAATGCCACGTCTTCTTGATACCATTGTTTGTTTCTATATGATGCCCAAAATTTGCCATATTGTCCTGTAAAGTCTTCATGATGAAGGTGTAACCAATCGTATAATGGTAATACATCATTCATTACTTCTTCATCATAAACGACATCGTATGGTATTTCGGCGTATGTAAGTACAAGTGTTACTGCATCGTCCCAAGGTAATTTGTTTTTAGGGGAATAAACTGCTATTTTTGGTGCTTTGTGTAGTTTTATAACATCTTGATTTACGCTTGGTTGTGCTATTTGTTCTAATATGCTTGCGTATTGTGAGGGTGTGATTATGTAGTAACTCACTCCTTTTAATCTGCAAATATTCTCTATTTCTTTGGTGTAAGAGAGTGCGAATGAACCTCCATTATAATTGAGTAACCAATCTACTTCATATTCTTTTTCAAGTGCTTGATAGGCTACTCCGTATGATTTTAAGTGATTTTTTTGTGTTTCGTCCATTGGAATAACTAAAAAGTTAGCCTTTGCTTGAAACGAAAAGCAAAAAATCAATGCAATTACTATTATATTAGTATGGAATAGTTT
>JAGCJW010000019.1 GCA_017647785.1 Bacteroidales bacterium | reverse complement strand
TTTAATTCTTTAAAACTTTCATTCAGTTCTTCTGGCAATGCGCTATTAGATTTAATAAAATGAATCAGTCTTTCAATATTTTCTTTTTTAGACTCCATCTTCTTAATTCTCAACTCATCTGCTAAACCTATTGAATATCCCAAAGGAGTTAGTCTTTGATCAGCATTGTCTTGACGAAGCAATATTCTATATTCTGCTCTTGATGTGAACATTCTATAAGGTTCATCAACACCTTTTGTTATTAAATCATCTATTAATACTCCTATGTAACTTTCCGAACGTTTTAGAATTATCGGTTCCCTTTCATTTATTGTCATACAAGCATTTATACCAGCCATTAAACCTTGTGCCCCAGCTTCTTCATAACCTGTTGTACCGTTTATTTGACCAGCAAAGAATAGTCCTTGAACAAGTTTTGTTTCTAAGTTTGCTTTTAACTGAGTTGGTGGAAAATAATCATATTCTATTGCATATCCAGGTTTTTGAATTATCGCTTTCTCAAAACCAGGAATTGTTCTTAGTGCTTTGAATTGTACATCTAATGGTAGTGATGAGGAGAATCCATTTATGTAGTAAAGGTTACTATATCTTGATTCAGGCTCTACAAATAATTGGTGCTTATTTTTATCTGAAAATCTTTCTATTTTATCTTCTATAGAAGGACAATATCTTGGTCCTCTTCCTTGGATTCTTCCTTGGAACATTGGAGATTTTTCAAAACCTTTTCTTAATATATCATGTACTTCTTCATTTGTATATGCAAGAAAACAGCTTTTTTGTTCAATTTGTTTTATTCGAGAAGTTATAAAAGAGAATTGCTCTGGATTTTCATCTCCTTTTTGTTCTTGAAGTACAGAAAAGTTAATTGAATTTCCCTCAACTCTCATAGGAGTTCCTGTTTTAAGCTTCTCAACTTCAAATCCCATATCTTTCATCTTATCAGATAATCCTTTTGAAGCTTCTTCTCCTATACGTCCTCCTTCAAAATTTTGTTCTCCAATGTGTATTTTACCGTTTAAGAACGTTCCATTTGTCAAAATAACTGTTTGAGATTCTATCTTTAAGCCTATTTTTGTAACAACACCTTCTACTCTACCATTATTTATTATTAAATCTACAACCTCATCTTGCCATAATTGCAAATTAGGAGTTAATTCAAGTTGTCTTCTCCACGAAATTCCAAAGGTAATATTATCAACTTGAGCTCTTGGACTCCACATTGCAGGACCTTTGCTTCTATTAAGCATTCTAAATTGCATGGTATTTTGGTCTGTTATTATACCAGACATTCCTCCCAATGCATCTATTTCTCTAACAATCTGCCCTTTTGCAACACCTCCCATAGCAGGATTACAAGATAGTTGCGCTATAGAATTTAAATTTTGAGTTATAAGTAAAGTTTCTGCACCCATTAAGGCAGCTACTCTTGCAGCTTCACAACCCGCATGACCTGCTCCTACTACAATTACACCAAATTTTTGAAACATTTATTTTTGATTTAAAAAGGTTAAAAGTACAGATAAACTTTCATCTTCTAATTGTCGCATTTTTTGACTTTCACTTTCTGTTTTGTCTTTAAAGCCTAAAAGATGTAAAACCCCATGAATAATAACTCTATGCAATTCTTCTTGGTATGGAACCTTTAATGCTTTTGCATTATCTTTTATTCTATCAATAGAGATAAACATGTCTCCAGACACAATCTCTGCTTCAGAATAATCAAATGTTATTATATCTGTGTAATAATCGTGATTTAAATACTCTTTGTTAATTTCTAAAAGTTGTTCATCTGAACAAAAAATATAGGATATATCTCCCAACTCTTTTTCATATTTATTAATAATAGCCTCTATCCATTTTTTTAGGATAGTTCTATTTTTTAATGTACAAGGAGTTTGAAAAGCAAATTGAATATTCATAAAAAACTAACTTATACTTTGATGTATTCTCTTTAAATAAAACTGTTTTATTTTTTCTTGTCTATCTAAAAGGAGTTCTGGTTCAATTCCATTAACGTAAAACAAAAGTTCTATGTTTTTTCCCTCTTTTGACACAATGATTTGGTCGCTTAATTTAGATATTAAAAACACATCTACATCTGAATCTACTTCTATCTCTTTGTTTTTATCAAAATTCATAGAGGAAAAAACATCTTTATCACACTCTATACTAAAACTAACACCTCCTACACATTGCTCAAATTCAAATAGAACATATTTTTCCTTCTCTCCTCCATAAAAAGCACGCAATAAATTTACAACTTGTTCTATACAGACTGATATTGCGCCACAATAATATGTTATATTATGTTCTTGACAAATGTTTTCTATGAAATCATTTATTTTATTAGTATCTGTTAAACAGATTTTATTTTTATAATTAGTGATATCCATTTCTTTATTTTTGTGTTTTATTATCTATATTATAAAAATACTTATTTATCTTTTCTTTATAAAAAGGAGTGTACATTGGTTGCATTTGTTTAAATAGTTCTTTCTCTTGTTCTTTTAGCTTTTCAAATTCTAAAAACTCCTTTATTTCAATATTTGTCTTATCTTTACCTGATTTAGATTCTCTTTTGTTGTCTTTACCTTGTTTTTTCTCTGCTTTTTCATGTTCAAGCAATCTGCTCAATATTGTTGCTTGACGATTTATTGTTGCACGACTTATTTTCTTGTTTACGATATCTTTTTCTGTTTGTTCCATTTGTTTAGAAATTTCATTGAGTAATTTTGAAGGTTTGCCTTGTTCTGCTTTTAGTTTTTCTGCTTCTTTTTGTAGGAGTTTTCTTATCATTTCTTGTTGTGCAGCAGCCTTTGCAAGAGATTCATTTAATTTTGAGTTTTCCCCTATTTTCTTTTTTCCTTGTTGGTTACCTTGTTCTAATTCTTTTTTTAATCTTTCTAATTCTTTGTTCAAGGATTCTTGTAAGTCTTTAAGAGTTTGTTTGGAAGGTTTGCTCTGTTGTTGAGAATTTGAAGGATTATTACATTGTTGCAATGATTTGCTTTTGCTATTATTGCTTTGTTGTTGATTTTTCATATTCTCTAAACTTTCTCTCAACATTAAAGCAAGATTGTTCATTGATGTCATAGAGTATTGTTGCCAAGAAAGAACTGAATTATTTCTATAGTTTGAATAGTGTACTTGGTTATACTGAAGTAATGTTTCTATCGATTTTTCTATATTGTTGTCTATTTTATTTAATTCTTGATTTATCATTGAACCTATTTGCAGTTGACGTTTACTTATATTGAATAGTGTATCAGAAATCGGTTGTATTTTTTCTCTTAAATTATATTGTTTTTTGATAACATCTTGATATTGTGGATCAGAGACTCTTGTTACTTTTATAATATTCATTAAGTCTTCTTGCTCTTTTGATATTTGCACAAGATTCTTTAGTATTTGTCGTATTTGTTCTATATCTTCTCCTAATTGTTCTGACTCTAATTCATTTTGTTGTTGCTTTATGTCATTAGACATTTGTTGCATTTGCTCAGACGCAGAATTCATATTCTCTTTTGCCTTCTTTGATTTATTTTGATTTAGCTTTTCAGATGCTTCTTTTTGATTTTGGTTTATTTCTGATTCTAATTGTTTATCTCTTTTTAGAGGTTTATAATCTTCTATTTCTTTTGACAATTCTTCTATCTTGTCTAATTTCTTTTGTTGTTGTTCAAAGTCTTCTGTGAGTTTTTCTTGTTTTTGTAAATTTTCTTCTTTGGCATGTGAATTCAATTCTGATGAGAGTGATTTTTGTTCTTGAGATAATTTATCTAATTTGTCTGTTATTTCATTGGTCAACTTTTCAAGTTCCAAACGCTTATACATTTCTATATTCTTATCTAATTCTTTTGATAAGTTGTCATTGTTCAGTTTAATATTATTTAAGGCTTCGTTTATTTTGTTTTTATCTATGTTTTCTTCGGATAGTTTTTTTATTTCTTCAAGAATATCTTTCATTTGCTCATCTAAAACTCTATTAAACAAGTCTTCTAATTCTCTTTGCTTATCTAAAATATCTTTCTCTTGCTCTGTTAGTTTTTCATCTAAAATATTATTTTCTTCTATTGATTGTTGGATTTCTTCTAATGCCTTTTTGATATCTTCTTGTTGCTTTATTAGTTCTTTTATTTGTTCTTTATCTTGCCATGATAGTTCTTGTTTATTTACGATTTCTTTGTTTAGTGCATTTATTTTGTCTTTCAAGTCTTTGATTTTTGACAATGCACTTTGAGTGGATTGTTGAATATTTTCGTAGTTTTCTTCTTTTCTTGTTTCTATTTCTTCTTCTGTTAGAAGATTAAATGTAAATACTTTACTCTTTGTTAATTTACCTCCACTGATTGCATCATTGTCTTTGATTTCAAAATAATATTCTATTTTATCTCCTTGTTCTAATTTGAGAGATGACAAGTCGTAGTTATAGTAAAAATCTTGTGCATTTTCCTTTTTTGAGAATTCAATGGTATGATTCTTGAAAAGAGTATCTTCTTTCTTGATATGGTTCAAATGAAACTTGAATTCAGCAAAGCCATAATCATCTTTAATTTGTCCTCTAAAAAGTATTATATCCGGCAAAATAGTGTCTTTGTATTCTACGACTGCGATCTGCGGATATAAGTCCTCGATTACTTTTACCTGTATATTTAATGTATCTGAATAATCTGTGAATTGATTTGTAGTTTTTAGCTTGAATTCCATATCGTTTATTGCAGTAAAGGATGCAGAAAAGACACCTTTTTTATTAGGAGTGAATGACGATTGATTGTCTTTCTGAATAAACAATATTTGTTTTGTATCCCTTACCAACCCTTCCCATATTATTTTAGAACCTTTTGGAACAGATATATCGTTCATTGAACTTACAACTATAGGTTGCAGATTTGTGTAAGCAGGAGGATATATCTTTGCTTTGATATTTACTATTATTGGTTTAGGTTTTACTCTAATTATATAGTGTTTGCTATTATATCCATTAGCACTAAAAAAGATTTGTGTACTTTTTTGTATTTGTAGTATTTTATGAGAAAAGGTAGTTTTATTCTTTTTCTTCATATGATACTCTTGACCATTAACATTGATCTGAACATTATCAGGCAAGATATTTCCTTCAACTTTTAGTTCTACTTCGTAGTCTTCTTGTTGCAAAACTTCTAATGAGGAATTCTTTAATACGAATTTAAATGGGGCTGGTTTCTCAAAATATTGATTATGATTGATGTAACGATAAGTAGTATCTTTTAAAAAATTCGGAAACAATAAAATAAGTGCGAACAATAAAGTGATTATTGATAACGCTATAGCCCCTATTTTTTTGGTTTTTCTTTTGTCTATAGCCTTATGAAAAGATATTGGAGACAGTTCTTTTGTCTTTTGATCTATACTTGCTAATAAAATATTAGATTCATTAGACAAAGACATTTGCTTAAGTTGTAGTAGATTTAATAATTTATCAGAAACTTCAGGAAAATGTTTACCTATTATTTTAGCAGCATCTTCATGAGAAATTGTTTTGCCTATATTAAATAGTTTTGTTAATGGATAAACTATATACCTTAACAATAATATTACAGCAAAAACTATATAAACATAAAAAATAATAGTCCTTACAATAATGCCATTGTAACCGATAAATTCAATTAAGATAAAAAACAAAAAAGAAGAAAAGGAAAGGGTTATGAAATAAAACAAACCCTTTACCAAAATATTTTTATAGTATTTACGGATAAATCCGTTTAATTTCTTTAATAGTAAATCACTATTCTTTAGCATGCTCTTCTTCTGTAGCCATTCCTATATAGATTGCAGACAAAAGAGTGAAAACGTAAGCTTGAATGAATGCAACTAAAACTTCTAATGCTGTCATGAATAAGGCAAAGAATAGAGGTAATACAGAAGTCCCATAGCCTAATGCAGCACTTTTTTCTCCGAATATAAATATTATACAAATAAAACTCAATATCATAACGTGTCCTGCAGTTATATTTGCGAACAAACGTATAGTTAGAGAGAATGGTTTTGTAAACAATCCTAATATTTCAACCACAGGCATAATTGGTAGTGGGAATTTCAACCACCAAGGCACACCTGGCATATTTATTATGTGAGTCCAATAGTGTTTGTTTCCACTTACATTTGTTATGACAAAAGTAAATACCGCTAAACACAAAGTAACCGCGATGTTTCCTGTAATATTAGCCCCTCCAGGGAAGAATGGGAATAGCCCTAATAAGTTTGAGAAGAAAATAAACAAGAATGCAGTAAGTAAATATGGTAAATACTTTTTGTATTTATGCTCTCCTATAGAAGGTCCTGCAATATCATCTTTTATGAACGAAATAAAAAATTCAACTACAGTAAGTAATCCTTTCGGTGCTTGACCTTCTCTTTGTTTTGCTATTTTCGCTCCCTTTAGCACTAAGAAGATAATCAATCCTGCAACAATAAAAATCGCAAAAACATTCTTAGTAATAGAAAAATCTAAAGGTTTCTTACCTGTGTAAACTCCTTTGTCATCAACACATATTATACTTCCTTCCAATCCTTCTCCATCTGCTTCTGTTGCTATCTTGTAACCTTTGTAAGGAGAGTGACCATGATGAAATCTACTTGACATAAAAACATCAACCTTTCCATCATTTATCAAAATAATCGGAAGAGGTATTGAAGCATCTAAAGATTTATATGTAAATATATGCCAATAATAAGAGTCCCCAAGGTGCTCCATTATTAATTCTCCAGCATCAAATTGTTCTTCAGTTTTTTCACTAGCAAAAACTACTCCAAAGGAGAGAAAAAATACAATTAAAAATAAAAATACTCGTTTCATCATCTATAATACGATTTCTTTTAGAGAAGGCAAATTTAGTAAATAATTTTTGGAAAGCAACTATTTTATTTCATATTTTTTAATACAAATAATTATTCATTTAGTAGAATTCCGAGATTAGTTTACCTAAAATATAATAGCAAATGGATTTTTTTCTGTAATTTTGCACATATTTTTACAACCAAAACAAATATAGTGAGAGACGCTTTTTCATCAAGACGAATAACTATTTCAGCAATATTTATTATTGTTGGATTAATTTACATAATTAGGCTTGCTCATCTTCAAATAATTGATGATTCATATACACGTCTTGCTAATAAAAATGCTCTGCGTCATGTAACACAATATCCTTCAAGAGGTTTAATTTATGACAGAAATGGAAAATTATTAGTGTACAATGAGGCCGTATATGATTTGATGGTTATTCCTCGCCAAGTGAAGGAAATTGATACTGCAGAATTTTGTTCTCTTTTAAAAATAACAAAAGAAGACTTTATAAAAAAGATGGACAAAGCAAAAAAATATTCTACATATGTTGCGTCAACTTTTGAAAAACAAATATCAAAAGAAGATTTCGCTCCCCTACAAGAAAAATTATACAAATTTGAAGGTTTTTATGCACAAAGTAGAACTTTAAGATATTATCCTGATTCTGTTGCTTGTCATATTTTAGGCTATATTGGTGAAGTAAATGAAAAAACAATAGAAGAAAACCCTTACTATAAAAAAGGGGACTACATTGGAATGAGTGGACTTGAAAAGTCTTATGAAGAAATTTTACGAGGTCAAAAAGGAAGCAAAATAACATTAGTTGACGTACATAATAGAGAAAAAGGCTCTTTCCAAGATGGCATGTTTGACACTTTAGCAGTAGCGGGACAAAACCTTTATAGCACAATTGACATTGAACTACAAAAATATGCTGAAAAAATAATGGCAAACAAAAGGGGTTGTATAGTTGCAATTGAGCCAAGTACGGGGGAAGTATTGTGCTTCGTTTCTGCCCCTTATTATAATCCAAATTTATTAGTAGGAAGAATAAGAGGTGAAAATTATAAAAAATTATCTCAAGATATTTCAAAACCCTTATTCAATAGAGCTTTAATGGCCGAATATCCTCCTGGAAGTATATTTAAAATAGCGCAAGCTTTAATAGCTTTAGATATGGGAGTAATTAATCCTAATAGCGGATTCGTTTGTGATAAATCTTTAGTTGGGTGTCACAACCACCCTTCTGCAAGCAATGTAAGAGATGCTATAAAAATGTCTTGTAACCCTTATTTTTATAGAGTCTTCCAAAGAGTAGTTCAAAAGACTAATCCAAATACAGGAAAAATAGATAGTAAATATGGATTAAGTGAATGGGGAGATGCAGCAAAACGTATGGGATTCGGTACGCGTTTAGACATTGATTTACCTAGTGCAAGAAAAGGTTATATTCCTGATACTAGCTTTTATAATAAATGGTATCCTAGTGGATGGAATTTCTATACTATTTATTCTAACTCTATAGGACAAGGAGAAGTTGGGGTAATCCCATTACAAATGGCAAATTTTGCAGCATTAGTAGCTAATAGAGGCTGGTATATACCTCCTCATATAGTAAGAAATTTTGGAAATGAAGAAGGTAAATTCCGATATAAAAAATATTCAGAAAAACATTATAGTATGATTCCTTCCTCATATTGGGATATTGCTGTAGAAGGAATGTGGGGAGTTGTTCATGAAGCAGGAGGAACTGCAAGAAGAGCAAAAATAGACGATATTGCAATATGTGGAAAAACAGGAACTGCAGAAAATATAGGAGATGACCATTCAGTCTTTATTTGTTTTGCCCCAAAAAATAATCCTCAAATAGCAGTTGCTGTCTACATAGAGAATGCTCAAGGAGGTGGAGGAACATGGGCTGCACCTATAGCTAGTTTAATTGTAGAGAAACACATAAGAGGAGATGTTGAAAGAAAAGAAATGGAGCAATATTATATAGATACGAATCCTTGTCAGCCCCTACCTTTAAAAAAGAAAATAAAAGTAAAAAAGAGATAATCCCATCCTTGTAAGGTAAAATAATAAAATGGATAGAAGTAATAAAAGTTTAATAAGAAACCTTGATTGGAACGTAATAATAATATATTTATTACTTGTACTCTTTGGTTGGATAAATATCTATGCTGCAGTTTATGAAGGCAGTGATAGCTACATTTTAGATTTCTCTAGCAGATATGGCAAACAGCTGATATGGATAGGAGCCTCTTTACTCATTGCATTATTTGTACTAATATTAGACCCCAAATTTTTCTCTCAAACATCCTTTATTATATATGGGATATTTATACTCATGCTTATAGCCGTTTTAGCTGTCGGGTCGGAAACAAAGGGAGCTAAGTCATGGTTTGGTATAGGGGATTTTGGAATACAACCTTCGGAATTTGCCAAAGGTGCTACGGCATTGGCTCTAGCAAAAATCTTTTCTTCGCTTTCTGCAGATTTTAATAAATGGAAAACAAGACTATCTGCAATAGCTATAATCCTAATTCCAATGCTTCTTATTCTTCTACAAAATGACACAGGTTCTGCATTAGTTTTTTGCTCCTTTGTATTTGTTCTTTATAGAGAAGGAATGTCCTCTTATATATTAATAATTGGATTTGCATGTATCGTATTATTTATTTTAGCATTGCTTGTTAATCAATATTTACTAATAGGAATATATTTCATACTAATTTTCTCAGTATATTTCATTCTTCGAAAAAAAATAAGAAAATTAAATATTTGGCTATTTATTCTGTCATTTGTAGGAGCCTCTGCTTTCACTTTAGCAGTAGATTTTGTGTTTGAAAACGTATTAGAACAACACCAAAAAGACAGAATTGAAGTCTTACTTGGAAAAAAAGAAGACTTTAAAGGAGTTGGATACAATGTAAATCAAAGTAAAATCGCGATAGGATCTGGAGGTGTAGTAGGCAAAGGGTTCTTAAATGGCACACAAACAAAATTTAATTTTGTGCCAGAACAAGATACCGACTTTATTTTTTGTACTATAGGAGAAGAATGGGGATTTATTGGTTCTTCTATTACAATAGTACTTTTCATACTTCTCTGCACTAAACTAATAAAAATGGCAGAACGACAACGTTCTAAATTCGCAAGAGTGTATGGTTATTCTGTTGCAAGTATTATATTCTTCCATTTCTTTATAAACATTGGTATGACTATAGGATTGCTTCCTGTTATAGGCATTCCATTACCATTTATCAGTTATGGAGGATCTTCTCTTTGGGCATTTACATTTCTATTATTCATTTTCATAAAACAAGATGCCTTACGTCAAGAATTGATTTAAAGTAAATTTATACTCACAAATTATATTTATTTCGGTAAATCTTCGTAATTTTGGCGATTAATATGGGAAAGAAAACAATAAATTCAAGAATAATTAAATTAATACCAAGATATATTATCATACTAATAATAAGCATGATAATATATCCTTTAGATCTTTATTCTCAAGACAGAAACAAACTTGAAAAAGAGAAAGTTAAATTAGAAAAAGAAATAGCTTCAATGAATAAAATACTCAATGAGACGAAAAAAACAAAAAAAATGTCCACCTCAGAATTAAGAGTATTAGAGAAAAAGATTGAACAAAGAAAAAAATTAATCAAAAATATAAACTCTCAAATGGGAATGCTTAACAGCGAAATTAAAAGCACCCAACACTCTATCGGAGAGCTATGTAAAGAAATTACAATATTGAAAGACAATTACGCTCAAATGTTGCGTTACGCTCAAAAAAACAAAACAAACACAGATAAGTTATTGTTTATTTTTTCATCAAAAGATTACAAAGAAGCATACCAAAGATATGTATTCTTCCGCCAATTCGGGGAAATGCAACAAGAAAAACTCGCACAAATACAATCAAAAACTACAGAATTATCTAAACGCACAAATGAACTAGAACTAAAACGTAATAACCAAGAAAAGCTTCTAAAACAAGAATTAATACAATCAAATGCTTTAAACAAAGAGAAAAAAGAAAAGCAAAAGACAGTAAATCAACTACAAAAAAAAGAAAAACAATTATCTAAAAATCTTAAGAGCAAGCAACAACAAGTAAAAAAGCTACAACAACAAATAGACAATGCCATAGCAGCAGAAGTTAAAAAACAAAAAGAGTTAGCTGCTAAGAAAAAACAGCAGATGGCTTCTAATACAACAAGTAACACAAAAGAAGCTGCTGCCAATAAAGCAGCAATAGAAACTGCTAAAAAGAAAAACTACACTATAGCAACAACACCAGAAGAAGTGGCTCTATCAAGTAGTTTTGAAGCAAACAAAGGGAAACTTCCTTGGCCAACAGCACAAGGTGTTATAGTATCTCAATATGGAGTTCACAAACACCCTGAAGTTGCGGGAGCTGTTGTTGAAAATAAAGGGATAGATGTAAGAACAACAAAAGGTTCTTCTGTTAGAGCTATATTTAAAGGAGAAGTTTCAAGAGTAGCGAAAGGACCTACAGGACTATTAGTTGTAATCATAAGACACGGAGAATATATGAGTGTCTATGCAAATTTAAAAAGCGTAAGCGTTAAAAACGGACAAAAAGTAGATACAAAACAAACAATAGGAACAGTAAGTACAAACGAAGATGGAGTAAGTGAATATAAGTTCCAAATTTTTAAAGGAACACATCACTTAAACCCTTCTATTTGGTTAAGTAAATAATAAACAGTAATATAGAAATGAAAAAAAGATTAGTATTAAGTTTGTTTACATTAGCATTAATATTATCTAATGTACTAAATGCACAACAAGCAGCAAAATGGAATTTCAAAACAAAAGCAATAAACGATTCCATTTCAGAATTAGTAATGCAATGCACGCTTGATGGAGATTGGCACATCTATTCTCAATACACAAAGGGAACAGAAAATCCTATCGTATTTACATTTGAAAAAAGTGGAAAATATGAAGCAATTGGAAGTATAAAAGAATCTCCAAAACCAATCGCAGAATACGACCCTTTTGCAAAAGACTCAAGTCGTTACTTTAAGAACAAAGTTACCTTCACTCAAAGAATCAAAGTAAAGAGTGCAGAGGACTTTCAAGTAAAAGGAAGTGTAAACTACCAACTTTGCGAAAAAGGCAGCTGTATTCCACCAGATGACACTGACTTTACTTTTAATGTAAAAGGAAATCCTAAAGCATTAGAAGCTCCTGTTGCAGCTACAGAAGAAATAGCAAGCACAGAAACGCTTACAGAAGAAACAAAAGAAGTTGCAAAAACAGAAGAAATAGCGGAAGCTACAATAGAAGAAGAAACTACTGCAGCACAAAAAGACAAATCAATGTGGACTGTATTCTTTGTATCTTTCACTGCAGGACTATTAGCATTGATAACTCCTTGTGTATTCCCTATGATACCAATGACAATATCTTTCTTTATGAAAGGTGGAAGTTCAAAACGTAAAGGAAGACAACAAGCATTCTTCTTTGGTGGAAGCATCATATTTATGTTTACAGTCTTAGGATTGATTTTAACATGGGCTCTTGGAGGAGATGCAATGTACATAATCTCTACTCACTGGGTACCAAACTTAATATTCTTTGTAATATTTATGATCTTCGCCTTCTCATTCTTCGGATTGTTTGAACTAACAATGCCTTCAAAACTAATCAACAAATCAGATGAACAAGCAGACAAAGGTGGATATTTAGGAACATTCTTCATAGCATTAACAACCGTATTAGTATCATTCTCTTGTACTGGTCCAATCTTAGGAGCAGCCTTAATAGAAATGGCATCTGGTTCAAGCAATAGCTATGTATTCTTAATATCTATGTTAGGATTTGCAGTAGGATTTGCTTTACCATTCACAATACTTGCAATGTTCCCTTCAGTTCTTAAGAATATGAAATCAGGTTCATGGTTAAATACTGTAAAAATCGTATTCGGTTTCATAGAAATCGCATTAGGTTTGAAATTCTTATCAATGGCAGACCTTTCTGCAGGTTGGGGAATATTAGACAGAGAAACTTATCTTGCTTTATGGATAGTTACATTCTCAATGTTAGGATTCTACTTATTAGGAAAACTAAGATTCAAAGGAGATGCTCCACTTGAAAAAATTGGTGTTCCACGTTTATTCTTATCATTGATAGTATTCTCTTTTGTAGTATATATGATACCTGGTTTATGGGGAGCTCCATTGAAAGCAATCTCAGGATACATTCCACCTCAAACAACACAAGACTTCGATTTGATTAGAATAAACGCAGAAAATGCAACAGTTGCAACAGAAAGCACATCTTCTCTACCAGCAGATAGAAAATATGCAAAAGAACTTCACTTACCAACAGGATTTGAAGGATTCTTTGACCTTGAAGAAGCAAAAGCTTACGCTAAAAAAGTAGGTAAACCAATCTTCATTGACTTCACAGGAAAGACTTGTGCTAATTGTAGAGAAATGGAAAACTATGTTTGGGTTGACCCACAAGTAAAAAAACGTCTAACAGAAGAATATATAATGGTTGCTCTTTACGCAGATGTTAATACAATAGAATTACCAGAAAGCGAATGGGTAACAACAAAAGACGGAAAAACAATAAAAACACTTGGAAAGAAAAACCACAACTTCCAAATCGAAGAATTTAAAGCTAACGCTCAACCATTATACGTTTTAATGGACGCAGATGGCAACCTATTAACAAAAGAACCTAAATCATACGACAGAGATATAAACAACTTTGTTAAATTCCTTGATGAAGGTTTAGCAAATTTCAAAAAATAAGCAAATAAAAATCAAATAACAAGAAGGGAAGACAACACTTCCCTTCTTATTTTTTTAATATTATGTTCGACTTCGTAAGCATAGACTTTGAAACAGCAGACAAATACATGCCCTGCTCACTTGGACTGACAGTAGTAGAAAACTCACAAATAGTATGCACAAAAAATTGGCTAATAAAACCAATATGTTATCCTTATTTTCATTTCTATGCACAAAAAATACACGGAATACATAAAGAAGATGTTGAATTTAAACCCGAATTCAATCAATTATGGAATGAAATAGAACCTTTCTTAGACGACAAAATCCTAATAGCACACAACGCCTCATTTGACATAAACGTACTTAGAAAAACCCTTCTTCACTACGGCATACCAAAACCAAAAGCAAGATACCTTTGCACCTATCAACTCTCACGCATAGTATGGAAAGAATCCACAAAATTCTCATTAGACCACCTATGCAATCAAGAAAACATAACACTAAACCACCACAGAGCCGAATCAGACGCAGAAGCCTGTGCAAGACTCTTTCTTAGAGAAGCAGAAATCTTAGAAGCAAACAACTTCTATGAACTAAAACAAAAGGCTAAAATAAGACTGACAAGAGTATAACAAACTATTTCAATCTTATCTTTTTAATCTTATCTTGCAAAATTATAAGTAAAACTGATAAAAGTATTAAAATAATTCCACAAGCAAGATTTAGAGTAAATACCTCATTAAAAACAAAAATTCCTACAATAACTGCGGTCAAAGGTTCCAAAGCTCCCATTATAGAAGTCGGAGTTGAACCAAGTATTCTCACTGCAATATTCATCAAGCACAAAGACATAATAGTAGTAACTACAGAAAGGAAAAGTGCATAAAACAATTGATTGAAATTAGTCAAAGGCTTGATATAATAGCTCTCATTTGTAAAAGAAAAAGCAGTTACAAAAATAAGACAAAACGCCATTGCATAGAAAGTAAGTTTAAACGTTGGCAATTGAATTGACGATTTGTTCACCACAATCATATACAAAGCATAACTCAATGCCGAAAGCAAAACCAATAAAATCCCAATAGTATTAAGCACAAGGCCATCACCAGAATAATAAAGCAAAGAAACTCCACCAAAAGCCAAAGCAATAGAGAACACTATCACAGGAGTAATCCTTTCTTTAAAAAATATAGCCATTATTAACGCCACCATAATAGGGTGAGTGAAAAGCAAAGTAGAAGCAACTCCTGCCGGCATATAGAGAAAACTCATAAATAAAGACAAAGAAGTTGTTGCGAACAAAGCCCCTAAACCAATCAATACTTTAAGTTCCTTTTTAGAAACTTTAAATGTATTTTTCTTTGCCAACATTATGCAAGCCAATATAAGAACAGCAAAACCAAATCTATAAAATAAAACAGAAGTTGTATTAAATCCTTCTTTGTAAAGATTCAATCCTCCAAACGGATTCATTCCATAACATATTGCAGAAACAATTCCGCAAACTATTCCTTTTGTTTTTTCAGCTAACATAATAAACCTTTTAAAAAGCAAAAGGGCTTCAAGACTTGAAATCTTAAAACCCTTTGCGGTCCGGACGAGACTCGAACTCGCGACCCCATGCGTGACAGGCATGTATTCTAACCAACTGAACTACCGGACCAATCCTTGCTTAACTCGGTATTACCCTCATTTGCGATTGCAAAGATACAACCTTTTTTTGAACTACCAAACATTTTTGCGTTTTTTTTCAAATTTTTATTATAATATTTGTCTAATCTGTTGTTTTATTGTACTTTTGCAAACCGTTAATTATGGGCCTGGGTTGGTTTTGACAGCAAGGCAAATGATTAAGTAAGCATGCAGGCTCAGGTAACACAAGCCTCAACCAGGGTTACAAAACAATAATTGGCGAAAATAACTACGCTCTTGCAGCATAGTCGAAGTACAGTAGACTAATTTGCGTATCGGTGCAAAGTGCATCGAGCAAGACATCTCTCCACGACCTTTTTTCCGTGGTCAAGGACTCAGAGGTGCTAGCAAAACGGAGATAGCCTTAAAGGAGCTTTGACTTTAAGGCGAAGATTTAAAAGATAAGGTTAAGGCAGGGTGTTTGTCCCTTAGCCTTTTCACGAAAATAAAGGACAAAATAAGCATGTAGAAAGCTTAGTTGTTTCTTGTTTGGACCAGAGTTCGAATCTCTGCAGGTCCACTCTTTAAAACAAAAAAATAACTCTTTGAAATAATTTCTTAAATCAAAGAGTTATTTTATTTTTTCTTTGTTTTATTTAATTTTTTCTTTGAAATATTTTGAAAAAGCAAAGACTTTTTTCTGAGTTTTCTTGTACTAAAAAAATATCTCTTAGGTTCGGTAAATCATTCCTAAGAGATATTTTGTTTTTTCTTTGTTTTATTTTTAGAAGATTCTATCTTTTAGGCGAATAGGTCAAAGACAATCCTAAATAATTTCCTGTTAAATAATAATTTCCATAAAATTCAGAATCCTTGAACTTAAACCAAAATACACTTTCGTTTAGATAAGGAATAGATATGTTTGCAATAAGGTTCAAACCAAACATTCCGATAGAAGTATTATAAGAGGTACCAACTGAAAACATAAGATTTGGGAAAAGATTATACTTTTTATCATATCCATTTACAGAAAACAACATACTATCCTGTGTAATAGGATTTGTAGTTGAATATCCAGCATTTGTATATCCATCATAGCAAGAAAATCTCATTCCTCCTTTTAAATTATAGAACCATTTTTCGTTATTAGCAATAATATTTCTGTATTGAACTGTAAAAGCAATAAATGGACTATGGCATATTTCTTTGAAAAGTGAAGATTCGCTCATACGAGTTACATCTAAACCTTTTTCAGATTCGTTTATGTATAACACGGGCTTTAAATCCAACCCTGCCGACAAGACATAAGATAATTTATTTGCACGATTAAAGGTATAATCTACTCCAATGCCTCCTAAAATTGCAGAACTACCTTCTGGACAATATACAATATTTTCATTATCTCCTATGTAACGAATATTTGTTAAAAAACCTTTTTGATAAACGCTTCCTTCAAGACTTACACTCCAAGGAGAAATCTTTTCTAATTGAGGAAAATCAACCTCTTTTTGTGCATTCGCTTTGAGAAATCCAAGCATCAAAACAGCGATTACAATAATTTTTCTTGTGTTCATGGTGTTTATTTTTAAAATTTTTACTATCCCCTTCTTATTATTAATAAACGTAAGAATTCCAAAAATCAATATAAAAATTAGAATTGTTTCCAAAAAATTTATACCCAACGCCTAATGAACCCATTTGGATTCTATAATGTTCAGCTGTCTGCCAAATTAAATTGCTAAGTTCTATACGATGCTTCGTTTTTTCTTTTAATTCTCCTGGTATAACTAAACCTGTATTATAACTACAAATCATATCATATAATTGAGTATCAGACATTGCTATTCTTTGTTTAGTCCCCGCAGACACATATTTGTCTTTATTTGAATTATATACATAAAAATTAGATTTTACATGTGTTCTTGCAAAAAACCAACAATTATAAAAAGATACTTTTATTTTAGTATAAAATATAGGAATAACTACATTATTAACTTCAATTGGGTAAATTTTATACGTAGTATCTTTTTCATGAACACAAAATTCACTATCCCTTGTAAAACAAAAAGAAGTTAATATATTATCTTTTTCTAAAATACTTGTATCTCCAAGGTTATATTTAATCAAAGAAGAAGTGTCTGAATTGCCAAAAACAATATAATCACCACTTATTACTTTTAATATAGAATCTCCAATTTTTACTTCTCCATATTTATTAAATAAAGTTTGTTCTGCTGTTGAATAAGGATAAATTTCATCATAAGAAAAGTTAGGGTTTAGAGTATCGTACTTACAAGATTCTAACCAATTTTTTTCTAATAATTCATAAATTGATCGCATTGATGTATAATTATAAGATTTTTCATAATCCTTATATACCTTTTGATTATCGAAACCATAATCTTCCTCTATTACATAGTAAGAAGAATCTTTTTCAAATTCATCTTTGAATTTACTATAAAATGAATCTGTATAAGATTCATCATTTTCCTCTAATAAAGAAAGTGTAGCTAAAAATTCTTCTTTTGTATCAAATTCTAACATATACACTTTTTCTCCATTTAAGCTATATGAAAATTCCGATTGTTTAATATTTGAAATAGAAGTATTCTTTTTGTTAATTTCCATAAAGTCTTTTTCTTCCTCACAACTATACATAATGAAAGCTAAACAACTTAGCATTAAAAGGTTTAATTTTGTTCTTATTTTTCTGTTCATATTAATTAAGTTTTTTTGTTTTTTATTATACTTTTTTTCTCCTATTCTTTTAGTTATACAATTCCATAAAAGCGATAGGAGTTAATAATTACTTTTGCGAAATTGTGCTTGTTTTCATCGTTGTTTCTTTTTGTTTTTTCTAACGTTAAAATTGCGTTGCTATAGCGTTTGCAAAAATATACAAAAAAAACCGAAAAACCTTTGGCAATTTCAGGGAAGTTTTTGGCTGTTTTGAATAATTTTTGGCATAATAAAATAAACTTTTGGCATATTTAAATATTTGTGTTTTTTAATTCATATTTATATGTATTTTTGCGAAAAAATAAATACAAATTATGGCTTATGCTCAACAAGATTAAATCTATAGATTTTAAAGAAATATTTGACAACATTGAAGATAGTTGTAAGATAGATTACAATGCTATGTATTCAAGCGATATAAATCTGCTAAAAATCATATCTAATGGAAACAGCAACAGCTATTTTGTTAGTATTTTTTTTGAAAAAGGAGAGTTTATTTTTGATGTTGATTTAATTAAATATACAATTAAAAGTCCTGCAATATTATTTATTCCTTTTAACTCTATGTTTAAAGTTATCAATTATCAAAAAAATGCTTCCTTGACCTTTTTACTAAGTTCTATTGCTTTAAGAGAAAATTTATTAGACAATTTTTCAAGTGAGATTAGTGTTAATACAAAGATTAAAATCCAGCCTTTATCTATTTTAAATAAAGAAGGTGAATTCTTTCTATTGCATCATATTAATGATATTAAAAGAATTTTTTCTTATACTCATAATCCTTACAGATTAGAGGCTTTAAAACATTTATTATCTTCTGCTTTTTATCAATATTTCTATCAATTATACTCTTACGATAAGGTAAATGATTTTGGTATTTGTGAAGAATTTTTAAAATTATTAGATGAACATTATCTTGATTGGAAACATAGTGAATCTTATGCTAAAAAATTAGGCGTTTCTAAGGGACATTTGGATTTTATTTTAAGAAAAAAAATAGGAAAATCTTCAAAAAGAATGATAGATGAAAGAATTATAACAGAGGCTAAAACTTTATTAAAAGAAACTAATTACCCTATTGAACAAATTGCAAGAGAATTGGGATTTTCTTCAATAGATGTTTTTTCAAGATTCTTTAAAAGAGTTACAGATGTAAGTCCAAGTAAATCAAGAAAATAGAATTACGAAAAAAAGTCTTTGTTTTTTTAATTTTTTTCTTTGATTTTTTTAATTTTTTTCTTTGATTTTTTTAATTTTTTCTTTGATTTTTTTTGAAAAAGTAAAGACTTTTTTTTGAGCTTTCTTGTACTAAAAAAAAAATATCTCTTAGGTTTGGTAAATCCTTCCTAAGAGTTATTTTTTTGTTTCTTTGTTTTATTTTTAGAAGTTAAAGAGTTTGTAACTTATGTTAAAGTTAAACATAGTAATTGTTGGATCTGCATTGTAATTTGCAAGAGAAAATTCACAACTTGCTCCAAGTCCTAAACGATAATTAGTGCAAGGCAAAAAGTATTGATAAGATAACTCTGCTCCAACTTGGAAATGCCAAGATTTTTCTGTTGGTAAAAAATACATAGTAGGTGAAGCTGTTACATCATTTACGTCATATACTCTTCCCCAATAATAATCTTTGTAATAATACACTGCTCCAAAGATTGCACTTGCTTTTAATCTATGGGCTTTTGTTTTATTTAAAAAGTTATATCCTAATGTTAATGATGTAGAGGTTGCTATTTCGTGATTAAAATAATTCAATCTAAATGGTGGTAAAACGGAATTGATATTTGGATCAAGTGGCCCTCCTCCTTCTTCTGCTTTTAATACATTAAATCTTAATCGTGCAGAAAATTTGTTATCGTAATCCAATTCTATTGTAGGTAAGTAATTTAAATAGGTAAGATTGCAACCATATCTTCCACTACGTTCGTCTATATCATTATAATCATCTATGTCATCATACACATAATAGTCATCGCCAAAAGGCAATAAATTTTCTTGAATAATAAGCGTGAACTTTTTTTCCTTTTCTTGCGAAACCACAACGCCACACATAAATAGTGCGACCAATAATAACAATGTTCTTTTCATAATCTATTTATTTTTTTATATTGATTTTCAGGCCGCAAATGTAAAAAAAAACGAATCAACCAAATTTTTGAATCAAAAAACTTATTTTAATGAACCATTTTTAAGCCAATAATTGACGCAATAAGTGTAAAGGTAAACAAAAGTCTAAGAAAA
The DNA here is from genome assembly GCA_017647785.1 of Bacteroidales bacterium. Lineage (GTDB taxonomy): Bacteria > Bacteroidota > Bacteroidia > Bacteroidales > P3 > Onthomorpha. The sequence goes on along the minus strand of JAGCJW010000019.1, from coordinate 29,667 downwards.
GAAGCCGGCTCTTTGAAGATAAAAATCCCTATTAACACTGCTCCAACTGCTCCTATTCCCGTCCAAACAGGGTAAGCCGTTCCGATAGGTATTGTTTTTGTTGCCTTAGTTAGAAGAATCATACTCAGAATATAAAACATAACAAATGCTGCATACCATAAAGTTGCTTTATTTCCCGAAGCAAGATTGCCTTTCCCAAGACAAAAGGTGAAAAATGTTTCACACAAACCTGCTAAAATCAAGATTACCCAATTCATTATTGTTAAATTTGTTTTTTATTACAAGATTGCAAAAATACAAAATTGTTTTTAATTATTTTTTCTTAACTTTGCCGTATGGAAAAACAATATAACTTTGACCAAAACATAGAAAGAAGACATTCTGACTGTGTAAAATATGACTCTCTTCCCGATACTTACGGAAGAGATGACCTATTGCCTTTATGGGTTGCTGATATGGATTTTCGCTCTCCTGATTTTGTTATGGAGGCTATAAGAAAACGTTGTGAACATGAGGTTTTAGGCTATGGCACTCCTTCAAAAGATTATTGGAATGCGGTAATCAATTGGTTGGAGAAAAGATATAATATCTCTTGTCAAAAGAGTGATTTGCATTTTATTCCGGGTATTGTTGCGGGCATTTCGTTTGCTTTGCTTTCTCTTACAAAAGAGGGCGATAAAATCTTGGTTACAACTCCTGTCTATCCGCCTTTTGTCAATCTTCCTCAGTCTTGCAATAGGACTTTGGTGTGTAGTAATTTGCAAATAAAGAATGGTCGTTTTCTTATCGACTTTGAAGATTTTGAAAAGAAGATTGAGGGTTGCAAACTCTTTATTATGAGTAATCCTCACAACCCTGCGGGAACAATTTGGGGAAAAGAAACTTTGGAAAGAATAGCCGAAATCTGCCAAAGAAACAATGTGATTGTTATTAGTGATGAAATTCACGCTGATTTAACACTTAATGGCAACAAACACATAAGTTATAGCACTGTTTCAAAAGAGGCAGCTTCTCATAGTATTACTTTTATGGCGCCAAGCAAGACTTTCAACATCGCGGGCCTTGGAAGTTCGGTTTGTTACATTGGAAACGAGTCGCTTCGCAAACAATACTTTGGTTGGATTGATGCAATGGGTGTGGCATACGGCAATATTTTTGCTTACACTGCGGCAGAGGCTGCTTTTTCTCAGGGAGAGAATTGGCTTAATCAAATGCTTGATTATCTAAAATCTAATGTTGATTTATTGGAATGCTTTGTTAAAGAAAATTTACCAAAGGTTAAAATGGTGCTTCCTGAGGCTTCTTTTTTAGCTTGGCTGGATTTTAGTGATTATAACAAGTCTCACAAAGAATTAGCAGAGTTATTCATAGAGAAGGCTGGCGTTGTGTTGAACGATGGCACTACTTTTGCACCTAAAAGCATAGCTTCGCAGTACAATTGTTGCTTTCGCATCAATTTAGGTTGTCCTCGTGCAACTTTACTTGAAGCTTTGCAACGTATTGCTTCACTTTTTTAGTGAGAAATCAAACCTTAATCCGCCTTGCGGACGATTTGAAACCTTTATTGTTCCTCCGTGAAATTGCACGGAGTGTTTAACTATTGCAAGACCAAGACCTGTTCCGCCCATTTGACGCGATCTTCCTTTGTCTACTCTATAAAATCGTTCAAAGAGGTGTGGCAAGTCTTCTTCTTTAACACCTTTGCCATCATCTTCAAATCGTATCAAACACTTTATATCATCATTTTCTATCAATGATATGTATATGTTTTTACCTTCTGAATATCTGATAGCATTCTCTGTAAGATTACGAAATATTGAACCAATCAAAGATAGATTTCCTTCTATTGTAACCTTTTGTGTAAAATCTGTATATAAATTTAAGCGTTCATTTTCTGGCATTATCCCTAATTCTTCTTCTACTTCTTTTATTATTTCATTTATCACAATAGGCTCTTTGGAAATTAGTGTATTGCCATCTTCTATTCTTGTAATAAGTGAAACATCATTTAATAAATTACGAAGTCGTTCGTTGTGTATGTAACATCTTTCTATCAATTCTTGACGTTTTTCTTCGTTAAGACTAATGCCTGAAAGGAGTGTTTCAAGGCATACTTGAATTGAGGCAACAGGAGTTTTTAATTCGTGATTTATATTGTTGGTTAATTGACGTTTTATCCGATTTTTCTCTTGTTCTGCTTCATAGCGATTAACTTTCTCTATGTCTTTGCCAAGTTTGCGTGTTGTAAAAAAAGCGATAAAACTCATTGAGAGTGTAATTATAATCATTATTAGAATAAAAGTCCAATCTGCTGCAAGTAAGTCTTGTAAAGTATTTGAGTAAGGGATTGCTGTCCTTACAATAATTCGCTCTCCTTTTGTTGCTGAATAGAAATATTCTTTCCCATCACTTGTAGATTGTCGTCCTATATGATATGCAGAACCTTTTTTCATTGCTTCGATAATTTCAGGACGATTGTTATGATTGCTAAGAGAGTCTATTGAAATGACATTATCATAAATAACTGTACCGGAAAATGTAATGAGAGTTATTCTTAAATCTTTAAATGGTTTTTCATAGGAGGATATATGTTCTTCATAAGAAACTCCTTCTTCAATAGCATAAATCAAATGACGATTATATTGTTGTAATTGTGCACTTAGATGTTCGGATTTGTATTCTTTTTCTCTTATGTATTGAAAAACTATAAAACAGATTACAATTGCCCATGAGAAAGCAATAAGTTGCAAAAATAGTCTTTTATGAAAGGATAATTTAATCACGGAAACCATAACCAAAACCTGAACGTGTTATAATATATGAACCATATTCCCCTATTTTTGATCGCAAACGTGTAATGTTTACATCTATTGTGCGATCTAAAACTACTACCTCATCATTCCATACACTATTTAGTATTTGTTCTCTTGAACAAATCTTTCCTCGATTTGAAATTAGATAGGCTAAGAGTTCAAATTCTTTTTTTGCAAGTTTAACTTCTTTACCTTCTATTGTACATATTTTAAATCCTAAGTCTAATTGTAACCCCTCTACTTTAAGTATGTCGGGTTTGTCTGTTATAATAATATTCTTATGAGTTGAAGTGCGTCTTAATACAGTTTTTACTCTTGCTATGACATTGCGAATCGTATAGGGTTTCATTATATAATCGTCTGCTCCTATATTAAGCCCCATTATCATATCGTCTTCTGTGTCCCGTGCTGTGCAAAATATTATTGGAATTTCTGCTGTCGAAACATTTTCTTTTAAAATCTTCGCCATCTTTATCCCACTTATCTCTCCCATCATTATATCTAAAAGTATAAGTGAATATTTTTTTAAATCGTATGTTAGGGCTTGCTCTGCTGTGAAAGCAACATCAACATCATAACCTTCATTTTCAAGATTAAGTTTTAAAACTTCACATAAAGTTTCTTCATCATCAACTATCAATATACGCTCTGCCATAGGGAGTTTTATTATTCTGTGAGCAAATTTACACAGAATAATAAAACTAAATACAATATTAATAAAGATTTAATGTATTTGTAACATTTATGAAACATTATATCTCTTATTTTGCATCATCAAATTCAAAAATATAATAACTATGAAAAAGAAAATTATTTTAGCTGGGCTTTTCGCCTGTATCGCTATCTATTCACAAGGACAAGATGTAAAAAAAGAAGAGCCAAAGGGTAAAGCTATTGTTCAAATGTTTGGCAATTTCCATTCAAATTTTGTTTCTGAAAATAACAATAGCGGGTTTGAATTGGAAAGAAGTTATTTGGGCTATGAATACAAGCTTGGAGATGGCCTTTCGGTTAAAGGTGTTATGGATATTGGTAAATCTTCTGATGTAACTGATTATCACAGATTGGCCTATATTAAAAACGCTATGATTTCTTGGAAATCGGGCAACTTAATTCTAAATGGAGGTCTTATTTCTACAACTCAGTTCAATTTTCAAGAGAAATTTTGGGGCTATCGTTATATTTTAAAATCTTTTCAAGATCAATATAAGTTTGGAAGTAGTGCTGATTTAGGTATTTCAGCCTCTTACAAATTTTCTAATTTAATTTCAGCAGATGCTATAATAGTTAATGGTGAGGGTTATAAGAAAATTCAAAAAAATAATGGTCTAAACTATGGCTTAGGTGTAACCTTAACGCCTCTTAAATGTTTTCAAATAAGATTATACGGAGGCTTAAATGAAAGTGATGAGGTTAGCAAAAAGAATATTACAAATATGGCTGCATTTATGGGATATAAATGTGAGAAATTCACTATTGGGGCTGAGTATAATTACTTAATGAACGCTTCTTTTAAAGATGATTGCGACCAAAAAGGTTATTCAATATTTGCTTCTGTAAACCTTTCAAAAGAAACTGCTATATATGCAAGATTTGATGACTTATATTCTAAGAATAATTGGAATTATGCAAACGATGAATCAACTGCAATTCTTGGAGCTCAATTCAAACTTGGAAAATATGTAAAAATTGCTCCTAATTTTAGGGTAAGTATGCCTAAATTAGATGGTTCTAAGGAATCATATTCTGCTTTTATTAATTGTTATTTTGGTTTTTAATTATAAACATTTAAATAAGGAATTGATTATGAAAAAAATTTTTCTAAAAATTATGACATTAGTCTTCGCCTTTTCAGTTGTTTCTTGTGGCGATAATTCAAAAAATGATGGTAATAAAGCTCAAGAGCTCTCTGGTGCGGGTGCTACATTCCCACTACCTTTCTATAATGTAATATTTGAACAATTTGCAGAAGTTAATGGTGATGCTGTTGCTTACGGTGGCATTGGTTCTGGCGGAGGAGTAAGAAATTTACGCGATAAAATAGTAGATTTTGCTGGTAGTGATGCTTTCCTTTCTGAAAAAGAAATGTCTGAAATGGATAGTGTAATACATATACCTACTTGTATGGGAGCTGTGGTTGTTGCTTACAATTTAGATGGCGTAGATGATTTAAAACTTTCGGGAGAAATTATTGCTGATATTTTTGCTGGTAAAATAAAGAAATGGAATGACCCTCTTTTGGTTGCCCTTAACCCAAATATTACTTTGCCTAATGAGAATATTATTCCTGTTTTTCGCTCTGATGGCTCGGGAACAACTTTTGTTTTTACAGATTACCTTACTAAGGTAAGTCCTATGTGGGCTTCTGAATATGGTTCTGGAAAATCTATAAATTTTCCTTCTGGACAAGCAGCAAAAGGTAATCCTGGCGTTGCAAGTGTAATTTCTCAAACAAAAAATTCCATAGGATATATTGGTTCTGAATATGCTTTTGCTCAAAAAATACCTTTCGCAAGCATAAAAAATGCAAAAGGAGAGTTTGTTTTACCATCAGTTGCTTCTATATCTGCTGCCGCCTCAGGAGATATTCCTAATGATACTCGTACTTCTATAACTAATGCTGATGCAGACGGGGCTTATCCTATTTCAACCTTTACTTGGATGATTGTTTACAAAGAACAAAACTACTCTGATCGCACTAAGGAACGAGCTATTGCTACATTAAATTTATTGAAATATATTATTTCTGATAAGGCTCAAAGTATTACTTCAAAAGTTCATTATGCTCCTCTTCCTGACAAAGTCAAAGAATTAAGCATTAATAATTTGAAAATAGTAACATTTAACGGCGTTACCATATTACAATAATAGTATATGAATGATAAGATATATAAAATAATATTGTTTATAGCTACATTAGTAATACCTATAATTTGTGGGGGCATATTGTATGCCCTCGTTACTGATGCTTATGAGGCTTTTGAATATTTTGGATTCTTTAAATTTCTAACTTCTTCTGAATGGCGTTATACGGAAGGAGCTGAACAATATGGAGCATTACCTTTTATTTTAGGTACATTATTGACTACTTTTTTAGCTCTCTTATTCTGTATTCCTTTTTCTCTCCCTGTTGCTCTATTTGTAGGAGAATATTTTAAGGATACAAAAATAGCTAACTTTTTGAGTACTGTTACAGATTTATTAGCGGGTATTCCTTCTATTATATATGGTTTATGGGGATTTTATACTTTAAGACCTATTATAATGTCTTTAAATATTTCTCCGCAAGGTTCAGGAATTTTGACAGCATCTTTGGTTTTGGCTATAATGATTGTTCCTTATGCAGCTTCTCTTAGTGCTGAATTTATAAAAATGGTACCTAATGATTTAAAAGAAAGTGCTTATAGTCTTGGTGCAACAAAATATGAAGTTATCAAAAAAATTGTTTTCCCAGTAGCTGGCTCAGGAATATTCTCTTCTTATGTTTTGGCAATAGGTCGTGCGTTAGGAGAAACAATGACTGTTACAATGTTAATTGGTAATACTAACAATATTCCTAATTCTATAACTTCTACGGGCAATTCTATGGCTTCAATTATTGCTAATCAATTTGGTGAAGCTGATGATTTAAAACTTTCATCTCTAATTGCAATAGGACTTATTCTTTTTATAATTACAGCTATAATAAATATGATAGGCAAAATAATGATTAAACATGCAAGAATTTCGTAATTATGTATAGTAAAACAAAACATCGTTTGATTAAAGACAAAGCAATACTATGGGGCATCTGTATTTTAGCAACACTTACAGCAGTTCCTTTATTTGCTATTTTAGGAGAAGTTTTTATAAATGGTTACGTTCAACTCTCTTGGTCGTTTTTTACCGAACCAACTCCCACTGCATACAAAACAATGCAAGCTATTGAAAATGGAGAACGCATTCCTGGAGGTATTGCTAATGGTATAATAGGAACTATCTTAATATTAAATATGGCTATGATAGTTGCTATTCCAATAGGTATTCTTTGTGGAATATTTCTTTCAGAAAACTCTAAAAATCGTTTTGCAAAAATAATTAGTTATTTAACAGATTTATTACAAGGAACCCCTTCTGTAATTGTAGGTATAGTAACTTATATTTGGATAGTTGTTCCTATGAAAGGATATTCCGCTATTGCAGGTAGCATAGCTCTTTTTATTATGATGCTTCCTCTTATAATTCGCTCAACCGAAGAAACTTTAAAGATTTTACCAACATCTCTTAAAGAAGCCGGTTTAGCCCTTGGTGGAAATAGAGTTAGAGTAATGTTAAAGGTTCAATTACCAGCAGCATTTGGGGGTGTTTTCACAGGAATATTACTTGCTATTTCAAGAGTAATAGGAGAAACTGCCCCTTTAATGTTTACTGCATTAGGTTGTTCTTTTATACGTTGGTCTATCAATAAACCCATATCTGCTGTACCATTACTTATTTGGGAATTCTTTAATGACCCTTATTTACAAGATATGATATGGGGAGCATCTCTTTTTCTATTATTATTTGTTCTTACATTAAATGTTTTATCAAAATATCTTAAAAGAAAATGGAATCAATAACACCTATACTTGAATTTAAGAAGACTTGTGTATCATATACCAAGCAAACAATGGCAGTAAAATATGTTTCAGCTGCTATTGAAAAAAATACAATTACAGCTATAATGGGGCCTTCCGGTTGTGGAAAATCCACATTATTACGTGCAGTAAATCTTATGCATAATCTTTATCCTAATATTCGTGTTGACGGAGAGATACTGTTAAATGGAGAGAATATCTTTTCTATGGCTCCCATTGATGTTCGAGCTCGTGTTGGTATGGTTTTTCAACGTCCTACTCCATTCCCTACAATGAGTATTTACGACAACGTTTTATCTGGATTTTCATTAAATGGCATACGTTTATCAAAAAGTGAAAAAGATTTAATAGTAGAACGTTGCTTAAAAAATGTAGCATTGTGGGACGAAGTAAAAGATGTTTTAAATAAAAAAGGCACTTTTTTATCCGGAGGCCAACAACAAAGACTATGTATTGCTCGTGCACTTGCAATGAAACCTGATGTCCTCCTAATGGACGAACCAACATCTGCCCTTGATCCAATAGCAACAAAACACATTGAAGAATTATTATTAGAACTTCAAAAAGAAGTTACTATTTTAATAGTAACTCACAATATGGGACAAGCAATGCGTATATCTTCTCATTCAATGTTTATGTATTTGGGAGAATTAATTGAATACGGAGATACAAAAAACTTATTTTCCACCCCAAGAGATGAGCGAACAAAGGCATATTTAACTGGTAAAATTGGATAAAATCTATTTTTATCATCAAAATTGTCAAATAACCTGCTTTTTTTTTGCAGGTTAAAAAAAAGATTGTATCTTTGCAAACCGAAACACGCAAGGTCTCTTGGCCGAGTGGCTAGGCACCGGTCTGCAAAACCGTCTACTCCAGTTCGAATCTGGAAGAGACCTCAAAAAGAAAAAGACTACCAAATCAAAGGTAGTCTTTTTTGTTTTTATGATTTTTTATTAAGCATTCAAGCTTTGCATATTCACAAGGTTAGAATAAATTCCTCCTTTTTCTAAAAGCTCTTTATGAGTTCCACTTTCTACTATCACGCCTTTGTCCATTACCAATATTTTATCGGCATTCATTATTGTTGTAAGCCTATGTGCTATCACAACCGAAGTCCTGTCTTTCATTAGCGTGTTTAGGGCTTGTTGCACTTCATGTTCGTTTTGTGTGTCTAAGGCTGAGGTCGCTTCATCTAAAAGCAATATTTCAGGATTCTTTAATATCGCTCTTGCAATACATAGTCTTTGTCTTTCACCTCCTGATAAACTCATTCCCCTATCGCTTAAATGTGTGTAATATCCTTTTTCCATTTTACTAATAAAGGAATCTGCATTTGCAATCTTTGCTGCGGCAATCACTTCTTCCATAGTCGCCGATGGATTTCCAAAGGCTATATTTTTAAATATGGTGTCGTTAAACAAAATCGCCTCTTGCGTAACAATTCCTACCTTATCTCTTAAAGAATTTATTGATAATTCTTTTATGTTTACGCCATCAAATAGGATTTCTCCGCTTGTTACATCGGCAAATCGTGATATTAAATCTATGAGTGTAGATTTTCCTGCTCCCGATTCGCCTACCAAAGCTACGGTTTGCCCTTTTTTAACTGTGAAACTTATGTCTTTTAATACGTTTTCTTTGCTATTGTCATAGGAGAAAAATACATTGCGAAATTCTATTGAGTCTTTAAATTCTGAAACTTGTTTTGGGTTTTCACATTCTGTGATTTTTTCTTCTGCATCAAGGATTTCATATATTCTTATTGCGGCGGCATCTCCTTTTTGCATATTATAATAAGCCGTAGAAAGCTCTTGCAAAGGCGAAATCACTTTTGCAAAAATCAAAGTAAAGCCTATCAAGATTGCTGCCGACATTTTGCCTACTAAGACTAATTCTCCTCCAAATAATACTACTGCTACAAGTACGAATATGGCTAAAAATTCGGTTAAAGGTGAGGCTAATTCTTTTCTTCTAAAAATTTTAGTCATCACTTTTGTGTAATAGTCGTTGGATTGTTTGAATTTTTCTTTTGTTACTCCTTCTGCTCCGTATGATTTTATGGCTCTAAGTCCGCCAAGCGTTTCTTCACATTGCGAAAGCAAAACGCCCATTTCTTTTTGTCCCTTAATGGAGTTGCGTTTTAGGCTATTGCCAATTTTTTTGATTAGAAAATAAGCAAGAGGCAAGACTATAACGATAAATAACACCAATTGCCAAGAGGCTAATATAAGAGCAGAAAAGAAAACAATAACCATTATGGAATCTTTTACAAGCATCTGTAAACTACTCACTACGCTCCATTCTATATCTGCTAAGTCGGAGGTCAATCTCGACATAATATCGCCTTTTTTCTTATCGGAAAAAAAGCTAATTGGCAAGATACAGATTTTTTTGTAAACATCGTTTCTTAAATCGTTTACAAGTCCGTTTCGGATTGGGACAATAAAATACATTCCCAAATAACGAAAAAATGCAGAAAAGAAAATACAGATAATATACACCACACCTATTGCTATAAGGCAAGGATATATTCCATAAATATCTTTGTAAATATTTAGATTCCACGCAAGGTAATCCATCAAAACGTCTTTGTCAAGACTTAATTCTGGACATTGGGCTGGTGAGTCTATGACTCCAAATAATACCGAAATGAAAGGTATTATCATCACAAAGGAAAAAAGCGAAAAGAAAACGTATATAAGGTTTGATAATACGTTTAAAACTATGTCTTTCTTGTAGTTTAAAATATATTTAAAAACCCTAAATACGTTTTTCATTGCTTTCTTATTTTTTAGTAGCGATAATGTTCTGCTTTGTAAGGTCCATCTACACTTACTCCTATGTAGTCGGCTTGTTTTTGTGTAAGCTTTGTAAGTTTTACGCCAATATTTTCTAAATGAAGGCGTGCTACTTCTTCATCTAAGGCTTTTGGCAATCTGTAAACGCCAACTTCGTATTTTTTTGTCCACAAATCCAATTGTGCTAAAGTTTGATTTGTGAATGAATTACTCATTACAAATGATGGGTGGCCTGTTGCACAACCTAAGTTTACTAATCGTCCTTCTGCTAACAAGTAAATGCAGTGTCCGTCTTCAAATACATATTTATCTACTTGTGGTTTGATATTGATTTTCTTGATTCCTGGGTAGTTTTCTAATTTTTCTACTTGGATTTCATTGTCAAAGTGTCCTATGTTGCACACTATGGCTTCTGTTTTCATTCTTGCCATATCTTCCACTGTGATTACATCGCAGTTTCCTGTGGTTGTAACATATATGTTTCCTTCTGCAAGTGCGTCTTCAAGAGTTGTAACTTCAAATCCTTCCATTGCTGCTTGCAAAGCACAGATTGGATCTATCTCTGTTACTAAAACTCTTGCTCCATATCCACGCATACTTCTTGCACAGCCCTTTCCAACATCTCCATATCCACAAACAACAACTACTTTTCCTGCTATCATAACGTCTGTTGCACGTTTGATTCCGTCAGCCAAAGATTCTCTACAACCATATAAGTTGTCAAATTTACTTTTTGTTACAGAGTCGTTCACATTTATTGCAGGAATTAACAATTCTCCTCTTTCCATCATTTGATATAGGCGATGAACCCCTGTTGTTGTTTCTTCGCTTACTCCTCTTAGGGTTTTAAGAATTTTATGCCATTTTTGAGAATCTTCTTCGTAAACAGCCTTTAATGTTTTCAAAACAATGGCTTCTTCTGTGTTAGAGGCTTGTTGCGAAAGTAAAGAAGGGTTGTTTTCTATTGCGTATCCTTTGTGAACTAACAACGTTGCGTCTCCACCATCGTCCACAATCAAGTCTGGACCTTCGCCATTAGGGAAAGATAACGCTTGATTGGTACACCACCAATACTCTTCCAAACTTTCTCCCTTCCATGCAAAAACAGGAACTCCTCTTTCTGCAACAGCAGCCGCTGCATGGTCTTGTGTAGAGAAGATGTTACAAGAGCACCATCTTACATCAGCTCCTAATTCTGTTAAAGTTTCAATAAGAACTGCAGTTTGGATAGTCATGTGTAAAGAACCCATGATTTTTGCTCCCTTTAATGGCTTTTCTTTTCCGTATTTTGCTCTCAAAGCCATTAAACCTGGCATTTCTTTTTCTGCTATCTCAATTTCTTTTCGTCCAAAGTCTGCCAAAGACATGTCAGCAACTTTGTATTTCAATGTATAATCTGTCATTTTATATTGTTTTATTTATATCTTATCAACTTATAAATTTCTGTAAATATGTCTGTGTTTTGCATAACACCTGTAAAATTTTCTGCTCCTACACCAGAAGAAAATATTGGCACGGGAACAGCGGTATGATGCCAAGAAGTCCATTCGTCTTTTGTTAGATTATTATCCGCAGGCAAGGTAAGACCTCCTGTTTCGTGGTCGGCAGTAACTACAACTAAGGTTTCGCCGTTTTCTTTTGCAAATTCCAAAGCTATTCTTACGCATTCATCAAAGTCTTTCACCTCATCAATCATATTTTCGTATTTATGAAGATGTGCTTCCATATCAATCTTACTTCCTTCAAGCATTATAAAAAATCCATTTTCGTTATCGGAAAGTGTTTTTAGTGTTTTTTCTAAACTTTCTGGTAAAACATTGCCTCTTTTCTTTGCTTCATCAAGATGACCATCGGCTAAAAGTGCGTAAAATCTTTTAGAATTTGTATTTTTTATTTGCTCTATTGAATTATACACCTCATATTTTTTAGCGATAAGAGAATCTAATAAATTTAGTTTGTCCTTTCTCTTTGTGGAAACAAATCTATCTAAACCTCCTCCTATGACTATGTCTATGTTTTCTTTGATAAAACTTAGGGCTATTTCTTCTTGTAGATTTCTATCTTTGACATTTGCTACAAAACTTGCAGGTGTGGCGTGTGTTACATCGCAAGAGGTAATTATTGCTGTGCTTTTGAATGAGTTTTTGGCAATTTTCAAAAGCGAAGCACGTGGCGAAGAATTTTTGTCTAAGCCTATGGAGCCATAAAGGGCTTTTTGTCCTATTGCTATGGCAGTTCCGCCCGCTCCTGAGTCGGTTACTTCTTTGTCGGCGCAGTATGTGATAGACAATCCAACGTATGGCATTGTGTAAATACTAAGTTGCTTGTCGTTTGCAAGGTATGCTGCATAGGTTTGTGCAATGCCCATTCCGTCTCCTATAAGAAGAATTACGTTTTTAGGCCTTGGTTGGGCTATGCCTATGTTTAACAGAAATATGCCTAAGAATAAAAAGATTATCTTTTTCATTATAATCCTATTTGCTCTAAAAGGGTTTGGTATAACCATTTTGTATCGCGTCCCATTGCACGAACTTGTTGCGGAACTATGCTTTGAGCAGATTGTCCTGGTGTTGTATTGACTTCAAGGAAGAAAAGTTTATCGTCTTTCTCTCTGTAAATGAAGTCTATTCTACAAACGCCTGAGCAATTTAGCCTTTTGTAGAGTTTTTTTGTAGTTTCTTGAACCCTTTTCATAAGTTCATCGCTAATTTGTGCAGGAGTTATTTCATCGGAAAGCCCATTGTATTTTGCATCGTAGTCAAAAAATTCTGTTTTTGATACAATTTCTGTTGCAGGAAAAGCAATTATTTCTTTTTCTCCCACTTGCATCACTCCACAGCTAAACTCTCGTCCTTCAATAAACTCTTCGATTAAAACTTTTTCGTGAACTGCAAATGCTTTTTCTATGGCTGGCAAAATATCTTCTTTACATGAAACCTTGCTCATGCCGATTGAAGAGCCTCCTTCTGAGGGTTTGACAAACATAGGTAAAGAAATAGTGTTTTCTATCTTAATTATATCTAATTCTTCGTCTTTAAAAACACTTGTATTCTTCGCTACGTTTACTATATCGAAACTTCTAACAAGTGCATTGCATACTTCCTTATCAAAAGTGATTGAAGAAACAAGTGCAGAGCAAGTTGTATAAGGAAGATTTAGCATATCGAAATATCCTTGTAGCAAACCGTTTTCGCCAGGCGTACCGTGAACGATTACCAATGCGCCATCAAATGTTATTTTTTCATTGTTTATTGTAAGAGAAAAGTCATTTCTATCCACCTCTACGTGTTTGCCTTCAAGGGAGTAATACCATGAAGATTTTTCTATTACGATTGTGTAAACGTTGTATTTATCTCTGTTAATATTTTCTGAGATTTGTCCTGCAGAACGAATAGAAATTTCATATTCTCCCGAATATCCTCCTGCTACAAGTGCTACATTTTTTTTCATTTATGCTATTATTATTTTAACTTAGTCTTTTCAAGATTTGATTTCATATCTAAAAGCATTGCTTTTATGTCATTTAAAGTTGCAACTAACTCATACTTCGGATCTAAGTATTGTTGCGTACCTGTTTTCATTACTTTCTTAACTCCATCCAAAGAATATCCACAATCCTTCGTGAAATAAAGAATTTTTTTTATGAATTCAATATCTTTTCCTGTATATCTCCGAATGCCAGTACTTGTTCTTTGTGGCTTTAAAACGCTAAACTCTTTTTCCCAATAACGCAAAGTTGAAGCGGGAATGTCTAACATTTCAGAGACTTCATTTATAGTATAAAACAACTTATTTTTCATTTTACAAAAGTAATGATTATTTTTTTATTTATCATTGTTTATCAAAGTTTTTTCAAAGAAATAATTCAATAACTCTAAGAAATATTTTATTAATTCAAAGAATAATTTTTCTAATTCTAAGAATAATTTTGAGGAAACAAAAAAAGAGAGAATTTCTTCTCTCTTTTTAATTCTGTAAATATTAAAAATATTAGTGTCTAACAACTAATTTTTTTGTTGAAATTGTTACTCCGTCTGCTACTATTGAGTAGAAATAAACTCCGTTAGCCAATTCTGCTGTGTTTATGTTCACTGCTGATTTTACTCCTACTTTTGCAGGGATTGTTTGAATAGTTTTACCAACCATATTGCGAATAGAAATTTCAGCTTCTGAGTAATTTGCAGGGATTGAGTATGATAATTTCGCACTATTAACTGCTGGATTTGGGTAAGCACTCAAAGAAAGATTTGTTGCTTTTGCTTGTTCTAATCCTACTTCGTCATAGAATTTTACATAATAGCTTTCCAATGTCTCATATTCACCTTCTGTTGCTGAGGCTTTCATTATGTTTACTTTTAGAATAAGTGTGTTTGTGTTTGCTGGATAATAAGCTATGTCAAATTCAGTAAATTCTTCATTTGGATTAAGTGTAACAGGTCCTGCAAAAGTTCCTTCTGTGCAATTTCCAAAACACATTAAGATTTCTGTATTTTCATCTCCAAATGTTTTTTCATAACTAATGTATGTATCGATAGGATTTTCTGTGATATTGGTTAAGAAAAAGTAAGCTTTGGCTTCTTCTCCTTGAACGACTTCTATTTTCAAGGTGTCATTAGAAACAAATTCTTCTCCTTGATATGTCATTCTGAAACTTTGTGCACTTGCTCCTAAAACTGTTAGTAGCATTGCTAAAACTAAGTAGGTTTTCTTCATCATATTGTTTTGGGTTTTTATTTAACAGTTTATAATTCTATTTCGTTTACTTGTAACACTTCGCCTGTTGCATTATTAATTATCATTACAACAACAGCACAATTGTTCATTATCCATTCATCAGAACCTGTAATAAGATAATTTTTCTTGATAATCTCTCCTTGTTTGAAAGAATTAGCAAGTGGCATGTCCTTTAACGGATTTTCTCTCAATACATGCTTGAAGGTATATGTCTGATGAACTGTAGAAACATTTTGAATACCTTCTATTCCGCTTTCTGTAACATATAAAGTCAAAGAAAGATCAGCATCAAGCGAAGATAAAACTTCTATTTCTGTACTTATTAAAATATTTGTTCCTCCTTCAATTTTTGCTCCTAATGAGATGTTAAATTGATGTGGAGTAGTGGTCATTTTTTCTGCTATGTTTGCAGCCCAATCCCCAATACTTGTAATCGCTGAGCCTTGTCTGTTAATCATTATCGCAGGATAAGATGTTACATTGAAGGTTTGCTTTAATTCATCTCCGTAAGGTGTGCGAAAATCCAAGTTATTATTTTCGTTAGATGGTCTTGCAAAAGAGCCTGTGTGTACAGCAGAAACAATTAATCGTTCTCCGTATGTTGCCATTTCGCTTTCTAAAATTTCTGTTCCACCTGGACAATTTGGACAATTCCATCCTGTGAAATCTTCTACTAAAATAGCTTGTTCAGTTTGTTGTTTGGTAATTGGAGTTGTTAAATCAGTTTCTCCTATTATAGGTATCAATCTTTCACTTTCGTCATAGCTTTCACAAGATGCAAAAAGAATAGAACCTATTACCAATATTGTACTTAATATCTTTCTCATTTCTATTTATTATTAAAAGCTACTTGTTATTGTCATAAATAAACCATTTGAAGCTGGCACTTCTCTACACACACCTCCTATACAAATTATACCACTTCTTTGTTTTCCATAACTTAACGACACTCTTGTTGTTTTGTATGTTGAACCTAATGAAACATTATAGTAATGTGTTTTATCACCTACTTCGTTTCCATAATTCCATTGATCAGATAATGCAAAGAACCATTTACCAGCAAAGTTGTATTCAGCAGTTGCTTGTAGCCAATCGCCTGTTGCCCACTCTCCGTAATTTTGCTCTGTTAATAACCATTGGATTTCTCCTCTCACAGAGTGCTTTTTAGAAATTTTATATGTACCATCTGCTACAAAAATGTTAGCATAAACATTTTCTTTCTCAGGGTGGCCAAACGCAATTGGGTTAAAAATTTGGTTAGAATACATAAAATTTAATTTTAAGTCTCTACTAACTTTTTTACCTACTTCAAAATTGATTTCTTGGAAATATAAATCATCCCCAACTTTAAAGAAATTTGAAGTATATCCATCTGTACCCATTTGATTTAAAGCATAACCCTCTATCGGCTGTTGATCAATAGAGTGAACTCTTGAATAGTTGAATTTTAATTCAGTTCCGTATTTACCTCCCAAAAGAGTATTCTTTTTTATCTTATACATAATGTCGGCTTGTATGCCCATCTCACCATTAACCTGGGTTGCATAAGGATACATCGCCATTAAAGAATACGCATGTTGACGGGTAATTGCAGGAAGATAATTAACATTTAACATATTACCGGTTTCAGTTCTTTTAGACTTGAAACTCATGTTGTCAATGCGTTTTGCTTCAAGAGAAACTCCCAATCCCTTAACAGAATAAGAAGCTTTCAAAAGCAAAGCGTTACCTGGCTTGTATATATATCCATTTACCGCATTTGGATCTTGTCCTTTGTAAGCATATTCTCCTGAAAGGAAAAATGCTTTGTGGGAAAAATCAAAACGAGCCGCCATCGCACCAACATTTTCTGGGATAATCATCTTATACATATCACCATTTAATTCTATAGTTTTTGGACTCGCTTGCTCGTAAACAGAAACAAAACTTCCACCTAATGTAAGTCTTGTTGGTTTATCGCTCCATTTTGAGATTAATTCATTTAAAGATACTTCTGCATCTAAGCCTCGAATTAACCCATTATTATTTTCCCAAATATCTTCCCAATAATATCTTTGTTTTCCAATTACTCCTTTGATTGCAACGCCTTCTATAGGTTTTGCTACAAGTCTTAATCCGTCCATTGCGTTGTCTAACCCTAAGTTTCTTTCTTCATATGAACGAAATACCAAGCCGTTTCCAAATTGTTCGTAGTAATTACCTACTGTTACTTCTAAATAATCTTTCTTATAAGAAGCATAACGATATGGAATACCTGCTCCTTTGTATTGAGCATCAAATCCAAGAATTGGATTAAGATATGATTCAAATCTTAATCCAGCGGAGAAATCTCCACTTGTGTAATTGATGTTTGCAAAGGCATTACTTAAAAGTCTTTCATACACTTTTTCAGCCCCAATTATACTATCTTCTTTTGAGGCTTGAATATCCATTTGAAAATTTCCTGTTACCTTTCCTCCTAATATACTTTGAGCATAGGAATAAAAAGAAAACAAAGCAAGAAATAAAATTACTGATATTTTTTTCATTTAATTCTTATTTTTGTTCTGCGATAACCTTACGTATAGCTTCTATTAATCCTTCTTCATCGCCAGGAGCGTAACCTACGTGTTGCCAAACAATTTCACCTTTTCCGTTTACAACAAATGTATGAGGAGGATTGTTTACTCCCATTGCTCTTTTAAATTCGCTATTCACGTCAAGCAAAACTTCATATTCCCATTCTGCTGTATTAACCAAAGGTTGAACTTTTGATTGTGTACGACTGTCATCTATTGACACAGCATAAATTTTCATTCCTGTTTCTTCTTGCCATTCTTCGTAAAGTTCAGCAAAAGTACTCAACTCCATTAAACAAGGTTTGCACCAAGTTGCCCAAAAACATACAGCAAAAGGTTTTCCTTCATTGTTTAAATCTTTTGTATTTATTGATTTGCCGTCTATAGTTTTCAAATCAACACTTGGAAGTGTTTGTTGTGCGTATGTCATTAAAGAGCATACTGTAATTATAAAAAACAAAACTACCTTTTTCATACTCATTCTTTTTTTAATTATTTCTTTTTATTAATGTTTCTACTAAATTTTCTAAAATATCTCTATATTCGTTCATTGGTAAGTGAAGCAATTGTTCCTTTGCTTTATCACTATAATATTTCACTTCTTCTTCTGCCTTTTCTAAGCATCCAGATTCAGCAACTAGTTCAACAAGTTTTAAAACTTCTTTCTCTGACTTGCTTTCTTGTTTGACAAAATTTATGAGTTTTTGTTTAACACTCTCATCTAAAGAATCAAGATAATACAAAATCGGCAAGGTAAATTTACATTCTTTTATGTCATTACCGCACTTTTTACCACTTGCCTCCCCAATTTGAAAATCTAATATATCATCCTTTATTTGAAAAGCTCTACCTAATAATCTTCCGAATTCTTCTGCAAATACAGTATAATCCTCATCTGTTTTTGCTGTTTTCGCTCCTATATATGCCGAAGCTCCAAGTAAAGACGAAGTTTTATTGTCTATCACTCTATAATAAGATTCTCTAGATGTGTCTATTTTTTCAGAGATTTCTTTTTGCAACAATTCTCCCATAGGCAATTCTCTAGCGACCTTAGAGTAAATAGGTAATAATTCAAAATCTTCTTTAGTATGAATTAACTGCAGAGACTTGCCAAACAAGTAATCACCATATAATATTGCAGCAGTATTTCCCCACTTAGCATTTATAGTTGGCTGACTTCTTCTCAAATTACTTTCATCTAAAACATCATCATGTGCTAATGACGCTGTGTGCAACAACTCCATTATTATAGCTGAACGATATGTAGCTTCACTTACTCCTCCACAAGCTTTGGCTACTAACAAAGTAATTAATGGCCTAAGTTTCTTGCTTTTTTGAGACAATGAATAGGAAAGAATATCAGCAAGCATACCTACATCAGATTGCTTACATTCTTGATACATAGCATCAAAAACCTTTAATTCTTCTTCTATACTCTTTGTATAATCGTTTATATTCATTGCTCCGTACGGATTTAACGTGCAAATATACGAAAAACGTTGAAATTACCTACAATTATTAATATAAAATATACAAGTCTTCTTTTCGTTAATTTATTCTTAAATTACATCTTGCCATTTGCCATCTTCTTTTATCATATCAATTAGCAGATTTAAAGCCACATCTTCTGGAATATTGGAGTGAACTAATTGTTTCCCACGATAAAGATGCACTTTATTTTCCAATCCGCCAATGTATCCATAATCTGCATCAGCCATTTCTCCAGGGCCGTTTACAATACAACCCATTACAGCAATTTTTAAACCCTTTAAGTGTTTACATTTTTCTTTTACCTTAGCCAAAGCTGATTGTATATCATACTTTGTGCGTCCACAACTTGGGCAAGCAATAAATTCTGCTTTATATATTTCCTCTCCTGTGGCTTGTAAAAGTTCTGCTTGTAAGAGAGAATCACACAACTCTACCTTATCTACCATTGATTCCATAATTAAAGCAGTTGTGTTACCCAATAATCTTTCTAGATTGAAATCCTTGTCCGATTGAACTATTATTCCAGCAGGATAAGATGAGGCTTTAAGCCTTTCTATTATAGATTCAACACTCTCTTTGCAAATATCAATTCTTTCACTATTTGAAAAATCGGTAGGTTTTTGACGTTTTTCAAATTCCGAATTAAGAGTTATTGTTTTTTCTGATTGTAGAGGAGAAATATTTGAATATGCAGCAACAATATCTTTTGCAACAGGGATTTCGTTTTCTGGAATTTCTGTAAGCGAAACTCTAATTGTATCGCCAATTCCCAAAGCCAATAAACTACCAATGCCACACATAGACTTAACTCTGCCTTCAAATTCATTGCCTGCCTCAGTTACTCCTAAGTGAATAGGGAATTGCAAATCTTTTTCTTGCATCATACTGCACAATATACGAGTTGCGTAGTGCATAACCTTGACATTACTTGATTTCATAGATAAAACAAGATTTTCAAAGTCAAGATTTTTACATATTTCTACAAATTCCATTGCAGAAGTAGCCATTGCAAATGGCGTATTACCATATCGTGCCATTATTCTTTGGCTTAACGAACCGTGATTAGTCCCTATTCTTATTGCGGTATTATTTTTTTTGCATATCTCAATCAACGGGAATAATCTTTCTGAGATTTTTTCTAATTCTTGTTTGTATTCGCTATCGCTATATTCTATTTTACTAATATTTCTGTCTGTATAATTCCCTGGATTGATTCTTACTTTTTCTACAATCTCTGCTGCAATTTCCGCAGCCTTAGGATTGAAATGAATATCTGCAATCAAAGGAACATAACAATTTCTTTTCGCTAATTCGTTCTTTATATTATAAAGATTTTGTGCCGCCTGAACGTTTGAGGCTGTTATTCTTACCAATTCGCAACCCTTATCCACTAATCTTAAAGTTTGCTCCACGGTTGCGATAGTATCCATTGTGTCGGTGTTTGTCATCGATTGTATTCTTATAGGATTGTTTCCTCCTATTCCGATGTTACCAACTCTTACTTCTTTTGTTGTTCTCCTGCTAATAGGATTTGATATAGTCCAAGAAGGTATGATTTTGTTCATATTTTTATTGTTTTTGAAAAGACAAAGTTAGAGAAAAAAAGCGAAAAACGTCAATTTTTCGCAAACAAACAATATTAAAATTAAAATAACGTTTGTAAAATACGAAAAAGTAAAAATTATGAGAAAAACATTTTTAACACTTGTAGGAATTTTGTTGTGTTACACAATGTTTGCACAACAAGAAGACTTAAAAAAACACAATTTCGGTCTTAGCTTGAATTTTGGTAGCTACCCAATGGGAAAAGACTATTTTGAAGCAATACATGACGATGCTATTAGATTAAAAAGTGCAGTTGCGTTTGATGTCGCGTTGAAATATGAATATATGTTAAATACGAAAAACACTTTTTCATTAACCGCAGAACCAGGATATGCAAATCATTTACTAACTATTGTTAATCCGATTGCAAGTATTAATAATCCAATATCAAATATAGATAATAGACACTCTATTCATACATTAACCCTTCCAATACTTGTAAATTATAGATTACCAATTGCTCAAAATGTTAATTTACTTACAGCAACTGGAGCGAATGCTTCATTTTACTTAACAAAGAGAAAAGAATTGGTACCTACGTCTTTTTTAACTTTTGAAGAGCCATTTACAGTTGATTTTGTTTTAAGAGCAGGAATAGAAGTTAAGGCAAAACAAAGATTTCAATTGAATGTATCTTATTTCTTGCCTTTATCAGGTAATACAGGCTTTGAATATCAAAGCCCTAACGCATTTGTTATAACTGGATATGGCGGAGTTAATCGCCTTATGTTCGGAGTTTCTTTGTTCTTTCAAGAGGGGAATTTAATAAAATAAAACAGCACAAAGATAACTTTTATCTCTGGAAAAATCTAACGAATGAGGGGAAATAATGATGGTGGCACTGGTGTTCAATGACTTATGAGGACTTATGATGAAAGCCTCGCAGATGCAAAAGTGCAATGAAATGAAAGGTAATGAGGGTGAACGGTTTCTTATCCATTACCCACTAACGAGGTAAGTTTATAGGTTGTTGGAGTTCATTTCTACTCTCTGCCATATTCTGCATAACAATGTACAACTCGCTGATAACTAATTTTGTAACCAAAAAAGAATTGGATTATGCGAAGTACATTTAAGGTGCTGTTCTACGTGAACGGAAGCAAGGAGAAAAACGGTATTGTCCCCATTATGGGGCGAGTTACAATCAATGGCTCGGTGGCACAATTCAGCTGCAAACTGATCATTGCAAAAACAATGTGGGATGCCAAAGGCAATCGAGCCAAAGGTAAGAGCAAAGAGGCACGAGACATCAATTTGGCTTTGGATAACATCAAGGCTCAAATCATCAAGCATTATCAACGCATTTCGGATAGAGAAGCCTATGTAACTGCCGAAATGGTACGCAATGCCTATCAAGGTATCGGAACGGAGTATGAAACATTGCTTGGCGCATTTGATAAAGACAACGAGAGTTTCAAGAAGCGAATCGGCATAGACCGTGCAGCAAGTTCCTACAAGGTGCGTGTAAGGTCTCGAAATCATTTGGCAGCATTCATTAAGAAATGCTACAAGCGTAGTGATATTTCTATGCTTGAACTTACTCCCGATTTTATCAAGGAGTATGAAATCTATCTCTCTACTGATGCAGGACTACATAATGGCAGTGTATGGTCGCATTGTATGTGGCTGAAAACAATCGTGTCAAAGGCTCATTACAACGGACTGACACCGAGAAATCCATTCGCCCAGTATCGGGTAAATCAGAACATCAAGGAGCGACAATATCTTACAGAAGATGAAATCAAAGCTGTAATGACTCACGAATTTGCAGATAAGAAGTTGGCTTATATCCGAGACCTATTCGTGTTTGCAAGTTTCACTGCTTTGTCATTCGTGGATATAAAGGAACTGACCACTGATGATATAGTAGAGATTAACGGAGAGAAGTGGATATTGTCCAAGCGACACAAGACAAAGGTAAATTTCCAAGTGAAGCTATTGGATATTCCATTACAGATAATCAAGCGATATGAGAGATTCCAAGAGGACAAACTTGTGTTCCCTAATCTGAACTATTGGAACTTCTGTAAACCATTGAAAAAGATGATAAAAGAGTGCGGAATAACGAAGGATATTTCCTTCCATTGCACACGCCATGGATTCGCTACGCTTGCTCTCAGTAAGGGCGTTCCAATTGAGAGTGTAAGCCGAGTTTTGGGACATACGAACATTACCACGACACAAAAGTATGCCAAGATTACCACCGAGAAAATCGACAAGGATTTGACTATGTTCGGCAACCGACTTAATCAATCGTTTAGTGAAATCTCAATAGCAATGTAACTATGGAACGAGCAATAATAACAATCAGCGAAAGTGGTAGAGTAAATATCCCAAGCAAAAGTGTTTGGATGTCGGAAATGGAATTGGTGGAGTTGTTCGGGGTGATAGCCCCGACACTCCGAGCCGCCATAAAAGCTATTTATAGGAGTGGGACTCTTTCCCCTGCAACTACCCTACGATGCGATTTGGCTATGCCTAAAGGTTGGGCTACATTCTACAATCTTGAAGTGGTTATTGCACTGGCGTTTCGATTGAGCACCTATGAAGCGAGTAGAATAAGACAGAAGGTATTGGAGGGTTTTAGCCAGCGGAAAGAGAGTGGAATAGACTTCTTGATATTATTAGGGGATAATTCCTATTTATATTACAACTAAATACTAATGTAAACCCCAATAATCTTATTGTTTAAGGTTATTTGTATTAATATTACAAATTGTACAAAGCGATATTATATGAGTCAACAGAATAAAATTTTTGGCAATTCATCATTTATTTGAATCCTTTTCGTATCTTTGCATTTGAAAAATCATCAAAATTTCAAAGGTGATATGACTAATGAATATTCAATCGATAGTACAACTCTTAGGCAACGCATAGAAACGATGCCAGAGGATTGTATACTGTTTCGTTCAGACTTTCCTGAATACCACACGGAGTTTGTGGGAAGCATTTTGTCTGAGTTAACGACAGATGGTATGCTTGTTAAAATTGCACATGGGATATATGCCAAACCGAGAAGAAGCAAATTCGGTGTTGTACTGCCCTCGGTTGATAAGGTGGTACAGGCAATTGCTACTAGAGATAACGCGAAGGTATTGCCATCAGGTATGACAGCTCTGAATGCACTAGGATTATCAACACAAGTGCCAATGAATTACACATACTTAACTACCGGAAGTGAAAGAACTGTAAACCTATCCAATAGAAAAGTCGTGTTAAAGCGAGGTGTACCCAAGAATTTCTGTTATGGTACTCGTCTCATCTCTTTACTTGTTCAGGCACTCAAAGCTCTGAAAAAAGAGAATGTAGGAGAAGAAGAACTGAATATAATCCAACAATTGGTAACGAAAGAAACTAACAAGGAGACACTTGCTAAAGATATAGATATGATGCCTGCGTGGATGAAACGAATTATAAAACCAATGCTAACCGCTTAAAATAGAATTCGATTATGAGAAAACTGTGGTTAAATAATGAGATAGTGGACCGTTTAGCTATGTTACAGCAAACGGAGGTTGGACATCCTGGCGTTAATCAGGTAGCCATAGAAAAGGATTGGTGGGTAACAGTTACGCTGAAGGCATTATTCCAAACAGATTGTCGTGATTCTTTGATATTCAAAGGCGGAACATCGTTGTCAAAAGGTTTTGGCATCATAGAACGTTTTTCTGAAGACATTGACTTGGCAATCAGTCATTCATTCTTTGGTATTGAGAAGACTGGTAAAAGTCAGCGTGAGAAATTACGCAAGATGTCACGAGCTTATATTCATGAGACCCTTTCGGCTCAATTAGATGCCCGTTTAAAAGAAATGGGAGTCTCTGGTTACAGTATAGAGAATATATCTCAAGTACAAGATAAAGATGGAGAATGGAGACCGATAGATTCAGACAAAGATCCTACGGTAATTATATTACACTATTCGTCGATTATTGAAGATACTATCAATTATATTCCACCACGAGTGAAGATTGAGATTAGTTGCCTTTCAATGGATGAACCCACGGAATTACGACCAATTCGTTCTTTAATAGGTGAAAGTTTTGATGGCGAAGATACTGATGCAGAAAGTCTTGTTAGAACAGTAATTCCTACTCGCACGTTCCTTGAGAAACTTTTTCTCTTGGCGGAAGAATTCCAAAAAGAAAAGCCCAGAAGTATACGAATGTCACGACATCTGTATGACATGGAAAAACTGATGGATACGGAGTATGGAAAAGAAGCTTTGTCGAATCGCAAACTTTATGACTCCATTGTTGAGCATCGTAAGGCTTATTATGCTTTGAAGTATGTAAACTATGATTTACATTCCCCATCAACTATTAGCTTTATAATACCAGAATCGGCTATGGAGGCGTGGCAAGATGATTATGCCGATATGAGGCGATTTTTCATTTATGGTGAATCTTTAGAGTTTGATAAACTTATGCAGAAAATGAGAGAGTTGCAAGAAAGAGTGAGAATTATGTAACGAGTCAAACCACCGAACTAATATGAGCCAAATTACCGAAAATATAAAAATCAAACTTGTAGGCAAACTTTGATAAAATACTTATCTCCGTCTTGGAGATGGAATTTACATTGTTCCGACAGGTTGTTTGAAGGATTAACAGGTTTAAATATAGCAAAAAAATGAAGAAAATTGGATCTACATGGAATTTATGGGATTTGCATATACATACAAATGCCTCAGATGGCAAAGGGACATGTCAAGAAATTTTAGAAGTTGTTAAATCAAAAGGTATTTCCTGTATAGCTGTAACTGACCATCATACGATTGATAATATTGAAGAAATGAAAACATTGGCTAAGCCAATGAATATAACCGTCATTTCTGGTATAGAATTTCGCACAGAATATGGACAAGCTTCTGTTCATATGATAGGACTATTTCCTGATGAGCATAATGGGATAAAATTATCTCCCGAATTCTTGAAAGAAAATGTATTGAATCAGCTAGGGATATCCAGAACATCAATAATTCAAAAAGCAAAGGATTCAGGTTCTCAAAGTAGTGATGAAACCACTTTATTTAAGGAAGGTATGTTTCTTGTTCAAGTTGAATTCAAGAAAGCCGCTGATATAATACACAAATATGGAGGGATAGTAACAGTTCATGCAGGTTCTAAAGAGAATGGAATTGATAGAGAAATGAGACATGAGGGAAGTGGTGTCCGTAATACATCTATTGAATGCTCACTTGGTCCGGTAAAAGAAGAACTATTTAATGAAGGATATATAGACATCTGTGAAATTAAAAAGCCTAATGAAGCAAAATTCTATTTAGAAAAGTTTGGCAAACCTTCAATCACTGCATCAGATGCACATGAACTTAATGAAATAGGAATAAAGCCTTGTTGGATAAAAGCAGATTTAGCATTTGAAGGATTAAAGCAAATCATATCTGAACCAGAACGTATTAGTTACGAGGAGCCATTACTACTTCAAAGGATAAAAAGAAATCCTGATAAATTCATTGATAGTTTGGAGATAACCAGAGTTGCAGGTGCTTCAATGCCAGAAACATGGTTTAATAATATTCGTATAGATATTAATCCTGGATTGGTTGCTATAATAGGAAATAAAGGTAGCGGGAAAAGTGCTTTAACAGATATTTTAGCATTATGTGCAAACACAAAAAATGAAGCTTTTTCATTTTTGACACCCAATAAATTTAGGATGAATAAGCCATATAATAGATCAAAACAAATTGAGGCAATAATAGGCTGGGCCGATAAATCACATTCGCAAAAGAAAACGCTAGATGAATCTCCTGATATTAATCAACCTGAACGAGTAAAATATATTCCTCAAAATTTTTTAGAAAATTTATGTACGACTGAGGATGATGGCCAATTTGAGAAGGAATTAAAGAAAATAATTTTTCAATATTTAAATCCAGCAGAAAGATATGGTAAAAATGACTTAGACAGTCTTATTAAATATCTTACAACAGAGAATGAACGTTCTTGTCAAAACATTAAAGATAAAATTAGAGAAATCAACACTTCTATTGTCGATTTAGAGTTACAATTAGAACCTAATTATAAGACTAAACTAGAAAATGAACTTAAGTATAAACAAGAACAACTTAGTAATGCACAAAGTGCAAAGCCCATAGAAATTAAGAAACCAGATTTATCAGGGAACCCTAAAGCTCAAGAAGCTAAAACAAAGTTAGAAAAGATACAAAATGAGTTAAACGAATTAAATGAAAAATTAGAACAACTACAGATAGAACAAACTCAATTGGTAAAGCGGTTACAAGATTTAATTTCAGTAAAAGAGAACTTATCTCGTTTATTCGAATATATTGAGAATGTGAAAGTTGACATTAATCCAATATTGACATCAAATGACATCAATATTGATGAAATACTTAACTTTAAATACAACCATCAGATTATAGAAATTAAGATAAAACAAATTGAAAGTAGAATAAAAATAATCAATAAAGAATTTGAAGAAGAAAATGAACAAGGACTCATAAATACCATAAAAACTAAGCAAAAAACACTTGTTGACGTTTCCCAAGAACTTAGTGAACCAGAAATAAAATACCAAAAGTATCTTGTTCAAAAATTAGAATGGGAAAAAAGCATTGAAGATATTACGGGAACAGAAGAAAAAGAAGGTAGTATTAAAAATCTTCAATGCAAGCTTGATTATATAGAACGTCATCTTGCTAATGATATTGAAAGCTTAAAAGTTATTCGTAAACAGGAAATCAACAAGTTAGTAAACAAAAAATCGGAAGTCCTTAGAATATATAATAATTTGTTTGCTCCTATTGTAAAATTTGTGGAAGAATATAAGGATGCCTTAAAAGATTATCCGATAGAGTTTGATGCAACATTTGCCATAAGAGGATTTGAAGATTATTTTTTCGATTTTGTCAATCAACAAATTGCAGGTTCATTCTATGGCAAAGAACAAGGATTAATGCGCGTAAAAGATAATATAGAAAACATTAATCTGTTGGATTTGGATTCTATAATAGAATTTCCATCGAGCATTAATGAAGCATTACAGTATGATAAACGAGATGGGGCTAATAATGCACTTCGCAATATAGAAGCTCAGCTAAAGAAAGGTCACACCAAACAAGACTTATACGATTATATTTATAGCATGGATTATATAGTACCATTTTTCCAATTAAAGATGAATGGTAAGCCTTTATCCTCGCTGTCTCCAGGAGAAAGGGGCGCTTTATTATTGCTATTATATCTATTTATTGATATGGATGACAAACCATTAATAATAGATCAACCTGAAGAAAACCTTGATAATGAGAGCGTCTACAAGTATATCGTACATTTTATCAAAGAAGCAAAAAGACGTCGTCAGATAATTATGGTTACTCATAACCCCAATTTAGCTGTAGTTTGTGATGCGGACCAAATTATACAAATGAAAATTGACAAACAAAATGGCAATACAGTATCATATGAATCTGGAGCAATCGAAAATCCTACAATCAACAAAATTATTGTTGATATTCTAGAAGGCACTTATCCTGCTTTTCATAATAGAGATAGTAAGTATTTTGATAAAATAGTTTAATAAAATCGGTGTTCACCTTCACAAGTGAACGCCGATTTTGTTATAACCCAATTGCATTTATTCCATCTATAAAGTCTTGATAGATATCCACTTTGCGGTGCTTCATATTGGCTTTGAATATGGAGTTGAATAGTTTATGTTTATGAAAATATACGATACAACATTTCATATTTCTCAGAAGCGAAATCTATATACATATCATATTCCTTGATACCTTTGTTCAAGGCAATCTCATGAAGTTTCCTCTTATCATCTAACGACATATTTGTTCCATAATAAATTGCAGTAGGTTTCAATGTTACACATGTGTTGTTCTCTAATATGATATTTCCCCTTATTGTACTATCTATCAATCTCCACTCCTTCTCATATTTCCATTGACAAGACTTATACAGCACACATTTTATGTGAGATAGCATATCAGGATTGGGTATATTAAATCCCATGAACTTAAGAAACTCCCACATTACATATGGTGTTCCATCATATCTTTTATTGTCGTAAATCACAGGGAATATCCCAACGTTGGGAATACTGTTTAACAAGGTGTCCCTCAAATTGTACTCTAAAGCAAACCCCTTATGATAATTTGCATAATGACTCCACATCGTTACCGATTCTATTGTTTCGGAAAAACAAGAAATTGTCGAGGTTCGTTTATTAACATAATTAACAAGTAGCGGAAATAAAAGATCTACTATATTATTAATTTCGTTCTTCCGATTTAGAATAAGGGTTTCAATATCTTCTTCTTTTGCTAAGGATAAAATGTATTCTCTCGTCTGCGCAATGTATTCCTTACTAAAATTTTGTTTTACTATATCGGGAAAATCTATCCCTTGCAAAAGAGCTGCCTTAAACCCATTAAAAACATCTCTTGACAATAAAGACTCAAACATTTGTTTAACAGCATCCTTATCGAATCTTAATAAGGTATCATAAGGGTCATTAAATAAATCTGCTGTTACTGCATATACTTTGTCATTTATAAAAGCCTCAATACTTGTATCAGAACAAATCCTATAGCGAAATAATCTATTAGGCATCATTTGGAGTATGGCGTGAGATATTGGCAACATCTCTTGTTGTAATATTTTATTATCACAACCTTCGGATATTTTTATAGAGTTTAATATTTCTGCAAATTCTTTTCTATCCATATACTATATTGTTACTATACAAAGATAATGATTATTCCGTTATGTTATCGTTGTCAAGGATTAAAATAGTACCTTTGCTAATAAATTCATATATTTTATGACGATTACAATAGTATCATTACTGGATCAAGTGTTAAATATCAATTTACCAACATACACAGACTATAAGTTTTTCTCTAACTTATTTGAATCTAATGATAAGGGGGAAATTCTGACAATTCAGATAGCCAATAAAGAGTTTAAGTCTCGTCTGAGTATGTTTGATGAATTAAGCAAAACAAATAAGGAGTGCTTAACTATGAAATCTGTATTTGATGGAA
>JAGCJW010000002.1 GCA_017647785.1 Bacteroidales bacterium | reverse complement strand
GCATCGCAAGTCTTGTGTGCACAAGATTCTAAGACAAAACTAACTGCTAAAACTGCCAATAGGCCTAAAACTACTTTTTTCATAGTATTTAATTTTTGTTTTTTATTTTTTTGCAAAATTAAACATTTTAATCAACATAGAGATACAAATCTTGTGGATATTCTACTTTGAAAAGAAATAACGCCTTACCCGGAACGCTCACTCCTGCTTGATTTCTATCTTGTCTATCTATGATTTGTTTAAATTCTTGTGGGGTTATTTTTTCTCTTCCTACTAAAAGCATTGTGCCAACTATTGCTCTAACCATATTTCTTAAAAATCGGTTAGCACTAACGGTGAAAATAAGCTCTCCGTCCTTTCTTTCCCAATATGCTTGCGTGATTGTGCAAATGTTATTATTTACTTGTGTATGAAGTTTACTAAAAGAAGTAAAATCTTGCGTACCTAAAAGCGATTTACACGCCTCATTCATCTTTTCTTCATTTAGTTTCCAAGGGTGATAATAGACAAAATCGTTGTTAAAAGGCTGTTTTTCTTCGCTAATGTAGTATTTGTAAGTGCGACTTATAGCATCAAATCTTGCGTGTGCTTGTGGTTGCATTTTATATAGCCCATATATCAAAACCTCGTGAGTGAAATATCTATTTAAACGAAAGACAACGTTTTCTATTTCTTTATCGCTTAATTCTTTATAGTCAAAATGTGCATAGCAATCGCTTGCATGCACTCCGCTATCTGTCCTTCCGCAACCTATTAGCTCAATTTCTTCGTGTAAAATATGCTTTAAAGCCAACTGCAAGGCTTCTTGAACGCTTGTTTGTCCATTTTGAATTTGCCAACCATGGAAATACGCTCCGTTATAGGCTAAATGTAAAAAATATCTCATAGTGCAAAAATAAGGTTTTTTCTTGTATCTTTGCAATCCAAAGTAAATATTTATGAAAAGAATAGCATTAGTTTTTTGCCTTATAGGAATGTTTTTTGCTTGTCAAGATTCAAATCGCAAAAGTAAAGAAACACAAGACGCAACCTTAGAATTTACAGATTATTATAATAGAAAGGTTAAAGTAAAACAAGATCCAAAAACTATTATCTCTATTTCACCAGGGATTACCGAACTTTTATTTGATTTAGGCGTTGGAAACAAAATCATAGGTAGGACAACATTTTGCAATTACCCACAAGAAGCTTTGCAAATTGAAGCAATAGGAGGAATAAGTGATGCAAACTTAGAAAAAATCATTACCCTAAGTCCCGAAATCGTGATAACTTCCTCCATGGTACGCAAAGACTTGGTAGAAAACATTGAAAAAGCAGGCATTTCCATTATTTGCCTACCCGAAAGAAGCAATATAGAGGGTGTTTTCAATACCTTACAAATTTTAGGTAAGATTTTTGGTAAAGAAAACGTTGCCGACAGCCTTATAAACAATATGAAAAACGAATTAGACGAAGTAAAATCCCACTATAATAAAGAAAGCAATAAACCAAGTGTATATTATGTTGTTGGGTATGGTGCAACAGGTGATTTTACTGCGGGGAAAAACACCTATATCAATGAAATAATAGAATTAGCAGGTGGAATAAACATTGCAAACAACATAACAAATTGGTCATATAGCAAGGAAGAACTTTTTTCTAAACAACCTGATTATATAATTGTTAGACAAGAAGACTTAAACTCTTTCATTAACACTTCTCCTTACAAGGATTTGAATGCCGTAAAGCAAAATAAAGTTCTTGGAATAAATAGTTCTTTAATGGATTGTCAAACTTGCAGAAGTATCGAGGCAATAAAGAAGATTGCTGAATTTATTAATTAAAGAAGATTTTAATAGTATCTTCTGTTTTCACACCCAAAAGCTTACTATAATTACCTTCTCTTAAAGCAAGTTGAAGATATCCCGAAGAAGATATTGTAAGTAAAGCTTCTCCTATTCTAACATCTGCATAGGAAAGAGAAATACTATTAATAATATATCCTCCAAGCCTTATTGAGAAATTCCTGTTATTTCTTACTCTTTTGAATTCATAGTCTTTGATATCCAAAAAGACATTTCCATATTTATCTACATATATTACATGAAGTAACAGACTATCAGGTTCTTCTATATATTGACCTACAATCGTTTTATTAAAGAAAGTATCTAATCTATTACCAATATTATCTATTGAGTGATTATTTGCAATCATTTTCACAACTTTTGGGAAAAGATCTAATGCTGAAAATGTATAATAATCTGTTTCATTATATAGATTAATATCTGTTATTTCTACTTCATCATTGCCAAAAATAGCTGATGGCAAGCCATTATCTGTACATATATAGTACTGTTCTTTATGCTTTACTACAATATAAGACCTTGTTTTAGAGGTCTCAGTAGCAGCTTGCTCATAACTATTAACATCTATTATATGAATTGTTCCCTCTGGATATTGAGTACAAGCATTTTTTACAATAAAAGCTGTTTTTAATAGATTGTAATCATCTATATCATGAGTTATATCAACTATTGTAATATCATCAATCATTGAATAAAGTCTTCCTTTAACAACTCCAACGTAATGATCTGATACTCCCCAATCTGTAGTTAATGTTACTATTTGCATTTATCCTTATCTTTTATTGTAAATAATCGTAGATTTCTTTTTGCAAAGTTACGATTATTTTTGATTATAATAAAATCTTAATATATTATCTCCTATTTTATTTTCTTTAAAATCACCCGAAATATATGGTGCTTTAACTCCTTTTTCAAATATTTTTTGACCTATAATAACGTTTGCTTCGTCCCAAAGTCCACTTTCTAAAAACTTATTTATAATCTTGGCACCACCTTCAAGAACAATAGAACATATTTTTTCTTCGTACAACTTCTCTAATATTTGAGAAACAAAAGGCAATTCTTCGTCTATTTTTATATATTTATTGTTTCCTTCCACTAAATCTTTAACATGATTAAAAATAATAGTCTCTTGAATCTGGTCAAATATATTACTTTCTTGTGGTAAAGAAAGATTTCTATCATAAACAATTCGTTTGGGGTTACGAGCTTGATAATGCCTTGTGTTTAATTGAGGATTATCTTTAAGCACAGTATTATATCCAACCATTATAGCATCTTCTTCTCCCCTTTGTTTATGAACCCAAACTTTCATTATATCATTACTAATCCAACCACCATTTGTTTCTGGAGCAATAAAACCATCTAAACTTTGAGCATATTTAATTATAACGTATGGTCTTTTCTCTTTTTGATTAGTAAAGAACCTGCGATTCAAAAACCAACCTTCCTTTTCCAAAACCCCAGTCACAACTTCGACTCCATTATCCTGTAATAACTTTATTCCACCTCCAAAAACCTTTGGATTTATATCCTTATTAGCTATCACACACTTTTTAATTCCACTTTCTATTATAAGATTTGCACAAGGAGGAGTCTTTCCCCAATGACAACAAGGTTCAAGATTAACATAAATAGTTGATTTTTTCAACAGACTTTTATCTTTTACAGAAGCGATTGCGTTTACTTCTGCGTGAGATTGTCCATATTTTTGATGATATCCCTCACCTATTATATTGTCTTGGTAAACTATTACTGCTCCTACCTTTGGATTTGGGCTAACATTTCCTCTTCCCAACAAGGCTAAATCGAAGCAACGCCTCATATATTTCTCGTGCTCTTGCATAAAGACATAAAATTTGTAATTTTGCAACAACAAAATTATAAAAAGAAATGAGAATATCATCAAACAAACTAAAAGATATTATTGATTTTGCTTTTCAAGAGTTAGAATCACTTTACGAAAAGAATGAAATCAGAACAATGATTTATTCTATCATAGAGCACTTTACAGACTTTAATTTAACTAAAATCTTAACCTTAAAAGATGAATTAAGAGTTAGCGAATCAGAACTTTTAAAAATCAATTTTGCAATAAAGGATTTAAAAAAGGAAAAACCACTTCAACAAATCTTAGGTTATTGTGATTTTCTTGACGTAAGAATAAATCTTAACAAACAAGTACTAATTCCAAGAGTAGAAACAGAAGAAATAGCCCAAAGAATAATTTTAGAGAATAAAGGCAAGAAGAATCTAAAAATAGCAGACATTTGTTGTGGAAGTGGATGTATTGCACTAGCTCTTAAAAAAGCTTTCCCTGATGCAGAAGTATTTGCATTTGATATAAGCAATGATGCTTTAAGTCAAACACAAGAAAACGCAAATCTAAACGATTTAGAAATAAACATACAAAAGGCTGACGTTTTAAAAGGAATAGACTCAAGCAATACTTTTGACATTATTGTATCTAATCCACCTTATGTAAGGGAATCCGAAAAAAAACTAATGAAAAACAATGTTCTTTTATATGAACCACATTTAGCACTATTTGTTAGTGATGAAAATCCATTGATTTTTTATGAACACATTTTAGAATTTTGCAACACAAATTTGAATCCAAATGGCAGTGTTTATCTTGAAATAAACGAATTTTTAGCAAAAGAAACATCTAATTTATATCAAAAACATAATTTTGAAACTTCTGTTTTTGAAGATATTAGAAATAAAGAACGTTTAATCATTGCTAAAAAGAGGGATAAAAATTTGTCAGATTAGGAAAATGTTGTACCTTTGCACACGGAAAGTTGGCAGAGTGGTCGAATGCGGCGGTCTTGAAAACCGTTGATCTTCACGGGTCCGGGGGTTCGAATCCCTCACTTTCCGCCAAAGAAAGAAGAGTGTAAGAATCAAATATTTGAAACTTACACTCTTCTTTTTTGTTTTATGCAATTCTAATTCTTGAAAAGCTTACTCGTTTATAATTATGTAATCAACTGTTCTTGGACTAATACCTATAACTTCAACATTATTAGGAATATTTGCAGACCTAATTTTTAATTTATTAGCATTTTGAAGATTATCTTTAGAGTAAAGTACGTATAGATTAAAGTTTTCTGCATTGATTTTAGTAAAATCCTTTATAGGAACTCTATATTTAACTTTGACTTTTGAAGGAAAAATCTTAACATTCTCCTTTTCTCCTTGCTGAACAATGTTTATAGGCAATTCTATTTCGTTTTCTGTAATTTCTTCGACACTTATTTTAACCGGAATATTTGTTGTACGAAAATACAATCCTTTATGTTGCTGATTTATTTCAAGTGGTATTAAAGCAACATGACTCTTATCAATATTAGAAATATTTATCTTCTTTGTAAAAACCGTATCTATTTTATCTAAAACACGTTTATCACCTTCTACAACAACTTTATTTATTAGCAATTCAGGATTTTTGATTATTCTATATGAATTTTTAGTTTCAAACTTAGTTTGATTTACAACAATCATCTTTTTGGAATACTTCTTTTGCCATTTCAATAAAATTGTATCAGGAAGTATTGAAATAGATACATTTTCCATTCCAAGAGATTTTGTAATTGGAGTTTTCAAAAAATCAGAAGAAATCTTCATTTCTCCTTTTGATTTATTGATTGGAAGTTTGCTTACATCAAAATAAATTTTTTCTTTTTTATCTTCATACCCACTCTTAAACAAAAACTCAAAGCCTGTCGCCTCAACATTCACAACAACAACACTATCTCTTGTGTAATAGAACTCATCTGGCTTTGCAGAATTTTCAAATTGAATAGGAATTTCAAAATCATGTTGTCTATGGTCACTAAAGATAATAAACATCCATAAAACAAGACTAAAAAAAACACACAAGCACATTGCTCTGAAAGCAGTACTTGATATAGTTTTCTTCAATAATTGAATAAGCTTGTTTTTATTCATAAATAAAATGTAAAAAAATAAGCGTCCACTTTACTTGATTAGCAAAAAGAGGACGCCTATTTAGGTTTTGCCATTTCTTTTATTTTTGATTTACAACAGACATTGCAATAGAGGCTTTTTCCATTTCTATTTTAACATCATGTGCAACTTCTATAACAACAGTTGTTTCTTTAACCTCTGCTATCTTTCCGTGCATTCCACCTATTGTTACAATTTGTTGTCCTTTTTGAAGAGATTCTCTAAATTTCTTTTCTTCTTTTTGACGTTTTTGTTGTGGTCTAATCATAAAGAAATAGAAAATAGCAATCATTAATATTATCATTACAATACTGCTGCTCATTCCACTTCCTCCTTGTTGGCTACTTGCCATCATTAAAATGTTCATTAAGTTCATTTCTTTGCTTTTTTTTATTATTTAATTTTTAGTTTAATTCGTTTCTCCTATCTAACGTCTGCTACTATTCTTAAACGAGTTTTAGCAGGAGTTGTGTTAGCATTTACTATTACTTCTTTGCTGATTCTCATTCCTGAAGAACCTTGTGAGTCA
Source organism: Bacteroidales bacterium (assembly GCA_017647785.1). Taxonomy (GTDB): domain Bacteria; phylum Bacteroidota; class Bacteroidia; order Bacteroidales; family P3; genus Onthomorpha. The sequence goes on along the minus strand of JAGCJW010000002.1, from coordinate 73,785 downwards.
TATTTAACAGAAATTGTTCCTTGCTCTCCCGGTGCGATTTCTCCTTTTGGATAATCCGCAATTGTGCAGCCACAAGTTGTGTTGACTTCATAAATCACTAAAGGATATTTACCCTCATTTGTAAAAACAAAACTTCCTTGCACCACTTCTCCGGCTTCTACATACTTAAAATCCAGTTCTGTTTTCTCAAACTTGATTTCTGTCATATTCTCTATAACAGATGAGTCTATGTTTCTCTTATCCCCTGATTTAGAACAAGAGGTAATCAAAAACAAACCTAAGAACAATAATAATATATGCTTTTTCTTCATTATTCTACTCAACATCTACTTCTTCGTTTTCTATTTTCCTTATCTTTCCTGCTGCTCTTAAATCAACCAAGAACTTATCCAGCAATCCATTAACAAATAATTTACTTCTGTCTGTTGAAAATTCCTTAGCCATTTCAATATATTCGTTAAGCGTTACTCTCACTGGAACTTCAGGACAATATACTAACTCAACTAATCCCATTTTTATTATAATGATATCGATAAAAGCTAATCTATCCATATCCCAATTTTCGATGCGTTTTTTAAACAACTCATCGAAATCATCATAATGTGTCACTGCTTTACGGAACAAATCAATAGCAAAATCTTTTGCATCTTTCTCACTAAACTCAAAAGACTTTATTAAAGACTTTGAAGCAGTATCTGCTTGTTTAAATTCCTTCAAGAACTTTAAGAATGAAAGACCTACAAATTGAAAATCACTTTCCCAATAAATCTTCAATTCAGAAAGGTAATCCAAGAAACTTTCGTTTTTAAGAAGATAATTCTTCAATAACTGAATTATTATTTTTTTCTCATCTTCATAGTTCACTGTTTCTTTTGCCATATATGATTTGTAAGAATCTGAATTCTTAAATTTATTAAGAATCTTTCTTAACAATTCTCTTTGGTCTGTCCAATTTATTTTCAATTTATCAATTGCACTTGTCAATTCAATATTTTCAGATAATTGTTTCAACAAAGCATTTTCTACAAATCTCATATTTGGATTCATTTCTTCCTCTGTAGGAAAGAATTTACCCTTTGCTTCTTCAATTTGATTCTCTGCAATATCCTTAATTTCTAACAATGAAGAATAAAGATATACTTCTAAATCATAGGTTTCTGAAATACTTTTATACAATTCTTTTTCTGCAAGATCAAAAGAAACTTCGCCGGATAATTTATAAGCATATAGCGATTGCAGAACTTTTACTCGTAAGAAATGACGACTTAACATTAGATTAAATAAATTAGTTATTTTTTAAACTTTGCAAAGATATGAAAAAATATAATTTAAACAACATAATATTATTAAAAAAGTACTATCTTTGCACCCTCAAACTTGGAGAGATGCTCGAGTGGTTGAAGAGGCACGCCTGGAAAGTGTGTAAACGTCAAAAGCGTTTCCAGGGTTCGAATCCCTGTCTCTCCGCAAAGATGAGGTTTAATTGGTTGCAAACAATTAAGCCTTTTTTTATTTAAAATCCCTTTAAAAAGTCATAAAAAACCAACTCTTTATATTGGTTGTAAAAAAACAAAGAATTTTTGGAATTTTTCTTTGTTTTTTTGGGAGAACATTTATAAGCTTTCTTTGTTTTAATAAATTGATTATAAAAGAATATGAATTTGAACAAAAAAAAACTTTTTAAATTTCTCTGTCACAAAAACAATTTTTAAATTTGCCGCACTATGTTTAAGAGATATTACAAACACTTTTTTATATATTTGATTATAGCTTGCGCTATAGTCTTTGCGCTTTTTTCGTTTGGTAATTGCTCTATAGATTGGTTTAAATCAATGATGAGTTTCAACGATAAGATTGACATCGCATTTTTTGTAATCTCTTCTATCTTTGTTTTGTTATTAACCATAGGTCTTTTGGGCAAAAAGATAATGAAGGATAACAATCATTAATTGTTTTTTCCAAGAAATTCTATTCGTCTAAAAAATTTATCTTATATTTGCATATCGTTTTATATGTAAAAAAATAGAGAATTTATATGAGAAAGTTAGTAGTTTATTGTTTTTCACTTTTTGCATTTTTGGGGCTTGGCGCTCAATCTATTCCTAATATGGCTAAAGATTATGACTTATCGGGATATCCTTCTTCTGTAAGGTATATGAAATTTGAGTCAGACTCTACATTGAAATCTCAAAGAACAAGTTTTATTGATGATTATCAACTTGATTTTAATAATATCAGACAGCTAACTGAAAGGACTAACTATATTAATGGACAAAAAGACAGATTTATAACATACGAATACGACAACAATAAGCAGTTAGTGAAAAAAGTCTTGATGGAAGCTAACAAGAAAATTGTTGCCGTAACTACTTATGAATATAACTACCTTGGCCGATTGGCAAAAAGCGTTGAAGTTGAGTATCCTCAAAGTCGTGGTGGCGCAAACACTTTAATGAGAACTGAAGAATTTTTCTATAATGCAAAAGGACTTTTAAACAAATACACTATTGAATCTGAAAATCCAAGAGAGAATAAAGTTATAGAGTATTTCTATGGTCCTCAAGATAGTTTGATTCATACTATTACTACTTTTTCTTTCACTAAAAACGTAGATAAGGTTACTTTTAAGAGAGACTACAAGCATGATGTAATAGAAAAAATTACTGTAAGAAACGACAAGCAAACAAGAAGAGAAACTTTTGAAAGGAATGACAAAGGTTTAGTCGTTAAAAAAGAAGTCTTCAATGCTAAAGATAAAAAACTGCTTACTTATTCTTATGAATATGATGTTCATAACTATATGATAAGCGAAATTGCAGTTAATGATAGAGGTGTTAAAACAATAGAATATTATTATCAATACGAAAAAGACAAGTATTTTAACTGGACAAAGAGAATTACTTTTGACTCTTGGCAAGAAAAATACACTGAAATCAGAAAGATTGATTACTTAGACAAAACGTATTGGTACGAAGATTTAAAAGATGCCGATACTAAGAGAGTAATTCGCGAGAATTAGCAAGAGCTGCTTGACTTGGGTTTTCACCTGAAAGCATTTTTGCTATTTCTACTACTCTTCCTTCCTCATTTAATAGAGTTATATTAGACTCTGTTTGTTGATTTACATCATTCTTATAGACTTTAAACTGATAGTCTGCTTTAGCCGCTATTTGTGGAAGGTGAGTTATTGCTATAATTTGGCGATTTTCCGACATATTCTTCATTATATTTGCGACCTTTGCTGCAATATCTCCTGATATTCCACTATCTATTTCATCAAAAATAAGGGTTGGAAGATCTTGTTTAGTAAGATGAATAGCTTTTAAGGCTAACATAAGTCTTGACAACTCCCCTCCTGATGCTACTTTATTTAACGGACGGAATGTTGTTGCTATACTCTTATTTGCATTAAACAAAAACTCTACTTGACAACCTGCGTTTTTATTTAAAGTTTCTGTTTTTTCTATCTCTATTTTCAGGATAGCATTCTTCATTCCCATTGATTCGAAGAGTGGCAATAAGGCTTGTTCTACTCTTTCGGCTGCAGATTTTCTATCCTTTATAATAAGTTCTGATAATTGTGTTAATAAATCTTCAAGTGTTTGCTTTTCGTTTTCTAATTGACTGATTTCATATTCTAAATCAGTGTTTTGATTTATTTGCTGACTTAATGAATCTTTTAAATTAATCAAGTCGGTTACTGTTTCTACATTGTGTTTTTCTTGTAAACGATAGATTAAATCTAAACGTTGATTTTGTGTTTCTAAAAGTTGCGGGTCGTAGTTTATTGAGTCATTGAAATTTTGCATTTCTGCATATATATCCTTTAGCTCAATAAATGCAGAATCTATTCTTTCATATAGTTCTTTTGTGGTTTTATTTACATCTGATATTTTAGAAATATTGTTTTTTATTTCATATAAATTGGTAATAACAGAAGGGTAATCTTCCGTTTCAAAGAGTGATATACTATTATTTATGAATGTTTTGATATTTTCACTATTAGACATCAACTCAACACTTTCTTCAAGTTCTTCTTGTTCTCCTTCTTTAAGTTTTGAATTTTCTAATTCTTCATATATATGATTGATATATGAACTTTCTTTTTGAAAATCGAGTAATTGATTCTTTAATTCATCAATTTTATTCTTTAATTTAGAAAATTTATTGAAAGATTCATCATATTCTTTCTTGATTTCAGTTTTTTCAAGATGAGAGTCCAAGATAGCAAGTTGAAAAACCTTGTCATTCAGGTTAATAGTATTATGTTGGGAATGAATATCCAAAAGCATATCTCCTATTTGCTTCATTACACTTAGACTAACAGGTGTATCGTTTATGAACGCTCTTGATTTTCCATTTGGATTTATCTCTCTTCGAAAGCATGATTCTTCTTCATAATCCAAGTCATTGTCTTCAAACAAAGGCTTTAAGTCTTTGCTAATTGTGAATATAGCTTCTATGTAGCATTTTTTTTCTTTATCCAAAAGAACTTCTGTATCTGCTCTTTGTCCTAATACAAGTCCTAAGGCTCCAAGCAATATGGATTTTCCTGCTCCGGTTTCACCACATATTGATGTAAAGCCTTGTGATAGTTCAATTTGACTTGAACGTATTAATGCATAGTTTTCTATTTTCAAAGACAATAACATAGATGTAGATTTTTATTTAATTTCACACTTTAAGACTTCTTTTCCTTCTAAGCATGCAGTAAGCTTATCTCCTATTTGAATAGAAGACACTCCTGCTGGAGTACCTGTGAATATCAAATCTCCTACTTTTAAACTAATAAAACGAGAAACAAATGATATGATTTCATCTACTGAAAACAACATCTGTGAAGTATTTGCTTGCTGAACGGTTTCTCCGTTTTTTAACAAACTGAAATCAAGATTTTGAACGTCTTTTCCTAAATCTTCAAGTGAGTAAAATTCACTCAAAGGTGCTGAATAATCAAAGCCTTTTGCGAGTGTCCAAGGTAAAGATTTTTCTTTTGCTTCGGTTTGTAAATCTCTACAAGTAAAGTCTATACCTAATGCAACTTCATTATAGTGATTTTTTGCACAAGAAACAGGTATGCTTTTACCAATCTTGGAAATTTTTACTACTAATTCACATTCATAATCTATTTGTTGTGAGAAATCAGGATAGTAAAAAGGCGAATTACCTCTCACAATTGCTGTGTCGGGTTTTAGAAAAATAACAGGTTTATCAGGTTTTGAGTTTGATAATTCTTTTATATGTTCAGAGTAATTGCGTCCTACACAGATTATTTTCATAATTCTATTTCTTAAAAAGTTTTCTTGTTCTGATTTCTGTAATCAATTTTTTTGTAGATAATGGAAAATCGGAATTCATCATCCATGCATAATATGTTGGTTCTTTTTCAAAAACAACCTCCACTTCAACTCCTTTGTATTTACCGAAGTTAAAGCATTCTTTATTATTACTATTGTAATAGATATGTCCTACTAAATCAGCCCAATTTCCTGTTTTAGTAAATACAGACAACTTATTCATATCATTAACTATTGGAGTAGTTACTTTTCCTTCATTATCTTCGTATTCTACCCCCTGGTATCTATCTAATTGTGTTTTGAAAATTTCAAGTGTTGCTCTTGTATCTGCATTAGCTGTATGAGCATTTGTAAGTTCTTTATCACAATAGAATTTATAAGCGCCCTTTAATGTTCGAGGTTCCATCTTATGAAAAATATTTTGAACATCTATTATCCTTCTATTATGTAAAGAAAAGTCATAGCCTGCTCTCAAAAATTCTTCTACTAACAAAGGTACATCAAACTTATTTGAGTTATAACCACACAAATCTGCGTTTCCTATAAAATCAATTAAAGATGGTGCCAACTGTTCAAAAGAAGGACAGTCAGCAACATCTGCATCTGATATTCCATGTATTGCAGTCACTTCTTTAGGAATAGGCATACATGGATTTATACGATAAAGTTTCTCTATTTCACTACCATCAGGCATTACTTTTATCATACATAATTCCACTATTTTATCTCTTCCGACAATTAATCCTGTGGATTCTATATCAAAAACGATAAGTGGCTTTGTAAGATTTAATTTCATAGAAGTTTATTTGCTTGGTGAAATAATTTCTACTAACTCTAATTCAAATACCAATGGAGAATATGGTGGAATTTCTCCTCTTTGTCTTCCTCCATATGCTAAAGATGATGGTATTACAATTACTGCTTTTTCACCTTTTTGCATTAGTTTTACTCCTATTTCAAAACCTTTTATCATTTGTCCTGCACCTATTGTAAATGATAAAGGTTCGTTTCTTGGAATTGAAGAATCAAATACTCTACCATCAAGGAATTTTCCTGTGTAATGAACCTTTACTTGATCTTTAGCTTGTGGTTTTTCTCCACTTCCAGATGATAACTTTTTGTAATAAATACCATCAAAATGTATGTTTGATATTTGATTTTTTGCAAGGTAATCCATTACTAAATCACTTTCAATTAATTGCAAGCTATCATTAATTCTCATTTGAGCTTTTTGAATAGAGTCTTGCTCTTTTTGGAAAGATTCTAAAGATTGTGATTTTGCTACATATACTTTGTAATAAGCGTATTCATCTTTTTTGAAAAAAGGTGGTACTTGTTGAACTTTTGAAATAGAGTCATAACAAAAAGCAAATGTAAATGTTTCTCCTTCTTTCATCAAAAACAATCCATCAATTAAATCTCCTTGAAAAGCTTTATTTTGACTCATCGCACCAAACATTGGAGCTACTGGTTGATTTGAGTTATCAAATACTAAAGAATCTCCAAAGCTTACTGCATAATGACCATGCACTATTGTTCCTTCAGTGATTTGTTTACCTTCTGGATTTGCTTTTTCTACTCTGTAAATTACTCCTGACTTGTCTTGTTTAAAGCCTTGTGGGATTTGAGCGAAACCTATTCCACTTATCAATAGGCTTAAAATAATAATGCTTAATTTTTTCATTGTTCTTATGTTTTTATTCCTCTACTTTTACTAAATGTAAATCAAATATTAGCGGTGTATATGGTGCTATTGCTCCATAGCCTGATTCGCCGTACGCTATTTTTGAAGGAATTAAGATTTTCATCTTCTCTCCTTCTTTCATATATGACAATCCTTCTGTCCAACCAGCTATTAAACCATCATCTCCTAAAGTGAATTCAAATGGTTTAATGTCTTTATTGCTATCAAGAAGTCTTCCTGTTGTATCTGTTACTGAATAATACACTGCAATTCTTTTACCAAATTCTGCTGATATTTTATCAGTTTGTTTATGTTCTAATATATATAACCCACTTGGCTTTTTCTCTGCTTTAGGATAGTTTCTTAATACATATTCAAAAAGTAAAGAATCCTCTGTTTGTTGATTTGCTATAACTTGTCTATCATGGTCAGTTAGTTCTCTTTGTGAAATAATTTGATGAACTTTTATATAAAATCTTATTTTGTCTGCAGGTTTCGCTATTATATTTGCTACATGTGACACTATACTATCTATAGGAGGTTCTATTATTACTGAATCTCCTATATGCATATTTAAAAGTAGTTTATCAAATTCTGATGTAGAATCTGCATTTACTTTGAATAATCTATTTGGACTTCCGAAATTGCTGTATAAAATACTATCATTTTGACGTATTTCTATTTCTCCAAGTATTATATCCCCTACATTTATCTTAGGCGATGTTTTATTTTCAATGCAATGTTTGAATTTAAAACCTTTTTCTGTAATAATAAAGTCGGAATTACTTTCTTTCTTACCACAAGATATAGCTATAAATAAGATAAATAGTATAATTATTCTATTTTGTTTCATATTTGATTAAACTGTTTTAATCTATTTCTATTTCATAAATCAAAGTAGCTGCCCTCGGAACTTTATTTCCATCTCCTGCCAATCCGTATGCTAAACTTGAAGGTACTATTATTCTTGCCTTACATTTATGATAAAGACTGCTTACTGCTTTTTGAAGTCCTAATGGACAATCAGATTGAGTACCTATTTTAATATATATTTTACCATCTGTCTTGCTATTATAAACTTCTTCTCCGCTTAATAATTTGCATTGATAGTCAAGAGAAAGCTTTTCTCCATCTTGAAAGGTTTTACTATTACCTTTATCAAGAATTTGAATAAACACACCATCTTTTTCTTGCATTTGCCAAGAACTTCTTTCTATAAATGTTCTAATTTTTTCTAATTCCTTTGCAATTACAATTTGATTGGTTTTTTCCAAGTTTTCTTTGATTAAAGCTTGTCTTTCTCTTATAGAATCTTGTTCCGTCTTAATTTCTTGTGTTAAATCTTCTTCTCTATAAGACCTTCCACAAGAATAATTGATTAAAAGAAATATCATCAAAAGCAGATTAATCAATCGTTTCATAAAGTTTGCTTTTAACTTGTTTTTCAAATCTTTCTACTACTTCTTCTAAACTTTCTTTTGACGTACCTCCTGCTGCTAATTGATGACCACCACCATTCCAATATTTATTAGCAAATTTATTTACATCTATTGATGGTGTTAATGAACGGAATGATAATCTAATAGAATCTTGACGTTCTGATATTAAGGCTGCAAATTCTACTCCTTCTATGCGTAAGCAATAATTAACAACACCCTCTAAGTCTCCTTTCTTAAAATTGAATTGTCTTAATTCTTTAGCTGAAACGGATATATAAGCTGTTCTATATTCAGGAAAAACTCTTAATTTTTCACTTAACAAATATCCTAATAATTTCAAACGACTTTCTGAAGACAAGTCAAATATTTGTCGTTTTAAAGGAGCTACTTCAACTCCTAATTCTACTAAATCAGCTGCTATATCAAAACAATCTCTTCTTGAGCAAGAATAACTAAATGAGCCTGTATCTGTACAAAGTCCTGTATATAAAGCTTTGCCTATTTCTTTATTTAGTTTTGAAGAATCTATTTTTTTTATTATTTTATAAGTTAATTCGCAGGTTGAAGAAGCTTCTTCTTCCGAAAAAACAACATCAAATTTATCAGGATTAATATGATGATCTATCAATACTGTTGGTGCAGTTTGTTCTTGCAAGTATTGTTCTAATTCTTCTGAAGTACGAGATAGTTTATTCAAATCCATATATATCAACAAATCAGCTTCTTTTATTACTTGTTTCGCATTTAGAAGTCCATTGCTTGATATAATATGGTTTACGCCTTCATAAAGAAAAGAAAAGTTTTCAGGATATTCATTTGGATAAATAATACATAAATTCTCCTTTCCATACTCCCTTAAAAACTTATACAAACCAACGGTAGAGCCTATAGCATCTCCATCTGGGTTAAAGTGAGATAAAAGTACTATATTGTTAGATGATTCTATTAATTTCAAGAATCGTTTTATTGTTTCTTCATTTAAAATCATTTTTTCTTGAATTAAGAAAACATATTCTTCATTTTTTCAAAGAAGCTCTTTTCTTTGGCATTAGGTTTAGGATTAAAGCTTTCTAATTTTGAAAGTTCATCTAATATTTTCTTTTCTTCTTTTGTATAGCTTTTTGGCACCCAAACATCTACCCTTACTAATAAATCTCCTTTTGAATATCCATTTACATCAGGCAAACCTTTACCTTTTAAACGGAAAACTTTACCTGAAGGCATTCCTTGTTCTATTTTAAATTTAACTTTACCACTTAAAGTAGGAACTTCGATTGTTGTACCTTGAACTGCTTCAGAGAAAGTGATATAAGTTTGCATACATAGGTTATTGCCATCTCTTTCAAATACTTCGTGGTCAACCTCTTCTACAACTACAATCAAATCTCCATTTATTCCGTTTCTTGCTCCAGCATTTCCTAATCCTCTCATTGCTAATTGCATACCATCAGAAACTCCAGCAGGAATTTTGATTTCTACAATTTCTTCGCTTTGAACAATTCCTTCTCCTCTACAATCAGGACATTTATCTTTGATTATGCTACCTTCACCATTACAATGTGGACAAGTAGTTTGAGTTTGCATGTTTCCTAAGATTGTTCTTTGGACTTGTATTATAACTCCAGAACCTCCACAATGAGAACAAGTAGTTTTTTCAGAACCTGCTTTAGCTCCACTACCTCCACAAGTTTTACAAGCTACATATTTTTTAACTTTTATTTTCTTTTCTATTTCTTGTTCAATTTCTTCTAATGTAAGCTTAACTCTAATACGAAGATTTCCTCCTTTATTAACTCTTTTTCCTCTTCCACTACTTCTTTGTCCAAAACCGCCAAAACCACCAAAGCCACCGCCGAATATATCTCCAAACATAGAGAAAATATCATCCATATTCATACCAGCTCCACCGCCAAAGCCACCTTGTCCATCTACTCCTGCGTGTCCAAATTGGTCGTATCTTGCTCTCTTATCTTTATCTCTCAATACATCATAAGCTTCTGCTGCTTCTTTGAATTTTTCTTCAGCAGATGCATCTCCTGGATTCTTATCAGGGTGATATTTAATAGCTAATTTTCTATATGCTTTTTTTAATTCGTCCTCTGTAGCATCTTTCGATACCCCAAGCACTTCATAATAATCTCTCTTTGACATAGTCTTTTGTTCTTTTGTTCCTTTTCTTACATCGCAACAACTACTTTGGCATATCTGATTACTTTATCATGCAGATAATAACCTTTTGTTGTTTCATCTAATACCATTCCTTTTTGTTCTTCACTTGCAGCAGGCATTTGAGCTATTGCTTCATGAATATTTTCATCAAATTTTGTGCCTTTTGCATTCATTGGTTTCAATCCTTTTTGTGTAAGAACTGACATCAACTTATTATAGATTAGTTCTAAACCTTCTTTAGTTTTTGCGAATTTTTCATCTTCAAATTGCTCAAAATTTGCTAATGCTCTTTCATAGTCATCTACAACAGGTAGTAAGTCTTTTATTGTATTTTCTGCAGCAGTTTGAATTAATTCAAATTTCTCTTTCGAAGAACGTTTTCTGTAATTTTCAAAGTCAGAGTATAATAAAAGATATTTTTTATTTAATTCTTCTAATTTTTCGCCTAATTCTTCTTCTTTACTTTTTGGTTCTTCTTGAAGTTGTTCTTCTTGTTCTTGATTTTCTTCGTTCAAAATTTCTTCTCTTTCTTCAACAGTCTTTTGTTGTTCTTCCATGATTTTATTCTTTTTTTTCTTATTAAACATAATCAATTTGCAATGAAGTATATGTAATTTTTATTCCGTTCTTTATTTTATGACATTTTGTCAATCTCTATGCTTAAATATATCCATTTTTGTCATAGGACGATGTTGCTCCAACCAACTAAATCCTTTTAGAGTTTTCTCACTTTTATTTATTCTGTAATAATCATCTAAATAAAATTTAGGCAAATCTATTGCTGTCATTTTTTTAAGTTGTCCCTTTTCAAAATAAAGATTTAGTTTACTACTCTCTCCTATATTTACACCTGTAAGTTTTTTCGCTTTTTTACCCTCTTCCCAAAAATAAAATATACTCTTAACTTGATGTTCTATTTCAGCAAATTTGATTTTATTATTTGAGAAATCTGCTCTAAACTTTCGTCCTCCTATTTGATTAAAATATTGCGATGTAGTTGTATCTGAATTTTGAGCTATTATAACATTCGGATACATATACATTTCTTTCACAATGTTATTATCAATCTTAAGACTTATGGTATCTGCTGTAAATTGATTGCTTTCGCTCCACAAAATCGGTTCTCCTAAAAAATACACTAATGAATCTTTTATATCATAGTACAAATTATCAGAAGCACCTTGCATATCTTTTCTATAAAATTTAAGATAATGATAAGCATAAACCTCTTCGGCATTCATTGCAGTATCAAAATTAATCCATATAGTATCGCAATGCAAATGAAGAGTATCTTGATTTTCTATTTGTTGCACCAATATATCTTGACTTAAAAACATATATGGCACTGATGATTTTTCATCTTTTTCTAAATAAGAAGAATATGCTATTACTTGATTTGCAGTATCAACTAAATGAACGTTATTATAAGCTTTTGAATATTCTGTGTCTGTATTGTAGTATATACTATCTGCAACAAGTGATTTTGAATCTGAAACAATTAAATTATTTGCATAAAGCAAAGCATCATCTGTTTTGCTATTGTAGAATATTGAATCTGAAAATATATCCGCTTTAGGTGTTTTGATTATTACATCTTGTGCAAATTCAAAAGTTTTAGTTTCTATGAAATAAGTACCCATTTGACTTTCCATAGTATTTTCCTTATCCCATATATTTGCATGAGTAGTATATCGTACGGTTTGGTCAACTCTATCCATTACAAGATAATCTGTTTGCAAAGTAACTTCATCATCATGTAATGTTACTATTTCTCCAAATACTTCTGCAACCTTTATATTTGCATCATAAACAAACTCATCTCCATATAAATGAAGAGTATCTTGATAGATATGAATATTATTGTAAGCGTTGATTATATTGTCTTGGGTATTGAATACGGCAGAGTCACAAGTCATAGTCATTCCTTCATGATTAAAAACAACATTGTTTTTTAATATTAAGTGATTGGGGAAAGAAGGTTTTTTCTCTCCCCAATCTGAACTATAACTTATTTCTTTTTGTGCTGATAATGTAGAAAATGAAAATACAGCTAACATAAACACTATGCTAACTATATTATTCTTTGTTTTAATCTTCGTATTCATCATTTGAACCAACTAATCCTTGATATCTAAACGATTTATCGTAGGTTAGTTTGATGTATTTTTTATCTTTTTTACCTTTTATTTTTTCTGATAATTCTATATAAAAGTATGTATCTAATTTTCTGTCAGTAACAGTTTTTCTATACTTCATATCATATTCCACTTTTTGGAATTTTTCTATTTTAGCATTTGGATAACGTTCTGTCAAATCCTTCATTAATGGACGAGGGTAACGTTCTTTCAAAACTTCTTTTGAAGTTGTCATTAACATACCATCTGCTTTGTATACCAACTCTGTTTTAATTCCTCTGTTTTCAAACAAAGCTTTAAAATTTTCACCTTCAGCAACCCATTCAACCTCTTCTATTCTTGGGAATTTCTTTTTGAAAGCAGTCAAAACTTCTTCTGGAGTAGCTGATATATTAAGTGTTTCAGGAACATCTATTTCAACATCTTTTGATTTTTTCTTTCCTGCGCTCTTTACATCATCATCAATTCTTATTTCCAAACCACTTCCATCCATTTCTGCTCTTTCAGCCATTTTTCTTTGTCTGTATTCTATAGCTTCTGGATTTAAACGTGAGATATAGTCTTTCTTAACAAAATCTGGATCAGGTGCATTAGTCTTTGTAAGTTTTCCTCTTGGGTCAAAAATCATTTCATATTCTGTTTGACCAAGACCTTTCATTGCTATTATTAGTCTATAATAGTTATCTCCTGAAAAATCTTCTATGTATTCTGATTTTTTGATTCTATATCCTGGATAGTTGTTTAAGAAATAGTTAGCAACTAATGTTGGTAATTCTTGCTCTGCTACATTAAATATTGTAAACTGCCAATTACCTGTTGCTGTCAAAAACACTCTTCCTATTTGTTCATCTATGCTTATTTCCGCAACATATTGTCCTGTTTCAAAATACCAACCTTGTAATTTATAGTCTGAATAAGTATTTTCCAAACCTAATCTAACTTCTTGCGGTATATCTGAGTTTCGTAACTTTTGTGCATTAAGCCCCAAAGATAAGGCTAACAATAAGCTCACTAATATTATACGTTTCATACTTATCTATTTTATTAAATTTCTGCTTTTAAGATTGTATCTTTTCTATTAGGACTTGTTGAAACTAAAACTATAGGCAAACCTGTTTTTTCTTCCAACAAACCTATGTATGATTTCATATTTTCAGGCAAGTCTTCAAACTTGTCTATTCCTTGAAGATCTTGTTTCCAACCTGGACATGAAGAATAAATTGGTTCAATGCTTTGCTCCATATCAAAAGGCAATTCCATTGTTCTTTCTCCATCAATGATGTATTCTTCACAGTATTTGATAGTTTCAAACTCGTTCATCACATCTATTTTCATTAACATTAGATGTGTTACTCCGTTTAACATACAAGCATATTTCAATGCAGGAATATCAAACCAGCCACAACGTCTTGGACGTCCTGTTGTAGATCCAAACTCTCTTCCTTGTTGTCTTAATTGTTCTCCGTTTTCATCAAACAATTCTGTTGGAAATGGTCCACTACCTACTCTTGTACAATAAGCTTTACAAATTCCGAACACTTTACCTATTCTTGAAGGAGCTATACCTAGACCAGAACAAACTCCTGCTGTAATGGTATTAGAAGAAGTTACAAAAGGATAAGAACCAAAATCTATGTCAAGCATAGAGCCTTGTGCACCTTCTGCTAAGATTTTCTTACCTTCATCTAAAGCTTGATTGATATAATATTCACTATTGATTATGTTAAATCTCTTTAAGTTTTCAAGTGACTCAAGCCATTTTGCTTCGTATTCACAAAGAGGTTGATTTTCTATTATGAAAGAATTTTCATCAAATCCTAAAGATTTAATGATTCTAATATGACTTTGTTTTATTTTTTCGTAGTTAGCCACAAAATTACTTGAGAATATATCTCCCACTCTAAGTCCTGTACGAGCTATCTTATCTGTATAAGCAGGTCCTATTCCCTTTAAGGTAGAACCAATCTTTCTTTCACCTTTTGAAGCCTCGTTAGCAGCATCAAGCAATCTATGACTTGGTAATATAAGGTGTGCTTTTTTAGAAATATAAAGATTGTTTGTAGGCACAAATCCTATTTCTTCTAAAGTAGATATTTCTTTTTGGAATATCAAAGGTTCAATTAACACACCATTTCCTATGATATTTATTTTTTCTTTATGACAAATTCCAGAAGGAATTATATGTAAAACGTGTTTAATTCCGTCAAACTCTAGTGTGTGTCCTGCATTAGGGCCTCCTTGAAATCTTGCTACAATATCATATTTAGGTGTCAAAACATCAACTACTTTTCCTTTTCCTTCATCACCCCACTGCAATCCAAGAAGCACGTCTATTTTACTCATTATATCTATGTATTTTATTTTAAAAAATATTAAACAAATCAACTGCAAATGTACATAAAAAAAATGATTAATCTATAAATTAAAAACATTTTTTATTGCACATGATAATCAACAAGAGCTTTTAAAGGAGCTTTAACAACATTATTTATCTTCATTCCATACTTTTCTGCAACTTCTTTTAGCTCTTCGGTTGCCAAACAAGCTATACTTCCAACGACATTTATCATGTATTTATTATAAGATGTGTAGAAAGTTATTTGTTCTTTAAAAAAACTATCAAAAGCTTGCATTATCACCTGTTTGCAATAAGGATTTGACTTGTTTTCTATTGCAAAACGAGCAAATGAAGCTAAATAATAATTAGGTCGTTCTTCTTTATAAAGTTTATTTAAGAAATATGATTCATCGCCTTTATAGATTTCGGCAAACTTTTTTGCCATATCCTCTGGCATACGTCCTCTTAAATAATCTCTTAATATTAATTTACCAATATTAGTTCCCGCTCCTTCATCGCAAAGTACATAACCAAGAGAAGCAACGTTTTCAATTATATTCTCACCATCATAAAGGCAAGAATTAGAACCTGTTCCAAGAATAGCAGCTATTGCAGCCGCTCTTCCACATGTAGCTCTCGCCGCACCTAATAAGTCACCTTCTACACATATTTTTGCGTATGGAAAATACGGTTCAAACCAAGACTTCACTACATCTTGCATTACCTTTGCTGAACAGCCCGATGCGTAAATATATATCTCGTAAATATTCTTTATATCAACATGAGGAATGATATTTTCTTCAATTTCCTTTTTCATAGTTTCTTCTGACACATTGTAAGGATTCATTCCCATTGTTGAAAACAAAGATTTAACACCTTTACCCTCAACTAAAGCCCAATCAGTCTTTGAAGAACCTCCGTCTGCAACTAAAATCATATCGGTTTTATTTGTTATTTAATGTGTGCAAATATAATAAAAAAAAATGGATTTACTAAATAATTACAACGCATTTAAAGAGTCGCAAAAATAAAACAAAGAAAAATTCAGAAAAAACAAAGAAAAATTCAGAAAAAACAAAGAAAAATTCAGAAAAAACAAAGAAAAATTCAGAAAAAACAAAGAAAAATTAAAGCCCGATTTTTGCGTATCGGGCTTATGTGTTTTTAATTAAATTTCGGTTTTCCACAATCCGTGTAAATTGCAGTATTCATAAACTGCTATTGGTTTTCCGTTGCAAGTGCAAAACTCTGCTTCAGGAACATCTTTTAAATTTATGCGAGCGCCTCCATTCTCATTCTCCAAATAAATGAAAGCAATGTGATGTTCTTCCAACATTGGATGTGGAACACTTCCTACTTTTACTTTGATACGACAATCATCTATCTTTTCAACTACAGGAAGATGTTTTTCTCCACTTGCTTCCACAGTATTAGGAACAAGTTCTTGCATTTTTTCTCCGCAACAAACAAGAGGAGTTCCTTTGTCTATCACTTTTCCGACTACGTTTCCACAGTGATTACATTTAAAAAATTTTACTGTCATAATCTTTAAATTTTAAGGGTTAAGAATTAATTATTGTCAATTTTCAAATTCTCCTAACAATACGCCTGATACGCTCCACGCGCTAAAGCTTCCACCTTCCGCTTGTCCCTGTGGTATTGCTACTTTCAAGATATGAACCCCTTCAGGCAAATCTCCTAAATTTACATAAACGGCTTGAGTTGCTGTTCCAGGACACCAGCCTGAACGTGAAAGGTCTGAAGATGACAATCCATTCCAAAAGTTTCCTGAAACAGGATTCCATTCTCTATATCTTCCACAATCCTCACGCCAAGGTGTAAAAGAATAGATTTTCTTTCCATCTATAAATATTTCATTTTCCTTTGGATTGAATTCATCTCCTCCACCCCAACCGCCATGTCCTGTTGAGATATATCTTAATCTAAGATTCTTCACTCCTTCTGGAAGATAGAAATACACTGTAAGGCTATCTGTATCAAAAAAGTGCGGATAATTCTGTCCTGCCATTTCCATTACGTTACATGTATTAAACAATGGGAAAACAAACTTTTTATCCTTTTTGTTCATTTCTACATAAAAATCCCCTGGATAAGCTTTTAAATCTAAAGAAACTAAATGTCCTCCACCATCATAATTACCAATAAAAACGCCTATCAAAACTTCGCCTTTTAAGTACTTGGACAATTCTGTTATTTCTTGTTTGTAATACACTTCATCTTCCCATTCAAGACCGTCAAGCTTTACTATATCGTTAAAGTACCCTACTCCAAATGGTGTAAAAAAGCGTATTAGTTCTACAGGTGGAGTATATTGATTAGTGATATGCATTCCTTGATATTTATTTCCTTTTTTGCTTTCAAAGTATGGTAATTTGTCTATACCTTCTGTAAGAGCTGTATAGAATGTTATACTATCTTCTGGTATTATAAATACACTTCCTGTTCTATCATAAGCATCTCCTGAAGATTGTGTTGTTAGTTCAAGAAAATATTGGTAATGATCTGGTAATGCTTGTAGATTTAACTTTTTTAGAATTATTGTTCCTCCTGCAAAATGAATAGTAGTGTCGAATGGCATTGGGCCTTGATGACGAACTGTATCTCCCCAATGTATGCGTTGTTTTGAAAAGATATTTGTTGTGATTACTTTTTTGTCTTTTTCTATTTGGTCTAATTCTCTAAATGTTACTTGTTTTGCATTTGCAAGAGGTTGAGTGTTAATTTGAGCTTTTTTGTTTAATGGTTTAATACTACTTAATTCTGTTACGCTACTTCCATTGCGTTGAAATTTTATTAACACTCCCGGTAGATTGGAGAATTGTAAAAAAGGTGTAGCATTCATATTTAAGTCTTCTGTTATCCATAATTCTATAGTATTAGAGTTAATGGAAGTACGATATTTTTTACATTTGTATCCTTTAATAGTTTCTTCTCCTTGTGGCTCTAAACTATTATCTGACATAGTACTAGTTGCAAGATAGACCTCTGAATCCTGGTATTCTAATTGTCTGTAAAGAGTTTTGGTTACATAGTTGATATAAAGAGTTTCATGAGCAAGACCTTGAATTGGATTGAATTGCATTAAGTCTTCATTGCCTTGGATTGATATTTCGTCTTGATTACGATAAATTATCGTTAGGCTTGTATCTTGTTTTGCTACATCTTTAGTGTAGGATTTATAAGTTAATTCATGTTTTTGTGCCATTAAGTGAGTAAGGCTCACAAGGGCAAGGGTTAGGATTAGGATTTTTCTTTTCATAACTATATTCTATTTATTAGGTTTTGCATATCTATTTTTCTTCCACATTCATAGTGTCCGTATTTACATTTCTTTGCTCCATGTAATCCACAAGGCTTACATTTTGGTTGTGGATTAACCTCTACTACAAGGCTATCATCACTTAATGGTGTGAATCCAAAATCTTTTGTGGTTGAGCAAAATACTGCTGTTACGGGTGCATTAACTGAAGAACAAAGATGTAATGGTGCTGAATCATTAGTGAAATTCATTTTTGCATCTCTTATTAATGCAGCTGACTGCAAGAATGTAAGTTTTCCTGCAAGGTTTATTATGTTTGTGTTTGTGCTTTTATTGATTAGTTGATTGCATAATTCTTTATCTTGATTTGAACCTAATAAGTATAACATTGAGTCTTGTGGTATGTTATTTATTAGTTCAAGCCATTTTTCTGGTTCAAGTGTTTTTGTTTGCCATAGTGAGGCTGGCGAAAGTGTATAATATATTCCTTGTTTATATACACTCATCTTAGAGTAGTCTTCTTTTGAAGGATATAATTGTGGACGTGGTGCAGTATTACACCAATAGCCTTCCAATAAAGATATGTTTCTATCTACTTCGTGTATCCCAGCTTCTATTTTATGTTCTACTTTATGTGTAAAGAACATTGATAGTGGATTTTTCTTAAATCCTATTCTTTTTTTTGCTCCCGAAAGGAGTGTAATAAGTCCTGATGAAAAGAATCTTTGTACACAAAAGACTACGTCATATTTTTCTTTTCTGATTGATTCACAAAGCACCATTAATCTTAAATATTTCTTATCTGACTTATCCCAATGCCAAACATTATTGACAAAAGGGTGTGAAATAAAGAGTTGGTGATTTGGTTTTTTGACTAATATGTCGATTTGTGCATTTTCAAACTTATGATGTAGTTTTTCTAAAAGAGAGGTTAAGAGTACTACATCGCCTATTGAGGCTGTTTGAATTACTAATATTTTTTCCATAATTCAAGAAAAAGCCGTTCCGTTTGTGTATTTCAAAGGAACGGCTTATTGCTATATTTTTTATTTTAGTTGTTATTCAACTACCAAGTTCCAATTGTGAGTATCTTCTACTTCACCTTCTTGGATTCCTTTTAATTGTTTGTAAAGTTTTGTACAAACTGGACCTGCTTCTGTGCCGTAATCGTAAACTTTACCTGTTTCTCTATCAACGATTTTTCCAATTGGAGAGATAACTGCTGCTGTTCCACAAGCTGCTACTTCTTCAAATGTAGATAATTCATCGATTGAGATTTGTCTTTGTTCTACTTTCAATCCCATGTCTTCTGCTAATTGACGCAATGACATATTTGTGATTGATGGAAGTATAGAACTTGATTTTGGAGTGCAGTATGTGTTATCTTTTATTCCAAAGAAGTTTGCTGCTCCTGCTTCATCGATGTATTTCTTTTCTTTTGCGTCTAAGTAAAGTACGTTTGAGAATCCTTCATCGTGAGCTCTTTGTCCTGATTGAAGAGATGCTGCGTAGTTTCCTCCGACTTTTAATGTACCTGTTCCAAGAGGAGCTGCACGGTCTGCATCTTTTACTATTTGGATTTGAACTGGTTTGAATCCTTCTTTGAAGTAAGGTCCTACAGGGCCAGCAAATACTACGAATAAGTATTCTGTTGCAGGTTTAACTCCAACTTGTGCTCCTGTACCTATCAATAATGGACGTAAGTATAATGATGCTCCGCTTCCTGCTGGTGGAACAAATCTTTCGTTACGTTTTACTACTTCGATACATGCTTTTACGAATAATTCTTCTGGAACTGGTGCCATCATAACGCCTTCTGCAGAACGGATTAAACGTTTTGCGTTTTCGTATGGACGGAACAAACGGATTTTTCCATCTACTCCTCTAAATGCTTTCATTCCTTCAAATGCTTCTTGTCCGTAGTGAAGACAAGTAGCTGCCATGTGCATTGTTATTTCTTCTGAATCTGTTACTTCTAATTCGCCCCATTTACCATCTCTGTAATAGCAACGAACGTTGTAGTCTGTTTTGAAGTAACCAAATGGTAGGTTTTTCCAATCTATGTTTTGCATATCTTTATGTTTTTTGTAATTATTTTTGGCAAAGGTAGGTATTTATTTTTAATTGACCTATTCTACGGATTCAAATTTTAAGAATTTTTCTTTAAATTCTTGTGGAATTTCGGCTGAGGCTTGTGTTTTTGCATCAAATCCTGCAAGTATTGTCTTGCAAGTGCCTTTTATTTCTCCTGAATCCGTGATTAATCTTTGGTGCATTGTCATGGATTTTGTCCCAAACTTAACAAGTTTTGTTTCTACATATAGTTTTTCTCCTTGTAGTATGGGTTTAAAAAAGTTGTTTTCGGTGTTTACTATCACAACTATGGTTTTGTTCCAATCAAACACTCCTCCATTTACTGCTTCAAAGTAGTTTATTCTTCCAAGGTCGTAATATTGTGCTTGGTAGCTATTGTTTACGTGGTTTAATACGTCTAAATCGCTGAACCTTATTTGGATTGGTAAGCGAAATTTGTAGTTGTCGTTTTCTGGTCTTATTATATCC
Source organism: Bacteroidales bacterium (assembly GCA_017647785.1). GTDB lineage: Bacteria > Bacteroidota > Bacteroidia > Bacteroidales > P3 > Onthomorpha. The sequence continues at coordinate 52,881 of JAGCJW010000002.1, read as the reverse complement.
ATTCTTTTTTTTTGCAAAGATAGGGTTTTTTTGTACTTTTGCAAACTCATTTTAGCAATAATTTATTGTATTTTGAAAGTATTAAGTTTTGAGGATTTAAAAAGTTTTGAGCAACGACCTGCTGTTTCTATTGGTATGTTTGATGGCGTACACAAGGGACATCTTTTGTTAATTGAGCAGTTGATTCAAGAGGCTAAGGATTTGAATACTTGTTCTATGGTTATCACTTTTAATTGCCACCCAAGACAAGTTATTACCAATAACATAAATGAGGTTAGCATTCTTCAAACTTCAAGTCAGCGTTTAGAGAGTTTATCTAAGAGTGGTGTGGATTATTTGGTAATTCTACATTTCACAAAGGAGATTGCTATGCTTGAGGCTTCGGAGTTTTTAGACTTAGTTATTGAAAAGATTAATCCTCAAAGTTTATTGCTTGGCTATGATAATAGATTTGGAAAAAAAGGTTCCTCTGAGTTTGATGACATTTTGCATAAAGGTGAATATAAAAACATTAAGGTAAAACGTACTCAAGCTTGCATTTGGCATAATGAAAAGGAAATATCTTCTACTCAAATTAGAAAGGCTTTAGAAAGAGGTGAGATTGCTGATGCTAATCAAATGTTAGGTTATCAATATAGTATTGAAGGAAAGGTTGTTAATGGTTATAAAATAGGAAGAAATTTAGGTTTTCCAACAGCAAATATAGAAACAAGTAGTAATAAACTTATTCCAAAAGAAGGAGTATATGCCATAATCTGCAAAATAGAAAATAAATTCCATAAAGCAGTGTTATTTATCGGACAAAGAACAACTTTCAACATAGAAGGCATAAGTATAGAAGCTCATATATTTGATTTCAACCAAGAAATATATTCTAGTGATATAGAAATAATATTCATAGACTACATAAGGGAACAACAAAAGTTCAATACAGTAGAAGAATTAACAAATGCTATAAACAAAGACTGCGAAAATGCTAAAAAAATACTGCAAAACAAATAAAACATTTTTTATATTACCTCTCCTACTATTCACTGTTTCAATGCAATCTCAAACACAATGTTATAAAGACATAGAGACTGCACTTGCAAACAAGGATTGTATAGAATGTATTGACCTTTCAAAACAACAACTTAAAGAAATTCCAAATCAAATTTACGAATTCTCTAATTTAAAGAAGATAATTTTAAGGAAAAACAAAATAAAACATATACCTGATTCGTTATCTACGCTAGTGCACCTTCACTACATTGACTTATCATCAAACTATATTGAAACACTACCTCAATCACTTTCAGCACTTAATGTAGATACTTTAATAATGTGGGATAACCCTATTTACGAATTCCCAAAAGAATTCCGCAAATGGAGCTTGAAGTATCTAGATTTAAGAGCAATACAAATGAATAAAGAAGAACAAAAAAATATAAAATCAATTTTCCCTTCTGCAAAAATAAGAATGGATCATCCTTGTAATTGTGGAAGATAAATAATTTGAAGATTGCAAAAATATGAAAATAGCATTATACCAAGCAGACACAAAAGACAATTCACCAAAAGAGAATATAGAAAGATATCGACAGACTTTAGAAAATTTAGACCCTGATACAGATCTTCTGATTTTCCCAGAGATGTACTCAACAGGTTTTACTATAGACACAGAGTACGCAGAAGACATGCAAGGCGAAAGTCTAAGATTCTTAAAAGAGATTGCAGAAGAAAAAAATATAGCCGTAGAAGCAAGTATACTTATAAAAGAAGAAGAAAAGTATGTAAATAGACATTTCTTTGTCACAAAAGATAAAGTAGAATACTATGACAAAAAACATCTCTTCTGCCTATCAAAAGAACCTAAAGTTGTAAGCAAAGGTGACAAAGAACTAATTTTAGAATACAAGGGTTGGAAAATCAAACTCCTTACTTGCTACGACTTAAGATTCCCTCTTTGGGCAAGAAATCAATATGACGAACAAGAAGGTTTTGAATACGACATATTAATATATATAGCAAGTTGGAGTGATGATAGAATTAATCATTGGGAATTAATGTTGCCAGCTAGAGCTATAGAAAATCAATCATACCTAGTGGGTGTAAATAGATGTGGTATAGACCATAAAAACTACACATACAAAGGAGCTTCAATAGCAATCAACTATCAAGGAGATACAATGGTTAGAGCAAAAGACAATTGCGAAGAAATCGTATATGCCGTACTTGATAAAGAAGAACTAAATACTTACCGTAAGAAATTTCCAGTAGCATTAGATTGGGACGACGCAAAAAATAAATAATAAAAGTCTTTTGCGATTTTAAAAAAAAAGAAAAAAACAAATCTTAAATATATATTTACAAGTAAAAGCATTGTAAATATATATTTTTTTGTATATTTGCAGTTTTGAAAGAAACAGAACAATAATTTCGTGAAAAATAATAAACATTTAACAAGATATGGATTTTAGTTTAACTAAACAAGAAGAGTTATTCTTGCAAATGATTAAGGATTTTGCAGAAAACGAAGTTAAGCCTTTGGCTGCAGAGATTGATGACCTTGAACGTTTCCCAGAAGAAACTGTTGTAAAAATGGGAAAAATCGGTTTGATGGGTATTCCTGTACCAAAAGAATATGGCGGACAAGGTGGAACAAACCAAATGTACACAATGGCAGTAGAAGAACTTTCTAGAGTTTGTGCTACTACAGGAGTTGTTGTTTCGGCTCACACATCTTTGTGTATAGCTCCTATTATAGAAAACGGAACTGAAGAACAAAAACAAAAATATCTTCCAAAACTTGCAAGCGGTGAATGGATTGGTGCTTTCGGTCTTACAGAACCTAACGCAGGTACTGACGCTGCTATGCAACAAACAACAGCTATTGAAGAAGAAGATGCTTACGTATTAAACGGAAGCAAGATTTTCATCACTAATGCTGGTTATGCTCACGTTTATATCGTGTTTGCAATGACTGATAAGAGTCTTGGAAACAAAGGAATCTCAGCTTTCATAGTTGAAAAAGGAACTCCTGGCTTCTCTATCGGTAAGAAAGAAAAGAAACTTGGTATTAGAGGTTCTGCAACTTGCGAGTTGATATTTGAAAACTGCCGCATACCAAAAGAAAACTTACTTGGAAAAGTAGGAAAAGGCTTCGGAATCGCCATGAAGACTCTTGACGGAGGTCGTATTGGTATTGCATCACAAGCATTAGGTATCGCACAAGGTGCAATGGACGAAACAGTAAAATATACTAAGGAAAGAAAACAATTTGGTAGAGCAATAGCTCAATTCCAAAATACACAATTCCAATTAGCTGAAATGGAAACTAACGTAAACGCTGCAAGATTTTTAGTAAGAAGTGCTGCGTATAGAAAAGACAATGGTTTACCTTATTCAAAAGATGCTGCAATGGCTAAATTGTTTGCAGCACAAACAGCAATGGAAGTAACAACAAAGGCAGTTCAACTTCACGGAGGATATGGCTACACAAGAGAATATCCAGTTGAAAGAATGATGAGAGATGCTAAGATTACAGAAATCTACGAAGGAACAAGCGAAGTTCAACGTATGGTAATCGCTGCTGCTTTGTTGAAATAATTTTAATATAGTATAACAAGAAAATAAGATAACAATGAAAATAGTAGTTTGTATAAAGCAAGTTCCTGATACAACTGAGGTAAAACTTGACCCAAAGACAGGAACTCTTATCAGGGACGGCATTCCATCTATTATCAACCCAGATGATAAAGGCGGATTGGAATATGCGCTTCAATTAAAAGAAGAATACGGTGCAGAAGTAACTGTTATAACTATGGGACCTCCACAAGCAGAGGCTGTTTTAAGAGAAGCATTTGCTATGGGAGCTGACCGTGCAATTCTTTTAACAAGCCGTAAATTTGCAGGTGCTGACACATTAGCAACTTCTAATGCTTTGGCTGGAGCTTTAAGAGTTTTAGATTACGATTTAATTCTTGCAGGTCGTCAAGCCATAGACGGAGATACTGCACAAGTAGGTCCGCAAATTGCAGAACACTTAGGCATTCCACAAGTTAGTTACTTAGAAGACTTAAAGTTTGATGGCAAAAAAACTTTCCAAATAAAGAAACAATTAGAAGACGGTTATCAAATCGTTGAAGTGGAAAGTCCTTGTCTTTTAACTTGTCTTGCTTCTGCTGTTAAGCCACGTTATATGAGCGTTAAGGGCATTGTTGAGGCTTGGGATAAAGAAGTAGAAATTTGGACAGAAGAAAAAATTGACGTAAACGAAGAAAAACTTGGTTTAAAAGGCTCTCCAACAAAAGTTAAGAAAGCAGGAGCAAAAGAAATGAAAGCAGCAGGTCAAGTTCATGATGGTTTATCACCAGAAGAAGCAGCAGACTTAATCATTTCTAAGTTAAAAGAAAAATACATTATCTAACAAATTAAACGAAAAACACAATGGATAAATCACAATATAAAAACGTATTTGTTTTCTGCGAACAAAGAGAAGGCAAATTGCAAAACGTTGCATTAGAATTGTTGGGCAAGGCTCACGATTTAGCAAAAGATTTAGAACAAGAAGTGTACGCAATCTTGTTAGGACACAATGTAAAACCTCTTGCTAACGATTTGATTGCACATGGTGCTGATAAAGTATTAGTTGTTGATGACCCTGCTCTTGCAACTTACACAACAGAACCTTACACACAAGCAATATATCAAATAATCTGCGATGAAAAACCATCAATTGTACTTATAGGAGCTACAACAATAGGTAGAGATTTAGGTCCTCGTCTTTCAGCGAGAGTAACAACAGGTTTGACAGCCGATTGTACAAAACTTGAAATCGCAGAAGATAAAGAACTTTGGTCAACTCGTCCTGCATTTGGTGGAAACCTTATGGCAACAATCGTTTGTCCTGATCACCGTCCTCAAATGAGTACTGTACGTCCAGGAGTTATGAAAGCTATGGAAGCAGACGCAAACAGAAAAGGAGAAGTTATTGACTATACTATCAATTTTGACAGAGAAAAATTCCGCGTTAAAGTGTTGGAAACTGTTAAAAGCACAGATAATATGGTTGATATTTCAGAAGCTAAAATTCTTATCTCAGGAGGTCGTGGAGTTGGAACAAAAGAAGGCTTTGAAATGTTGGGCGAATTAGCTAAAACATTGAAAGGTGAAGTTTCTTCTTCAAGAGCATGTGTTGATGCTGGAATAATCGGACACGAAAGACAAGTTGGACAAACAGGAAAAACTGTAAGACCAGACCTTTACTTAGCTTGCGGTATTTCAGGAGCTATTCAACACCTTGCAGGTATGGAAGAAAGTGAATTAATCATTGCTATCAACAAAGATAAATACGCTCCTATCATGTCAGTTGCTGATTTAGGAATCGTAGGTGATGCAAAGAAAATCATACCTATCTTAACTGAAAAACTAAAACAAATAGTTAAATAGTTATTTGTTAAGAATATATAAAATAAAAAGACTGATTTAGTAAAATAAATCAGTCTTTTATTTTTTATCTCTTTCGTTTTATTGAATAATTAGTTTCTTATTTGCAAAGCCTCGTTGTGTTTTTATTCTTACAATATACATTCCACTTTCAAGATGTGATACATCTAAGGTTTCAATGTTTTGTTTGCCCTCTTTCCTTAATACAACTTGTCCTAAACTATTATGGATTTCTATTTCTCTTATCTTGAAAGATGATTGCACTGTCAAAACATCATTTGCAGGATTTGGAGAAACGTTAGAATATCTATCAACCGTAGCATCGTAAAGACACATATCTGTAGTGTCATTTGTATCAAAGTTTATTCCATCGCCAAGAGTTGAATCCGTTTCTGCAAAGATTGGGAAGAAATACATTTGGCAAGTACTTGGAATATAATCGTCTTGGGTTTCCTCAAAAGGATTAGGACGAAGATAATATGTACTCGCAGTATCTTCAGGAAGCCAATAATCAACCCAAGTATTAATATGGTGTTGCTCCCATTCCACCCAAGGATTTTCTATTGAATCTGTTTCGGCTGTTCTAACTAAACTAGGCCATTCCGAATAGCAATATATTGTTAATATCACATTAAATATACGAGTAGATGAACCTGTTACATCTTCCACTATATAAAACAATCCATTTACATTAACAGGATTATCAAAATAATATTCCATATAAGAATAATCATCCCCATGAGTAAGTGTGAAATTAGTATCTATATCAACAGAAGCTATTTCTCGTTCCAATGTCCCATTCATTATTTCCAATTTTCCTTTTGGATTTGAATTGTAAATGCCCACAAATTCATCATAAGAGGGATAAGGATAAGAAGCATGATTTGCCTCATAAAGAATATAGCGCATTTTAGGGTCAACAACATCAGTATTACCGAGGAAATATATTCCAACTGCAACTCCTTTTATTGTTAATAAAGTATCTGTATAACAAGGTTGTGCTCTATCTAATGTATGTGGCACCCAAGTATCTTGTTCTTCTGAAAAGTGCCACATACCTGATGATTGAAACGTATAATGTCCTCTTTTAAGAAAAAAATTATTATAAGCTTGTGGTAGATGATTATCAAGATCTAGTCCTTCAAAAAAATTAGTACTACCACACCCTTCTACATCTATGTAATCAGGTAAAAAATAATCATCAAATATTGTATCTGATACATTTTGCCCCTTTACTATTGTAAAGCAAAATAGAATTGCTAAAATAAATAAACTCTTTTTCATATTTTTAAATGGTTTTTAAAATGAAATTAAACGTAATTTAAACTTGATTTAATCTTGTTTTAATTTGGATTTATTTTAACGATGTTTGCTCAAAGCAAGTAGGTAAGCAAACATCTCTATTTGCTTAAATTGTTTTTGCAAAGGTAGGTTATGCTTATTGTAATTTGCATAATATTTTTGATTGATGCTACAAAGGTAAAAATAATTCTTTGAATTAAAAAAATAAAACAAAGAATTAAAAAATTATTTCTTTGTTTTATTTTATTTTTTCTTTGTTTTTTTGTAAAAATTCTTTGTTTTTTTCGCTACTTATCACTTAGCAATTCAGGGCGACGTTCTTTTGTTCTTTTTAAGGCTTGTTCAAAACGCCATTCATCAATCATTTTATCATGTCCACTTAACAATACATCAGGAACTTGCCAACCTTTGTAGTTTGCAGGTCTTGTGTAAACGGGTGGAGAAACTAAATCTTGCTGAAACGAATCCGTAAGAGCAGAGGTTTCATCGTTCAAAACACCCGGAAGTAGTCTTACAACACTATCGGCAATCACAGCAGCGGCAAGCTCTCCTCCACTAAGTACATAGTCCCCTATTGAAATTTCTCTTGTAATCAAGTGTTCTCTTATGCGTTCATCTACTCCCTTATAGTGTCCACAAAGAATACAAAGATTGTTTTTTAAAGCTAATTCATTGCTTAAACTTTGAGATAATTTCTCTCCATCAGGTGCCGTATATATTATCTCATCGTAATTGTGTTTTGACTTTAAAAAATTCAAACAATTATCCACCGGTTCTATCTGCATAACCATTCCCGCACCACCTCCGTAAGGGTAATCATCAACATTGTGATTTTTATTTAAGGAATAGTCCCTAAGATTGTGAATTTCAACCTCAAACAACTTCTTATCTTGTGCTCTTTTTAATATGCTTTGAGAAAATATCTCGGTAAACATATCGGGAAATAAAGTGATGATATCTATTCTCATTATTTTACTTTTATTTTAGTATTAAAGATAATTTGAATACAAAATTAGAAAAAAAAACTCTGTTTTAAGTTATTTTCGCTCTTTTATTCGTATATTTGCCAATTAAAATTTAATAATAATAGTACGTTTATGAAAAAGAACTCTTTTTTAATTCTTTTGATTTTGATAGCAAACTTGACTTTTGTTGACAGTTTCGCTCAATTAAGACAATATAAGCACTTACCTGACTTTGATTACGCAGATTACGATGAGCACTTAAAATTCATGAGTACGCCATTTGCAATGGTGGGACAAACTCTTTATTTGCAAGATGTTCCAGATTCTGCTCTAAATAAATTTTTCTTTGTTGGAAATATTGCAATCCCTGAAAAAGATGACGACACAGGCGTTACATATTACAAGCTTTCAAGAATGAGTCCAGAGAGAATTCAATCTCTTAAAGGGGAATGGTTTGTGGTTGCAGACTATATTGCTGACCAATTTGCGTTTGCAAAGATTTTCAATGCAGATTACTATATGCAAGACTTTACTAAAATGCAATATCCTTTCATGAAACTTGTTGTTGGTTCAACAGGTGATACTGTTTTCTATAACTATCAAAACTACTACAATCGTTACAATTTTCCTTTCACTCCTATGAGTTATTACAATGCAAATAAGAATCAATACCCTGTTAGCAAATGGTCTCACGAGGATATAAATCTTGTTGATTACGATACAAATAGCAACTATGCACATCTTCCAATGAGATTAGTTGGATATAAAATTACTCTTCCTGTGGTTACTGATGCTACATTAAAGAGATTGTTCAACGGAACAAGACTTTATAACTATGATGATGATAGCAGAAAATATTCTTTCACTGACTACCCTATAGGAAAGGCTAAATTATTGGAAGGCAAAACATTTACTGTTGCCGATTGGTGCCATAGTGCTGAAAACCTTACTGACGTTTATCTTAAATTGGTGCAGAAAGGTGGTAGAGACACTGTTTACTATAAGTATCCTACAATAAAAGAAAGAGGAGAATTTGATTTTGTTATAGAGGCTTACTACAAGAAAGTTAGAGCATACTATAAAGACAAAGACTTTGTTGTAAGAGGAGATAAATTCCCATTAACAGTTATTGATTTAAGATGGAAAAAACCTATAACAGTTAAACAAGGAGATGTTTTCCATTGTTTAGATTTCGTTGTTAAAGACGGAAAATTCCAAATGTTGATGAGAAATGAAAAAGGAAGAAAATTCTATATGCCTGCTGACTTCAATTTAGGAGACAGACTAAGTTTTGATTTGTATTTGGCAGACGGAAATAAAGTTTTAAAATATAAAGACACCTACCCTACATATCATAAAGCCATATTACAAAAAGAACTTATTAAAGATATGACTATGGATATGGCATTTCTTTCTTGGGGAAAAGCTGACAGAGAAGTTTTAAACAATTTCGATGGCAGCAATAGACATTGGTTTTATATGGGAAATATATATATCATATTTAGAAACAATAAACTATTCCGTGTTGCAATGATTCCTGTTGAATTAAGATAAGAATATGAGCTATTTTGATAATAACGATGATATCTTATCTCTAATACAAGATTTCTCCAATAAAGTAGAACATGGAGGGGGTTTATTATTCTATGATATTGACGAATGGTTAGACATTATTGATTTTTTTTTCATTGAAGACAACAAAAGCGACTTATTAAAAAAGGCTATTGAGTTGTCTTCAAATCAATATGCCCTTAATGCTGATTTAATTGTAAGAAGAGCCGAATTCATATCTTTTACCAATCCCGACAACGCTATTTTTTATCTATTAAACGAAAGCAACAAGCTAAAAGACATTAAAGACAAAACTCTTTTGGCTTATCAAAGTAGTAAAATTCTTACAAAAGCAGGTAATTATTTAAAAGCTATAAAAATCACAGAGAATTGTTTAAAGAATGAGATAAACGAATATATCTGTACTTTATATGCTCATCAAAATATAAAACTTCATAAATTCAACAAAGCGAATACATATCTTTTAAATGCACTTAATATTTCTTACAACAACTACACAAAACTTAAAGATAGTGAGATAAAAAGTTATGGTGCTAATGACTTTATGTTTTCTGCAACTGTTATTCCTGATGATTTGCTTTATGCAATAGCTGAATTATGCAAAGAAGCTCCACAATACAAAGATAAGTTTTATGCTAAAGTAGAAAGTTTTGTTGAATACGAACCTCAAAATTTAGATTATTGGGAAATGCTTATCGAATTCTACGAAAGATGTAATGAATACGAAAAAGCATTAGAGGCTTGCGATTTCTTTCTTTGTATAGAACCCGATGATGTTGATGTAATCAGAAGAAAATACATTAATTATGTTTATGCCGGCAAAACTAAAGAAAGAACTAAACTTCTACAAAAAATAGCCTTACTTTTAGAAAAAGAGTTATTAGACGATAAATTAGACACCAAAATAAGACTTGGACTATCGGATTCATTAACTGCTACTTACCTTGAATTAATTAACATTCTTTTTGATGAGAAAAAATATAAAGAATGTATAGATGTATGCAATGAAACAATAACTAAAAACTCTGTAATACCAATCTTTTCTTCAGAACTTGGCTTCACTAGAATCAATGTTTATAACACTCTTTCTCGTGCATATTTTTCTTTAGGCGACAGTGACGAAGCGATGAAATTTGCTCTAAAATCAATAGAGGCAGACAATGGAAATATCGGTTCAAGAGTTAATTTTGCTGAATTGCTATATTTGATGGGGAATATAGACGAAGCAAATCATTTCTACCAAGATATTTATGACATTATTCAAGATGACATTGCTAATGAAAAGTCAAAAGAAGAGCCTAATATCTATGAATTAGAAGCTCAATACGCCATACTTTCTATTGTAATTCTATCATGGGCAACTCTCCTATCAAATGACGATAAAATGTTTGCCTTGGAGTTATTGGATGGTTTAAGTTCTGAAATATTCAAACAAGGCTATTTACCAAATTTAGAAGATAGTCTTTCTTCTATAATCATTCTATACACCAAATTAATCTTTGAAACAAATTCGCCAAAAGAAGATTTAGCAGAATTAATCCAAAATTCTGTAATAATATATGGTAATTCTTTTGTAAAAAAATTAGTATCAAGAATATTAGAAAATAAAGATACAGAAGTAATAGAAAATTTTGAACAAATCATTAACGAATTAAAAAACGATGAAGAATAACATTAAAATCTTTGTTTTAAGTATAGTTTTTGCATGTATAAGTTTTAGTGCAACGGCTCAAAACGAAAATCAAACAGATAACAAAAACATAATAGAAAATGTTACCTCATGGTATATGGATAACATGAACTACGGAACTGTAACTTTGCTTATGACTATTGAAAGTAGTTTTATTCCTTTTCCATCAGAGGTAGTTGTTCCTCCTGCTGCCTACAAATCCTTGGAAGAAGATAGCGATATGAATATAGTTTTGGTTGTTGTTTTCGCAACTATTGGTGCTATAATTGGTGCTTTGATAAATTATTTCTTGGCTTTATGGCTTGGACGCCCAATAATTTATAAGTTTGTAGAGACTCGTTTTGGCAAAATGTGTCTTTTGAGCAAGGAAAAAGTAGAAAAAGCAGAAAAATACTTCGACAAACACGGCAAAAGCTCAACATTCATTGGTAGATTAGTGCCTGGCATTCGCCAACTTATATCTATACCTGCCGGATTGGCAAAGATGAATCTTATTAGTTTTGTTTCTTTCACTGCACTTGGAGCTTTCATTTGGAATATAATGCTTGCTGTTTTGGGATACATAGGACACGGAAACAAAGACTTAATTGACAAATATAGTCATGAACTTTCTTATATCCTACTTGGATTAGGAGCTTTATTTGTAATCTATCTAATCTATAAAGGCTTATCAAAAAAGAAACAAACAAAAGCTTAAATCAAAGCTTCGGACTAATTGGATTTCCTCTTTCTCACTCCTATTCAAAAAAACATTTTGATAGAAAGTTTATCGAATTAGGATTAGATTATTCTTTTCACCTTTTTGAAATAAGGCAAATAGATGAAATCAAAGAGATAATTCACTCACACAAAAACTTAAAAGGCTTTTGTGTAACTATGCCTTACAAACAAGAAATATTAAAATATTTAGACAAATTAAGTTCAACGGCAAAGGCTTGTGGGAATGTTAATTGCGTGAAAATCATTAGACAAAATTCTAATATTGAACTACAAGGATATAATACTGATGCTTATGGTTTTGAACATAGTTTATTAAATCAACTATGTTTATCAAAAATTCAAAACGCATACATATTAGGTAGCGGTGGAGTATCAAAAACTATCAAACACATATTAGATAAACACAACATTCCTTCAAAAATAGTAAGTCGCAATCCAAAGGAAGAGCAAATCTCTTACGATGAAATGAATCAAACTTTTTGCAACAATGCTCTTTTTGTCAATGCTTCACCTATTGGAATGCATAGTTTAGAACATAAAATGCCGAATATAGATTTGAATAAAATCAACTCTACTCATCAAATTTTTGATTTAATCTACAATCCATCACCTACTCTATTAATGAAAGAATGTGAAAAAAGAGGAGCTAAAACTATTGATGGCTCGCAAATGTTGTATCAACAAGCAGAAAAAGCATGGGAAATATGGCAATCAAAATAATAATTGTAACAATATGTATAATATTGAGTTACACCAAAAAGCCTGGAGTTTGGTTAAATACTCTAAATACATTTTTTCATGAGAGTTTTCACGCGTTGGTTTCTTTAATACTTGGAAATAAAGTAAAAGAAATCAAATTTGAAGAAACAACAGAAGGCAGTTGCATAAGTTTAAGTAAGAGTAAATTCAGGACATTTTTGAGTTCACTTGCTGGCTATATAGGTTGTAGTTTAATTTCCTTACTTTTCATTTTTTGCATTGCAAAGGGATTTACTCATTGGTTAATAATAGGTATAACAATCTACTCATTTTTCATTTTATTATTCTACATAAGAAACACATATGCGCTCGTGTGGACAATATGTTTTTCATGTATCAATCTTGCTCTTACACTATTTCCAACCTCTGTTCCTATTGAAAAACTTATAATATTCATCTATACAACATTAATACTTATAGACAACACAAAAGCTTGTTTTACAATACTTCACCTATCTTTCTTTAAAGCTAAAAAAAGTGGAGATTGTAATCTTTTACATAAGGTTACGAAAATCCCTGCATTCGTTTGGGGAATTGTTTTCAACCTTGTAAACGCATTCGTTATCTATAAGGTTTTAAAACTTGTGTTTTTAGAAAATTATATCTAAGAATTAACAAAATAAATCAAAGAATCAATTTTCTAAAACAAAGAATAAAAATAATAAACCGAAGAATTATTTTTTTCAATATAAATTCATAACTTTGCAGATTGAAAAAATACTAAAAGATAATGCAAATAGAAGTTGTAAAATCAAAAATACACAGAGCTGTTGTTACACAAGCTGACTTAAATTATATAGGTTCTATCACTATTGACGAAGACTTGATGGATGCAGCTAACATAATAGAAAACGAAAGAGTACATATATACAATATAAATAACGGAGAACGCTTTGAAACCTATGTAATAAAAGGAGAAAGAGGTTCAGGAACACTATGTCTTAACGGAGCTGCTGCACGATTAGTGCAAAAAGGAGATTTAGTTATTATTGTTTCATATGCTACTATGGACTTTGAAGAAGCTAAAAGCTGGAAACCAACCGTTATTTTCCCACAAGAGAACAAAGTCGTTTAATATATTGAAATCTAAACTTAAAAATATAGTCCAAACTCTTTTCTTCATCTGCCTTGGTTTCGCATTTATTTATTGGTTTTGGCAAAAACTTGGTAATGAAGAAAGGGTTCAGATTTGGCAATCTTTAAAACAAACTAATTATTTTTGGTTTGGTTTTGCAGTAATCATCAGTCTTCTCTCCCACTATATCAGAGCCTTACGTTGGAGGCTTATGAGTGAAACATTTAACAGCAAAGTATCTCGCACAAATAGTTTTCTTGCCGTTATGAGTGGTTATCTTACAAATCTTGCTGTGCCAAGACTTGGAGAGATTGTGCGTTGTACAATGCTGAAAAAAAGCGATAACATTCCAATAGAAAAATCACTTGGCACAATCGTTACAGAAAGAGTGATAGATATGCTTATCTTTGCCTTTCTACTTCTTTTCACTCTCATTATCCAAAGAGATTTATTATTAAACTATATTGAAAGAAATTTCAATCTTAATATTAATAGTCTATTTCAATTAGCCATAATAGGTTTTGTGTGTTTGATAGTAATCATCGCATTATTTTTTGCATTCAAAAGAAAGATTACAAATAATAAATCTTACAATAAGATAAAGAACTTACTTATAGGATTTCTTGAAGGGATAAAAAGTATATTAAAACTTAAAAATCCATTACTTTTTATCTTTTATTCACTATTAATTTGGGGATTATGGATAGCAGGAACCTTTATTTGCTTCAAATGTCTTGCAGAAACTCAATGCTTAAACATTATTCAAGCACTCGCAACTACTGTTATAGGTGCTTTTGGTCCGATGATAACTCCAGGTGGCATTGGTTTGCAACCAGCAATCTTTGCAGAAGTTCTTGCAAACTATGACATCAGCAGAGCAATTGGATATGTAGTTGGTTGGCTTAATTGGATAAGTTCTCAAATTGGAACAATCATTGTGGGTTTGATTGCTTTCGTATATTTCTCTTCAAAGAAAATTATTAAAAATCAATAATTTATGACAGAATTAGAGAGAGTTAAAAATAAAATAATAAACTCTGAAAACTTAGAAACTATATTAGCTGAGTGGAATACAAATAATCAAAAAATAGTTTTCACGAATGGTTGCTTTGATTTATTGCATCTTGGACACGTTGACTACCTTGCAAAAGCCAAAGACATGGGTGATAAACTAATAATAGGCGTTAATACAGATGAAAGCGTAAAAAGATTAAAGGGAATACATCGTCCACTTCAAGATGAACAATCGCGCTTACACATACTTGCCTCTTTAACTTTTGTAGATGCAGTTATACTTTTCAATGAAGACACTCCATATGAACTAATCAAAAAAGTACAACCTGACGTATTAGTAAAAGGCGCTGATTACAAAGTAGAAGATATTGTTGGCTACGACATCGTATGCGAAAAAGGTGGAGAAATAAAAACAATTACTTATTTAGAGGGGTATTCCACTACCTCAATAGAACAAAGAATACTTAAATCAAGATAAATTATGAAAAAGATTGCAGTAATTTTAGCAGGCTGTGGAAACAGAGACGGAAGCGAAACACACGAAACCTTATCTGTTTTATTAGCCATTGACAAAAGAGGAATAGAATACCAATGCTTTGCTCCTAATGGAGAGTTTGATGTATTCAATCACATAGAAGGAAAGGCTAATGGCGAAAAACGCACTATATTATTAGAAGCTTCAAGACTTTGCAGAGGAAATATAAAACCATTATCTATGTACAAAAATGAAGATTATGATGCTTTAATAATACCAGGTGGTATGGGTGCTGCACAAAACCTAAGCAACTACGCCTTTGTTGGAAAAGACATAACTGTAAATCAAGAAGTAGAAAAGGCAATACTTGAAACATATTCTGCAAATAAACCCATAGGCGCTTTATGTATCGCACCAATGCTTTTAGCCAAAGTTCTTGGAGATGAAAATCCTACACTAACACTTGGAAACGATTGTCCTGCAGCACAAGACGCTATTTTCTTAGGATGTAATCACCAAATATGTAAATCAAATGAAGTAGCTGTTGATGTAAAACACAAAATTGTTACTACCCCTGCTTATATGGTAGCAACACATATCTCAGAAATTTTCGAAGGATCCGACAATCTAGTCGAGGAACTTTGCAAATTATAAGAAACAAAAAAGGTTCGGTGTTTTTCCGAACCTTTTTTATTTTTCAATCAGATTTTTATTATTTTTGGCTTCTGATTTGTTTGCATTTCATGATTGCATTTTGAACTCTTGTTTTGAAATCAGAGTTTTCAACACATTCTTTAACTGCAGCTTCTTGTTCAGGAGCTTGTTTTAACATTTCAGAGAAAGCTTTTAAATCTTTTGCTGAATTAGCTTTATTTTTTTGAGCTAATACTAATTCATCAACGAATTTTTCAAATGCTTTAACTTTAGCCTCACATGGATCAGCTTTCTTTTCTTCTTTTACAGGTGCTGCTGCAACAGGTGCTTCTTCAGCTGGAGCTTCAGTAGTTTCTTCTACTGCTTCTACTTCTGGTGTAGCTTCAACTGCAGTTTCAGTTGCAGTTTCAGTTGCTTTTCCTCCACAAGCTGCCATCAATGCAACGATAGCTGCTCCTAAAAATAATCTTCTTAATTTCATGATGTTTATTTTTAAAAAAGTTAATAATTTTTTTCGTTTTACAAAAGTACATATTTTTTTGTTTATAACAAGTGTTTTCTCCTATTTTTTTATTCTTTTTTTATAATTTCATCTTGAATACGCACTGATTCTTTGTGTATTAATTCAAATAATTCTTTTGTAAAATTTTCCGACAATTGCTTCTTGTTGGAATATACCATTCTATCCGACAACAATTTACTCCATCTATTCACCTGTAATACAGAGAGATTCAACCGCTTTTTCACTTGAGCTATTTGATTTGACACAACCATTCTTTCACCCAATAACTCTATTATCTTTTTATCAATATTATCAATCTTATTTCTCAAAACCTCTATTGTTTCAGGCAAATAATTTTCATCTGTATTGGTTATATTGAGATTATTCATCAAATTCTCAAACTCTTGCAACGACAATTGTTGCTGAGAATCAGTCTTTGCCAAATCAGGTTGATTATGCACCTCTAACATCAAACCATCAAGTCCTAAATTCATGGCAGTTTGAGAAAGACTTGCAACAAATTCTCTTTTCCCTGCAATATGAGATGAATCAGATATTATTTTAATTTCAGGAAATATACGCTTTAATTCAATAGGTATTTGCCATAATGGAGTTTGTCTATATATCCCATTATCAGTTAAAGAAAACCCCCTATGAACGGCAAAAACACTCTCTATACCAGCCTTTTGCAATCTCTCTATTGCTCCTATCCATAGTTTCAAATCGGGATTCAAAGGATTCTTAACAAAAATAGGCATTTGTTCTCCCTTTAAGGAATCTGCAATATCTTGTACAGAGAATGGATTTGTTGTAGTTCGCGCTCCTATCCACAATGCATCTATTCCCGCATTTAAACATTGTTCAACATGATTTGGATTAGCAACCTCACAACAAACCTTTAAAGAATACTCTTTTTTTATATCCTTAAGCCAAGTCAAACCAATACTCCCCACACCCTCAAAACTTGAAGGCATAGTTCTAGGTTTCCAAATGCCTGCACGAAAATAATTTAGATTAAATTTTGATAACCCACTTGCAATTTGTCTCAACTGTTCTTTACTCTCTGCCGAACATGGACCAACTATAAGTATTTTATTAGTTAAGCCAGATTGTAATGTTTTCATCTAATGTTTTACTGTAAACCAATTGTGCTCTTGAATAATCAATAACGTGTTGTATTATCTCTTCTCGAATATTTTCTTCCTCACGTTCTAAATCTTGTTCCCAGTCTTGGATTTGTGAAAAAATATAATAATCTATCATAGGCAATTTTGCTTTTGTTTCTAGCTAAACGCAAAACAAACCTATGATATTGTTTTAACCCTAAAAAATTAAATACTTAAAATTAAAGATTTTTCCTCAGCCATTTTACGAATATTCAACAAAGCGTAACGCATTCTACCAAGAGCTGTATTAATACTAACACCTGTACGCTCTGCAATTTCCTTAAACGACATATCCGCATAATGACGCATAATTAATACTCTTCGTTGTTCCTCAGGCAATTGCTTCACAAGATTTCTCAAATCCCTGTCTATTTGTTTCTTAATCAAACGAGTTTCTTGTGAATCCTCAAAATTACCTAGCATATCAAAAACATCAACTTCATCATTTGAGCGAACATATTTAATTTTTTGCTCTTTGCGGAAATAATCTATAATGAGATTGTGGGCAATTCGCATTATCCATTGAAGAAACTTACCTTCCTCCCTATAAGTACCACCTCTTAATACATTAACAACTTTTATGAAAGTATCTTGAAAAATATCATCGGCAGCGTCTTTATCTTTGACAACTGAATTGATGTAATTATAAAGTTTTTGTTGATGACGACGAACCAAGGTATCAAACACCTTTTTTTCTCCTGACACATACGCCTGAACTAATTCATAGTCACTTCTTTTATCTATAGTTTTCATAAGATTAAACTTTTTTATAAAAAGAACCCCCTATTTTATATAATAAGGAATACCTAATTAACAATTAATACAATTAAAAAATCTTTTTTGTTTTCTAATAATTATAAAAAGTAATAATCTTATCTATAGGCGTATAATTTTTGTTTCTAATATTTCTTGATGCAAAAATAAAAAAAATATTTTAATTACAAGAAATTTTACAAAAAATATATTGTTTTATTTTTTACCTAAATCTCTAAAACATTTAAATAATATTTTTATATCATTATTTACTCTATAATTTCGTGCGTAAAGGAGTTTTAGTTTTTGTTTATCGTTTTCATTTAGGTTTTCATCTTTAAGCATATCAAGTGGTGATAGCACTGATTTTTTTAATTTTGGTAATCCTTTGATATTTTTTTCATTATCATTACCATAACCTATCCATGTTCTAAAATTAAAAAGGACTAAAACACTGTTTTTTACAAAGCCCAATGGACGTTTTACAAACCACATTATAATTACTGCAAAGACTAAACAAAATAATGATGAAACAAAGTCAAAAATACGTTTCTTTCTCTTATTGTCTTCATTACTAACACTATTTAAGCTAACTACATATAAGTCTGTTGGAGAGTTTATGGTATTACTACCTATTATAAAATCGGCTGTTGGTGGCACAATGGTGAATTTAACATTTGTTTTCGCCAATCGATTCATTAGGTTATTGATTGTTGATTGTGTTAAGCTTTTTGCACAAAAGATTACTTCGTTAAGTGAGTATATGCGAATTATATCCTCGATTTGAGATATTGTTCCTACAAAAGTTTCTTTGTTTGGTTTTTCATCTACGCCTACAAGTGCAATAAATTCGGGTTTTAGATTAGTGGAGTGGATTAGATTGGCAACTCTTTCTGCTTCTTTTTCGTCTGCGATTATAGCACATCTTAGGAATTCATCGTTTTTAAATGATAGTTTACCTGTGCGAATAAATTTAATTGCAAAGCGAATAAGCAACAAGACAACTAAACTCATCACTGAACCCATTAGAACTAATGCACGAGAGTAGCGCAATTCGGCTGGTAATAGGGAATAGAATACTAATAGTACTAACATTCCAACGAATATTCCTGAAATAATTTTTTGCAGTCTTATTTTTTTGGAATATCCTCCTGCGACATATACAGAACTTAACAGAATGAGAATATAACACGGTACGGCAATCAACATATAGTGTGGTGGATAGTAGTCTGCCCTACCCCAATAATATTCTGCCCATGTGGTTTCAAGGAAATAAAACGCGATATAAATTAATGCAAAATCAACAATTGGCAAAGCAAAGCTTTTGAATATTCTAGTAAAAAATCCAAAGAAAGCTTTTATCCAAATTGCCAATTTTATAATAAAACTATATAATTTATTTTGCTTGGCATCTAGGTGTTTTCTTGCAAAGATTGCCATTGCGTTATAGAATGTATAGACATAGTTTAGAGAGGATTTCTTTGTTGATTCGCCTTTGTAGTGTATTATTTGTGCTTCGGGATAATAATAGTTTTTATATCCTCCAAGTGTTATTCTATAAGATAAATCAATGTCTTCGCCATACATAAAATAGTCTTCGTCCAAAAGCCCAACTTTATCCAAACATTCTTTTCTCATCATCATATATGCACCTGCAAGTATGTCTACTTGATTGGTTTCTTCGTATGAAAGATGCCCCATATAGTATTGTGCATATTTTTTTGAGGTTGGAAACAGTGCAGTTAAGCCACTCATTTTACAAAAACTCGCCCATGGTGTTGGAAATCCTCGTTTACTTTCTTTTAAAATCTCTCCTTGCCCATCAATCATCTTGATTCCTAAACCTCCACAATCTTGATGAGAATTCATAAAGGCAATACATTTTTCAAAAGTGTCTTCTTCTACAACAGTATCGGGATTTAACAGAAGTATATATTCGCCTTTTGCGATGCGCATTGCTTGATTGTTTGCCTTTGCAAAGCCTACGTTTTCCTTATTCTCAATCAAATAAAATTCAGGAAACTTTTGTTTTAACATATTTACAGAGCCATCAACCGAATTATTATCTACGATTAACACCTCTGCATCTATGTTTTTTATTGCATTACGTACAGAATACAAACAGTGTTCTAAAAAGTATTCTACGTTATAATTGACTATTACTATTGAGAGTTTCATTTATTATTCCTTTTCTGAATTTAGTGAGACAACACAATCGCTAATGCAAATGCGATTATTACAACTACAAACCTTACAAAATTATATTTATGACTTTCTTTTGAGTCAAAAAGTGTACTAATTGAAACATGCAAGAGGATACCTACTACAAAACCTATTACATATCCCATATAGTTTTGAAGAAAATCAAAACTTATACTTAACATTGAGCCAAGAACGCCCATTATTGCGAAGGTAGATAGCAATAAAAATGATTTGATTTTTGAGCAATTTGCAATCATAAAGGCGTTTACCAAAAGCATTGAAATAGGTATATTATGTAAAACGACACCTATCAAAAGAGAATGATTTACTTCTCCATTGACAACAAGTGCAAATCCTTCTAAAAAGGCATGTATGGAAACTCCAAGAAGAATCATTATTGCTTTAAGAAACGAATCTTTATGATGATGTTCATCGTGTATATGTCCATGTTCTGCACCGTTTGAAAGCAATTCCAAAACTAATTGCAAGATAAATCCAATCAAAACAAAGACTCCTACACTCAAAATACTGTGAGAATGAGAGTGTTCGTGAGAGTGGTGTTCAGAGCAAATGTGTGTGTCTCCTTGTAAAGTAAGTGCTTCAGGCAATAGATGCACAAAACAAACTGCCAATAAGAAAGCTCCTCCAAATACGCCTATGTATGATAATAATTTTGGGTGTTTATTAAGAACAAAAACTAAGCTTCCACTCAATAAACATGCGATAAAAAGAATAAAATACGCTATTATAATTTCATTCATATTAATAAAATATTATTTTAAGTTTGCAAAGATAAGACATTTTAATAGTTAATTTGTATCTTTGCACGAATTTATAACGCAAAAAATGCTATGGGTATTATAAAATGGATAACAACTATATTAGGACTTTTTGGTGGAGGGTTTTGGGGCTCTATCATAGGATATGCTGCGGGGTCTTTTATTGAGAAACTCATAAACAAGGAATACGCACAAGGAGAAGAAAAAGGCGATTTCATAATGGCTTTATTAGTTCTTTCGGCAGCAGTGATGAAAGCCGATGGAAAGGTGATGAAATCAGAGCTTTCTTATGTAAAAGAATTTTTGGTTAAAAACTTTGGCGAAGATAGCGCACTAAACAAACTTGATATATTAAGACAACTTTTAGACAAAGATATAAATTTATATCAATCTTGCGAGAAAGTAAGATTAAATATCCCTTATTCAGCAAAACTTCAATTACTTCATTATCTTTATGGAATAGCATGTGCAGATGGGTTATGTTCAGGCATAGAGAAAGATTTGATTGCACGCATTGCAAATCTTATTGGACTATCTCAACAAGACTATAAGACAATAGAGGCAATGTATTTTGAGCAAACAGACTCTGCATACGTTATCTTACAAATCACAAAAGAAGCTTCTGATGAAGAAGTTAAGAAAGCATACAAACGTATGTGTATAAAATATCACCCTGATAAAGTTGCACATCTTGGAGCAGAAGCACAACAGGCTGCAAAAGAAAAATTCCAAGAAATAGCAAACGCATACGAGAAAATTAAAAAAGAAAGAGGAATAGCATAAGGATATGTTCACAGAATATTCTCTTTGGTGGTTAATCCCAATCATTGTTTTTTCATCGGCAATTGCTTGGTTTATATATTTTTACACCAAAAATTCATTTTCGAAAAAACAAACAATAGCTCTATTTAGCTTAAGACTATTGGGTATTTTTTTATTATTGTTTTTACTTCTCAACCCTATCATTAGAAAGAAAACAAACATAACAGAAAAGCCTATAATAGTAATCGCTCAAGACAATTCATCTTCTATAACAAAAACAAAAGATTCATCATTTTACAAAAATGAATATATAAAATCCTTATTTAACTTATCAGAATCTTTAAACAAAGACTTTAATACAAAGATTTATTCTTTTGGAAAACAAATAAATGAAACACCGACATTTGATTTCAATGACTATCAAACAGACATTGCACAAGTTTTAAACGACATACAAAATGAATACTTTAATCAAAACCTTTCTGCAATAATATTAGCTTCAGACGGAATAAACAATTACGGAAGCAACCCTTTGAATTCACTTGACAAAATTCCTTGCCCTATTTACACAATTGCAATGGGTGATACCAATAAGAGAAAAGATTTAAGTATTACTTCATTAAGATATAACGAAATATCTTATACTGAGGATATTTGTCCATTAGAAATCACAATAAATGCAAAGAAAGCAAAGGAAGAAAAAGCAAGAGTAAATCTATCTCACAAAGGAAAATCTCTTTTCAGTAAAGACATTACAATAAGCGAAGAAGATTTCTCATTAGAAATACCAACAACATTCTCCGCTCTTGAAGCAGGTTTACAATCATATACAGTAAGCATTACCAATTTAAAAGACGAAATAAACAAAGAAAACAACACAAGAACCTTCTTTGTAAACATATTAGACTCTCGCAAGAATATCATATTCCTTTCTGCAGGTGCACACCCTGATATTGCAGCAATCAAACAAAGTGTAAACAAGAATAAAAACTATAATCTAACTAATATTTCAAACCTTAAAGAAATACAACAACAAAACCAACTTAATTTGGTGATTGCCCATCAATTACCATGTGATAATGCATCTTATGAAACCCTAAAAATACTACAAGAAAATCATATTCCAATTTTATATATCATAGGTAAAAGAACTAATTTCAATCTATTCAACCAACTCAACAATGGATTAAAAATAAACGTTTACAACAAAAATACACAAACTCCTTCTTTAGCGAGATTTAATAGCAATTTCTCTCTATTTAGCCTTACAGAAAAAGCAACAGAGATATTTAACAATCTTCCACCTTTAACCACTCCTCTTGCACGTTACGAAAGCTCTCAAGGGTTACAAACATTGATTTACCAAACTCATAATTCATCAAAAACAGAATACCCTTTAATTGCATTTAACAACAACGCAGACAATAAATCTGCAATTATATGTGGAGAAGATATTTGGAAATGGCGATTAAGAAACTATTTACTTAATAACACTAATGACGAAATTGACGAACTAATACAAAAGACTATTCAATATTTAGTTAGCGACAAAGATAAAAGTATCTTCAAAATAAAGCACGAAAATATATATAATCAAAGTCAAAAAATAAAACTAGAAGCAGAACTATATAATCAAGCATATCAACTTATTAATACATTAGAAGTAAAGATAAACTTAAAGAATGAAAAAGGCGACACATATGATTATATATTTTCAAAAACACATAACGCATACTCTTTAGACATCTCCGATTTAAAAGCAGGAAAATACAGTTTTACAGCAAATACAAACTTTGGAGGAATAAACTATACAGACAAAGGAAGCTTTATCGTATCTGCAAGCGAATTAGAAGCTATTGATTTAGTTGCAAAGCACGATTTACTTTATACCCTATCCGTTAAAACAAATGGACAAATGGTAGAAGCAAAAGAGATAAACAAGCTAAAAGAACTACTCAATAAGCAAGAAGACGCAAAACCAATCATTCATGAAATAGAAACAAACCATAGACTTTTAACATCTATTTGGTATTGGATTTTAATTATCATTTGTTTCTCAAGCGAATGGTTTTTAAGAAAATTCTGGGGTAAAATATAAAGCAAAAAAACAAAGAATAATTCCGATAAAACAAAGAATAAAAAAAATAACTCTTTGTTTTAATTTATCAAAACAAAGAGTTATTACCTTTAAAATAAAGCTTTTTATTAGATAAAGTTGATTTCTTTTAAAGCTTCTTGGATTAATTGGAATGTGTGTTCCATATCATTATCCAAACCTACAGAGTAACGAACTAATCCTTCGCTCATACCCATTTTCTTTTGTACATCTTCTGGAACTTCTGATGAAGTAGATTTTCCTGAACAAGAGAATAATGTACGGAAGTAACCTAATGATACAGCTAAGTAGCCAACGCCTTTATTTTGCATTGCTTCCATAAATTGGTTAGCTCTTTCTGCTGTTCCAAGGTCGATAGCTATCATACCACCAAAACCATATCCTTCGTTCATTTGAGCTTTCATTAATTCATGGTCAATATGATCATCATTACCTGGGTAGTTTGCTTTGATGCCTATTTCATTGAATCTCTTAGATAAGTATGCAGCATTTTTAGAGTGTTGTTGCATACGGATATGTAATGTATATAGGTTTTTCAAGATAGAAGTTGAACGGAATGAATCCAATACTGGTCCTAATAACATTGCAGTTCCGTCATTTACATCTATCATTGCGTTGATTGTTGCAGCATCTGCACAGATTGCACCTGCTACACAGTCGTTCTTTCCATTAACAAATTTTGTCATCGAGTAGATTACTACGTCTGCTCCTAATTTGTATGGAGAGAATATCATTGGTGTAAATGTGTTATCTACTAATAATTTTGCTCCTCCGTTTGCTGCTATCTCTTTTAATGCAGAAATGTTAGCTATTCTTAACAAAGGATTTGACATCAATTCAGTGTAAACAACTTTTGTATTTGGACGCATTGCTGCTTTTACTTCTTCAAGATTTGTTGTATCAACAAAAGTTACTTCCACACCATAGTTTACGATATAGTTCTTTAAGAATGCGAATGTTCCTCCATAAACTGTTTGTGATGCTACGCAATGGTCACCAGCTTTTAAGAAGTGCATTAAAGAACATGTAATTGCAGCCATTCCTGAACCTGTTACCCATGCAGCTTCTGTACCTTCCATTGCAGCAAGTGCTTGGCATAATGAGAAGTTTGATGGATTCCAGTGACGAGAGTAAAGATAGTATCCTTCTGTTTCTCCGTGGAATGTATCTGTCATTGTTTGTCCGTAAGGGAAAGTAAAGGTTGCTGAATCGTTTATATTTGGATTCACTCCTCTTTCTGATGAAATACTTTGAACAGCGCTAATTGCTGTTGCTGGATCAAATTTTTGCATATCTCTATATATTTTAATTTATTTTTCTTAACAATTCATTGCTCCACAAACGTGAATTACTTGTCCTGATACATAAGAGCTTAAATCAGATGCTAAGAATACGCAAGCTTTTGCTACTTCTTCTGGTTTTCCACCTCTTCTTAAAGGAATTTTTTCTTCCCAACCTTTTCTTACTTCTTCTGATAATTGAGCTGTCATATCAGTAATAATGAATCCTGGAGCTATTGCATTACAACGAATATTTCTAGAACCTAATTCTTTTGCAATACTCTTTGTAAATCCTATGATACCAGCTTTTGAAGCTGAATAGTTACTTTGTCCTGCATTACCGCTTACTCCTACTACGCTACTCATATTAATAATTGAACCACTTCTTTGTTTCAACATTATCTTTTGGCAAGCGTGAGTTAAGTTGAATATACTTTTTAGGTTTACATTTATCACTAAATCCCAATCTTGTTCTGTCATTCTCATCAACAAGTTGTCTCTTGTGATACCTGCGTTGTTTACTAAAACGTCTATTCTTCCAAATTCTTTTACTATGTTTTCTACTAATAATGCGCTATCTTCAAATGATGCTGCATTAGAAGCATATCCTTTTGCTTTAACTCCTAATGCTATTAATTCAGCTTCACAAGCTTTCATATTTTCATCTTCTCTTACATCAGTGAAAGCTATATTACAGCCTTGTTTTGCGAATTCTAATGCTATTGCTTTTCCTATTCCACGAGATGCTCCTGTAATAAGAGCTACTTTTTCTTCTAATAATCTCATTTTAATTTCTGTTTTTGTTTAGTTTTTTGCAAATGTACGAACATTTTTTTAAAAACATAGGTTTTTTTCTTTGAAAAAAGGATTGTATATTTGCATTTTAAATTGAATTTATGAGAGTTTTTAATATCAATTTCAATAACGACACTTCTTCTTCTAAAAAAAGCTTTTGGATTAGAGCTTTAATTGTTTTCATTTCTACACTCATTTGTTTGCTATTGTTTAACAAAAGTGTAAAAATTGACTCTATTCCTATTGCTATTATTTTTGCCGTAATTATCGCTTTATGTAATAGTTGCTGTAAATTCATTTTAAAGATTTCAAGCATTTTAGCTAGTATTCTAATTACCTTTATTATAGCTATTTTTGCAGACAATGTAAAAGATGTAGAGCTTCGTAGCTTTATGTCAACGTGGGGCTTTACTATTGGAGTTTATATCATAAGTTTTTTAATTAATACTGTGATAAAGATTAAACAAGTTAAAAAAACATTTTCTCAACCTATGAAAGAGGAGAATGATTCTAACGAAGTGGAAGAAGGTTTCACTTCTTACGAAGAAGTGATTGAGGAAGATAATGATGAAGAATTTAATAAAAATAATAATTTATAGTTATGCAAGTTTGTTATAAGATAGACGAATTATTGTCTTGTGTAGAGAAACTAAAAGAAGAAAAGAAAACTATTGGACTTTTACCTACTATGGGTGCTTTACATCAAGGACACTTATCTTTGGCCAAAAGAGGAAAAAGAGAAAACGATGTTTTGATTTGCAGTGTCTTTGTAAACCCTATTCAATTCAACAACAAAGAGGATTTAGAGAAATATCCAAGAGATTTAGATGGCGATTTAGCTTTATTAGAAGAAGTTGAATGCGATATAGTCTTTGCACCAAGTGCAGAAGAGGTATATGCAGAAGAGCCAGAGTTTACTTACAGTTTTGGAAGTTTGGAAAGCGTTTTAGAAGGACCACAACGCCCAGGACATTTCAACGGAGTTGCAACTATTGTTCATAAATTATTCAACTGGTCTAAAGCAGATAGAGCTTATTTTGGAGAAAAGGACTTTCAACAAGTTGCAATCGTAAAAGATTTAGTTAGACAATTCAACATTCCTATTGAAATAGTAGAGTGTCCTATATTTAGAGATGAAGACGGTTTAGCAACAAGCTCTCGTAACAGAAGACTTTCTCCTGAAGCAAGAGCTATTGCTCCAAAAATTCACAAAATACTTATGAAATCTGCTTCTTTAATGAAGACTTTATCGGTTTCACAAGTTAAGGGTTATGTAGAAAGTGAATTTAAAATGAGAAAAGAATTCACTTTGGAGTATTTTGAAATTGTCGATGCCACGACTCTACAACCTGTTAAGATAAAAGGCGACAACAAAACTGTTGGTTGTATTGCCGTTTGGTTAGACGGCGTAAGATTGATTGATATACAAAAATACTAAGATAAGAATTTATCTTTTAAATATCTTGAAGTGGGAGTATCTTCTTTTAGAATGGATTTAGGTTGTCCTTCAAAGATGATATTCCCTCCTTTTTTTCCTCCTTCGGGTCCTAATTCTATCAACCAATCTGCTGTTTTTATAATATCTAAATTATGTTCTATGATAACAACAGTATGTCCTAATTCAACTAGTTTATCAAAACACTTATTAAGTTTTAGAATATCATAAAAATGCAAACCTGTTGATGGTTCATCAAAAATAAAGACTGTTTTCTTTTCATTAATTCCTTTTGACAAGAAATAGGCTAATTTTATTCTTTGGGCTTCTCCACCTGATAAAGTTGTAGAACTTTGTCCTAATTTTAAGTACCCTAGTCCTACTTCCAATAAAGAATTTATTTTTTGCGTAATTCGCTTGCATAGATTATTAGAGTCTTGAGAGAAAAACTCATAGGCTTCCTCTATACTCATATCCAATATTTGTGCGATATTCTTATCTCTATATGTTACTTCTAACGCTTCTTCCTTATAACGTTTACCTTTACAATGCTCACACTCTAAAACAATATCTGCCATAAATTGCATTGAAATAGTAACTGTTCCTTCTCCCTTACATTCTTCACAACGTCCTCCTTCTGTATTGAAAGAAAAGAATCCTGCTTTTACACCCCTCTTTTTCGCAAGAGGTTGTTCTGCATACAAAGCTCTAATGTCATCAAATACACCAAGATATGTTGCAGGATTTGAACGCGAAGAACGTCCTATAGGATTCTGGTCTATCATCTCTACAGCCTCTAATAAAGATAACGAACCTTCTATTTGAGAACTTTTTGGAACACAATCCATTGCTAACCCAAGGTACCCTTGTATATTAGGCAATAAAGCTTTCTTTACAAGAGTAGTTTTACCCGAACCAGAGACACCACAAATAACCGTTTTAACTTTTAAAGGTAGTTTAAGACTTACATCCTTTAAATTGTTTTCAGTTATATTATCTATTTTAATATACTCTTTCCATTTTCTATTAATCTCTGGCAAAGGTATAGTGCATTCTCCTTTTATAAATTGAGAAGTAAGTGTATTAGAATTCTTTATCATTTCGTCATAAGCTCCACTAAACACAACCTCTCCCCCTTTTACACCTGCATAAGGTCCTATATCTACAATATAATCAGCTGCTTTTATTACTTCTTCATCGTGTTCAACAACTATTACAGTATTACCTACATCTCTTAATTTCAAAAGAACATTAACCAATCTTTGAGTATCACAAGAATGAAGTCCTATTGTTGGCTCATCTAATATATACATACTACCAACTAACGGACTACCTAAAGAAGTTGCAAGAGAAATACGCTGACTCTCCCCTCCTGAAAGAGTAGAACTCTGACGATTTAGAGTTAAATATCCTAAACCTACTTCTATAAGATAATTTAATCGAGTCTTTATTTCTATTAAAAGACGTTGAGTAACCTTTGCTTCGTACTCGTTTAACTCCAATGTATTAAAGAATTCTAACAATTCATCTATAGGTAAAAGCATTAAATCCACTATGGATTTTCCTGCTATTTTAACATACGAAGCATCTTTTCTTAATCTTGTCCCTTTACATTCAGGACATGTGGTGCGTCCTGTGTATCTTGACAACAAGACTCTATATTGTATTTTATAACTTTCCGATTTTATAAACTCAAAAAACTGATTTATTCCCGTAACTTTCCCTTTCGCATTCCAAAGAAAATCTTTTTGTTGTTCAGTTAATTGATTATAAGGCTTGTGTATAGGGAATTTTTCAAAGGCTTTATTAATGAAATCCTTTTGAAATTTCTTCATAATCTCCCCTTTCCAGCAATTAACCACACCTTCATAAACCGATAAATCAGGACGTGTAATTACTAAATCCTCAGATATTCCCTCAACTTGCCCTGAACCAGAACATTTTTGACAAGCCCCATAAGGATTATTAAAAGAGAAGAAATTGACAGATGGCTTTACAAATGTTATTCCATCAGCCTCAAAACGATTTGAATAATGATAAACCTCTTCGCCTAAAATTATGTCACAATAACCATCTGATTCATTAAATGCAGTATGCACAGAATCAGATAATCGCATATAAACTTCATCATTATCCTTTTCTATTGTTAATCTATCTATCAATAGATTAAGCTCTTGTAGTTTCAGTTTTCCTTCTTCTAAAACATCTTCTATTCTTTTGATTTCTCCATTTATTATCATTCTCACATAACCCAACTGTATCAAAAGTTCTAATTTCTCTTTGATATTTTCTTTTGGATTAAGCTTTAATGGAGATACAATGAGAATTTTGTCTTTCTCTTTAAAGTTTTGAAAAACATCATCTACTACATTCTGTACGCTATGGCGTTTTACTTCTTGATTTGAGACAGGAGAATATGTACGTCCTATCCTTGCAAAAAGAAGTTTAATATATTCATAAATTTCTGTTGTTGTTCCAACTGTAGAACGAGGATTTCTATTCATTACCCTTTGTTCCACAGCTATAGCAGGCGACAAGCCCGAAATTTTATCAACTTCGGGCTTATTCATTCTCCCTAAGAAACCTCTTGCATAAGAGGAAAGACTTTCAACATACCTTCTTTGTCCTTCTGCAAACAGAGTATCAAAAGCAAGCGATGTTTTTCCACTACCCGATACACCCGTTATGACAACTAACTTATTAGTTGGTATGCTTACATCTACATTCTTAAGATTATTTACCTTTATTCCTTTTGCAACAATCATTTAGATTCTTTTGGCTCTGCAACTGATGCAGGTTTTGCAATGCTTTCACGCATTTCTGTATCAGCTTTTATATTTTGCATTCTATAGTAATCCATAATTCCTAAATTACCTTTTTTGAATGCTTCAGATAATGCCAATGGCACTTCTGCTTCTGCTTCTATAACCTTTGCTCTCATTTCTTGAGCTTTAGCTTTCATTTCTTGTTCTACTGCAATAGCCATAGCACGTCTTTCTTCAGCTCTTGCTTGTGCAATATTCTTATCAGCATATGCTTGGTCCATTTGAAGTTGCGCACCGATATTCTTACCAACATCTATATCTGCTATATCAATTGATAAGATTTCAAATGCTGTTCCTGTATCCAAGCCTTTTGAAAGTACAAGTTTAGAAATTGAATCTGGATTTTCTAAAACTTCTGCATGACTTTTTGCAGAACCTATCGCAGTTACAATACCTTCTCCTACTCTTGCAAGAACAGTTTCTTCCCCTGCTCCTCCTACTAATTGACGTATATTTGCTCTAACTGTAACTCTCGCTTTTACTATTAATTGAATACCATTACTTGCTACTGCAGTAACAGCTGGAGTATCCAACACTTTTGGATTTACCGACATTTGAACTGCTTCCAACACATCTCTACCTGCAAGGTCAATAGCTGTTGCAGTTTTAAAGTCCAATGACATATTTGCTTTATCAGCAGAAATCAAAGCATTAACAACACTTTTTACATGTCCTCCTGCTAGATAGTGTGCTTCTAATAAATCTGCACTTAAATCCAAACCTGCTTTCTTTGAGTTAATCATCGCGTTTACAATAATTGCAGGTGGGACTTTCCTCCAACGCATAAATACTAATTGAACTATAGATATTCTTACTCCATTCAATACACATTGAAACCATTGATTGATTGGAACTAAATAAAGGAACACAATAAGAAATACTACTACGAGTATTGTTCCAAAAACGATTGAATTCATAACACTAATTTTTTTAAATTATTACTTTTTTACATTAACTCTAACTCTGTTTCCTTCAACTGCCTCTACAATTAAAGGAGTATTTGCATCTATATACGAAGTTGAAGTATAGACTTCTAGTCTTTCTCCGTTTATTTCCGCCATTCCAACTGGTGCTAAACGTGTTATAGAAACTCCTTCTGCTCCTACTTTTATTTTTTCATCAACTACATTCACTTTTGAGTCGATTGAGGCGTTCAAAGAAAAACGTTTCCAAGTTTTTGAACGCAATGAATAAATCAATAAGCCAATACAAATTACGGAACAAATAAAAATAGAAGTATAACCCCACATATCTCCGAAATTAGTAAAGACTTCATAGTTTCCATATATAAGAAGTCCGCATCCACACAAGCCAACAATAGTTGTTCCTGGTACTGCCAAAAGTTCAAGTACTACAAGACCTAAACCTCCTAATAAAATTAATAAAATTACAAAAACATTCATATTTCTAATTATTTATAAATTTTATCTAACCTCACAAATGAGTCCTTTTTTCTCTAATTCAATACACATTTGCTTTAACACATCGTATGAACCATGCTTTACAATACACAAACCCTTATAATGAATTATATTCGTACAAGTAACTGCCTGTTCTTTGCTTAATTTACAAATAGTTTGCAAACAGTCAATAACATACACAAAGGTATGAATATCATCATTAAAGACAATTAACTCACTACCTCCCTCTTTGTCATCAACAAAGGCTTTCTTTTCTTCGGTTTGTATTAAGACTCCTTCCATTATATTAAAATTACATTCTCTCTGGAACTTGTATTCCTAACAGATGCATTGCTGTTTTTATTGTATTTGCAGTGAAACGAGTTAAACAAATACGCATTTTTTTCAAATTCTCATCTGTTTCTTTCAAAATAGGTGTATCTTGGTAGAATGCATTAAAGTTTTTAGCTAAATCATACGCATAGTTAGCAATCAATGCTGGTGAATAAGTTTTTCCTGCTTGTTGAACTACGTTTCCAAAAGAGTGTAATGTCTTTATTACCTCTAATTCTTTTGCATTGAATGTTGCATCAAAATTCAAATCTATATTATCTAAAGAAATTTCTTCTGAACTTCTTCTTAATATAGAACAAGCTCTTGCGTGTGTGTATTGAATAAATGGACCTGTATTTCCATTAAAGTCAATAGATTCTTCAGGGTTAAACAACATATTTTTCTTAGGATCAACCTTCAAAATAAAATATTTCAAAGCACCTAAAGCCAATTGAGAATACAATTCTTTAGCTTGTTCTTCTGTAAACCCTTCTGTCTTTCCGTGTTCTTCTGTTTGTTTTTTTGCTGTTTCAATCATTTGCTCCATCAAGTCATCTGCATCTACAACAGTTCCCTCTCTTGATTTCATCTTTCCATTAGGCAATTCTACCATTCCGTAAGAAAGATGGAACAAATTATCAGACCATTGCATTCCAAGCTTTTGTAAAACAAGTTTTAATACAGCAAAGTGATAGTTTTGCTCATTACCGACAACATAAACTAATCTATCTGAATCAAAATCTTTATGACGTAAACAAGCTGTTCCTAAGTCTTGTGTCATATATACAGATGTACCATCTTTTCTTAATAATAACTTTTCGTCTAAGCCATCTGCTGTTAAGTCAATCCAAACTGAGCCATCTTCTCTCTTGTAGAATACTCCTTTTTCTAATCCTTCCTGAACTAAGTCTTTTCCTAAAAGGAATGTTTCTGACTCATAATATACTTTATCAAAATCAACACCTAATTGATTGTAAGTTGCATCAAATCCTTCATAAACCCAACCATTCATTGTCTTCCAAAGATTCAATACTTCTTCATCTTTTTCTTCCCATTTCTTTAACATTGCTTGCGCTTCTAAAAGAATTGGTGCTGTTTTTTCGGCTTCTTCTTTATCAATTCCCTTTTCAACTAATTGATTTATCTCTGCCTTATATGCTTTATCAAATTCCACATAGTACTTTCCTACTAAATGGTCACCTTTCATTCCACTGCTTTGTGGAGTTTCTCCATTAGAGAATTTTTGCCAAGCGAGCATTGATTTACAGATATGAATACCTCTATCGTTTACTAAATTAACTTTCTTAACAGAGTATCCATTTGCTTTTAATATCTCTGCAACAGACCAACCTAATAGGTTATTTCTTATATGTCCTAAGTGCAAAGGTTTATTTGTATTTGGAGAAGAATATTCTACAACAATAGTTTTATCATCTTTTGCTTGTTGATATCCATATTCCTTATTGTTGTTTTCGTTCAAGAATTTCAACCAATAATTTGATGATATTTCAAAGTTCAAAAAGCCTTTTATAACATTAAATCCTTCTATTTCTTCTGACTTTCCAACAACATATTCTCCTATTCTTTCAGCTAAAGCAACTGGATTGCGTTCCCCTGTTTTTTGAGTAAAAGGAAATACCACCAAAGTAAAGTCACCTTTAAACTCTTTTTTAGTTGCTGTTAAAGAAATAGCATTTGCTTCAATTTCTACTTTATATAACTCATTAAAAGCCTCTGATATAAGCGCTTGTAATTTACTTTCCATCCTCTATCACTTAATTTTATTATTACTTCTGCAAAGATAAATAAAATAAAGCAAAGAAATAAAAAAATAAATCAAAGAATTAAAAAATTAATTCTTTGATTTATTTTTTTAATACTAAGACTTATTGCAAGGAACTATTTAACTAATAATTTCTTTGTTGCAACAGCGTCGTTAGAATAGATTGTTACGAAATAATTTCCTGATTCTAAGTTTTCAATGTTAATGTTTGCTCCATTAGCACCTATTTCTTTTACCATAACAACTTGTCCTAAAACATTTGTTATTTGAACTCTATCTATGATTGAAAGTGAAGAAACATTGATAAACTTATTTGCTGGATTTGGATATATGTTTACATCTACGTTTGTCATAACATCGTTCAATCCTACAACACCTTCTCCCATTATTATATCAACTAAATTAACTGTTCCAAGTTCATTGTTTCCATTGTAAGCAAATGTATAAACTTTCATCAAGCTTCCGTTTACGCAATCAGAAATAGTACCACCTAAGTTTTCGTAGCTTTTTTCTCCATTTTGAGCAAAATACTCTAAAATAGCTTCTTGAGTTGTTAAACCATATTGTTCTAAGATTGATTCTTCTGCTATTAAATAGTAATAGTAAGCTGTTTCTTCGTTCATTTCGAAAGCAACATCAAAAGTTGTAGCAGTAACATTTTCTACTATGATTTCAACTTCTGCAACACCTGTTCCACCAAGTGAAAGAGTTGTTATTGTTGTTGAAGAAACTGTTCCTAATTCATTGTTTGCGTTGAAAGGAATAGCATAGCAAATGTATTCTGTTCCCATATCTAAATCGCTAACTGTTCCGCCTAATTCTCCGAAATTCTTTTCTTGATTAGCTTGAGCCCAAGCTACAACATCATCAGATGTAGATAAGTTTAAATCATTATAGAATGTTTGGTCAGCAATTACATAGTAGTAATAATTTGTTTGGTCATTAGGAACAAATGATATATCAAAAGAATTAGCAGTTGGATTTGTAGCAGTCATTGCAACTTCTGCAAGACCTTCTCCTCCGTATGCAAGAGTTGTGAAAGGAATTTCATAAAGTTCACTTGCAACTCCGTCAACATTGAAAGCTATTGCATAAACTAAATATGTAGTTGAAGGGTCTAAACCTGGCATTTCTTCATCAAGTTCAAAGTAATACTTTTGATATTCATTTCCGTTAAAGTATGCCATTATTGAATCATTGTTAAAGCCCATTCCATCTAACTCTGCTTGAGTTGTAAGAATTAATCCATAATATGCTGATTGGTCATTTGGAGTTATGCTGATAAAAGCAGATGTTTCTGCTATATCATATACGTTTATTGTTAAAGCTGCATCTCCTGAACCTCCAATAGAAGCAGTTGTAAAGTCAGATGTAACAACTTCGTAAGTTCCATCATTCAATAAAGCTGCAACATAAATTGAAGAAGCAGTGTTTGGTGTGAATCCTTCTACATCTACTGTCATTTCAACATTAGAAGAATCTTGTGCCACGTAAGTTATGTATTCTGCAACTGTCATTGACAAACCAAACATTTCATAAAATTCTACCAAATCTTCAATCATTCCTGTTTCTGTACCACAGAAATAATATTTAACCACATTTTCAGCAGGAGTAAATGTTGCATTAACAGTTGCTGCTTGAATATCGTTGATTGTTATTGTAACAGCAGGATTTGTTTTTGGTGTTTGAGTATGTACGCCACTTCTTTTTTGTTTTGCGTACTCAATTGCTTTTTGCTCAAAAGTTTTTTCGCCTTTAATTAAAGAGAAGTTTTGAGCCATTGCTCCGAAAGTCATAACTAACGAAAGCATTAATACTGATAGTTTTTTCATTGTATTTTTATTTAAAATTTCATAAAAAAACATAGAAGCAAACCTGATAAACAGATTTGCTTCTATATATTATAGTTTAATTAGGACTATTCAACTACTAATTTTTTAGTTGCCATTCCTGCTTCTGTGTACATTTTAACTACATAGTTACCAGCACCCATTTCAGCAGTGTTTACTTTTACTGAGTTTCCGTTTACGTCAGCTGAGTAAACAACTTGACCTAACATGTTAACGATTTCAACTCTTTCCATTGATAAAGAAGAAGCTACTAATACTTCGTCTTTTGCTGGGTTAGGGTAAACATATGATAAAGAGTTAACTTCAGCTTCTGTTAAACCAACTCCTGAAACTTTAGGGAAGATCATTATATCTAAATCAACACTACCACCCCATGCTTCAAGGATTGATACCCATTCGTAATCACCTGTTCCTTCTAAATCGCTATAAGAATAAGACATTTCACCAGATGCACAATCTATTTCAGTAGAAGCTATAATTGCTATATTTCCACCTACTGAACCTTCGCCGATAATTGTTAAAGCAGGAACTTCAATTACTGCCATAAAATCACTTGCAGAAACTGGGCTAGCGAAATCAAATTCTACTAAATCAAAAGCGAAAGATTCAGTTGATTGAGGTAAATCAGCAGTTGTAAAGTTTACTCTTGCTAATTCGTTTCCATTCATATCAACTACAGTAGCAGCCATTTCTTCTTCAACATCTTCAATTGGAAGGTTTGTCATAACTGCAGCAATACCTGTAACTTGGTAGTTTCCTACATATCTTTGACCATATGCTAAATCCATGTAAGCGTTTGTTCCAGTTATTCCTAACCATAAAGATTCACCATCTTGAGTGTAGAATTTAGGATCATCAACGCTTGCACAATCTTCAAATGTTTCTGGATAAACTATGTTACCAGTTTTTGCTGTTTGAGCTAACTTACCTTGGATAGGTTCTGCTCCGTTGTAAACTTTTTGAGCCATTAAACCCATTGAAAGTCCTAATGCAAGGACTGAAAGAATAATTTTTTTCATGTCGTAAAAATTTTGTTAATAATTAATTTTCTTTTCTAACATTGTTTTGCAAATATAACAACAATCTTGTAATCAACAAACATTTTCATTGTTTTTTTTAATAAAAACAACTCTTTAAAACTTGTTAATAAAAATATTAATTCTTGATAATCAAAACACAAGATAGATCAATATCTGTTCATAACTTTATCAAAAACTCAACAAAGACTTATATTTCCTTGTTTTTTCATACTTTTGCTAATAATTTTTCAAAAAAACAAATAATATGTATCAAGAACTTATAGAACAAGCGTGGGAAAATCGCGAATTATTAAAGGAAGATAAAGTCAGGAATACTATATTGGAAATCATTAACCAATTAGATAAAGGTAAAATAAGAGTAGCTGAAAAAATCAATGGAGAGTGGCAAGTAAACCAATGGGTAAAAAAAGCCATTATAATGTATTTTCCACTTTGCGAAACTAAGGATATGCAAGCCGAAGACTTAAAATTCTGGGACAAAATTCCCACAAAACAAAACTATAACGAACTTCAAGTAAGATGTGTCCCACCGGCAGTAGCACGTTACGGCAGTTTCTTAGCAAAAGGCTGTATAATGATGCCCTCTTACGTTAATATAGGAGCATACGTTGATGAAGGAAGTATGGTAGATACTTGGGCAACAGTTGGAAGCTGTGCACAAATCGGCAAAAACGTTCATTTATCAGGAGGAGTTGGCATTGGAGGTGTATTAGAGCCTGTTGGAGCAAACCCTGTAATAATAGAAGACAACTGTTTTATTGGTTCACGTTGCATAGTCGTTGAG
This sequence comes from Bacteroidales bacterium, assembly GCA_017647785.1. Taxonomy (GTDB): domain Bacteria; phylum Bacteroidota; class Bacteroidia; order Bacteroidales; family P3; genus Onthomorpha. The sequence goes on along the minus strand of JAGCJW010000002.1, from coordinate 15,423 downwards.
GGGGCTATCATAAAACAAGGAGCAGTACTTGGAGCCAACACTGTAATCACACAATCCACCAAAATAATAGACGTATCACAAGAAACACCAATAGAATACAAAGGAATAGTTCCAGAAAACTCAGTAGTAATTCCAGGAAGCTACACAAAAAAATTTCCAGCAGGCCAGTACAACGTAAATTGTGCCTTAATAATAGGCAAAAGAAAAGAATCAACAGATAAAAAAACGTCCCTCAACGATGCGTTAAGAGACTTTAATGTTGCTATTTAAGACTTTCTAAATACCATTCATAGAGTTGTCGCACCCCTTGTGGCAACTCTATTTTGTGTTTCCAACCAAGAGAATGCAATTTTGAGCAATCGGTAAGTTTTCTCATTGTTCCATCGGGTTTTTCACTATTATAAACAATCTCTGACGAATATCCAACAGTTTCACAAACCATTGCAAACAAATCTTTTATACTAATTTCAGTTTGAGTTCCTATATTAATATGGCAATTCTTTATTTCTTTATCTGTTTTTGAATAAGTATCTTTAAAATCCACCTTTTCCATCAAGAAAACACAAGCATCAGCCATATCTTCACTCCAAAGAAATTCTCTTAACGGCTTTCCACTACCCCAAAGCTCTATTTCCACAGAATTTTCCTTTGCTTTAATTCCGTATTTGCTTAATATATTTTCTATTTCCTTTTGATTACTATCTCCATTTATCCCTTCAATAGGACGAGTGTTTAAATCCTTTCGCAAAGATTCCCAATCCCTATTTTGCAAGCACTTACCCAAATGAGCCTTTCTTATCATAGCTGGCATAACATGAGAAGTTTCCAAATTAAAATTATCATTTGGTCCATAAAGATTAGTAGGCATAACAGCAATAAAATTAGTTCCATATTGCAAATTGTAGCTTTCACACATTTTTAAGCCAGCAATTTTTGCCAAAGCGTAAGGTTCGTTTGTATATTCTAACTCATCGGTAAGCAAAGCCTTTTCTTGCATTGGCTGAACTGCATTTCGTGGATATATACAAGTGCTTCCAAGAAACAAAAGCTTCTTTACACCATATTTATATGAAGAATGAATTACATTATTCTGAATTTGCAGATTGTTGTATATGAAATCAGCTCTGTATTTTGAGTTTGCCATAATTCCTCCCACAAAAGCAGCAGCCAAAAACACATATTCAGGACGTTCTTTTTCAAAAAAGGCTTCAACATCTGCCTGATTGCACAAATCTAATTCTTGATGTGTGCGAAGAATAAAGTTATCGTATGATTTAGATTGCAAATTTTTTAAAATAGCAGAACCAACTAATCCCCTATGTCCCGCTACGAAAATCTTAGAATGCTTATCCATAAAATTATTCTTTAACTTACAGTAGCCAAATCGTGTTCTACCATTATCTTAACCAAATCTTCAAAAGAAGTTTTTCTTGGATTCCAACCCAAAAGTGTTTGAGCCTTTGTAGCATCTCCAAGTAATTGTTCTACCTCTGCTGGACGGAAATATTTTTCATCAACTTCCACCAAAACTCTTCCCGTTGCTACATCTATACCTTTTTCATTCACTCCCTCTCCTTCCCATTTCAGTTCAATACCTGCATATTTGAAAGCAAGAGTACAAAATTCTCTTACGCTATGTGCCTCACCTGTTGCAATAACAAAGTCTTCAGGTGTGGAGTGTTGAAGCATTAACCACATACATTCTACATAATCTTTTGCGTATCCCCAATCTCTTAATGCAGAAAGATTACCTAAATAAAGTTTATCTTGAAGGCCTTTAGCAATTCTTGCAGCGGCAAGTGTAATCTTACGAGTTACGAAAGTTTCTCCTCTTCTTTCGCTTTCGTGATTAAACAATATTCCATTAACTGCAAACATTCCGTAACTTTCTCTATAATTCTTTGTAATCCAAAAGCCATATAATTTAGCAACTCCGTAAGGCGAACGAGGATAAAAAGGAGTTGTTTCTTTCTGTGGTATTTCTTGCACAAGCCCATAAAGTTCTGATGTAGAGGCTTGGTATATTTTTGTTTTCTTTTCTAATCCTAATATTCTAATTGCTTCTAACAATCTAAGCGTTCCAACAGCATCTGTTTCAGCTGTGTATTCTGGTACATCGAAACTTATTTTCACATGACTTTGAGCTGCGAGATTGTAAATTTCATCAGGCTGTACTTGTTGTAAAATACGAATTAAAGACGAGGAGTCAGTCATATCGCCATAATGAAGGTTAATTGCACGTTCTTGTTTTTGGTCTTTAATCCATTCTTTCAAATAAAGATGTTCTATTCTTGAAGTATTAAAAGAAGAACTACGGCGTATTATTCCGTGAACTTCGTAACCTTTTTCTATTAAAAACTCAGCTAAAAAACTACCGTCTTGACCTGTTATTCCACTTATGAGTGCTTTTTTCATAGGATTATAGTATAAATTTATGCAAATTTAAGAAGAAATTTCCGAATTCAAAACTTAATCACAATAAAACAAAGAATAAAAAAATTAAAACGAAGAATAAAAAAATTAATTCTTCGTTTTATTCTATTTGTTCAAAGAAATATTTATTCTTTTTCAGATTCTGTATTTTCTTGTAGTGGTTGTATTATTTTCTTCTTTGGTCTATGAGGATTGAATACAAATTTAAAGAAAACATTCATTTTAGGTTGTTTTTCAATTAAAAGAATCATTATTGAACAAATCAAGATTGAGAACAATACTACCGAGAATGTAATGTATTTTATTTCTGCTCCTGATGGCATTCCTAATTGTTCTGGAACAGATGCCAAAACTGCAGCCGCCAATCCTTTAGGAATCATAAGTGCAATAGCGCTTTTATCAAATATATTCGCATCTTTAGGAGAGAAAAACTTCGCTATAACAATTCTGCTTATCAACAGAAACAAAGTAATTAAGATTCCTATCAACAAAGATTTAGAATCAGAAAACGGAATACTGATCCCGATATATACAAAGAAGAATGTTTTTAACACAAAGCTGATTTCACCGATAAAAGACTTCTCGTTTTCATTCAATTTTAAGTTTTTATTGCGTTGATACTTCTCTAAAAATTTAAAATTAAAGTATTCCATATTCGCAATAGTGATTCCAAAAGCAAGAGATGCAATCGCACCACTATATCCCAAAACTTCAGCTAAACCATAAACTATAAAAAGATAAGCTGGTGTAAGAAACATTGAATTTCTTAATTGTCTTACTTTTTGCAATAAGCTTGCCCAAGCAATCGCACTTGCAAATCCCAAAAACGTTGCTAAAAGGAATGAAGCAATAACACTTCCTGCTATTTTACCTACATTTAAGTGCGTACCGATATTTGCAGCATCAATAAAGGCTAATGCAAAGACAATACACAAGACATCAGTTATTGCAGATTCAAGAATTAACGATGTTTTAGTTGTATTTGATATTTTAAGATGTTGAGCAAGCGGAATAACAACTGCAGAAGATGTTCCGCCAAGTATTGCTCCAAGTGTTATACTATTTAAAAGTGTCATTCCAAATCCAACACAAACAAGTGTTACTACAAATGCCGCGATAAAGAACCCTGTAAAGGTAAGCATAGCTGTTGGTTTCCAAGAATTCTTCAAATCACCTATACTTATACCTGTTCCTCCTTCAAAAAGAATAACAATTAAGGTTATGCTTGTAAACACACCTCCTACTGCTCCAAAGTCAGATGGTGAAACGAATTTAAAAACCGGTCCTATTAAAACACCTATTACTAACAACAATAATACATCTGGAATCTTTTTCTTGCTGAATATCATTGCGAAAAGATGCGCAGAAAACACTAAAATTCCTAAAAATATTAAAGCTGTACCCATTGTATTGTTTTTTTATTTTTTAATAATTAATTTCACCTCCCAAAACTTTAGCTAAATCTACTAAATGAGGATTATTTTCTTTCATAAAAGCATATACATCTCTTGGCTCATAAAGTTTTGGTTTGTGCAAATATTCTTTTACCTTTATATTAAGATTGATTTCTTTACAATCCATCCTTTCTTTAATGAACGATAAAAGGTTTATTTTGTTGCTTAACATTAATTTTTCTTCATGTTGATTCAACAAAATAATATCTACCCATTCATCATTCTTAACTTCTATTTCAGAAGTGCTTAATACGAAAGCTAAATTATGAGCATCTTGATTGATTAAGGGGTCTATTTTCTTCAATTCTTCTGCATATAACCTAATTGCTTCAACGAAAGAAGAAACTTTATCATGTTTTTCCTTTTTCTCTTGTTCAGAATTTTGTTTCTTAAACTTCTCAATAAGAGAAAGATTTCCCTTAATTGAATAAGGGCTAAATATGTTTGTGTTAGACTGAACTTGCGGTTGGATTTCGACTAATACATCATTTTTTTTTTAGTATCTTCAACTTGAATTGGGGAAGGTTGAAGATTATTTACTTGTTGTTGAACTACCGTATTAACTTTATTGGTTATATAGGAAAGTTTCATCAAACAAAGTTCAACACATAAGCGTTTATTGTAAGATTCCTTGTATTCCAAGGCGCAACTATTAGCATAATCCAAGGCTCTCAGGATAAAATTTTGAGAAGATACAGCCGCTTGTGCTAAATATTTTGCTTGTAAGTTTGGACTCACTTCTAATAATTGTACTGATTCAGGGGTTTTACACACCAATAAATTACGTAAATGTGAAGCTAATCCATTAATAAAGCTACTACCTTCAAACCCTTGCTTTAAGACTTTATCAAAAAGTAATAAGCTATCGGTAAGCCTACCATTTAAAAAGTTATCCACAAGTGTAAAATAGTAGTCGTAATCTAATATATTAAGATTTTCTATAATATTTTTGTAAGAAAGCTGTGCCGAAGTAAAAGATACTAATTGATCAAACATACTTAAAGCATCTCTTAATCCTCCGTCTGCTTTTTGTGCAATCAAGTGTAATGCTTCTATGTCGTAAGAAATATTTTCTTGTTGTGCAATATACTCCAAGTGATTTGCTATATCCTCTCTATTGATTCTTCTAAAATCAAATATTTGACAACGAGAAATTATTGTAGCAGGTATCTTATGCTTTTCTGTAGTCGCCAAAATAAACTTAGCATATGCAGGAGGCTCTTCAAGTGTTTTAAGAAACGCATTAAACGCAGAGGTACTTAACATATGCACCTCATCAATTATATATACTTTATATTTACCATTTTGAGGAGGAATCTTTACTTGCTCTGTAAGATTCCTTATATCATCTACAGAGTTATTTGATGCAGCATCTAATTCTACTACATTAAATGATGCCGATTCATTGAATGATTTACAGCTTTCGCAATTATTGCAAGCTTCATATTGTTCTGTCTTATTAGTACAATTAATTGTTTTCGCCAATATTCTTGCACAAGTAGTCTTCCCTACACCTCTTGGTCCACAAAAAAGAAAAGCTTGTGCTAATTGATTGTTCTTTATAGCATTTTGAAGTGTTGTTGTTATATGACTCTGTCCTACAACTGAATGAAAGTCACTTGGTCTATATTTTCTGGCAGATACAATAAAATTATTCATATTTTTATTTTCGTAAATCGGTTTTCAAAAATACTATTTTTTTTTCAAAACAAAGAAAAATCAAGAAAAATAGTAAAAAAGCAGTATTTTTGCCAAAACTTTAATATGAATACGGAAACAATCGCACTTATAATTTTTGTCATTACTTATATAGGTATAATTTTTACACGTTTACCAAAAGTAAATATCGATAGACCATCTGCTGCTTTCATCGGTGCAGTAGCAATGCTTGCCTTTTCTATTGTAAGTTTTGAAGAAGCTGTTAGTTTTATTGACTTTAACACAATATTTCTTCTTTTAGGCATGATGATTGTTGTGGCATCGCTGAAATTTGATGGCTTTTTTAATTTAATCTCAGAAAAGATTTTGCAATATGCTAATTCAAGATTTAAGCTATTAGTTGGAGTTGTATTCGTATCAGGCATCGCTTCAGCTTTTCTTGTTAATGATGCTGTAGTGTTGATTTTTACTCCTATTATTATCAGTATTTGCTCAAAGGTTAAGATTAATCCTTTACCTTATCTTATTGCCGAAATACTTTCTTCTAACATAGGAAGCGTAATGACTATAACAGGTAATCCACAAAATATGCTAATAGGATTAAATAGCGGAATCAGTTATGTAGATTTCTTATTGAAACTATTCCCTATTTCATTTATAGGAATGATTCTTTGCGTTGTAGTTGTTAGATGGATTTACAAAAAAGAGTTTAAAGACAAATCTTTATTAAACTACACCCCTGAACATAATTATTCTTTCAAAAAGATGAGTTCTTCTATAATAATATTTACTTTGGTGGTTTTAGCCTTCTTTTTCGGAAAATTACTTGGCATGTCTATTGCAGTAATTGCTTTAGCAGGAGCAAGTTTAATTATTCTTTTTGGAAAGCATAAACCAGAAAAACTTATTAAAGATGTGGATTGGGTTCTACTTTTATTCTTTGCGTCGTTATTTATTGTAGTTGGAGCCGTACAAAAAGTTGGTATTTTAGACAGCATTCTACAAATTGATTTACAAGAAAACTTGTCAGGATTAATTTCTATTCACTCTATAAGTTTAGTAATGAGTCAAATCCTTAGCAATGTTCCTTATACGGTTTTAATGCTACCTCTTATGAATGTTGTTGATTCTGAAACTTTGTGGCTAGCTCTTGCTTCAGCTTCTACTTTAGCAGGAAACGCAACAATAATTGGCGCAATGGCTAATATCATCGTTATTGAATCAGCCGCGAATTTTGGAGTTAAAATTGGTTTTTGGGAGTTTTTCAAAAGTGGTATAATAATAACGATACTGACTTTCTTAGTGTCAGTATCGTTACTCTTGGTTTTATAAAATTTATTCTTTGATTTATTTTGCTGATTCTTCGTTTTATTTTTTTATTTCTTTGTTTTATTTCATCTTACTTGCAGCCTTAACAAATGAAATAAACAAAGGACTTGGTTCTTCTACTGTAGAACGATATTCAGGATGGTATTGAACTCCTACGAAATAAGGATGTGATGGTATTTCTACAACTTCTACCAAGTTTGATGTAGGATTTACTCCTGTAGCTTGCATACCTGCTGCCTCGAATTGAGAAAGATATTCACTATTAAATTCATATCTATGTCTATGTCTTTCACTTATCAATTCTTCTCCATATGCTTCGTAAACCTTACTTCCTTTCTTTAATGTACATTGGTAAGCACCTAAACGCATTGTTCCACCCATATTTGTAAGATTTTTTTGATTTTCCATCATATCAATAACTGGGTGAGTAGTTGAACCCATCATTTCAACAGAATGAGCATCTGCAAATCCAAGTACGTTTCTTGCAAATTCTATTACTGCACATTGCATACCAAGACAAATACCTAAGAAAGGAATATTGTTTTCTCTTGCATATTTTACAGCTAATATCTTACCTTCTATTCCTCTTGAGCCAAAGCCTGGTGCTACTAATATACCCTGTAAGCCTTGTAACATTTCGTTTACTTGTTCTGGATGTTCTTCTATTTGTTCTGAATGAATCCATTTAAGTTTTACATTACACTGTGTTGTAGCACCTGCATGAATAAAGGCTTCTGAAATAGATTTATAAGCATCTTTTAATTCAACATACTTACCTACTAATCCTATAGTAACTTCTGTTATAGGGTTTTTAAGTTTGTATAGGAAAGATTTCCATTTTTCTAAATTAGGTTCACCTTTAGCTGTAAGGCCAAGTTTTTTTAATACTTGAATATCTAAGCCCTCTTTAAGCATATTGAAAGGCACTTCATAAATTGTTGAAGCGTCTCTTGATTCTATTACACTTGCTCTTTCAACATTACAGAATAATGAAATTTTATCTCTTACACTTTCAGTCAATTCATGTTCTGTTCTACAAACAATAATATCTGGTTGTATACCTTGTTGCAACATTTCTTTAACTGAATGTTGTGTTGGTTTAGTTTTAAGTTCTCCTGCTGCTGCAAGATAAGGGATATAAGTTAAATGGACAACTATAGCATTACCTTCTAATTCCCACTTAAGTTGTCTTATACTTTCTAAGAAAGGTAGAGATTCAATATCTCCTACAGTTCCTCCTATTTCAGTAATAACAAAATCATATTCACCTGTTTCACCTAATAGTTTAACTCTCCTTTTTATCTCATCTGTAATATGAGGAATAACTTGAACTGTTCCGCCAAGATAATCTCCTTTCCTTTCCTTTTCTATAACAGCTTGGTAAATACGACCAGTAGTTACGTTATTTGCTTGAGAAGTTCTTACATTTGTAAATCTCTCATAGTGTCCTAAGTCAAGGTCTGTTTCAGCACCGTCTTCTGTTACATAACATTCTCCATGTTCATAAGGATTCAATGTACCTGGATCAATATTGATATATGGATCAAGTTTTTGTATTGTTACTCTATAGCCTCTTGATTTTAACAATACCGCTAATGAAGACGATATTATCCCTTTTCCCAATGAGGAAGTAACACCTCCTGTAACGAAAACGTATTTTGTATTGTGCATAATAGTCAATTGTTTTTTTAAAATTAAATAACGAACTGCAAAGTTACTTAAAAAAAGTGTTGTTATGAAATTATTTTGATTATTTCTTCTGCTTTCAAGCTCAAAGCATCAAAACAAAAATCTGCCTGATTATAAAATTCCTCTCTTTCTTTAAGAGTTTTTGTTACAAATTCAAGCAACTCTTCATCGCTTTTTCCTTGCAATAAAGGGCGTGGACGTTTTGACATTTTATGTCTTGAAATTATAGCGGCAGCTTCAAGTTTTAAATAAACTGAAACACCATTTGATTTCACCCATTGCATATTATCATTAAAGCAAACCAACCCTCCTCCTGTTGAAACAACAATATTATCTTGCTCTTCCAAACTTAAAAGATATTTTCTTTCCAACAACCGAAAGGTTTCCTCTCCATATTTTTTAAATATGTCGCTTACACTAAGCTTATATTGATTTTCTATTTCCTTATCTGTATCTATAAAAGTGTAATTCAAAAGCTTTGCCAATCGTTTTCCAATTGTACTTTTACCACTTAACATATAACCGATTATAAACACTTTCATAAGAAACTATCTTGCGTAAGCAGTTAAACCAAGATGAGCAAAATCTTTTTCCAAATATTTAAACAACCCAACAACTGCAACCATAGCAGCATTGTCTGTTGTATAAGAAAATTTAGGAATAAAAACCTCACATTTGTGCTTTGCTCCCAATTCTTGCAACCTTCTTCTCAATTCAGAATTTGCAGAAACACCTCCCGCGACTGCAATAGTTTTAATTTTTGTATCCTTTATTGCTTTTTCAAACTTATTAAGCAAAGAATCCACTACTGCCTTTTGCACAGAAGCCGCTATATCTGCAAGATTTTCTTCCATGTATTTAGGATTTTCTTTAAGCTTATCTCTTAATGTATATAAGATACTTGTTTTCAATCCAGAGAAACTATAATCGTAATTCTTTATATTACTTTGAGAAAATATAAGAACAGGTTTTCCCTCTTGAGCTAATCTATCAATATGAGGTCCACCTGGATAAGGTAATGAAAGTATTTTTGCAGCCTTATCAATAGTTTCACCCGCTGCATCATCAATAGTTTGTCCTATTATCTGCATTTTTCTTGCGCTTTCCACTAAAACTATTTGTGTATTACCTCCTGAAACAAGCAAACACAAGAAAGGAAATTCAGGAACCTTTTGTTCTGGAGTATCTTTTATAAAATGAGCTAAAACATGCGCTTCTAAATGATTTACATCTATCATTGGAATATCTAAAGCTCTTGCAAAACTTTTAGCAAAACTAACACCTACTAAAAGCGACCCCATTAAGCCCGGACCACGAGTAAAAGCTACTGCTGAAAGTTGTTCTTTAGTAATTTTTGCATCTTTTAAAGCCTTATCAACAACAGGAATAATATTTTGTTGATGAGCTCTTGAAGCAAGCTCTGGCACAACTCCTCCATATTCTTTATGAACTTGTTGTGATGCTATAACGTTTGACAATACACAAAAGTTACTATCTATCACAGCACACGAAGTATCATCACAAGAAGACTCTATTGCTAAAATATAAAACATAATATTAAATTTATTCTTGCAAAGATAGTAAAAAAAAGATGTATATTTGCAAAGATTTAATTAAATGAAAAAACATAGCACATCAAGAATTCTTATCCGCATCTCAAAAGTGTTAGGAAAAACACTTTTAGGCATATTTATATTCCTTTATCTTTTCATTGCAATTCTTAATAGCACAATAGTTCAATCCTTTTTAGCAGCAAAGGTATCTGACTATTTTTCAAAGGAATGGAAAGCCAAAGTATCTATTGGAGGATTAGAAATAAGACCAATATTAACAGTAGCTTTAAAAGATGTTTACTTAGAAGACCCAAATAAAGATACCGTTGCAACATTAGGTTATTTGGAAGCAAGTTTTAAGAAATTTGAATTTGTTAAAGGATTAGAATTTTCTAACGTAAGCTTGAATGATGTAAACTTTAATTTAGATGTAGGCGACGGAAATCTCAATTTAAGTTTCATAATAGACTATTTCAAAAGCGATAAACCTAAAGAAGATAAAGACAAAGAGCCTTACATTATAAAAGTTGATAGATGTAAGTTAAATAATGTAAACTTTTCTTTAGACCTAAACAGTAGTCAAACACCTATTCCCGACTTTGGTGTTGCTATTAACCACATGCAATACAAAGAAATAAACGGAGTATTGGATGATGTTGTAGTAATAAACGACTCGATCAACGTAAACATAAAGCGTTTTTCTGCAAAAGAACGTTCCGGATTTGTATTAGAAAACCTAAAAGGTAAATTCACTGTAAGTCCAAAGGGAATAATCTGTCGTAGTATGCAAGTAAAAACTGCAGAATCCGACTTAAAAATGTACGCAAGTATTAAAACTGATACTTGGAAAACCTATTCTTATTTCATTGATTCTGCTGATTGCTTTTTGTTTCTTCAAAAAGGAAGTAAAGCAGGTTTGAAAGACGCTACTTATTGGGCACCTATGCTAAAAGGATTTGACCAAAAGTGCGAAGTTGCCGCAATTATCAAAGGAACAGTTGCAAATGCTAAATGCTCCTTTATTGAAATGAGAACAGGCGAAACCTATTTAAGAGGTAAAGGAAGCATAAAAGGACTACCAAATATGGAAGAAACTGTATTTGATGTTCAATTAGATGAATGCGTAAGTTCTTCAATAGATTTCAATAATATACAATTTGGAGAAATGCTTTCAAACGTTAAACTTCCCGAATTCTTACATAGTTTAGGCGAAGTTTCAATAAAAGCCGACTTTAAAGGACTTCTACATAATTTTGAAGCGAATGCAGAAATTGAAAGTGAATTAGGAAATGTTCAAGTCTTAGGTTCTTCAAGCAGAGAAAACATAAATGACAACATAACCTACCAAGCAAAAATAAATTCAGAGCAATTTAATGTAGGCAAGTTTTTAAATGCAAATATATTAGGTGATGGAAAATTAAACATAGACGCTAAAGCAAAAGTTGGAAATCTAAAAGAATTAGAATGCGACTTAATTGCAAACCTAATAAATTTTAACATAAACGGAAACAGATACAATTCCATTGAAGTAGAAGCAGAAATGCAAGAAGGAGTTATTGAAGCTCAATGCGACATATTTGACCAAGCTGCAGTGATTAACTTAAATGCTGAAATGGACATTTTAAACAATATGAGTTTAGTGTTAAGAGGAGATTTGAATGAAATAAATCTTCACAAAATGCGTTTCTTTGATTTTCCTGATACGACAACCCTAATAACAACAGACCTTATCGCAAGATTGAATTGTTTAGACTTAGACTCTTTACGAGGATTTATAGATTTTAGAAATGCAAGTATAAGCACACAATCAAAAGAATACGACATAGATTACCTAAATATCAGAACAAGAAACGATAGCACTGCCAACACATTTGCTTTAAACTCCAACCTTCTTTCAGTCGTTGCAGAAGGACAATATACTATTCCTACACTTGTAAGCAACATAACAAGTATTATCGACAAACACATACCTGACTTTTCTCTGCTTTCTTCAAAACCTAAAACAGATAAAAAAACTAGAAACAACGAAGCAATTTCAAAAAACGATAACTTGAATTTAAGATTAGAGATAAAGGATTTTGCAACCATAAGCGAATTGTTTGCACTCAATATGAACATTGCACCACAAACAACACTAAATGCAAATATCAATCCAGAACAAGAACTTAAAATAAATTTAAAATCAGATTATTTCACCTACGATTCTTACATTTTTAAAAGCATAAGCCTATTATCACAAACCGATAATAACATATTTAAAAACAATTTAAAGGTAAACTCTATCAAAATAAGCGACAGCTTAAACATAAGCAATAATGACCTAAACCTTGACTTTACAAAAAATGATATAGACTTAGCATTAAAAGCCGGAAATAGCGAAACAGATGAATTATCTACACAACTAAATTTCCGAGGCTTCCTTACAACAGATGGTTTACAAGGATACTTTAAAAATTCTTTTATAAACATAGCAAAATCCAAAGTAGAACTTAACGAAAATCACACTTTAATATATTTTGACGAAAGCTTATCTCTTTTAAACTTTAGCCTAAAACAAAACAAAGGTAGCATAACACTTAATGGCGAAGTTTCAGACAAACCAAACAATAAATTAGATATATTATTCAAAAAATTAGATGTTTCGGCCTTTAATCCAATACTTCAAAAATTCGGTTTAAATCTTCAAGGCGAAATAAACGAAAAAGTAGTATTGAGAAACATATTAAGCAACTTTAATCTTACATCTAATTTAGTAATAAACGATTTAATGATTAATGACATTGCACTTGGAAAAGCAACATTCAATGTAAACAACTCTATAACAAAAGACATATTTGCAACAAACATAAAAATGCAATACAAAAACCCTGATAATAAAACAGTACTTCCACTCTCAATATCAGGATTTATCGACACAAAAAGCAAAGACAACAATTTGGATTTAGAACTCTCAATGGACAATCTTGACCTTAAATTAATTAAAAACTACATATCTTCTTTAAGTTCCGACATTGGAGGAACCCTTTACGCAAAAGAATTAAAAATAAAAGGACCTTTCTCTCAACCAAACATAAAAGGAGTATTAGAAACAAAGAATGCACACCTTAAAATAGACATTCTGAATATTACTTATGAGTTTTCAGACAAGATATATCTAGACAACAATGTATTCTCTTTTAAGAACTTTACACTAACCGACAAACAAAAAAACAAAATTGTACTTAACGGAAATTTAACCCATACAAACTTTACAGATTTTGATATAAACATAAAAGCCGTTGCCGACAAACTAAAAATATTAGACACAGACGAATACTCTGAACAAATGTACTACGGAACAGCTTTCGCATCTGCAACAGCAGACATAGTAGGAGATTTGAACTTCTTGAATATTAACGTTGCAGCACGCACAGAAAGAGGAACAGTACTTACCGTTCCAATTTCCTCAAAAACCTCTGCGTCACAGAATTCCTTCATAAAGTTCGTAACAATCAAAGACACAACATCAGCAATCCCTATTCCTATTATACCAAAAGAAGAATCAAATAGCTTAGGTTACAACATATCAGTAGATTTAAGCGTAAACCCTAACGCACAACTAATCCTACCGATGGATTTCAATCAATTAAAAGGAGATTTATCAGCAAAAGGAAACGGAGACTTAAGAATAGACATTGACAGCGAAGGAAAACTATCACTAATGGGAACATTAGAAATAGACAACGGACAATTCAAAATGTCTGTTATGGACATGATGGCAAAAACCTTTGATATAGAACAAGGAGGAACACTAACTTGGACAGGAGAACCAGCAGGTGGTACAATGGATTTGCAAGCCGTTTACAAAACAAAAGCATCCCTAATGCCAATACTTGGAACAGAATATTCCAAAGCAGTAGATGTACACTCTATAATCAAGCTTACAGGAAATATGCTAAACCCTCAACCAAAATTTGACATAAGATTACCAAACACAGACGATAATACAGTAGAAAGACTCTTTATGAACATAGACCGCAACAACGAAAAAGCCATGTTAGAACAAACAGTCTCTCTCCTATTCTTACATCAATTCTATTCATCAGAAGGAAACTACGAAACATCTATGGTAGAAACCGGAATATCCTCTGCATTCGAAGCAGCCTTTGGACAAATCAGCGGAATGCTTACCGATGTCATAAAAGTAGTAGATGTAAATATGAACTACTCACGAGGAAACGAAACAACCTCTGACCAATTTGACGTAAACCTTTCAAGAGATTACGGAAAATGGGTAGTAAATGTAAACTCTTCTTTCGGTACAGGCGACAACGTTTCCACAACTAACCAAGAAACAAACGCCATTATTGGAGACGCATACGTTGAATATAAAATGACAGACGCCTTTCGTATAAGAGTATTCAATCGTTCAAACGCCAACGACTTCACAAAATACAACATATCCCCTTTCACACAAGGAGTAGGTCTTTTCTACAAAAAACAATTCAATAATATTCCAGAGATATTCCAAAGAAAGAAAAAAGAAGATTAATGACAATAATTCTTTTAAAAGTATTTTAAAGCAGTTTTAAACCTCTTATAAATATTTTTTCTTAAAGGAAAATGCTTCATTTTCTTGGGAAAATCGAACAAAATTTAAGGGTTATTTGACTAAAACGAAGAGTTATTTTAATAATTCTTCGTTTTAATTTCAAAAAACAAAGAATTAATTTGAAAAAACAAAGAAAAATTTTCAAAAAACGTTGTTTTTTTACTGCAAAAACAGCGTTTTTCTTGGCAAAAATCAAGTAAAAAATGACATTTTTAAAGCTTTAAAAGGGGTTTAATCAAGCTTTAAAAACATCAAACGATTGATTAACAAGTTTTTGCTTAATTTAAAATGCTTAAAGAATTTGCAAGATAATAAACCGATGAGCGAAAATTTTGTCTTATTTCGGCATTTAGGTTTTAGGAAAAAGAAAATTAAATCAACAAAAAAGCCCGAAACACTTTTTATTTTGCGTTTCAGGCTTTTGAAATTCTTATTTTAGTTTGCTTAAACTACTATGTTTACGATTTTCTTTGGTACGAATATCACTTTCTTAACAGGTTTTCCGTCTATGAATTTTTGTACTTCTGCGTTTTGTAACACGATTGCTTCTACGTCTTCTTTGCTTAAATCAAGTGCTAACTCTATTGTAGTACGCATTTTTCCGTTTATTGAAACTGGATATTTGAATGTGTTTTCTACAAGTACGCTTTCGTCATATTGAGGGAAAGAGGCAAATGATATACTTCCTTCATGTCCCATAAGATTCCATAGTTCT
>JAGCJW010000018.1 GCA_017647785.1 Bacteroidales bacterium | reverse complement strand
CAATGCTTGTCTTGCGATAACATCACCTCTTAACCTTCCAGCACCGGGCAGGTGTCAGGCCTTATACTTCTTCTTTCAAATTTGCAAAGCCATGTGTTTTTGTTAAACAGTCGCCTGGGCCATTTCTCTGCGCCCACATCACTGTGGGGTCCTTTCTCCCTAAGTTACAGGACTAATTTGCCTAGTTCCTTAGCCACGGATCACTCGAGCACCTTTGGATTCTCTCCTCGACCACCTGTGTCGGTTTACGGTACCGGTAGGTAGATTATGTCTTTAGAAACTTTTCTTGGAAGTCTGCTTAACTGTACTATCAACTCTCTTTACAGATCGTCGTACTTTCCAACTTCAGCTAATTACGGGATTTGCCTCGTAATCAATACCTTTGTTGTTTAACGTGCTATTCCGTCAGCACGCGACAGGGACGCTACTCCGTCATTCCTTCAGTAATCTATCTAGTATCGGAATATTAACCGATTGTCCATTATCTCCGCCTTTCGGCTACGACTTAGGCCCGGACTAACCCTGATCCGATTATCGTTGATCAGGAAACCTTGGTCTTTCGGTGTGCGGGTTTCTCGCCCGCATTATCGTTACTTATGCCTACATTTGCTTTTCTAAAAACTCCACGAAACCTCACAGTCTCGCTTCTTCGTCGTTAGAATGCTCCCCTACCAATATTCTAAAATATTCCATAGCTTCGGTAGTATGCTTATGCCCGTTTATTATCCATGCTAAACCGCTCGACTAGTGAGCTGTTACGCACTCTTTAAATGAATGGCTGCTTCCAAGCCAACATCCTAGCTGTCTCTGCAGTTTAACCGCGTTATTTCAACTTAGCATACATTCCGGGACCTTAGCTGATGGTCTGGGTTATTGCCCTCTCGGCTATGGACATTAGCACCCATAGCCTTTCTCCTGCTCTAACCTTTATAGCATTCGGAGTTTGTCAGGAATTGGTAGGCGGTGAAGCCCCCGCATCCTATCAGTAGCTCTACCTCTATAAAGTATAAGCAAGGCAGCTCCTAAAAGCTTTTCGGGGAGTACGAGCTATCTCTCAGTTTGATTAGCCTTTCACCCCTACCCTCAAGTCATCCGAAGCTTTTTCAACAGCTACCGGTTCGGACCTCCACTCTGTGTTACCAGACCTTCATCCTGCTCAAGGGTAGATCACTAAGTTTCGCGTCTAATGCTGATAACTAAAGCGCCCTATTCAGACTCGCTTTCGCTTCGGCTGCGATATTACGATATCTTAACCTCGCTATCAACATTAACTCGTAGGCTCATTATGCAAAAGGCACGCCGTCACCACTTTACGTGGCTCCGACCGCTTGTAAGTACACGGTTTCAGGTTCTATTGCACTCCGTTGTTCACGGTTCTTTTCACCTTTCCTTCACAGTACTGGTTCACTATCGGTCTCTTGGTAGTATTTAGCCTTGCCAGATGGTGCTGGCTGATTCAGACAGGATTCCTCCGGTCCCGCCTTACTCAGGATCCTACTAAGCTCGTCTCTCATTTCTAATACAGGACTGTCACCTTCTTCGGTCCATCTTCCCAGATGATTCTTATATGATTAACAATACTATGTCGTAGTCCTACAACCCCAAATATGCCGTAACATCTTTGGTTTGGGCTCCTTCAATTTCGCTCACCACTACTCTCGAAATCATTGTTATTTTCTCTTCCTATGGGTACTTAGATGTTTCAGTTCCCCACGTTCGCCCCGCTTTGCGCGGTGATAAGTCTTCAACTTATCGGGTTGCCCCATTCGGATATCCACGGATCTATTCGTATTTGCCAATCCCCGTGGCTTTTCGCAGCTTGTCACGTCCTTCCTCGCCTCCAAGAGCCTAGGCATCCCCCGTGTACTCTTAGTAACTTCTCTCGTTCTCTCTTGTATGTATCAAAATGTCAAAGATCTCTTTTCCCTTTCTCGGGAATCAGGACTCAGCATTATCGTTTCGCTGAGTCTTATTTTTCGTTTTGGGAGTGCAAAATTACAACATTTTTCGCAACTACCAAATTTTTTTGCAATTTTTTATGCTTCAGGTAAAACTGAAACGTAAGATTTGTTATCTCTTTTCTTTTTAAATTCAACAGTTCCATTAACTAATGCGAACAATGTATGGTCTTTTCCCATTCCAACGTTTTGTCCTGGATTGTGAACTGTTCCTCTTTGTCTTACTATAATATTACCTGCGATACATTTTTGTCCGCCGTATATTTTAACTCCTAAACGTTTGCTTTCTGATTCACGTCCGTTACTTGAACTACCGACACCTTTCTTGTGAGCCATAATCTATTTTATTTCAAGTTTATAATTCTTTACTAACTAAATCTTACAATATATCTGTTATTAATAATTGTGTAAGATATTGACGATGTCCATTCATTTTTTGGTATCCTTTTCTTCTTTTCTTGTGGAAAACCAAAACTTTTTCGCCTTTAATGTGTTTTATCACTTGAGCTTTTACAACAGCTCCTTCTATACATGGAGCACCAATTGTGATGTTTCCATCTACATCTTTTAGCATCACGGTGTCAAAAGAGACTTCTGCACCTTCCTCATTTTTAAGGCGGTGTACAAATATCTTTTGATCTTTTTGTACCTTGAATTGCTGTCCTGCTATTTTAACTATTGCGTACATTTTTTGTATTTTTTATTTTTCTAAAACGAGTTGCAAAGATAGACATTTATTAATTACCTACAAAATAATTCAATAGAAAAATTAACATTACCTAAATTTCAGCTCTGTTTATCAACAATTTAATGTTTATAAAAATTACTAGACGTTAAATCTAAAATGCATTATATCGCCATCTTGAACGATATATTCCTTACCTTCAACGCTCATTTTACCTGCTTCTTTACAAGCTGCTTCACCTTTTAAAGCAACAAAGTCTTCATATTTTATAACTTCTGCTCTTATGAATCCTTTTTCAAAGTCAGTGTGTATTACTCCTGCACATTGAGGAGCTTTCCAACCTTTTGTAAAAGTCCAAGCTCTTACCTCTTGCACTCCAGCAGTTAAATATGTTTGAAGATTTAATAAATGATAGGCTTTCTTAATCAATCGTGCAACACCTGATTCTTTTAAGCCAAGTTCTTCTAAAAACATTTGTTTTTCTTCCAAAGTTTCAAACTCTGCTATATCAGATTCTATTTTTGCTGCAACAATTAATATCTCTGCACCTTCTTCTTTTGCTACTTTTTCTACTAATTCTGTATATTTATTACCATTGACAGCACTGCCTTCATCAACATTACAAACATACAAAACAGGTTTTGAAGTCAAAAGACAAAGCTCTTTTGATAATTTTATATCATCTTTATTGTCAAAAACAACTGTTCTTGCACTTTTTCCTTGTTCTAAAACTGCTTTATACTTTTTAAGGATTTCCAACATTGCTTTTGCTTCTCTGTCTCCTCCTGATTTAGCAGCTTTTTCAACTTTTGGCAAACGTGTTTCTATTGTTTCAAGGTCCTTTAATTGAAGTTCTGTATCTATAATTTCTTTATCTCTTATAGGGTCAACACTTCCATCAACGTGAACAACATTATCATCATCAAAACATCTCAATAAATGTAATATCGCATCACATTCACGAATATTTGCCAAGAATTTATTACCTAAGCCCTCGCCCTTACTTGCACCTTTTACCAAACCTGCGATATCAACTATTTCAACAGTTGTAGGAACTATTCTTTCAGGATGTATTATCTCTGCCAATACATTTAGTCTTTCATCTGGCACAGAAATAACTCCTACATTAGGTTCTATTGTGCAAAAAGGGAAGTTTGCAGCTTGAGCCTTTGCGTTAGATAAACAATTAAACATAGTAGATTTGCCAACATTAGGCAAACCTACTATCCCACATTTTAAAGCCATTTCTTATTTATTAAGTATTTTAGAAAACTCGTCTAAAGAAACTTCTTTTGTGTCTAATTTAACGTTTTCTTTTAATGTTTGAGTTAATTTTTGGTCAAACAAGAATTCGTAAATTTGTCTTCCTTGTTCTTTATTTTCAAGCATATTAGTAGCTATTTTTTCTATAGCAGCTTCTCTTTCTTGAGCTTGTTCTTCAGTTTCGTTTTCTGCTTTAGGGAAATAATTTGAAATAAGAGCTTCTTTATAATATGTCTTTACTTCATCTTTAGAAACTTCCAATTTGTATTGTTCCATCAATTTGCTTTCAACTAATTGCCATTTGATAGAATCTCTATACATTGTGTAGTTTTCTTCTATTTCTTTGTTTTCAACTTTTCCAGTGTTTGTTTGAATTAACCAACGTTTCAAGAATTCATCAGGTAATTCAAAAGTTGAAGTTTCAACTAATTGTTTGCTAACTTCATTTAAGAAGTGACGGTCTGCTTGTTGAGAATAAGCTTTTTCCATTTCTTCTTTTATTGCAGCTTTGAAATCAGCATCTGTTTTTATTTCTTTTCCTGGGAAAGCTTTTTCATAAAGTTCTTCATTAACTTCATGAGGAGTTACTCTGCTTATTGAGTGAACTGTGAATTGAACATCTGATTTGAATTCTTTTGCAGCAGCTGAATCAATTCTCAACATTGCAGCTATTTCTGTATTGTTTTTGAAAGCTTTTGCTAAATTGAATACAATAGCATCATCTTTCTTAGCTCCTATGAATTTCTTTTTAATAGTAGCCATTCCTATTTTATCTACAGCAATAGAAGTTACAGTTTGAACTCCACCTTCTTTTACGTTTCCTTCTTCATCAACTTCTTTGATTTGTCCGTAAACCAAATCAGTTTCTTCTATTGTTTCAGGAGTTTCAAAGTTTCCAAATCTACGTTGTATTTCTCCAATTTGTTTTTCGATTGCTTCTTGATCAGGAGTTATTTTGTAATATGTAGCAGTTTGTTTTCCTAATTCCAATTTAACTTCTGGTTGCATAGCTATATCAAAATAGAAAACGAAGTCTTCTTGATTATCCCAATCAATATTTCCTGTTCTTTCATCATTTGACATAGGACTTCCTAAAAGGTCAAGTTTGTTGTCATCAACAAATTGATACATTGCATCAGACATTACTTTTTGAACTTCTTCAGCTCTAACAGGTTTTTCATACATTTTTTTAATCATACCCATTGGAACTTGACCTGGTCTAAATCCTGGAACATTAGCTTTTTTACGATATTTTTTTAATTCTGCTTCTACTGCTGGCATGTAATCAGCAGCAGATACTTCAACCTTTAAGACAGCTGTTAAATCACCTGTCATTTCCTTTGTTACATTCATTTCTTATACCTTATATATATTATTTCTATTAAAAATCAACTTGCAAAGTTACAAAATTATCTGAAAATGAATAAATTTTTAATCGTTTATCCACTGTTTTAAGGCTAATAATACCTTTTCATCTACTCTTTCAAACTTTACTTTTATATTTTGTCTGCGAGATGCAAATAAGCCATAACCATTATTTACATTAGTATAAATAGGTTTATCTACAAGTTGCATAGACTCTTGTCGTGAATTACTATAATATTCATACATATCTAAATCACAAGAAGAAATATACAACTCAAACATAGAAGTTCTATCTGTATAAGAGCAATTTGCTCCACTCAAACCTTTTTCCAATCCATCAAGTAAAAAATCCAACTCTATATTATAACTCATTATCACACCAGAATTTTGAGCTCTATTTAATACAGAAGCGAAAGGTATATCAAGATAAGTTTCCTTTCCATCTTTTTTATAATAGAATCTAATAGTTGGCTGATACATCTTTGCTATAACTCCTTCATTATTCGATGCAGCTGAAGAATTAATATTATACCATTGACAAGAAAGTATTTGTTTACCTGCTCTGTTTTGGAATTGCATAATAGCAGCACCAGGAGATAAAATACTATAATCACCAATCAAACGAGTAGAAGCTGTTGTTTCTTCCATTGTTTTTTTATTTCTCACAACAATTCTATATTTTTGCTTCAACGCCTCTGTGTGATTTAGTTTTCCACGAGTTACACAATAATATATAGGAGCACTTTCTGAAAAGAAATTTCCATCTTCCTTATAATATGACTCAGTATAATTAAACCAAAAAGTATCTTTTACCAAATCTTCACTTTCCCAAAAGTAATGAGAAACCATAAAAACATCTATATCTTCTGGTTTATAGTAAATAGAATCCTTTTGTCTTGAAAAATCTAAATAATTTCCACTACCAAGAAATCCCTTTTGCACTCTCACAAAAGTTGTATCCTCATCTTGGTCTAACAAACCATAAACAACTGTTACTGCTTTCCATTCTTCATTAGGATCAAACTCCACTTCGCAAGAAGTAAAGCTAAAAAACATTACTGCAATCGCCAATAAATGCTTTATAGAAACTCTCATTTTAATCTACTTTTTTTAAAATTTAGGGTGCAAAGATAGTTATAAATTCACAAATTAAAGATTTTCTTGTATATTTGTCGTTCAAAATTAATCTTAACACTAATAAATAGGTATGAAACATTGCGATAATTTTATAGTGAGCGAGAAGAAATTTCTCAATCAAAGCTTTTACAAACTAAAATTAAAAGCCACAAAACCCCTTCCCGAAATAAAAGCAGGACAATTCGTAGAAGTCCAAGTAAACTCTGATAGCAAAGTATTATTACGCCGTCCAATATCAATCAATGATGTAGATTATCAAACAAATGAATTAAGTCTGATAATCCAAACCGTAGGACAAGGAACAAAAGAATTAGCAAAAATATCTATTGGAGAAGAAGTAAATCTTGTTTACCCTTTAGGCAATGGATTTGAAGTAAAAGGCGAAAGCGTACTTCTTATAGGTGGAGGCGTTGGAATTGCTCCTTTGTTATATTTAGCAAAACAATTCAATGCCAAAGGAGTAAAAGCAGACGTATTATTAGGATTTAGAAGCCAAGAACAAATGATATCATTAGACGAATTTGAAAAATGTGCAAATGTATACGTCTCAACACAAGACGGTAGCGTTGGAGAAAAAGGATTGGTAACAGAAAACAGCATATTCTCAAAATCACACGATATAATCTACACTTGTGGACCAACTCCTATGATGAAAGCAATTTCAGAAAATGCTTTGAAAAACAACATAGAATGTTACGCATCATTAGAAAACAAAATGGCATGCGGAATTGGAGCATGTTTATGTTGCGTTCAAAACACAACCGAAGGACACAAATGTACATGTACAGAAGGTCCTGTATTTAATGCAAAAGATATAATTTGGTAAAAGCAAGAGCAATGGAAAAATTAAAAATACAATTAGGCAATTTAGAATTTCAAAATCCTGTAATGACAGCTTCAGGGACTTTTGGATTTGGACTTGAATACGAAGACTTTTTTGACGTACAAAAACTTGGAGCAATCATAGTTAAAGGCACCACAGGCGAAAAAAGAGAAGGAAATCCAGCACCAAGAATGTGTGAAACCCCAATGGGAATGATAAACGCAGTAGGCCTACAAAACAAAGGAGTAGATTACTTTTGCCAGCATACATACCACGAAATCAAACACTATAAAACTAACGTAATAGTAAATGTTTCTGGTTCTACGATAGAAGAATACATAAAAGTTGCAGAGAAAATAAATGAATTAGAACACATTCCAGCAATAGAATTAAACATATCTTGCCCTAACGTAAAGAAAGGTGGAATGGGATTTGGCACAGACCCAAAAATGGCTGCTGAAGTAGTAGAAGCAGTAAGAAAAATCTATAAAAAACACCTTATCGTAAAACTTTCTCCTAATGTTACCTCTATTGCAGAAATAGCAAAAGCCGTTGAAGGCGCAGGAGCAGACAGCGTTTCTATGATAAACACAGTCTTAGGAATGGCAATAGACGCAGAAAAGCGCAAACCATTACTATCAACCATAACAGCAGGCTTGTCAGGCCCAGCAATAAAACCAATAGGTCTTCGTTGCGTATATCAAACCTCTAAGGCAGTAAAGATTCCTATTATAGGACTCGGCGGAATCACCAATGCAACAGACGCAATAGAATACATACTTGCTGGAGCTAGTGCAATACAAATAGGAACTCAAAACTTTGTAAACCCACGCATAGGATTAGAAGTAGTAGAAGGCATGAAAGAATATCTTGACCGCCATAACCTATCACATATTTGGGATATAAAAGGAGTGATTTAAAAAAATGAGAATATAAAAATATATTTTCCTAAAACTAAAAGCCCGAAATACTGCAAAAATTTCGGGCTTTTGTTTTTTCTTTGCAAATTCTTTAAGCATTTGAAGTTAAGCAAAACATTGCTAATCAGTGATTTAATAATTTTAAGCCTTAATTTATCCCATTTTTAAGCCTAAAAACCCTGTTTTTTCCTTGATTTTGGCAAAATTAAACGGCGTTTGGTTGAAATTAAACGGCGTTTAATTTTTTTTAAACGGCGTCTGGTGAAAATTAATCAGCGTTTGGTGAAAACAACTCTTCGTTTTAGTCAATTTTACCCTCAATTTTCGTCAATTTTTTCAAGGAAATTGAGGATTTTTTGTTAAGAAAATATGTTTATATCAATGCAAAAAATAGCATCAAATGAAAAAGAACAAAAAAGAACCAAAAAAAATTTTGGTAATCTCAAAAATAATTATAATATTGCACCGAAAATTAGTTATTAACCTTAAAATAGGAGGAATTAAAAGGGAAAAGAATAAATCACATTAAGACTTAATATTAAAAAAATACATATTAAAGCGTTTTTGCTTATAAGTAGGTAACTTGAAACTTCGACAATTTCAAAACAAACTACCAAAAAAGTAAGCCGAGAACGCTCACGAGTAAAATCGTGGGCTTTTCTTGTTTGGTAGTTAGGTAGTCGAAGACCTCAAGTTACAATAAGATTAAGTCCCACGTTTTTTTATGCACATAAGTCAAACTTTCAAAACAACATCTCGCCTTTGGGACTTGGACAAGGTAAAGAAAAAAATATTAAAATTAAATTAAAAGTTGCGCCCGATACGAATTAGGGTATTAAATATGAGAAAAGTATTATTATCATTAGCAATAGTGTCGTTACTTGCTTCTTGTGGAGGTGAAACAGCAACACCAACAGAAATAGTAACAGAAACTCCAGCAGTAGAAGTAGAAGAAGTTTCACAAACAGAAACAACAGAAACTTCACAGTTAATGGATATAAATGAAATTACTTATTTTGATGATGTGTTTAATTGTACTGATTGTAGAGGTTATCTATTTTTAGCAAAAGATATGACATGGTATGATTTATCTGGAGGTTCTTCTTTATTTCTGTCTTACGGAAGATACTCTATAAGTAATGGTGTTGTTACATTATCAACAGAATATTCTGATTCTGGTCAATATGGTAATAGAATGTATAATATCACGTATAAAGACTCTGAACTATTTTTAATTGATGAAGATATGGAATATAAAATTGATTATAAAGCAAATAAAGAAGAACTATTTGGAAATGTGATAGAATTACGACGCAACAACAAAGGCACACAACAAGAAAATACAAATGATTATTCTTGGATGCATGGAGAATGGAGAATTTCTTACTCTGTTAATGATCCTTGGGTAGGAATACTTCATGTTAATGCTGTATTGATTATAGATACCGATAACAAAACAATGACAAGTATAGACCCTGATAGAGGAATAATAGATTGTTCTGGTAAATATACCATAAATAAAAACAACAATACAATATCTGCAGATGGTATGTATGTGAATTTTGATAGCTCAAGAAGACAGTTTTATAGTAAAGCGAATGGTAGTATATACTATTATAATAAAGTAAAATAAATAATTTAGAAGTTGCGCCCGACACGAATTAGGGATAAAGAAATGAAAAAACTTTTGTTTTTAATCTTATTAGGTATATTTGTTTCTTCATGTGATTCAAGTCAAAAAAAACTTGAAAACTTATTAGTGGAACTAAAAACAGAAAATCCAGAAGAAATGGAAATTCACAAAAAGATTACTGAAGAAAAAGGATCTCGAATAAAAAATAATAGTTTATGTCTTTCTGCATTAATAGGATATATTGGAGATACTACTGCAACTTATACCTTTAAGTATTGTATTCCAAGTAATAATGATTGGTCTGATTGTTATGAATGTTCCGAAACTTTTGAAGTTAAAAAGGAGGGAGAGCCAGAATCAGATAATATTCTATATAAAGAATTATTAAATGCAGAATATAAAGATGTAGCAATTGAAAAAATAAATCCAGAAACAGGATATATTGTAATAGGAGTCCGTAAAGATGGAAAATTAGAAGCTATCATCAAAGGATACGCACATGGAGAGTGTTGGTATTGCTCTTCAGAATTTAGGGGTGTTATTTACACTAAGTATGATGAGATACCATTCTTTTTTAAAGAGGACGGAAGTCTTATTGGAAACTAATAAAAAAGATTATGAGAAAGATTTTAATATTATTGTCTGTGATATTGCTACTTAGTTGCAATGGTTCACATAATGAGAAAAAAGATTATTCTAATTTTGATTCTACGCTTGCTCAAAAAGAAGCAAATGAAAAGAAAGCAGAAGAAGCATGGGAAGAAGAACTTAGGAAATCATTTTTGGGATATTGGAAAAGTGATGATGGAGAAGTAGAACTCGCAATATATGAAGATAAAATTATTCTTATTGTTGACGAAATTTTGGAATGTAAGGCTGCTTCTTGGGAATATACTTGTGGATTGATAGAGTTTGATGACTACAGCTTTAATGTATATTGCGATTACGAAGAAAATAAAATCAATTATATAGAAGCTGGTGACTATAAACTCAAGAAACATTCTGTTGATAAAATTTCATACTATAGCTCAAGAGAAGAAAAATATGGTTCATCTTCTTATAGTAGTGGAACTTATAATAATTCTTATAGTAGAGGAGATAATTATTCTTGGATAGATGGAAAGTGGAATGCAACAAACACCTTTTCTGGTCAAGATATGTATGGTTTTTATCATGGAGCTATTTATATTGAATTACATATAAATTATAACAACAGAACAGTTAAAGTATATATGGCAAAAAATAACACTTCTTCTCCGATGACAGTAGCAAGAGGCATTCAATATAGTTTAATATATAATGGTTCTTTCAGTATTGATACATACAATAATGAGCTGAATTGTGGTAGAGGAGGAAATTATAAGTTAGATGCTGAAAGTCGCAAAATATATAATAATGGTAGTGATGGAAGAATAAACTTTTACAGAGGTTCTAAAATGTAATAGCGATAGTATCAACTAAAACAAAAACGCTCGTGAGTCTTAGTTTTATTTTGACAAACGAGCGTTTTGTTTTTATAATTCTTTGATTGCTTTATTCAAAACGGGATGAACGAAATTTGGCATTAATTCTTTTAGTGGTATTAGTACGAAATCTCTTTGTGGTATCAAAGGATGCGGGATTTTTAGGTCGATTTCGTCTATTATTTCGTTTTCATAAAAGAGTATGTCTATATCTATTGGACGATTTTCATAGGTTGTTGCGTTGGGATTGCGTCTTCGTCCAAGCAAGGCTTCTATTTCATTGCAGATTACAAGGCTTTCTCTTGGTGTTTTATCGGTTTCAAAAACTGCAACGGAATTTAGGAAAAGGTTTTCGCTTTCAAATCCCCATGCTTCTGTCTCTATCATTGTGGATTCTTGTGTTTTCTTTCCTAATTTTTCTTCTAACAATTCATAGGCTTGAAGAATTATGTTTTTTCTGTCGCCTAAATTGCTTCCAAATCCAAGTGTTATTTTCATAAATAAGCTTATTAAAAGAATAAAGCACCTTTTTAGGGGTGCTCTATTCAATATATAACCTTTAAAATACTTTTTTACATTTTATCAGCTACTGCTCTACCTGCTCTTAATGCTGCTATATTTGCATCAACAACTGCATCGCCTTTCTTTCCGAAGATACTGCGTACTGCGTCTTCTAATTTTTCGATGTCTATGCGTAGGTATTTTGAAGCTGCTCCAAGTACAACCATGTTTGTTCCTTTTGGATTGTTTACTTCTTTTGCTATTGCATCTGCATCAAATAGAATATGATTTTTTATTTTCTTAACCTCAGCAAGCACTCCGTCAAGTTCTGGGTAGTTTGGAATATTAACAAATGGGTTTTGGTTTGTGATAATCCAACCTGTTTCTCTGTTTAAGAATGGTAAGTAACGTAATGCTTCCATTGGTTCTACTGAAAGGATTATGTCGCATTCGCCTTCTGGAATAAGGTCTGATGCGATTGGCTCATCGCTAAGACGTAAGTGAGATTGTACATCTCCTCCTCTTTGGCTCATTCCGTGAGTTTCAGCTTGTTTCATGTACATTCCCATGCTCAATGCTGCTTTTGAGATAATGGCTGCAGAACTTAATGCTCCCATTCCTCCTACTCCACATAATATTATGTCTATTTTCATATCGCTATCTCTCCTTTCTAAATTATTTAGCCTTTTTAGCCATTTTACGTTTCTTATTTGCCCAAACTATACATTCTCTTCTTGGAATAATTACAGAAACTCCTTGGTATTCCAATTCTTCTTGTATAACTTTTTTGTTTTCCTCTAATTTGCTTGGAAGTGGGTTTATTACTCTTATGTGAGCTGGATCAACTCCGATACCTTGACAGATGCTTTCTATTCTTCCTGTTGCAGATGATTTTTGAGAACCTGTCATACCTGTGATGCCATTGTCAAGTATCATAACAGTAACTGGAACGTTATCTACAACGCAATCAAGTAAACCTGTCATACCTGAGTGAGTGAATGTACTATCTCCAATAACGGCAACTGTTGGTCTTAAATCTGCTTCTGCAGCTCCTTTTGCCATTGTGATAGAAGCTCCCATATCAACTGTTGTATAGATAGACTTCAATGGAGGTAATGCTCCTAATGTGTAACATCCTATATCAGCAAATACTTTGTATTCTCCGTAAGACTTCATTGCTTCGTTTAAAGCAGTGTAAGAGTCAATGTGTGGACATCCATCACATAATTTTGGTGGTCTTGGAGCTACTAAATCAGGAATTGCGAAGCCTTCTTTAACGTTTAAGCCTAATGCTTTTCCAACTAAATTAGGGTTTAATTCTCCTGTTCTTGGTAGAGAACCGTCTAAACGTCCTTTAATTTGTTTTCCTTTGTTTAATAATCCTTTGATAAGTCTTTCGTATAATGGTTGTCCTTCTTCTAATACTAATACTGAATCGCATTCTTCATACAATTTGTTTAGTAAGTTTTCAGGCATTGGGTATTGACTGATTTTTAATACAGGGTAAGGACATTCTGTATCGCGGAAGTTTTCCATTAAATAGTTGTAAGAAATACCGCATGCAACTATACCAACTGATTTATCTTTTCCTTCAAAGTATTTATTGAATCCGTCTGTTTCAGCAGCTGCCATTAAACCTTCTTGTTTTGCTAAAAGTTCTCTGTATTGAACTCTTGCATTTGCAGGAAGTAAGATAAATTGATTCTTCTTTTCTGGTAAAGTTATTTTGTTTTGTGCTTTTACTTCTTGTTTTCTAACAACTCCAGCACGAGAGTGTGCCATACGAGTAGTTATTCTCATCATTACAGGAACATGGAATCTTTCTGATAATTCAAATCCGTAATGAACCATATCGTAAGCTTCTTGTTGGTTGCTTGGTTCTAAGACTGGTATCAATGCAAAGTCAGCATAGAAACGTGAGTCTTGTTCATCTTGTGATGAGTGCATGCTTGGGTCGTCTGCTGCTATGTAAATCAAACCTCCATTTGCTCCTGTGATTGCTGAGTTCATGAATGGGTCTGCAGCTACGTTTATACCAACGTGTTTACAGCAGAACATTGCTCTTTTACCCGCATAACTCATACCTAAAGCCGCTTCCATTGCTGTTTTTTCGTTAGCAGCCCAATTGCTTCTAATGCCTAATTCTTTTGCTTGCTTAGAGTCTTGAATATACTCTGTTATTTCAGTAGAAGGAGTACCAGGATAAGCAAATACACCAGATAAACCAGCGTCTATAGCTCCTTGGGCAATAGCCTCATCTCCTAACAAAAGTAATTTATCCATTGCTATTATGTTTTAAATTATTATTTTAATATAAGAAAACGCAAAACTAATAAATTTTTCAGACCTAAACAAATTATTCTTTCTAAATCAACAAAAAGAGCGTTTTTTTAATTGTTTAGGTATTTGTTTTTTAGTTTATATTTTTCGATTTCATAAATAGTGCATCGCTAATAAGAATCAATAGTATGCTCACAAGACTACTCATAAGTATTCTTAAAAGCATTTGTAGTATTTCTGAAAAAGAAAAAGTGTCTATACATATAAATATTGTAGTATGAAGCAATACTATTGTAGATACAAATCCAAGGAAATTTGCAAAGCCCATTTCTCTTGTTGATGGAACAAAAGTATCGTTATCAAAATGGTTTGTAAACCATGAAAGTAACATTGGTTTTATTGTTGCAATAAATGTTGCTGTTGCTGTATGAAATCCTAATTGTTCTGAGAACATATCCATAGTAAAGCCCATTAAAAAGCCTAATATCATTACTAACCATTTTGGAAAGTTATTCGGAAGTAAAATTATGAACCATATATACAACATAGGCTCCATATATCCGAATAATTGTATGTTATTTAATAGCAAAATTTGTACAAGGGCTATTAATATAAATTCTAATATTGTTGTAAAGATAGTTCTACTCATTGTCTTTGATGCTATTTTCTAACAAATCTTGTTCTGCTTTAAATAGATTTTTAACTACATACACATATTCTAATTTGTTGTAGTCAGCAGAGAATTCAAATTCTATATTATAAAATCCAGATGACTGGTCTTTTTCAAATGTTTTAACGTAACCAACTTCTATTCCTTCCGGATAGTTTCTTGAATATCCTGAAGTAACAAGTGTATCTCCTTTTTTCAAAACTAAAGATGATGGCATTTCTTCTATTTGTCCTATTCTATAATCTTTGCCAGACCATTTCATTGTACCAGTTGCTTGTGTTCTTTTATTCTTTACAGCTATTTTACTATCTTGATGTAGGACAGTCATAACAAGAGAGAAATTAGAAGTAGAGTTTACTACCAATCCTAATAATCCATTTGGTGTTATCACACACATATCTTTATTTACCCCATTAGAAACACCTTTATCTAACATGAAATAGTTGTTTCGCTTATTTATCGATTTTGAAATTACTTTTGCTTCTATAAATTCAAAGCGTTGTTTATAAACCGTATCTTCTATGTGTATTTCTTTATCTGTATACTTAACGTACGAGTCTTCTATTTGACTTCGCAACAAAGCATTCTCTTTTGACAATGCTTCATTAACTGATGCTAAATAAAAATACTTCGTAATCTTGTTACATTGTTCGTACACACTTCCTGAAATATTGTTTGCAACATTAACAATCGCAGAACCTTGATGATAGGAATTTTGAGATATTAAATAGATTGCAACTCCTTCTAAAAGAAGAAAAAGGAAAATAAAGTAATATCTTTTTAAAAATCTTACTAGGTTATTCATATACTATATGATTTCTTTTGCAAAAGTAAATATAAATTTTGTTATTGTAAAGAAAAATAATAATTTTGCAAGAAAATAATTAAATTAAAAAAGAGATGAAAAAAAGTTTAGTAAAATTATTCGCTTTATTTATGGCGATTTTCACACTTTCAAGTTGTGAAGACATGGAACAATTAGCAGGTGAAATGGATATTACAATAGGTAAAAGCACTTATCACATTCCTACTGCAGTGTTTTATTCTAATGGAAACAACACTTTCATTACAGGAACTAACATCAAACAATCTGTAGCTTTAAAAGTAAAAGATATTGCCGTTGGAAAGAAAACCCTTGGCTTAGGAAATAATGTCTTATCTGCAATAGGTAATCTTGACAATATTTCTTCTATGGAAAATACTCTTGTTTACATTCCTTCTTCAGGAATTGAAAAAGATGGTATGACTGCTTTGTATGGTACTATTACTATAACAAAAGTTACTTCTACTTTAATTGAAGGAACTTTTGAAGGAGGTGGAGTAAAGACTTCTCTTTTAGACGACTTATCGAGTCTTGAAAGCTTACTTGATGCAGGTGATGTAATAGAAGAATTCTCAGGAACATTTAAAGCATATGGTGTAACAAACGAATAAAATAATAAAACATTTAGTTTTAATTGAGGAGTTTTCTTTAAAGAAAGCTCCTCAATTTTTATATTACACCATTATCTAAAAAGCTATAATAAGTATCATCGTTACCTATTATTATATGGTCTAAAATTTGTATAGACATTATCTTTCCTGCTTCTATAATAGTTCGTGTTGTATTTATGTCTGCTTGACTCGGCCTCAAATCTCCACTTGGATGATTATGCGCTAAAATTATTTTCACTGCATTATACTCCAATGCAGCCTTAAAAATAACTCTTCTATCCACAAGAGCCTCGTCTATTCCACCATTACTAATAGGCACAATCTTTATTATCTTATTATTATTAGCTAAAAGCACAATTAAAAACTTCTCCACATCATTTTCAATCAAATATTCTGCAATAGCATGATAAGCATCTTCCGAAGAGTTTATAATAGGCCTTTGCAAACTTGAAGATTGTTTTCTTCTATATCCTAATTCCAATGCAGCTACTATACCAATAGCCTTTGCAGGTCCAACTCCATTAAAACGATTACAAAAATCCTTATAAGAAAGTTTTGATAGTTCTGCAAGATTATTACCAACACTCGAAAGAATTTCCCTTGCAAGCTCAACAGCATCTTTTTCCCTATTTCCTCCTCCAAGTATAATAGCAAGCAATTCAGCATTAGTCAAACTTTGTCGTCCTAATCTCATTAACTTTTCGCGAGGGCGATCAGCCTCATCCCAATCCTTTATGGTAGCTTTTTGTTTTATATTATCTTTCATTACATTTAAGAATACATTATTTCAAATCATTCAAAAAGCAAAAATAATACAAAGAAAACAATACGAAGAAAAAAACAGCGAAATCAAGAAAAAAATTCTCTAATTTCTTGTGTTATAAAGAAAAAGTAGTAATTTTGCAAACTCCAATTTAGGTAATCAGCGACCCGTTATTATCCTATGGTGAACTAAATTGGAAAGTGTAAGTTGTTGAATGACAAAGGTCTTACTTGCCCGTTTGACACTAGGAAGTTCAACAAGAAAGTTTAATTTAATTTTGTAAAAACGTAGAATAAAAAGGCAGAAATGGGAACATTAAGCTATAAAACAGTATCAGTAAGCAAAGAAAATGCTAAAAAAGAATGGATAGTTATTGATGCTGAAAACGAAGTTGTAGGACGTTTAGCAACAAAAGTTGCAAACATATTAAGAGGTAAACACAAACCTTGCTTCACACCTAACGCTGATTGTGGAGATTATGTAATAGTAATAAACGCTGACAAAGTAAGATTCACAGGAAAAAAACTTACTGATAAGGTTTATGTAAGACACACAGGTTATCCAGGAGGACAACGTTTCACTACTCCAAAAGAATTATTATCTAAATTCCCTATTAGAGTAGTTGAACACGCTGTAAAAGGAATGTTACCAAAAAACAAATTAGGAAGTCAATTATATAGAAATCTTCACGTTGTTGCAGGAGCAGAACACAAATTTGAAGCACAACAACCAAGATTAGTAAACCTTAACGAAATCAGATAAGAGATATGGAAGGAGTAATAAACACTATAGGTAGAAGAAAATGTGCTGTTGCTAGAATTTATATGAAACAAGGCAACGGTGCTATAATCGTTAACGGAAGAGATTACAAAGAATACTTCCCAACAGCACCATTACAATACATTTGCCGTCAAGCTTTCGAAACAATCGGAGCAGAAGGACAATATGATGTAAAAGCAAACCTTGATGGTGGTGGAATTTCTGGACAAGCAGAAGCTTTACGTATGGCTATCGCAAGAGCTTTATGCGAAGTAAATGCAGAAGATAGAAGTGCATTAAAAGCAAAAGGCTTATTGAAGAGAGACCCTCGTATGGTTGAACGTAAAAAACCAGGTCAAAAGAAAGCAAGAAAACGTTTCCAATTCAGCAAACGTTAATATATGGATATTGTTTAGTATCCAAATTGGTAAGATTTGTCAAAAAGCAACTACTTATCGATTGATAATAAATTAGGAAAGTAAACAAAAAAGAAAAAGAGATGATAGATTTTAATCAAATGCTTGACGCAGGTGTTCACTTTGGACACTTAAGAAGAAAATGGAATCCAAAAATGGCTCCATACATTTACATGGAACGCAACGGAATCCACATTATAGACCTTCACAAAACAGCAGCAAAAGTTGAAGAAGCTTCTGCAGCTTTAAAACAAATTGCAAAATCAGGAAAGAAAATTTTGTTTGTTGCAACTAAAAAACAAGCGAAAGATATAGTAGCAGAAAGAGTAAAAAGAACTAACATGCCTTTCGTAACTGAACGTTGGCCTGGTGGTATGCTTACAAACTTCGTTACAATCAGAAAAGCAATCAAAAAAATGAACTCTTTAGAAAAATTATTAGCTGATAAAGATACTACAGCTATTTCAAAAAGAGAAAGATTGCAAATATCTAGAGAAAAAGCTAAATTAGAAAAGAACTTAGGTTCAATTGCAGATCTTACACGTTTACCTTCTGCTTTGTTCATTGTTGACATCAACAAAGAACACATCGCAGTTGCAGAAGCAAAACGTTTGAATATCCCAACTTTTGCTATGGTTGACACAAATTGCGACCCTAATGCAGTTGATTTCCCTATACCTGCAAACGATGATGCTTCAAAATCAATTTCATTAATCTTAGATTACGTTTGTAAAGCAATAGAAGAAGGTTGTCAAGAAAGAAAAATGGACAAAGATACTCGTATTGCAGAAGAAGCAGAAGCAGAAGAAAGATTAGCAACAGAACTTTTAGACGATGAAGTAGCTCCAGAAGAAGCTCAAAACAAAGTTAAAAAAGTTAAAGCTGTTGCAGAAGATGGCGAAAGACGTCCAAGAAGACAAGTAAAAAAGAAATAAGAACCCTTAAAACGTAAATAAAAATGGCAAATATAACAGCTGCAGCCGTTAATGAACTAAGAAAACGTACAGGCGTTGGAATGATGGACTGTAAGAAAGCCTTAGTTGAATGCGATGGCGATATGGATAAAGCAATAGATTATCTTCGTGAAAAAGGACAAAAACTTGCTGCAAAAAGAGCTGACAGAGATGCAAGCGAAGGAGCAGTTTTAGCAACAGTAAACGCAGATAAAACATTTGCAGCAGTAATAATGATGAACTGCGAAACAGACTTCGTAGCTAAAAACGAAGACTTTGTAGCATTCACAAGAGAAGTACTTCAAACAGCAGTTGATGCAAAAGCAAAATCATTGGAAGAAGTAATGGCTTTAACAATAAACGGTTTAAGCGTTGAAACAATGATAGTAGAACAAGTTGCTAAAATAGGAGAAAAAATTACACTTTCTCACTATCTTCCAATAGAAGCAGCAGCAACTTACGCTTACATTCACCCAGGTAACAGAATGGCATCAGTTGTAGGACTTTCAAAAACTGGATATGACGAAGAAGGAAAAGAAATGTCAATGCAAGTAATAGCTGGACGTCCAGTAGCATTGAACAAAGAATCAGTTCCTGCAGACGTTATAGAAAGAGAAATGGAAGTATATCGTGGACAAGTAAGAGAAGAAGGCAAACCAGAAAACATGGTAGAAAAGATTGCAGAAGGCAAACTTAACAAATTCTTCAAAGAAAGCACACTATTAAGTCAAGAATACACTCGCGAAGCAAAAGTAAGTGTAGAAGAACATCTAAGAAAAATAGATAAAGACTTAACAATTACAGCTTTCCAAAGAGCAGAATTAGGAGAATAATAAAATATTCACACACAAAAAGGAAGCATACAACCTTATGCTTCCTTTTTTTTTCATTACAAGACAATGGAAAAAGTAAGAGCAAAAAAACATCTTGGGCAACACTTTCTCAAAGACGAAACAATAGCAGAAAAAATTGCCTATTCCCTATTAGAAGAAGCAGAAGTATTAGAAATAGGTCCAGGAATGGGCGTATTAACCAAATACTTAATTGAAAATCCCAAAGTAAAACACCTCAAAGTCGTAGAAATAGACACCGAAAGCGTAGAATACCTACACCATAACTACCCTTCCCTACAAGAAAACATAATATCAGCCGACTTTCTAAAAATGGATTTAAGCACCATTTACCAAGACACCTTTGCCATAATGGGCAATTTTCCGTATAACATCTCAAATCAAATACTATTTAAACTATTTGAAAACAAAGACAAAGCCACACAACTCGTAGGAATGTTTCAAAAAGAAGTAGCAGAAAGAGTATGTGCAAACTCAGGCAACAAAACCTACGGCATACTCTCCGTTTTACTCTCAGCCTACTACGACATAGAATACCTATTCACCGTACACGAAAACGTATTCAATCCACCACCAAAAGTAAAATCAGCAGTAATAAGACTAAAACGCAACACCATAAAACAACTCCCTTGCGACGAACAACTCTTTATCAAAGTAGTAAAAACATCCTTTAACCAAAGAAGAAAAATGCTAAGACAAAGCCTAAAACCCTTAGGAATGAACCTTGAAGATATAGACTCAGAACTACTAACCAAAAGAGCAGAACAATTAACCGTAGAACAATTCATAAACATAACCAATAAATTAAAATGATTAGCATAGGATTTATAATAGAAGTAATACTTTTAGGCATAGCCCTTTCAATGGACTCATTCACAGTATCAATTACCTGTGGATTACAAAAATGTATGTGCAAAAAAAGAACATTACTCCTTGCCTTTTGCTTTGGAATATTCCATGTATTGATGATTTCATTAGGAAGTCTTTTAGGAGAAGTCTTTCTTATCTTTATGTCAAAAGTCGATCATTGGATAGCCTTCGTCCTTCTTGCGATAATCGGTATAAAAATGATAATGGAAGGACGCCAATTTAAGTTAAAAGAAAAAATCTTTGACATAAGCAGCATAAAAGTAATATTAACCCTTGCCCTTGCAACATCAATGGACGCCTTTATCGTAGGAATAGGCTTTCCATTAAAATACACCTTCACACAAATACTCGTTGCACTTGCAATAATCTTCATTGCCCTCTTTGTAATCTCACTAATAGGCGTAAGAATGGGCGAAAAAGTACGCTTTATCAAACCACGCTTTGCACTATTCTTAGGAGGAATAATCCTAATCGGCATAGGAGCAAAAACACTCATAGAACACACTTGCTTTTAAAAAGGGTTCAAACACCCATTAAACATAAATTAAAAGACAAACTCCGATATTAGTAAAATAATATCGGAGTTTGCTTTTTATTATCAGCGTTTTCATTTCGTTTTTTCTTTGTAAAAATTCATTTTCTTCAAGAAAAAATCCATTTTCTCTTTGAAAAAATAATCTAAAACAAAGAAAGAGAAATCTAAGTCTTTGTTTCTTTTATTTTAATTCAAGTATTACTTGTTCTTTGTTTGGAAGGGTGTATTCCCATTTCACAAATCCAAGAGTGGTGTTAAAGAAATATTTTACTCTATATTGTCCTAATTCTTCTATATGACTTGTATTTTCGCCTGTTATTGTGTAGCACTTTATTTCTTTGCCGTTATGATTTATTGTTTCGCTGCCTTTTTGTTCCGATTTATAGGATATGGTTTTGTTTTTTGCAGGCTCAAAGGTGGTTTTCTCAAAATAGGTCTCTCCTTTTATGGAAACCAAACAGCCTTCCGGGTAATGATAATTCGGATACGGCAAAACAGCGGTAAAAGATAGCAATCCCATTCTCGGAGGGTGCAATTCAACATAGTTTTCGTTATCGATGTATGAAGTGATTTCATAATATGCTGGATTATTACCACATTTTTCATAATCGTAACGAAGACCTGCTTCACCGAAAAAAGAGTTTTTAAGTGTACTCATTTGCAAAGAGCAATTATTTATAGTATCTCCTTTTTCGTTTATTTGGATTACTTGATAGGAATATTTGTTTTCAGGTTTGTAAACGTTATATCGGCTCGAACTACAAGCCGATATAACTATTGAGATTAAGGTAATGATTATTGTTTTCTTCATCTTTTTTTATTTTTCAAATTGTTTTAAGATTTGAATTTGTGATTTTAGTTCTTTAATCTGCTTTGCGTAATAGACACTTACTAATATTGCGATAGCAATTGCTATAATCATAACCGAAGTTCCGTAAGATGTCGGTTTAAGTATGTAGTCTGCTTGAAGATTGTTGTAAATAAAGATGAATGCAACAACCAAAGGAATTGAAATAACACTCTGCCAAATTATGTTTATACGCTCACAGATGCGAAATTTCATAAACCAACGCTCTTTTTCTATGATATTGTTTTGCGGCTGCTTCATTTTAAGTAGAAAATATAGGCTTATGCTTTGATTTATCAAGGCTCCATCTATTGTAACATAGATAAGAATAATATACCACATAGGAAGAAGTTGGCATAATAGGTCATTATTCCAAATTAGTATGAAATTTGCAATCACAGCCAAACACATACCAAAAACAGAGTTGAATGTAAGATAGTTTGTCTTTGATTTGCAACTTTGTTCTATGATTTGACGGTTGATAATCTTTTGTTGTTCCAATTCTTTGGACATTTCTGCCCATCGTTTTTTTAATTCTTCTAATTCCATTTCTGTAATTTTTTATTGGTGCGACATTTTCTTTAATTTTTCCTTTATTCTGCTAAGTTTCACTCCTACGTTTGAGATTGAAAGTCCTGTTATGCTTGCGATTTCATCATAAGATAAATCTTCTAACCAAAGCAAGACTAAGGATTTTTCTAATATATCTAAACGATTTATTAGAGTATGCAAAAATTCTATTTGCTGTTGTTTTTCCTTATCTTCAAAGGTTAAATCTACTTCAAGAGAGGGAATCTTTGAGAGTGGATTGCGTTTTTTCTTTCTTACAAAGGAAATGCAAGTGTTAAGACTTATGCGATAAATCCACGTACTTATTTTGCTTTCTGAACGAAAGTGAGGGAAACTTCGCCATAATTCTATCAACACTTCTTGGTAATAATCTTCAATATAGTCTTTTTCGGCATAAATATAGCAGACTTTGTAGATTATGTCCTTGTGTTGCATAACCATTTTGGTGTATTCTTCTTTCAGGTCCATTGTCTGTTTTTTTTGTTTCTACACCTCATTAGTCGCAGAACCGAATAAAAACTTACAAAAATTGGATTTTTATTCAAAAAAACCAAAAGATACGGCGAAAGAATGCATCTTTTCTACAACTGTATCGCCATTTGGTTTTACAAATGTACTATCTTCAAATCCCAAATACAAATTCCAAAGAGGGATTTCGTTTTCTTGTTTGTCGGCATATAAAGGTTTGCCTTTTTGTTTTGCTATTTCAAGAGCTTGATTGCCTTTATAATCGGCATATAATCCTAATCCGATTAAGGAAAACAATAAAACGAATGAAGCAATTATTACTGCGAGTGTTGTCTTTTTAAGTTTCATATCTCTAATGTTTTATAATTCTTTTTCTTTTAAGCGAAAATATGTAAGGACTATAAAGAATAGTGTAGCGATTCCAAGAATCACACAAAGCCCATTGTATATTATTTCGCCGCTTACTTGATAATAATCGTAGAAACAAATAGTTTCTGCCATATTGCCTAATATTGTTGTCCCTTTCCAAGGAGAAAGCATTTTTAATCCCAATACTGCTCCAATGATTGCTAAAAGTGTTCCGATTAAAACAAATCCTCCGTAGATTCCAAACCTCAAAGCAAAATAGAAACCCAAAGCAGAGGCAAACAAAAATGCTAAAACCCAAAAACAAGACCAGGTTTCAGGATTTAAATAACTTAGAATCGTATTGATGTTTGTTAAAACCTGCTCTGAAGAACCAAGTAACAAATCAATAGAAATAACACTTAAAAATATGCTTGCAAATATAAGAATGTTGTTTATAACGAATGCGGAAATAAACTCTGCAACAAATCTTTCCAAAGCCGAAACGGGCTGAGTTAGAGTAAAGATTTGCATATTCTTTATTTTGAATCCAGCAAAAGGAACCAAACATAAGCCAATGAAGGACAAAGCAAAAAATATAGTATAAAAGCCTCCTTCATCAAATAAAGACATTCTGAAATTTTCTTCCATGAAATAGGTCAACAGAATGTAAGAAAAACCACCGCTTAAAAGCGCATACATCAACCCATTTGAAAGGTATATTCCTTTCAAAAAATAAAATACTCTTTTGATACTAAATTCCATAATTTTCTTTCTTTAAATTACTGCATTTATTACTTGTGCTATAAGTAAGCACACAACGAATATAATTGTTAATATTGTTGTTTTACGAATTTTCATAATCTCTTATTTTTTGTTTTGTTTGTATTCTTCATATAATTCCGAGAGTTGCTCAATGCTTATGGAGAGTTGCTCCATTGTTTTGAAAAATTGTGGCAAATACTCTTCGGAAAACTGTTTTCTTCTTTGCTCTAATATTCTTTCAACTGCCGAAGGAGAAACGAAATAGCCCATTCCTCTTTTCTCATATATGATTTCATAGTTAGAAAGCACCTCAAAACTTTTCACAACCGTGTTAGGATTGACTTCAAAGTGCACAGCTAATTCTCTACTTGAAGGAATGCGATTGTCGGCCTGGTATTTACCTGCAAGAATTTCATCACATAGTTTATTGGCAAGCTGATAAAAGATTGGTGTTTGTTGTTTTATCATAATTTTACGCCCTTTCCTCCTTTAATCTTAAATAAGTAAGCACAAGAAAGCCTATTGTAATGATTGAGTTAAAAGTAACATCAAAATAATAATTGTAGTTGTAATCTATTTCCCCTGCTATAAGACCTACAATCCAAGTACCAATCATACTATAGACAATAATAGCAAAACAAGTCAAGCCAAGGCTATTTTTTTTGAAAAACAAAGAGCCATAAAACATAATTGCAGATATGCTAAGCATTGAAATAATACTTCTTATGCTAAATTGATACTCCATATTTTCAGGAAAACCTATTTGATTTGGAAAGATTTGCAGGCTTAAATAGTATCCTAAAAGAAAAGCTCCGTATATTGTTATTATAACTCCAAGAAAGTTAATGATAAATATTGAGATATATTTTTCTAAATTGGAGGCTGGCAGGTTTATTGTGTGTATTCTTGTGTTTTTGTCTTTGTATAGATTAAATGCTATAACAGATATAACTGCGAAAATAGTTATATTTAAAACGATTGTGCCTATTATGCTTAATAATTGATTGCTTGCACACATTATTGTTGCGAAAAAAGTTATCAAGAAAAGGAGTAAGAAATACATTCTTTTTTCTTGCCAAATCTTTTTCAAAATATGCTTAATTCTTATTATACTTATTTCCATTGTTGTAAGGTTTTTGGGTTATTACTTATGAAAATAATTCTTTGAATTTTGCTTTATTTGAAAGGGCTGCGTTAAAGAGTAGTTCAATATTAAGTTCACTTTCTTCGTTTTCTGTATTCTCTTTTACGAATTTAAGTCCTCTTACATCGTCTTCGCTATATAGCATTTCTTCTGTTGATTGCGTAGTGTCGCATATACCAAAGAATAATTTATTGCAAACTTCTTCACTTGTGGCATTTAGCAATACGTTTTTCTCATCAAGAATTAAGACAGTGTCTATAAGATTGTGTAAATCTCTTACTTGATGTGTTGAAATGATTACGCAAGTCTCGTCGGTCATTGCACGCAATATTACTTTTCTAAACTGACTCTTTGAAGGAATGTCAAGTCCGTTTGTCGGCTCGTCAAATAATAGCAGTTTACAATGGCAAGCCAATCCAAAGGATATAAGAACCTTTTTCTTTGTTCCGTAAGATAACTTTTTAAGTGATTGTTTAGTATCGCTGATTTCAAATTCTTGCAAATAGTTTTCAAAATCCGATTTTGAGAAATTTGGATAAAAGACAGAGTTAAGCTTAACAAATTTATCTATTGTTATATTTAACTCAAATAACTCTTCGGGTAAGAAAAACAAATCGGACAAAAACGCCACTTTTCTTTCGGAAGGCGTAAATGTTCCAACCTTTATCGCGCCTGAATCAGGGAATACCAATCCACCGATTAACTTTAAAAGAGTGCTTTTTCCTATTCCGTTTTTTCCAAGTAAGCCATGGATACGACCTTTCTTTAAATTGAGATTTACATTCTCTAAAACATTTTTGCTTTTCTTATATCCAAAGCAAAGATTCTTAATTTCTATCATAATTTTTCTTTTTGGTGTATTACTGTAATAGTGCACCGCAAAATTACAACAAAATTTTAATCCACCAAATTTTTGGATAAAAAAAATGGGTTCGGAATTTCCAAACCCATTTTTCGTAAGATATTTTCTCTAAGACTATTCTTCGTCTTTTGTTTGTTCTTCGTAAGCTTTCAAAAGTTTTGCTTGAACGTCTGTTGGTACTGCTTCGTATTCTGCAAAGCTCATTGTGTAAGTTCCTCTTCCTGATGTTAAAGAAGAAAGAGCTGTTGAGTAACGATACATTTCTGCCAATGGAACTTTTGCTTTTACTATTGAGTTCATTCCTTCAGAGTCCATACCCATAACGATTGCTCTTCTTGATTGAAGGTCTGTCATAACTCCTCCCATCAATTCAGAAGGAACTGTTACTTCCATATCGTAGATTGGTTCAAGGATTTTTGGACCTGCGTTTTTGAATGCTTCTTTAAATGCGTTACGTCCTGCAAGTTTAAATGCCATTTCATTACTATCTACTGGGTGCATCTTACCATCAAATATGTTTACAACGATATCTCTTGCGTAAGAACCTGTCAATGGACCTTCTTCCATTTTTTCCATTATACCTTTTAAGATTGCAGGCATAAATCTTGCATCAATAGCTCCACCAACGATACATGTATTGAATATAAGTTTTCCTCCCCAAGGAAGAGTTGTTTCTTCTGTATTACGGATTGGATATTTCTTTTGTGATGGCATTCCTTCATAGTAAGGTTCTATCATCATAAATACCTCTCCGAATTGTCCTGCTCCACCTGATTGCTTTTTGTGACGATAAGAAGCTTCTGCTGTTTTTGTGATTGTTTCTCTATATGGTATTTTTGGTGCAGAAAATTCTACTGGAATTTTGTAAACGTGATCTAAGTACCATTTTAATGTATTGATATGGTATTCTCCCATACCTTTAACGATTGTTTGCTTCAATTCTCTTGCTATTTCTATTCTTAATGAACAATCGTGTGAAGCATATTCGTTAAGTGCCGCTCCAAGTTTTTCATCATCGCCACTATCAACTGCTTTAATTGCTGTTGTGTAGATTGGTTCTGGGAATTGGATTGCATTCAATTTATCTCCTACATTCTTTTGTGAAGTAAGTGTAGCGTTTGTTGCAACGTCTTTTAATTTGATTGTAGATATGATATCTCCTGCGCATGCTTTTTCAATCTTTGTACGATTCTTTCCAGAATTAACGAATACTTGTGCAATTCTTTCTTTACTTTCGTTTGTTGAATTAACAACGTCCATTCCTTCTGTGATTTCTCCGCTCATTACTTTCATGTAAGCAATGTTTCCAACGTGTGTTTCATTTGCTGTTTTGAATACAAATAATGTTGTTGGTGCTGCTTCATCGTAAGTAATCTTTTCACCAGATACTAATGTCTTTGTGTGAAGTGCTTCTGTTGGTGAAGGAACGTTGAAAGTGATGAATTCCATCAATCTTCCTACTCCTATGTTTTCTTTTGCAGAAATACATGTTACAGGGAATACATTTCTTGCTGCCATTCCTAAACGCAATCCTCTTCTTACTTCATCGATTGCAAGGTCGCCTTCATCAAAATATTTTTCCATTAAGTCATCAGAACCTGCTGCTGCATTTTCTACTAATGCAAGTCTTAATTCTTCTGCTCTTGCTTTTTCGCTTTCTGGTATTT
The DNA here is from genome assembly GCA_017647785.1 of Bacteroidales bacterium. Lineage (GTDB taxonomy): Bacteria > Bacteroidota > Bacteroidia > Bacteroidales > P3 > Onthomorpha. The sequence continues at coordinate 41,959 of JAGCJW010000018.1, read as the reverse complement.
CTAAAATTTCTGGTTTCCCGCCTCCTTTTGGATATTTATACATCTTTTGCATGATTAGGTCGATAAAGCTATCAAATCCTACTCCTGCATTGATTGGATATTGTACTACTGTGATTTTTTCTCCGAAGAATTCTTTCAATTCTTTTATTTGTTCATCAAAATTAGCTTTTTCATGATCTAATTGATTCATTGCAATCATCAAAGGAATTGAAAGTTTTTTTGTATGACGGAAAGCTATTTCTGTTCCAACTTCTACTCCTATTTGAGAGTTTATAACAACTACCGCTGTTTCTACTGCGTGAAGTGCTGCTACTAATTCGCCTTGATAGTCTGAGTATCCTGGAACATCTATTATATTTATCTTTTTGTTGTTGTATTCTGCATATAAAACGCTCGAAACTACTGATGATTTTCTTTCTGTTTCTATTTCTCTGTAATCTGATAGCGTATTTTTGTCTTCTATTGCTCCTTTTCTTGAAACAATTCCTGATTCAAAAGACATGGCTTCTGCCAAAGTGGTTTTTCCTGACTTCGCTCCTCCTAATAATGCGATGTTCTTAATTTCTGAAGTATGATAAATTTTCATAACTATAAGTTTGTTAGTTAAAATTTAAATAATTTGAATATGGCAAAGGTAAAAATTATTTTCTATTTTCCAAAAAAAACAACAAATTATTTAATATTGAAGTCGTTTTCTTTAATTTTTAATGTTTAATTTTCGGCTTTTAAAGAGTATCTAAAATAAGGTTAAATATTATTTACTAAATTTGCAAAAAAGATTTTACATGACACAATTAAAATTATATACTATTACTCAAGGCTTAGAATATGCAAGAGATTATTGTGCTAAGGAGGAAAGATGCCAAAGTCAAGTCCTTGAAAAATTAATGTATTATGGCTTAAGTAGAGAAGAAAGTGAAGATTGTGTTGCAGAGCTTATTTGCGAAGGATTTATCAATGAACAAAGATATGCTGATTTATTTGCTGTAAGCAAGTTTCATCAAAACAAATGGGGCAAATTAAAAATAGCAAATGCTTTGAGATTAAAACAAGTCAGCTCAACATGTATTACAAATGCTCTTAACGAAATTGATTTTGATGAATATGTTTCTTTGATTCAAGATTTGTATTCAAAAAAATATATTTCTATTTCAGGAAATAAAAATATTAAATTCAAGAAAACTGTTTCCTATTTAATGGGAAAAGGATTTGCTTACAACGATATTATAGACGCTATTAAAGAAACGAATTATGATTTCTAAAATACCTAAATTTTTTCAGAAACTATTTTCTACAAATATTGAGTGGAGAATAAAAACTAATGAGAAAGCAATCTTCTTAACCTTTGATGATGGACCAGTACCAGAAATTACGTCAAAGGTATTGGAATTATTAAAAAGATATAATGCAAAAGCGACTTTTTTCTGTGTTGGAGACAACATAAAAAAACACCCTGATTGTTATAAATCTATTTTAGAAGAAGGGCATTCTGTTGGAAATCACACAATGTATCATTCAAATGGTTTAAAAACAAGTCGCCTTGATTATGAAAATAGCGTAAACGAATGTGCTGAGTTATGTAATAGCAAACTATTTCGTCCACCATACGGTCGTTTGACTAAGAATCAACTAAAAGATGTTAAAACAAAAGGTTACAGAATTATCTTGTGGACGGTTATAAGTTTCGATTACAACAAAAAATACTCACCAGCTCTCTGTTTAAGAAACTCTCTTAAACTGAAAGCTGGTGATATTATTCTTTTTCACGACAACCCTAAAGCAGAGAAAAATATGCTTTATTGTCTTGAAAATGTCTTATCTTTCTATAGCAAGAAGGGATATTGTTTCAAAAGTATAGTTTGATTGCAATTTACTACAATTGAATCAACACTTCTTTTGTTACCACTTCTCCGTCTTTTAATCTTACAGTACTCTTTCCTGTTCTTGTAACAGGCATTTCGTCATCAGAAACATGTGTAACGAAAATGTCTAATATTGCTTCGTTGTCAAAGAAGAAATAAGCTTCTCCATTGTCTCCTGTTTTTCCTGATCTTTTAACACTTCCTGATTCTTTGCTTATGTTTACTGTTGCATTGCTGTATTTTTTAGATGTATTTTTTGCATCTTTAACCACAACAGTTAATCCACAACCATCTAATTCTTCTTCAGCACAAGAAGAAAATAGAGGAGAAACAAGTACTGCACAAATTGCAATTAAAAAAATTCTTATCAAACTCTTTCTCATAACAGTTTTTTTTTGTAGTATTGCACTTTAATTTAATTTACGAATTGCAAAACTAATAAAAAAAAGTATGAACACAAAAAAAAATCTATTTTTAATCCTTTTTATTGGGATTTTTATGAGTGCTTGTTCAAGTAAAATGGCAAAAATTGAGTCTACAAGCCCTACCGAAACAAAAGAAATTAAGCAAGAAACAATAAAAGAAACACTAACTATGGTATTGATTAGCACAAATTATGGCGACATGAAAGCCGTACTTTATGATGAAACACCTTTACATAGAGATAATTTCATCAAATTAGTAAAAGAAGGTTACTATAATGGAACACTTTTCCATAGAGTTATTGATGGTTTTATGATACAAGGAGGAGATCCTAACTCTAAAACAGCTAAACCAAATCAACAATTAGGTCAAGGAGGTCCAGGATATACTATTCCTGCCGAATTCAAACAATCTCTTATCCACAAAAAAGGAGCATTAGCTGCTGCAAGAATGGGAGACAATGTAAATCCTCAAAAAGCTTCTTCAGGTAGTCAATTCTATATTGCTCAAGGTAAACGTTACACTTCTGATGAATTGAATATGCTATCTGCAAGAATGGGTAGACAATTTAATCAAACACAAAAAGATGCTTATACAAACATAGGTGGAGTTCCTTTCTTGGATTATGAATACACTGTTTTTGGAGAAGTTATTGAAGGTTTAGAAGTTATTGATAAAATAGCAAAAGTACAAAAAGACCGTTTTGACCGTCCGGTTGAAGATGTAAAAATGACTATAAGCATTGTTGAATAATTTAGATATGAAAAATAGATTAAAACAAGCAATAGACAATATTAAGCAGTTAAGTGTTAATACTGCTGAAGAGTTAGAACAATTAAGGATTCAGTATCTTGGTAAAAAAGGATTGATGAATGAGTTGTTTGCTCAATTCAAATCAGTACCCAATGAAGAGAAAAAAGAAATGGGTATGCTTCTTAATGATTTGAAGACTGCTATCCAAAACAAAATAGAAAGTCTTAAAGAAATCATTGAGACAAAGAATGAATCTAAAATTCAAATAGATGATTTAACCAAACCTGCTATATTAGAAAAAACAGGTTCACGTCACCCAATTTCTTTAGTAAGAAGCGAAATTATAGACATCTTTTCTCAAATTGGATATAGCGTTGCAGAAGGACCAGAAATTGAAGATGATTGGCACGTTTTTTCAGCTTTAAATTTCCCTGCTGAACACCCTGCAAGGGATATGCAAGACACTTTCTTTATTGAAAATAGAGAAGATAGTAATCACGCTGTTTTAAGAACACACACATCTTCTATTCAAGTAAGAACAATGGAAAACCAACAACCGCCTATTAGAATAATTGCACCAGGACGAGTTTTCAGAAATGAGGCAATATCAGCAAGAGCGCATTGTATTTTCCATCAAATAGAAGGTTTGTACATTGATAAAGATGTTTCTTTTGCTGACCTTAAACAAAGTTTACTTTACTTCGCTAAACAAATGTTTGGAGCTGACACAAAGATAAGACTTCGTCCTTCTTACTTCCCTTTCACAGAACCAAGTGCTGAAATGGACGTTTCTTGTAACTTGTGTGGTGGAAAAGGTTGCAATGTTTGTAAAGGAACAGGTTGGTTAGAAATTATGGGGTGTGGAATGATAGACCCTAATGTTTTGGAATCATCTAATATAGATAGCAAAATATATTCTGGATTTGCCTTTGGAATGGGTGTAGAACGAATAGCTATGCTAAAATATGGCGTAAACGATTTGAGAATGTATTTTGAAAATGATGTGAGATTTTTAAATCAGTTTAAGCAAAACTTTTAATCAGGAAAATAATACCAAGAATAAAAAAAATAATTCTTGATATTATTTTTTTTATTCTTGATTTCATTTTTTTATTATGGCAATAATTCGTATTAATTCAATGTCTTTTTTCGCTCATCATGGTTGTTTTGAGGAAGAAAGAACTATAGGTACTAATTTTCTTGTTGATTTCGTTTTTGAGACTGATACAACCAAAGCAGAGGAAAGCGATAATATAAATGACACAGTTAATTATCTTGATGTATATCAACTGATAAAAAAAGAAATGGATACACCTTCTCACCTATTAGAACATGTAGGCAAAAGAATAAATAATGCTATTTTAGATGCTTATAAAGAAGTAAAATGGTGCGAGGTAACTGTCCACAAATTAAATCCACCTTTGGGAGGACAAATGAAAAGTGTTAGTGTGACTCTTCAAGCTTCTCGTTCTTAGATTTCTTTTTCTTTCTTGCGAAGAACTCTATCCAAACAAACCACAAGGCAAAGATAACAACATACATCAAAGGACGAGCAACCCAATCGTGCATATAATCGAAATCTCCTCCTGCTGCTAATACATCTGAAAGAAGATAACATCTAATGATGTTGCAGAACAAAATAATTACTGAACCAATTAGGAAATAAACAAGTCGTTTATACCATTTATTTGGACAAAAGGCCATTACTAAAAGGAATTGCATACATTGTTTTATTGCAGAACAATCGTGTATTATGGTAATGGTGGCATATACTCCTAATTCATCATAGTATTTAAATTGCATTCCTTCAGAAATAAACGGATAATCCGAAAAATTCTCTAAAAGGATTTTTGTTCCTTGATAAGCAATATTAGTAAAAAAATCAAAGACTTCTGTCGTAAAGGGTCCAAACAACCACAAATTCATATTGGTATTCCAATACAAGAAATGGAAAATAATAGTAACAATACCGAATATAGCACCGTCTTTTATTATATTCCTATTATCCTCTATTGCCCAAATATTTTGTAATCTTTGTTTTATACCCATAAATCTTATTTTAATTTTGAACGTTTTATCAAAAACGGAAATAAAATCTGATCAAAGTCCTTATTTATATCAGCCTGAACAAAATCTATTTTTAATTTATTACATTCAGTCTTGATTGTATCCAATCTATTCTTTGTTATATCTATATATTGTTTTCTTATCTCGTCAGGGTTTACCTTTAACTCTTTTCCATTTTCAACATCTACAAATCGATAATAGCCCAATTTATAATCAAAATCTACTTCATGCTTGTTATCATAAACATGAAACAAAATCACTTCATGTTTATTATGCTTCAAATGACGAAGAGAATCTATTAAATCTTCTATAGAAAAATTATCAGAAAACAAATCGGTAAAAATAATAAACAAAGAACGTCTATGTATCTGCTCTGACAAAGAATGCAAAGCCTTATCCAAGCACGTAGGCTTTGACAAACAATCCTTCTCTTTAAGTTTATTTTCTAGAAGAGTTAATAAATACTGCTTATGAGCAAGATTTACTTTTACAGGAGAAACATAATCTATATTCTCATTAACAAAAGACAAACCAAAAGCATCTCTTTGTTTGTAGAGAACCTGCATTATTACTCCACAAGCGTAAATTGCAAATGATAATTTGTTTGAGTTTTCTTTTTTAGCATTTGAATCATAAGGAAAAAACATAGAAGAAGATGTGTCCAAAACAAACATTGAACGCAAATTTGTTTCTTCCTCAAACCTTTTTACAAATAATTTATCGGTACGAGCATATAATCGCCAATCTATATACTTTGTACTTTCACCTGTATTGTACAAACGATGTTCTGCGAACTCTACCGAAAAACCATGAAACGGGCTTTTGTGAAAGCCCGTCATAAATCCCTCAACAATTTGAGTAGTCTTAAAATCTATAGAATTATAAAGAGACTTAGCTCTTAATTCTTCAGACATATCTAAAGACTATAGGTGTTTTTCTATTTTTTCAACTAAACTAGCTTTTGATTGAGCACCTACTAATTTATCAACCAATTCTCCGTTTTTCAAGAAGATAATTGTAGGAATATTTCTTACAGCAAATTTTGCTGTTATTTCGCTATTTCCATCAACATCACATTTTCCAATGAATGCTTTTCCTTCATATTCTCCTGAAAGTTCATCTATAATAGGAGCAACCTTACGACAAGGGCCACACCATTCTGCCCAAAAGTCTATAACAACTAATTTGTCTTGCGCTACCAATTCTTCATATGTAGCATCTGTAATTTGTAAAGCCATAACTAAATTTATTTAAAGTATTTAATATTTTAGAATTTAAAAACTATTGTTGCTTGAATAATATTATGTATTTCGCTCATATTTGTTTCCATTCCATCGTACCAATAGTGTTTAGAGTCTCCGAAAGAATGAACATAAGCTAAATCCAATCCCACTTTACTTTTTCTATAACCTAAACCTAAAGTAGTATATTTTATAGAAGCATCATTTTGAACTTCTACATAAGGATTTCCTTGCATAGCATAACCTCCTCTTAAAGAAAATGGACCTAACTTAACTTCACAACCAAGTCTTAAAGTGTGAGCAGGACGGAATACATCTTCTATACTACTATTAAATTCATATTCACCAAAAGCATCTTCTGTGAAATCAAATCTCATTAAAGAATAATCTGCATATTCATAATCAGCACTCAAAGTACCAACAATAGAAGAAGAAATATCTCCAAAGACAAAAGCTGCATTAGCTAATAATCTAAATGGAGTTTGTATGCCATAAAAGAAAGTAGGTCCAACAGTTCCTGCAGTTTCTATGTATTTTACAATAGAAGAAAAGTCATCAGTAATAGAATAATATGTAGGAGTATGTACTGCTGCTCCTATTCTAAGAGAAGAAATTGGTCTAAAAATAAAACCTGCCTTTAAATTAATTCCTGCACAAGACAAATCTTGTTGTTGAATATTCTCATAAGAAGCAATTACCTCTTCGTTTGCTACTTTATTTTCTGTAAAATTAGTAATAGTAGTCATAGTTGCTACAGGGATTCCTAATGTAGCACCAACATACAACATATCTTTGTAATTACCAGAAAGCGAGAAAGCAAACTCATTTACCGAACCACTATATTTGATTCTTTTAAATTGTTCAAAACTTCCTGTTTCAAAAATAGAAGAAAGATTACCTGCAGAATCCAAATCCACAACACCTGCTCTGATGAATTCATTATCTGCATCTTGATATTCTACAATATCATTCATAACAACTTGGTCAATAAAAGACAAAGGAATACCAACTCTACCCATTGTCACATTATTTGAAAAAGTTTTCAATCTATTCAATCCAACTGTAACTTGAGCATATTCCCAAGCTGATTCATCTATTTTCACAGGAAGAACCATACCAAAATTACCAAAAGCCAATTTTGTTCTATCATCACTAAAACCCATGCCATCTGTTACTGAAGATGTTTTAGTGAAATTCAAACCAGATGAAAAAGTCATTTCAGCTATTCTATAAACTCCTAAACCTGCAGGATTGTAATGAGCAGACATAATATCTCCACCAACAGCACCTATAGCTCCTGCTCTACTCATATAGTTAGCTGTTCCCTCTAAACCCATTTGACTAAAATACAAAGGGAACTCTTCACTTTGAGCCTTCAAACCAAAGAAAGCACAAATACTTAAAACAAAAACAGTTATTTTTTTCATATGCATCTTTTTAATATCTTTAAATATTATCTTCTAATTGAACCACCACTACGAGAACCTCCTCTTGAACCTCCTCCAAATGAACTACCTGAAGAACGAGATGAAGAAGAGCTACCACTACGATTAAAAGAAGAACCACTACTTCTATTAAAGCTCTTTGAACTACTATTTGTTTGTCTATTTATAGTAGAAACCTTACCTCCTCTGTTAGTATTAACATTTGGTTTAGAAAAATTAGTCTTTCTTGTAGGCTTATTATATTTATTTGTAGAGCTATTTCTATTATTAATAGTATTAGGCTTTTTGCTCATAGTAGCTTTACCTATATTACTATTAGTTCTTGTCATTCCATTCTTTATAGACGTTCCTGTAACATTACCAGCTCTTTTGATACTACCACCTATCGAACTTCCTCTATACATATTAGAATTATTATCCATAGAGTTAAAATAACAAATATCATGATGATGTCCGTGGTGATGAGGGTAATGGTGATGGTGGTGATGATAATGCGGTCCACAATACCAAGAAGCATAAGGCCAATAGAATGGGTCATACCATCTTGAATAATAAGAAGGATACCACCAACTATAACCTAAATAAATTGAAGTACCCCAATACAATGGGTCATGAGTGTACCAATACAAATTAGTATAATAATCTGCGTAATAATCACTATAAGTAAAAGGATGATAAAATCTTCTTAAACGAGCGCTATAAGCATAATCATAATAATCATCTTCGTCATATTCAACATAATTAACCTCATATTCGCCTTGTAAAGAATCCTTTTCAGCTACTACCCCACCTTCAATATCTTGTTTTTTGCCAATAGACTCTCTATAATGCTCTCTTTTCTTTGTGTAAGCATCATCTTGAAAGATTTTGCTATCAGTATCTTCTGCAAAGAAATGTTCATGCTCCTTAACGTTAGTAGCATACACGTCATCATAAGCAATAGTAGGGATATTAACACCACAACTACTAAAAGCTATAACCACGATTAAAGAAAGAAAAACTAATCTTAAGCTTCCAAATAAACTATTTATCTTCATAATACAAGTCCTTTCTAAAAAATGTTTATAAAATATTTGTATATTTGCAACTCGTTTGAAGAGACAAAAATACAAATATTTTTTTGTCTTACAAATAATCAAACGTTAAATAGATATAAAAAGTTGTATAAATATGGCAAAAGATTTTGTAAAACGTTCAGAAAACTATTCAGAATGGTATAATGAATTAGTAGTAAGAGCAGACTTAGCAGAAAACTCATCAGTAAGAGGCTGTATGGTAATAAAACCTTACGGTTACGCAATTTGGGAAAAAATGAGAGACGAATTAGATCGTATGTTCAAAGAAACAGGACATCAAAATGCATATTTCCCTCTTTTCATTCCAAAATCATTTTTTGAAAAAGAAGCAGAGCACGTTGAAGGCTTTGCAAAAGAATGTGCAGTGGTAACACACCACCGTCTAAAACCAAAAAGAGATGGTTCAAAAGGCTTGGAACCAGATCCAGATGCACGTTTAGAAGAAGAACTTATAGTACGTCCAACCTCAGAAACAATTATATGGGATACTTATAAAGGTTGGATAAAATCATACAGAGACCTACCAATTCTTTGCAATCAATGGGCAAATGTAGTACGTTGGGAAATGCGTACAAGAATGTTCTTAAGAACAGCTGAATTCCTGTGGCAAGAAGGCCACACTGCTCACTCTACAGAAGCAGAAGCAGTAGAAGAAACAAAGAAAATGCTTGAAGTTTACGCAGATTTTGCAGAAAACTATATGGCAATGCCTGTATTGAAAGGAGTAAAATCACCAAACGAACGCTTTGCAGGAGCAATAGATACTTACTGTATTGAAGCAATGATGCAAGACAAAAAAGCCTTACAAGCAGGAACATCACACTTCCTTGGACAAAACTTCGCAAAAGCCTTTGACGTAAAATTCCTTTCAAAAGAAAACAAATTAGAATATGTTTGGGCAACATCTTGGGGAGTAAGTACAAGACTTATGGGAGCTTTAATTATGTCACACTCTGATGATAACGGATTAGTACTTCCTCCAAAACTTGCACCAATCCAAGTTGCAATTGTTCCAATCTTCAAAACAGAAGAAGAATGCGAAAAAATAAACGCAGAAGTTGCAAGAATACAAGCAGAACTTAAAGCAAAAGGAATAAGCGTTAAGTTTGATGACCGCAGAGAATATAAACCAGGTTGGAAATTCAGCGAATATGAATTCAAAGGCGTGCCTGTACGTTTAACAATGGGTGCAAGAGACCTTGCAGAAGGCAAATGCGAAATAGCAAGACGTGATACTTTAGAAAAACAAACCATTGCAGTAGAAGACGCAGTAGCAACAATAGAAAAACTCCTAGAAGAAATTCAAACAAACCTTTTCTTAAAAGCAAAAGCCTTCAGAGAAGAAAACACAAGAAAAGCAGACACATGGGAAGAGTTTGTAAAAATTCTTGAAAACGAAGGAGGATTTATCTCAGCTCACTGGGACGGCACACCAGAAACAGAAGAAAAAATCAAAGAACTAACAAAAGCAACAATACGTTGCATACCTTTTGATGCTGTAGAGGAAGAAGGAAAATGTATTCTTACAGGCAAACCATCAAGCAAAAGAGTAATATTTGCAAAATCATATTAATAGCAATAACTCTTAATTAAAGAAATTTTAACATTTTTTAATTAAAATTAAAGCCCGAAATTCTGCGAAATTTTCGGGCTTTGTTTTTTCCTTTGCAAATTCTTTAAGCATTTTGAGTTAAGCAAAAGATTTGTCAATCAGCGATTTAATGTGTTTAAACGCTCTTTAAACATCCTTTAAAGCCTAAAAAATGCTGTTTTTTACTTGATTTTAGCGAAAAAAAATGCAGTTTTTGGGGTGAAAAAACGCAGTTTTTTGAAATTTTTTCTTTGTTTTTTCAGATTAATTCTTTGTTTTATTTTCTTAAAACAGCGTTTTACTAAAATAACTCTTCGTTTTAGTGAAATATACATTGAATTTTGCTCAATTTTTCTAAGGAATTGAAGCATTTTTTTATTAAGAAAAACTATTTATCAATTTTAATAAATGAGCGTTTTTGTAACTTGGGAGCAAATTCTATATTATTACCTTATTATTTCGTTCTTGTATATTTATTCTTTTTTATTGAATATTTTTTTTGTAATTATCAAAAAATGTTATATTTTTGTTAGTAAGTATTAACCTAATAAAATTTTATAATTATTAAAGGGCTAATTAAAAAAATCGCATTGCTTATTGTGGCAATTTTGGGAATAAATTCTGTAAGAGCACAATTAGATGTTTCTTTTCATTTAGGAATGCTTTTCCCTCGAGGAGATTTTGCAGCAAGTCGTATAGATGATGGTGTAATCGCTTGGAATAGCGAAACAGAGCGTGCTGGGGCAGGAAGTGGTTTTAGTGCTGGGCTGAATTTCCGCTATAATGATTATTATGCTGAAGGATGGGGAATTATTGCAACGGCGGATTTGTTTTTTAATACTCCTAATAGTGATGTTGAAGATTGGGAAAAAGATGTGATATTTGAGCTTGAAGAACAGGAAGAATTAACTGATTTCGGTGTTACTGTTCCTCATTATATCAATATCCCTATTATGATGGGTTTAAATTATCAACATTGTTATGCTGATAATATTAAAATTTGGGGAGAGGCTGAGATAGGTGTTAATATCGGTGCTTTAACAAATTTTAAACTTTTTCGAAGTGGAGAATATGATTATTACGATTCTTATGATTATGAATACACTACTATATATTCTTATACACCGAATGCAAGTTTTGCTTTTCAATTTGGAGCAGGCATTATGACACATGATAGGTATAGTTTGGGTGTTCATTTCTATTCTTTAGGTTCTCAAAAGATTAAAGGTAAACATCTTGAAGAGCATTTTTTCAATGGGGAGCATTATAGTTATAAAGAAGATTTTTCTTTTAAAAGTATAAATCCAAAATTGCTTACAATAAGCTTAGGGTATCACTTCTAAGTATTAAAAGAAAAACGCTCGTAAGTCTTTGAATTGTTTTGACAAACGAGCGTTTTTTCTTGATTCTTTTGTTATTCTTGCGACCAAACTTTAACAGTTCCATCATAAGATGCGGTAACTATATACTTGCCATCTGGAGTAAATCTTACACGTCTTACATCTCCATCAAAGCCTATGCATTTTTGTAAACGATCTCCTGTATTTACGTCCCATATTTTCATGGTTTTATCTGTCGAACCACTAACTAAATATTTTCCATCAGGACTAAATACTAATGATTGAATATAATCATTATGTCCGTTTATTGTTTTGACACATTCTCCTGTGTTTGGATTCCAAATTTTAATTTTTCCATCACATGATCCAGAGGCTATGCGACTAAAATCGGCGTTAGCAGCAACTGTCCAAATTTCATCTTTATGTTTTAATACTTTTAAACATCTACCTTCGTTTACATCTAATATTCTAAGCGTGCTATCTCCAGAAGCAGTAACTATTCTATTTCCATCAGGACTCCAAATCAAGTCGTTAATAGTCTGGGTATGTTCTTCTATAGTTTTTATATAAGTATAATTATCTCCATTTACATCCCATATATTTATAAATCCTTGTCCTGGACCTGCAATTATTTCTGTAGAACCTTCTGGAGCTGTCCAATATTGTTCAATCGCACCTCCTGCTATGCGAGTTCCATTGCGATTGAAATTTAAAGAATAATAAGTTTCCGTACGATTAATGTAGTCAAAAGAGTCTCTTGTAATATATTCCTCCAACCTTCTACATGAATTTGCGTCCCATAGCTCCAACCATCTGTATCCAACTACTATTCTATTTCCATCAGGACTCCAACAACACGAAGACACCCATTCATTAGGAAAACTATCAATAATATTTCCTGTATTAAAATCGCAAATATAGACCACATTATTGACTACAGCAAAGAAACGATTTCCATTAGGGGAAATTTCAAATTCTTCAATCCACTTATTAGGTGCAATAGTAAAAGTCTTTACACAACGATAATTCAATTCATCTTCTTCAAACCATTCGTTGCAAGATGTAAACAACATTGTTACCATTACTACAATGATAAATAAAACAGACCTTCTATTCATATTTTTTTATTTCTTAATCTTCGCATCAATAAATGTTTTCTCTGCCATATAGGAAGAACGCACCAAAGGACCGCTTTCAACATTATCAAAACCTAACGACATTCCGATTTCTTTGTATTTTGCAAATTGTTCTGGAGTTACATATTCTATTACAGGAATGTGTTTGTGTGTTGGTTGAAGATATTGTCCTATTGTGAAAAGTCTTACTCCTACTTTTCTTACGTCTTTCATTAATTCTACAACTTCTTCTTCGGTTTCACCTAATCCAACCATTATTCCTGTCTTTGCAATTAAGCCTGCTTGTGATGCAAGTTCAAGAACTTTTAGGCTGACATCATATTTTGCACGGCTACGTGTTTGGTTTGAAAGGCGTTTTACTGTTTCCATATTATGCCCAAATACATCTGGTTTTGCATCGAAAACGATTTGTAATAGCTTTTCGTCTCCGTCAAAGTCTGGTGTAAGGACTTCTATTGTTGTATTTGGATTTAGTTCTCTTGTGGCTTCTATTGTTTTTGCCCAATGTGCAGCACTTTTGTCTTCCAAATCGTCTCTATCTACTGAAGTGATAACGCAGTGTTTCAACTTCATTAGATTTACTGATTTTGCTATCTTTTGTGGTTCTTCTTCATCTAATGGCATTGGTACTCCTGTCTTTGTTGCACAGAATTTACAAGAGCGAGTACAAATATCTCCTGAAATCATAAAGGTTGCAGTACCTATACTCCAGCATTGCCCAATGTTAGGACATTTACCACTAGAACAAATTGTGTGTAGTTTATTTAATTCAACTATCTTTTTTACTTTAGGATAGTTTTCTCCTGTTTCAAGTTTAATTTTCAACCATTCTGGTTTACGTTGTGGGTTGTTGCTCATTTTCTAAAATCTTTTTTAATGTTTTTTCTGCGGCAAGTTGTTCCGCTGCTTTGATTGAGTAGTCTTCTGCTTTTTCTTGTGGTTCTTCGTCAATAAGTATTTGAACTACATAGTGCATTCTATGGTTTACAACAGATGACTCTACAACTTCAAAGGATATTTTCTTTTTATTTTTTTGACACCAATCAATTATCTTACTCTTATAGTTCCATGTAGTATTCTCCAATTCGTCTATGTCAAGATGAATTGAAAGTATCTTTTTTGTTATAACTTTTTGTGTGAATTTGTAACCTCTATCTAAGTAAAGCGCTCCTACTAAAGCTTCAAAGGCATCACCATTGACTGATGAGAAACTTCCTGAATGTGAAGTTTTGTTGTACTCTATTAGTTTACTTAATCCTATTTTTACTGAAAGCTTATTAAGGGATGCTCTACTAACTATTTTTGAACGCATTTCAGTAAGAAAGCCTTCTCCTTTTAATGGGTATTTCTTGAATAAATAATCACCTACTATTGTGCTTAAAACTGTATCTCCAAGATATTCTAAGCGTTCATTGTTTAGCTTATTTCCTTTGCTATCTGTTATAGAGCAAGATTTATGTATAAGACTAAGCTTATAAATAGAAATATTCTTAGGTTTACACCCAAGAATATTTCTTAAAAATTTCAGAAGTTCTTTATCTTCTCTTTTTATGCCTCTTTTGATAAGAAACATATCTTATTCATATTTCTTAAACGCAAGAGATGCGTTGTGTCCACCGAATCCGAATGTATTGTTTAATGCTCCTTTGATTTCTCTCTTTTGAGCTTTACCGAAAGTAAAGTTTAATTGAGGTAATTCAGGATCATCAGTAAAGTGATTGATTGTTGGAGGAACTATTCCGTTATAAACAGCTAAAATTGTTGCTATTGATTCTATAGCTCCTGCTGCTCCTAACAAGTGTCCTGTCATACTCTTAGTAGAGTTGATGTTTATATTCTTTGCGTGTTCTCCAAACAATTTTTCTATCGCACTTACTTCTGCTATGTCTCCAAGTGGTGTTGATGTTCCGTGAGTGTTGATGTGATGAATATCTTCTAATGCAAGTCCTGCTTCTCTTATTGCCTCTTTCATCGCATTCAAAGCTCCTCTTCCTTCTGGGTGAGGTGCTGTCATGTGATGAGCATCTGCTGTTAAACCTGCGCCACCAACTTCTGCATAGATTCTTGCTCCACGTGCTATAGCGTGTTCATAGCTTTCCAAAACCAAGGCACCTGCTCCTTCTCCTAAAACAAATCCATCTCTGTCTTTGTCAAATGGTCTTGAAGCTGTTGCTGGATCATCGTTTCTTTGAGAGATAGCATGCATTGAACTAAATCCGCCTAATCCTGCTTCAGAGATAGCAGCTTCACTTCCCCCACAAACCATTACATCCGCTTTTCCTGTTCTTATGTACATAAAAGCATCTGCTATTGCGTGTGCTGAAGATGCGCATGCTGATACTGTACAGAAGTTAGGTCCTCTTAAATCATATTTAATAGATATGTGACCTGCACAAATATCTGCTATCATCTTTGGAATGAAGAATGGACTAAATCTTAATGAACCATCTCCTTTCGCAAAAGATACGATTTCTTCTTGGAATGTTGCTATACCACCAATACCTGAAGCCCAAATAACACCTGCTCTGTCCTTATCTAATTGTTCTAAATTAATTCCAGAGTCAGCCATTGCTTGGTCAGCAGCTACTATTCCGTATTGAGCAAATTTATCGTATTTTCTTATTTCCTTTCTGTCGAAAAACTTATTACTATCGAAGTTTTTCAATTCACAAGCAAACTGAGTTTTAGCTTGTGAAGCATCAAAATGAGTTATAGGGGCAGCCCCACTTACTCCATTTATAAGGCCGTTCCAATATTCTTCAATATTGTTACCTATTGGAGTAAGTGCGCCTAACCCTGTAACTACAACACGTTTCATTTCCATAATGAAAAATGAAATTATTTAGCGTTGTTTTCGATGTATGTGATAGCGTCACCTACTGTTGCTATCTTTTCAGCTTGATCATCTGGTATAGAAATGTTAAATTCTTTTTCTAATTCCATGATCAATTCTACAGTGTCTAATGAATCAGCTCCTAAATCACTTGTGAAGTTTGCTTCAGGAGTAACTTGACTTTCTTCTACACCTAGCTTATCAACTACGATAGCTATCACTTTTGTTGCTATTTCAGACATATTTATAAAGTTTTTATAATTAAACCGATTTGCAAAATAACAAAAAAAAGTGCAATTGGACAAAAAAACAAAGAAAAATGATAAGGCTTTTCAATTTAACAATTTGAAATTTAGAATTTTAATATTATTGCCTTTTTATTGTAAAAATAAATAAAAACGATGTTTTATACTAAAATACTATCTTTGCAAGCATAAAAAAATCAAATATTACATAAAATGAAAAGAATAGCTATTTTTGCTTCTGGTAGCGGAACAAATTTCCAACAAATTTGTGAGTATTTTAACTCAAAGGAAACTGATATCAAAATAGAATTACTAATAGTAAACAAATCAAATGCTTATGTTCTTGAAAGAGCAAAGCAATTAAATGTAAAAAGCTTATATTTCAATAGAGAGGATTTTTATTCTACAGATAAGGTTGTTGAAGCCCTTTTAGAAAATCAAATAGATTTTATTGTATTAGCAGGTTTCCTATGGCTTGTTCCTAATAACATATTAAAGGAGTATGAAAATAAAATAATAAACATACATCCTGCTCTATTACCTAAGTATGGTGGGAAGGGTATGCACGGACATCACGTTCACGAAGCTGTAATTGCTGCAAGGGAGCAAGAATCCGGAATAACTATTCATTACGTTAATGAAAGATATGATGAAGGAAATATAATCTTTCAAGCAAAATGCACAATAACTGCCGAAGATAACGCAGACACTTTGGCAGAAAAAATACACTTATTAGAAAAAGAACATTTCCCTAAAGTGATTGACGATTTGCTTTCTTAAATCAAGATTTTAAAAGCTATAATTCACACCAAATTTCACAAATATTCCCTTATACTCTGTTAGATTATAAGAATTAAAGAAAGGATTTGTTATTTCATATCCTTGTTTGCTAAGATTAAACACATCATCTATCTGAGCAAACAAGGATAATTTTTTATTAAAAAGTTCAGTTCTCACACCTAAATCTATGCTATAATTCTCTCTTTGTTCATAAAACAATCTTGCAACAGGAGAAGAATACTGTGCAATAGCGTAAAGATTTAGCGTTTCAAAGAATTGTCTGCTTATTTTTAAGTTAAAAGAATACGAAGTACTATAATTAGAATACAATCCTAAGTTTGGATAATCAATTTCGTAGTAATACCTATATATGTTAGCAAAAAGATTTGCCTTAAATAAGTTTCCGATTTCAAAATTTGCGTTTGCATCTAATCCATACCTAAAAGAAGTTTTCATATTGTAAGGCATAGTATAAGAAATCACATATCCATAATAATCATCAAGTAGAAAATCTGTCGCATAGTCTATTTCGTTAGAAGAATGTTTATAATAAGCACTCAAAGACACAGACTTGCTTTCAGAAAAAGCCTTTTGCCAACTTGCAATCAAAGAATGAGTTTGCGAAGATTTAAGATTGCGATTACCAATAGTGAAAAAATCTCCACCATACAGCTTATGCGTAGTCAAATCACTTGCAGAAGGTGTTGTGGTTTTAAGATTATAAGAAAGATTAAACACATTGCCAGCATTAGCCCTATAAGTTAAATAAACCAAAGGCTCAATAGTGAATTTAAAATAAGAAGTATCATCAGGCGAATAAAGAGATTGATAACTAAACTCTTCATTTGCTAAATTACAATCCAATCTTACATTCATCATTAAGCGATTAAAAATAAGTTTCCAATCAAAAAAGCAATTCAAACCGCTATTCCTATACCTATATATATAGGAGAAAGCAATATCCTTAACATTATATATATGGTTTAGCGAGTCATAATAATTGTAATCGGCATCTTTGTCGCTCCAAGCGTGATTTAATCTTAATCCAAGCATAATTTTAGAAGACTCGTCGTAAGAATAATTATAAAAAACGTTTAAAGCAATATCATTATCCTTGGATTTAGCCACATCAAGTCCGTTAAAATTCCAATAAATAGCCGTTGGATTATCATAAATCCTAAGATTATTTCCACGACTCTCTGTATTAGAAAAACTTCCGTCAAGTCCAATGGATAAAATCTTTCCTTTATTATTAAAATTATGAGAATAACCAGTAGAAAATCTCGTAACACTGTTTTCAACCTTGTAAAAATCCTCAGCCTTATAAGCATTTGTCATTCTATTTGCAAAAGAAGAATCAATCCTTGTTTGATTAGTAGAAAGATTATTTTGATTGCTTAATTGCAAATGAGAAAAAGAAAATGAAAAAGCCTTCCTTTCATTAAACATATAAAGCAAATCAATATTCATTGTTCCACTATACTCCTTCGTGTCGCCGTTTGCGTTAATACTTTCAAAGAAAACAGTATCCTTTGCTTGATTTAAAGCCGATGAAAAAGTGCTTGAATTATCATTTCTCTTCATATAACTTCCCTCAAAGCCCAACTTCAAAGACAATTTCTCACTTTGCTGAGCAAAAGACAAGGATTGAGCAAACAAAATCAAAATAAAAACAAAAGAAAAACCCCTTCTAAAAAACATAATCAAAGTATTTAAAGTAAAACTTAGACAAAGGTAAAAATATTTCTTTGTATTACGAAAATAATTCAAAGAATTAAAAAATTATTTCTTTGTTTTAGAAAATTATTTCTTTGTTTTATTTCGCGATTGAAACATTATTCTTATATTTGCACAAAAGAAGAAAAAATTAAAAATAAAATATTAAAAAGACATGAGCAACAAACAATTGATTTTGGCAATAAATCCAGGCTCTACTTCAACAAAAGTAGCAGTTTATGACGGAGAAACACAACTATTTGTAAAGAATATCAAACACTCTGCCGAAGAAATAGCAAAATTTGAACGCATAGCAGACCAATACGAATTCAGAAAATCTCTTATACTTGAAGAAGTAGCTGCTGCAGGTTACGATTTAAACGAATTTAAAGTAATAGTTGGACGTGGTGGATTAGTAAAGCCTATCTCTTCTGGAGTATGGGGAGTAAATGCTGCCATGATTGAAGACCTTAAAAAAGGAGTATCAGGAGAACACGCTTGTAACTTAGGAGGACTTATAGCAAACGACATAGCAAGTGGATTAAACAATGTTCCTGCTATTATTGCAGACCCAGTTGTTGTAGATGAAATGGAACCATTGGCAAGAATAAGCGGACACCCTAAATTCCCACGTCGTTCTATCTTCCACGCATTGAACCAAAAAGCAATCGCAAGAAAATACGCAAAAGACCACAATCAAAAATACGAAGACTTAAATCTTATCATCGTACACTTAGGAGGTGGAGTTTCAGTTGGAGTTCACAAAAAAGGATTAGTAATAGACGTTAACCAAGCATTAGACGGAGAAGGTCCATTCTCACCTGAAAGAACAGGTTCTTTACCAGTTAATGAAGTTGTAAACGCATGCTTCAGCGGAGAATACACAAAAGAACAAATCAAGAAAATGATTGTTGGTAACGGAGGTTACGTTGCTTATTTAGGAACAAACGATGCTTACACTGTAGAAGTAAAAGCAAAAGAAGGCGACAAAGACCATGCTTTCATCCAATCAGCAATGGCTTACCAAGTAGCAAAAGAAATTGGAGCAGCTGCAACAGTATTAAATGGACAAGTTGATGCTATCGTATTAACAGGAGGTATTGCTTACGGAAAACCATTTGACGAAGAAGTAATAGAAAGAGTAAAATTCATCGCGCCTGTTGAAATATACGCAGGAGAAGATGAAATGGGAGCATTAGCAATGAACGCAACAATGTTCTTGAATAACGAAATAGAATGTAAAGAATATAAATAGTCAATACATCACATTAAAATACATAGAGGGAATATTCTGAAAAGAAAATTCCCTCTTTTTTTGAACTATTGTGTGAAATAAATGTTGTAAAACATATAATTTTAAACACAATAGCCTTATGAAAAAAATTATTTTAGTTGCGACAATCCTTTATTTTACAACAGCAACAAATCTATTTGCGCAAAAAACAATTAAACCTTCAGGATTTATTTCAACAGCAGGCTTTTCTATGGAGTTTTTTAGTAATTTTGATCATTTAAACTCCTCCATAAAAGAAATATACCCTGAATACAAAGAATTCACACCTTACATCAAAACAGGATTTTCTTTAGGCTTTGGATATTATTTCAAAGATAGATTTTATGTATTAACAGAAAGTTATGCATCTTCTGCACCTGCATTCAGTGCTCACGAAAATCAATATTCTGAATTAAGAAGTTATGGTAGCAAATTAGAGTTTTCTTACATCTTCTGCCGATACAAAAAATTTGATTTTGAAGTCTCACTTGGATTTGGTGGACAATACAATAGTTATTTACACACAATTAAAGATAACTTAGGTGAATATAGACCTAACTTAGCCCTTAGCTCACTAAATACAATAGTTCCAATAGGTATAACATGGTGGATACATAAAGGCGAAGAAGCTCACATTGGAGAAAGAGCAGTAGGAATTAGCCTTGATTACAATATAATAGCTCACAAAGGAATCACTACTATCACCGGTTTTACTGAAAAAACCTATTTCCCAAACATAGAAAGCAATGCCCTTTCTTTAAGTATTGTTCTTAAAATGTAAATAATTTCTTATATTTGCAGACTAAAAGCAAATAATAAGAAGCAATGAGCGAGAGAACAGAATTAGAAAGTTTAGGAGAATTTGGACTAATCGATAGACTTAACCCAGAAGAAAAAAGAGAAATAAGAAATACTAGCACAATCCTTTCCATAGGTGATGATGCTGCTTGTTTAGAATATAAAAATAAAGTAGTTTTAGTTTCTACAGATATAATGACAGAGGGAGTGCATTTTGATATGGTTTACACCCCTCTTAAACATTTAGGCTATAAAGCTTGCGTAGTTAATTTTTCTGATATCTATGCAATGAACGGAAAACCTAAACAAATTACAATATCTATTGCAGTGAGCAATAGATATTCTGTTGAAGCATTAGAAGAATTGTACGCAGGAATTTATTTAGCTTGCGAAAAATATGGTGTAGATGTAGTAGGTGGCGACACAACAAGTTCTGCTTCAGGCATGTTTCTTTCAATCACTGTAATAGGAGAAGCAGAAAAAGAAAAAATAGTAAAAAGAAGTGGTGCTAAACCTTATGATTTGCTTTGTGTAACAGGAGATTTAGGAGCAGCTTATGCAGGTTTATTAGTATTACAAAGAGAGAAAGCCGCTTTTATGGTAAACCCAAATTCTCAACCTCAGTTAAAAGACTATGAATACGAAGTAGGAAGACAATTAAAGCCAGAAGCACAAAAGAAACTTATAGACTTCTTTGAAAAAGAAGGCATAGTACCAACTTCTATGATAGACATATCAGATGGACTTGCCTCAGAAGCTCTACATATCTGTAAACAATCTAATGTTGGTTGCGAAATATATTTAGAAAAAATGCCAGTAGATTACAGAGCTTCACGAACATTTGAAGAATTCAAAATATTAGCAGACACAGGAGCATTAAATGGCGGAGAAGACTATGAAATGCTATTTACCATAAACCAAAAAGATTACGAAAAAGTTCAAAAGAACGAGAACATTCACATAATAGGACATATTACCGATAAATCTTTAGGTTGTCAATTAGTAACTCCACAAAATACCACAATAGAGTTAAAAGCTCAAGGCTGGAATCATTATAAACAAGAAGAATAAGCAATGATTAAAAACTTAATATTAGACATGGGAGGTGTGATACTAAATGTTAGTTATCACAAAGTAATAGAAACATTCAAAAGTTACGGGATAGAAGACTTTGATAAAATTTATACACAAGCCAATCAAGTAGAGATTATTGATAAATTTGAAGAAGGAAAATGTAGTATTGCAGAATTCAGAGATGGCATTAGAGCTTTAGTAAAACAACCTCTTACTGATGAACAAATAGACAAAGCATGGTTTGCCATGATTTTGGATTTACCAAAAGAAATCATTCAACTACTTGGAGTATTAAAGCTAAAATATAAGCTATATCTTTTCTCAAACACTAATGAACTGCACATTGAATTTCTTAAAAAAGACTTTGAACGTCAATTAGGATTTGATTTATTCTCTTGTGTCTTCAACAAAGCTTATTTCTCTAACGAAATAAACAGAAGAAAACCTCACCCAGAGTCTTTCCAATTTGTTGTAGATGACGCAGGGATAAAAGCAGAAGAAACTTTATTCATAGATGATTCACCACAACATCTTGAAGGAGCAAAACAAATAGGGTTAAATACTTATTGGCTTACAAACGGAGAAACATTAATAGACCTATATAGCAAAAAGATAATATAATGGACACGTCTTCTTTTAGAGAAAACAAATTTGTAAGGTTTATAACCAACAAGTACATTTTGACGATAATCATATTTTCGTTACTATTCTTATTTTCCCCAAACAACAATATCATCTATTATTTCAAAGTAAAAAAGCAATATGAAGAAATAGAACAACAAAAAAACTTCATATTAGAAGAAATAACTAAGGATAGCATAAGAAATATAGAATTAGAGAGAAACATCAAAGCAAAAGAGAAGTATGGAAGAGAAAAATACATGATGAAATCTCCAAACGAAGATATATATGTAATCAAGCATCAAGAAAACCATAACACAACAAATTCTAAATAATTACAAAAAAGGTTATTTTTTTTTAGATTTTACGATAAAAGTTGTATTTTTGTAGTCTGAATATTAGTATTTTTATTTAAAATAGATTAAGAATATGAAATTAAAACAAATTGTCTTTTTTCTTTTGATAATAACAAGCGTTAGTACATTTGCTCAAAAGAGAAGTTTGACCGAATTAGCCGATGAAGCATTTGAAAGCAAACAATACATAACTGCAGTTGACCTATATAAGGAAGCTTACACCAAGATAAAAGGCAACAGAGAAGAGAAAAACAGAATAATGTTCCAACAAGCGGAATGTTATCGTTATATGGATGATCAAAAAATGGCAGTAAAGACTTATCAACGATTAGTCAAAGCCAAATACTATGATGTTCAACCAAAGATATTTCTTTACATGGCAGACATTCAAAAATTCAATAGTGAATGGGATGCTGCAGAATACAATTACAAAGAATATCTTAAATTAGTCCCTAATGATGAATTAGCGAAACGTCGTTTACAATCTATAGATTTAGCAAAAAAATGGATGAACAATCCAACACGTCACCAAATTCAAGAAGTTAAAAATGTCAATACTGAATGGAATGAATGGGGACCAAGATTCTCTGCTTCAGAAGAAGAAAACGAAGTAATTTTCACTTCATCACGACCAAAAGAAGACAGCAAAGAAGTTGACGTTTGGACAGGAGAATATTTCTCAAACATCTATACATCAGCAAAATTAAAACAAGGAGAACTTAGCGAACCTAATTTGATAGGTATAGACCAAGTAAATACAGAAGCTAATGAGGGGGAACTTGTATTTGCAAAAGGCTCTAAAACACAAAATGTTTATTTCTCACGATGCCTTATTCAAAAGAATCTACAATTAAACTGTGCTATTTACACAAATAAACCAGTAGATAAAGACAAAAAAAATAAGAAAAAAGCAGAAAGTGAAAATCAAGAAAACGAGTCACCATTTATTATGATAGATCTTGGTGATACAGCATACAACTACTTCCACCCAGCAATATCATCTGACGAATTAACACTATATTTCTCTTCTAACAGACCTGGAGGAGAAGGAGATTATGACCTTTGGAAAGCAACAAGAAGTAGCATTGATGAACCTTTCGGAAGCGTTGTTAACTTAGGAAAACAAATAAACACAGAAGGTAAAGAAGAATTCCCAACTTTACGTTCTGACACAAGACTTTATTATTCTTCTGACGGATTACCAGGATTAGGAGGTATGGACTTATTCTACACAGAATTTGCAAACGGAGAATGGTCAGAACCACAAAACTTAATGTATCCTATCAATAGCCCATCAGATGAAATAGGTATCATCTTTAATAAAGTAGAACAAGAAACTATAGCAGCAGAAGAATCAGGATTCTTCTCATCAAACAGAGAAGGTGGTACAGGTGGTGACGACTTATACTCATTCTATAGAGCTCCACTTTTATTCTCTCTAAAAGGGAAAATTAGAGATGACAAATCTATGCAGGCAATCGAAGGAGCAAGAATAAGATTAATAGGTGACGACAACACAAGCATAGAAACAAGAACTGATAGAAAAGGAGAATATAGCTTCTCTACAGAACAAATAAACTACAATGTAAACTACAAAATACAAGTATCACAAATCGGTTACTTCAACAACGAAGGCAAAGAATCAACAGTAGGTTTAACAACAACAACAGAACTTGTACACGATTTCAAACTACGCCCAATACCAAAAGAACCAATAGTATTACCAGAAATAAGATATGACCTTGCAAAATGGGAATTAAAAGACCAATACCAAGACTCACTATCTGACCTATTAGTAATATTAGTTAACAACCCAACATACGTTATAGAACTAGGTTCACACACAGACTCAAGACCTTTCCTTCGCGTTACTAATGATACATTAAGCCAACGCAGAGCTGAATCAGTAGTAGAATTCCTTGTAGCAAGAGGAATTGACAGAGAAAGATTAATACCAAAAGGATACGGAGATAGAGTTCCAAGAACACTAAAAACAAACTGCACCGCAGAATTTGAAGGAAAGGAATATAGCTTTGCTAAAGGTGTAACACTAACAGACGACT
Organism: Bacteroidales bacterium; assembly: GCA_017647785.1. GTDB lineage: Bacteria > Bacteroidota > Bacteroidia > Bacteroidales > P3 > Onthomorpha. The sequence continues at coordinate 17,266 of JAGCJW010000018.1, read as the reverse complement.
TTATTAACAAATTAAGAAGCAAAGGAGAAAAAGAAGCAGCACACCAACTTAACAGAAGAACAGAATTCCGTATCTTAAGAACAGACTTTGTTCCAAGAGCAGTGATAGACAGCTTAAAAGATGCTGCATTAAATGCTCCAATTGTAGATATGGTATCAGGAACAGTGCCACCACCAGACACAGAAGTTCCTATCGTTTATACAGACAATCACATAAAAGTTTCAATGATAAACGGCAACAAAGCACAATTTTACATCATACTAAATGGAAAAGCTGTTTCATGTATTTATGATGAAAAATATAGAGATGCAGCCGTATTAGATTGGGATTTAGCAATGAAATATTTATTAGAAGGAAGAATTACAAAAGACGATTTCAAAGACAAAGACAAAGCCTTTGACGAAGACGGCAATATATTAGACAATTCAGTCTTAACATTCCGTTCTGCATATATAGGAAAATATTTTGCAGACAAATATGAAGTCATTGTAAGAAAAGGAATGAAATACGACATGATTGTAAATAGAAATGGACTTATCGATTTTGGAACATTTACCTTCTCAAGAGCAAGAGGAGAAATCATATTTGAAGAATAAATTTCAAGAAAAATTTGGTGGATTCAAAAATAAGTAGTACTTTTGCAATCCAAATCGAGAGGATGCGGGGTGGAGCAGAGGTAGCTCGTCGGGCTCATAACCCGAAGGTCGTAGGTTCGAGTCCTGCCCCCGCTACAAAGGCAAAAGCAGAAGATGATTCTTCTGCTTTTTTTTATTTACTTTCCATAAATTGATTCCTTATTTTACATCTATTTTTCTTTGATTCATTTTGCTAACACAAAGAGTTGATATCCTTTTTCTAAGAAAAATAAAAATCCAACAGCGTTGGACTTTTTCTAAAAAAACAAAGAAATAAGAACTAAAAAAGAATTAAAAACTTGGGCTAATACTCAAAATTAGCCTCCGTATTCCATAAGAAAGGCTTTTATAAAGGCTTCTAATTCTCCGTCAAGTACTGCCGCTGTATCGGTCGTTTCTACGTTCGTTCTTACGTCTTTTACTAATTTATATGGATGTAATACATAGTTACGGATTTGACTTCCCCATTCTATTTTCTTTTTGTTACCTTCTATTTCAGCTATTTTTTCTTTCTTCTTTCTCATCTCCATTTCGTATAGTTGTGAACGTAGCATTTGCATTGCTTTTTCACGGTTTTGGAGTTGCGAACGGGTTTGTTGGCACTCTATTACTATGTTTTCAGGTTTATATCTTAAACGTACTGCTGTTTCTACTTTGTTTACGTTTTGCCCTCCTGGCCCTGATGAACGGAATGTATCCCATTCTATATCTGCGGGATTGATATTGATTTCTATGTTTTCGTCTATTATTGGATAAACATAAACTGATGCAAAGGAGGTTTGACGTTTGTTGGCAGCATTAAAGGGTGATTGTCTTACTAAACGGTGGACTCCACTTTCTCCTTTTAGATATCCGTACGCGTATTCCCCTTCTATTTCAAAGCTTACGCTTTTTACTCCTGCTACATCGCCTTCTTGGTAGTCTATTTGCGAAAGTTTATAGCTGTTTTTTTCTGCCCAACGTGTGTACATTCGCATTAGCATACTTGCCCAATCGCAGGATTCTGTCCCTCCTGCTCCTGCATTGATTGTTACTATTGCAGAAAGTCTATCTTCTTCGGATGATAGCATATTTTTAAATTCCAAGTTTTCTATTTCTGTATTAAGTGTATCTATGTTTTGTTGTATTTCGGTTTCTTCTACTGAGCCTTCATCATAGAACTCTTTTAAAACTTGGAAATCTTCTAATGCTGTATTTACTATAAGAAAGGATTGTAATTTATTTTTTTTCTCGCTGAGTTGTTTTAGAAACTTCTCTGCTTCTTTTGGGTCTTGCCAAAAGTATTCAGCTTGTGTTTCTTCTTGTGATTGTTCTATGTCTTTTTGTAGTGAATCTACGTCAAAGACACCTCCTTAGAGTTGCTACTCTTTCTTGAAAGGTTTTTATTGCTTCGTCTGCTGTCATATTGTTTTTATTTACCTGTATGACCGAATCCGCCTTCTCCTCTTTTTGTTTCGTTAAGCATTTCTACTTCTTCCCATTCTATGGTTTCGTGTCGACTAATTACCATTTGGGCTATGCGTTCTGAATCTTTTATTTCAAAGGCTTCTTGGGATAGGTTTATTAGTAGGACTTTTATTTCTCCACGATAGTCTGCATCTATCGTTCCTGGAGAATTCAAAACAGTAATTCCATTTTTAAATGCTAAACCTGAACGTGGACGTATTTGTGCTTCTGTCCCTGCTGGTAATTCTATGTAAAGTCCTGTTGGGATTAGCGCTCTCTGCATTGGTTGTAGGGTAATTGATTCTGTAAGAGAGGCTCTTAAATCCATACCTGCCGATAAGATAGTCTCATAGGCAGGTAATGGATGTTGTGATTTATTTATGATTTTTACTTTCATTGGTAAATTGCTTGTTTTTAATCTACGCAAGCGTGAAGAGATGGATTAGCTCCATATTTTAAATCTCCGTCTGATGTAATTGAAAAACTCGAACTTTTATTAGCTTGTGAAAATTCTTGGTTAAAATTCATAGTTTCAATTTCAAGAGGTGAAGTTGCTATAAGCTTTTCTATACCAGCTTCAGAGTTTAACATTTCTCTAACAGCTCTCATTCTTTCCATTCTTTCATCATCTGAAATATTTTGAAAACCTGTATTTACAAATATTTTATTTATATCTGTTGTCACTTCTGGTGTAGATTGCACCTCTACAACTGGTTCTTTCACCATTATTTGTTGTGGCTGAGATTGAGGTAGTGGTTGTGGGTTAACCGCTACTGATGATTGTTGCCAAATACCTGTTAGTTTTGTATCTGTTGTTACTATAGTTTGAGTTTGAGTATCTACTATAGGTTCTTCTGTAATTGGAAGAACATGAACTATTTTTTCAGATTCTTGTGAAATTTGTGCCGGTTCTTCCGTTTGAGATACTTGAGGAGGTTGTTGTACAACTGATTGAGTGACTTGTGACACCTCTATAATATCATCTATTTTTGGTGGTTGTGATATTGGAGTATTTTGAGGATGCGTAGGTGTAGGCAATGGTATTTTATCGTGGCCACGTTCTACTGGTTGTTGTGGTGGTTTTGCTTCAAAACCTGTAGCAACTAATGTTATAGATAATTTATCACCCAAGCTATTATCTACACCTGTTCCCCAAATATAATCTACATCTGGATTTGTTGCTTGTTGGATATAATTTACTATTATGTCCATTTCTTCCATACGAAGTTGGTTTGATTCTGAAGACAAGAAATATAATAAGATGTTTTTAGTTTTTGATATATCGTCGTCATTAAGCAATTTTGAAGTTGTTGCTGCTTGTATCGCTTCTAAAGCTCTGTTTTCTCCTTCAGCAACTCCTGTTCCCATTAAGGCCACTCCTGATTTTTGCATAACAGATTGTACGTCGCGGAAGTCAACTCTTGTTCTACCAGTTACTGTCATCATTTCAGAAATACCTTTTGCGGCAGTTAAAAGTATATCATCTGCCATTGTGAAAGCATTATCCATTGTTAAATTTCCATACTCTCTCAATTTGTCTGTATTGATAGTGATTATAGCATCTACTTCTTCTCTCAATTTTAAGATACCTTCCTGTGCTTGTTGTTTTCTTCTTCTTCCTTCAAAAGAGAATGGCAATGTTACAACTGCAACTACTAAGATTTGTTCTTCTGTTGTTGCTATTTTCACTTCTTTTGCGAAACGTGCAATTATAGGAGAGGCTCCTGTTCCTGTTCCTCCTCCCATTCCTGCTGTGATAAATAGCATTCTTGTATTGTGTTCTAAATGTGATTTTATTTCCTCTTCTGCTGCTTCTGCTGCAACACGAGCTTTTTCAGGATTATTACCTGCTCCTAAACCACCTTCTCCGATCTTAATTTTATTCAAGACTGGTGAATTGTCTAGAGATGATTGGTCTGTATTACAAACTATGAAATCAACTCCTTGTATTCCACAGTTAAACATATGATTTACTGCATTGGTTCCTGCCCCTCCAACTCCTAATACTTTGATGTATGAAGATTGTTCTTTTGGAGCATCCATGCTTAATAAATTATTTTCAGTTATTTCGCTTGCAAATTGCATTAATTCTTCCATATTTTTTCGCTTAAATAATAACTAATATATCAATTTGTAAAATTACTACTTTTATACACACAATAATGATTGAAAACGGTTAAGTTTTTCACAAAATACTGTTAATAAGAATCCTCCTTATTATCCCCTAACATAATATTCTTTAAGAAATTTTCAATTTTCTTTACAAAAGTCTTTTTATCACTAGGTTTTGAATCTTCTTCTACTACATCATCTTCCTTATGTCCTGGTATTGGTTCCGTAGCAGGTTCTTCTATTTTTGGATTTAACAATTTTTGTTCCTCTAAATCCTGTAAAGCTTTTAATATTAAGCCTATACCTGTTGCATGCTTAGGATGAGTCATTTCTTCTGTAATATTACCAGACAAATGTTCTTGTGGCGTACCCACACGAGCATCTAAGCCTAGTATAAATTCAGAGAATTTATCTATATCTTTTATTTTAGCTCCACCACCTGTTAAAACAACCCCTGCAATAAGTTTTTTGTCATATCCTGTATTGACTAATTCATATAAGACTTGTTCTAATATCATTTTCACTCTTGACTTGATTATCATAGTGAGTTGTTGTACTGATATTTCTTTTGGATCTCTTCCTCTAAAACCTGGTATAGATATTATCTCATTTGGTGAAGTAGGTGTTTCAAGACATGCTCCAAAATTTTGTTTTAAAGCTTCTGCATGTGCAATTATAATAGAGCAACCATTTTTAATATCATCAGTTATTACATTTCCTGCCAATGGAATAACTGATGTATGACGAATAATTCCTCCATGGAATATTGCAACATCCGTTGTTCCTCCTCCTATATCAACTAAACATACTCCTGCTTCTTTTTCTTGCTCATCTACTACTGCCTCTGCTGATGCTATTGGCTCTAAAACTAATTTCTTTACTTTATATCCTGCTATTTGTACACTTCTATGAATGTTTTGTATGTTAGTAACGTTTCCTGTAATTAGGTGGAAATCTCCAGCCAAACATTTACCTACTCTACCAACAGGATTAGTTGTAGGGGAATCATTATCAACTATATATACTTGTGGGATAACATCTATAATTTCTTCTCCATGTTCCATAAGGATACCATATTGTTCAGCTTTCAGTTTCTCAACATCTTCCCTTGTTATTATATGATCTTCCTCATGTATTATTATATTACCCCTATGTTGTCTTGAACGTATATGATGCCCTGCTATTCCTACATAAACATCAGTTACTTTTACGCCAGACATTTCTTCTGCTTTTTGTACAGCTACCTTTATAGAGCTTGCCGTATTTTCAATATTCTTTACAACTCCTCTTTCTACACCTTGAGATTCTGTGCAACCCATACCTATTATATGAATCTCATTATTTTCTTGTTTTTCTGCAATGAATACTGCAATTTTTGTCGTTCCGACATCAATTCCTACTACTATGTTTCTCATATCATTTATTGTGTTTATTGTTTATTTTCTTACGCAAACTACTTGTCCATCAAATTCTAATTTGATTTCACTATAGTTATCCCAGCCAAATTCAGAAAAGCCTTCTTTATATAAATTATTTAGTTTTAGAAGCTTTTCATCTAAATTTTCCATTTGACCAATCTTAACGACATAATCCCCTATTTTTGGCAACAATTCAAAGCCATCTTTTTTATCATAATAGACTTGATCTATTTGATTTCTTAAAATTGAATCTTGTTCTATTTTCAAAACGAGTTTATGTATATTATAAGTAATAGGGGTTTTTACTGAGTCTATTGTTTTTATTCCTTTTAGTGTTTCTCTAATATTTCCATTTGCTATAATCACATCTGCAGCTTTATTCTTTATTGTATTACAAACATTACCTTCTTCGTCTATATAGTATTGTTTATTTTCTGTAAATATTCTTAGTATTGGCGAATTCTGCACTATATCTATTTTTAATGTACCTAACAAATTTAAATATACATCTACTGAATATATTAAATTCTTTCCTCTTAAAAACTCCTCTATTTTTTCTATTTCTATTTCTTTTCTTTTATACTTAGTAAAATCTCCATATTTTTTTGATAATAATGAATACACTTGTTCTTTACAAATTAGCCTATCTTTAGTTTTGTAATTCATTTCTATTTCTACTTTAGACACATTAAGATTTCTCATCGTAATATTTGCTACGATGACAAGTGCTAACAATCCTATTACTAATAGTAGAAATTTTATCGTTTTATTCATTATCTTTTAAAAATTGGGTTATTGGTTCTACTAATTGGTCTATATCACCAGCTCCAAGTGTAACTAATAGTTGTGGTTGAAGTGCAGATAACAATGGAAATAGCTGCTCTTTTGTTACATGATATTTATCCATTTTATTTATCTTGTGTAAAATAGTTTTAGAAGTTATTCCTACTATTGGTTCTTCTCTTGCTGGATAAATAGGTATTAATATTATATCGTCTAAATGTTCTAATGCTCTTGCAAATTCATCTGCAAAATCCCTTGTCCTTGAATACAAATGTGGTTGGAAAATACCACATATTCTTTTATTTGGATGCAAGTGCTTTAATGATGTTATTGTTGCTTCAATTTCTTCTGGGTGATGAGCGTAATCATCATAGTATATTGTATCTTGTGTTTTTAGTTGCAAGTCAAATCTTCGCTTCATTCCTTTGAAAGTTTTTAGAGAAGCTCTTAGTTCATATTCACTTACACCAAGATTTATTGCTATTGATAAAGCAAGTATTGCATTTTCTATATTGTGAATACCGGGATAAGTCATCTGCATATCATAATAAACTTTCTCTGGTGTGTGATAGTCAAAATAATAACTTTCTTTACTTACTCTTATATTCCAAGCATAATATTCAGATTCTATATCTGTAAGAGAGTATGTATGAGTCTTTATTGAGTCTTTTGGCTCTATACTTAGCCCTTTTTTAAGGAAGATTCTCCCTTCTTGTTTTGTTTGATTAGCAAATTGAGCAAAGGCTTGTTCTAAATTTTCCTTGTTTTCGTATATATCTAAATGATCTGCCGATATTGATGTTATTGCTGAAACGTATGGGGTAAGTTGTAAAAAAGATCTATCATATTCATCTGCTTCTACTATCACATAATCTGAGTTTGCATTATAGAGCATATTAGTAGAATAATTATTTGTTATTCCTCCTAAAAAGGCTGAGCAACCTATTTTACTACTATGCAATAAATGCGCAAGCAATCCAGATGTTGTAGTTTTTCCATGAGTTCCAGATATTGCTATTACCTTCTTTTCTTTTATTATTTCCGATAAAGCTATAGCTCTTTTTTCTAATTTAATGTTTCTTTCTTTTATTGTTTTCAATATTTGATTATCTACAGGAATTGCAGGTGTATATATTGCTAAATCAATATTCTCTGGCAAATGATTTGGATTATCTTCATAGATTATTTGCATTCCTTCTTCTTCAAGTTGAATACTTAATTGTGTTCGTGTCCTATCATATCCATAAACCTTATGCCCGTTATTATTCAAATAACGAGCTATAGCACTCATTCCTATTCCTCCTATACCTACGAAGTAATACGTTTTTTTATCCATTTTATTTACCAAGTATATTTTCTATTTGTTCCACTATTCTTTTATCAGCATCTCTAATTCCAAGCTGAACAATGTTTTCAGACATTTCTTTCTGTAAACTTGGACTATTAATTATTTTATCTAACTCTTCTATTAATTTTTCCCTTGCCTCAATGTCTTTTACCATTACTGCAGCAGATTTTGACACCAATGTATTTGCATTCTTCGTTTGATGATCTTCAGACACATTTGGCGAAGGAACAAGAATACAAGGTTTACCTACAACACATAATTCTGAAATAGCAATAGCTCCTGCTCTTGATATGATTACATCAGACAAAGAATAAGCTTGATCCATTTCAAAAATAAATTCATAGACTCTTATATTAGTTGAATTTAATCTTGAAACCGTTTCTTTAGCTTTTTCATAAAACCACTTGCCTGTTTGCCATATTAGCTGTATATCATTTTTTATAAAGTAGTCAAGGTGATTGATTATACTCTCATTTATTGTCAATGCACCCAAACTTCCTCCTACTACTAAAACCACAGGTTTATCTTTTGTAAATCCGAATGTTTCTTGTGCTTTTGCAATTAATTCTATTTGATTTTCTTGTAAAGCTGATATATTTTGACGTATAGGATTACCCGTAAAAACTATTTTGTTTTCAGGAAACCATCTATCCATATTTTCATAAGCAACACATATTCTATTTACACCGTCAGCTAAAATCTTATTTGTAACTCCAGGATATGAGTTTTGCTCTTGAATTAGTGTTGGCACTTTTTGTGATACTGCAGAACGTAGTATTGGTCCTGAAGCATAACCTCCAACTCCTATCACTATATCTGGAGAAAAAGATTTCACTATTTTCTTAGCCTTCATCATAGAAGAAAGCAACTTAAAAGGAAAAGAAATGTTTTTCCATAACTTTTTTCTTTGAAATCCAGCAACAGGCAAGCCGATTATTTCATATCCTGCTTGTGGAACTTTTTGCATTTCCATTTTTCCTTTTGCTCCTACAAATAATATCTCTGCATCTTTATATTTATTTTTTAATGCATTCGCTATTGATATCGCAGGGAATATATGTCCTCCTGTTCCTCCTCCACTTATTATTACTTTCATATTTCGTTATTATTTGTATTATCTATTTCTGAATTTTTTTCAACAACGTCCGTTGTTGGATGCTGTTCTTCTTCTATAGCTTTTTTACTCTCTGCACTTATATTAAGAATAATTCCTATCGCAAAACTACTTATTAAAAACGATGTACCACCATAACTAAGGAAAGGAAGAGTTTGTCCTGTGATAGGCGACAGTCCTGTCGCTACAATCATATTTATTAAAGCTTGAATAATTATTACAAAAGATATACCTGCTGCCGCATAAGCTCCGAACAATCCTTTAGCCTCTCTTGACACAAGTAAGCATCTATAAAATAATATGAAATAAGCTAAAAGTATTAAAATACATATAAATATTCCTCCTTGTTCTAGTATCACAGAAAAAATAAAATCGTTATGTGATTCACTTAAAAATCTCGCCATAACAGTATTACCTATTCCAACTCCCATAGTACCACCCGTTGCTATTGCCATTATAGCATAATTATATTGATTAGCTTCATTAGGGTCATTATTCAAAAATGATTCTACTCTATTTACCCAAGTAAAGTTTCTTCCTATTTCAATACCTAAAGCATCTGCTCCTGCAAAGCCTAGAACAACAAGCAGTCCAAAAGAAACAATAAGTAACAGATATTTAAATCTTGCTCCACCAATGAATAGTAATAAGAAACAAGCTAAAAATATAATAAATGCTGTTGAAAAGTTTTCTAGTACAATTAGGCCACAAACCAAAACTATTTTCCCAACCAGTTTCCAAAATTCTACCTTATCTTTTATTTTACTTTTTAATTCTGAAAGTTCTGCTGCTACATATACTATCAAAATATATTTTACTATTTCTGAAGGTTGCAATTGTCCTATTATTGGTAATTCTAACCAACGATTTGCAGCTTTCCCAAATAAACCTCCAATTAACAAAGTAATCGATAGTAAAAAAAGAGAGAAACCATAACCTGTATTCTTAAAGCGTTTATAAGTAGTATATTTAAAATGGTGCACAAAATATGTTAGAGCAATACCTCCGACAATAATACCAACTTGTTTTATAAACATTCTTGTTATATCACCATTTGTGTGATACACTACCTTACCCATGCTACTAAATACAAATATCAATGACAAAACTGATAGTACTAAATATACTATCCATATAACTTTATCACCTTTTATTTGTGGTTTACCTAATTTAAGTTTCATTTATTTCTTACAATTCATTAACTAATTGCAAAAACCTATTTGCATTATATTCTATATTTTCTTCGCTACCATTCGCAGGAGAATACACAACAACATCAGGTTCGTTAGCAAAATAGTAAGCCATGCCAACTGCTTCTGCCAAATTTGATACTTGTATGAGATTCGTCAAACCATTAAACACTCTTGACACTTTATTATCTCTTTCACCTACTATGATTAATGTGTGTACTTTTTCTTTTACAAGATTAATTAGAGATACAAAATTTTCATCATAATTTTCTATTTCTAGTATCCATATTATAGGATTACCTATTCTTTCAAAAGTAAACCACGTTGCATTAGGATTTATACTCTTAGAGTCATCTATATACCTCACCCCCTTTATAGTTGCTATGACTTCTTGCTTATGATTAAAACTTTCTTTACCTGCAAACATACTCTTCAAAGTTTCGTTTCTTAAACGCGAAATCTCCGAATATTGTCTTGCAGCTAAATTTGCATATATTACTCTTCCCTGTGTTGCTAACTTATCTATAGTCATTCTATCTTAATTTAAGTGTTACTATTGTGGTTACTGCTAAAATTATAGAAATTATAAAGAATCTTTGAACTATTTTTTGTTCTGGATAACCCTTCTTTTGGTAATGATGATGTAATGGGGACATAAGAAAGATTCTTCTACCTTCTCCATATTTCTTCTTTGTGTATTTGAAGTAAGAAACCTGCATTACAACTGAAAGATTTTCTACTATGAAAACACCACATAGAATTGGTATTAACAACTCTTTTCTTATCAAAATCGCAAATACTGCAATTATTCCGCCTATTGCCAATGAACCTGTATCGCCCATAAAAATTTGAGCAGGGTGTGTGTTGTACCAAAGAAATCCCATAGTAGCACCAACAAAAGCTGCAATAAAAATTGTTAATTCTCCAACATTCGGTATATACATTATATTTAGGTAGTTGGCGAATATTATATTACCTGATACCCATGCAAGCACTGCTAAACAAGCTCCAATTATTGCAGATGTCCCCGTCGCCAATCCGTCTATTCCGTCTGTGAGATTTGCCCCATTAGAAATAGCCGTTATGAAAAAGATTACAATAGGTATAAATATCAACCAAGCATAATCCTTATAATTATCTCCTATCCATTTTATTAACCAGCTATAATCAAACTCATTGTTTTTTACAAATGGAATAGTTGTTTTTGTAGAGCGAGAAGATTCTTCCTGAAACTCCACTTTAGCTTTTTCATACTGCGATTTATCTTGCAAATTGTGTTGTTTTGAATATTGTGCTATCTCTGTTTTTTCTTTTATTGTTATATCTGGATGAAAATACATCATACAACCAACTACAATACCCAATATTACTTGTCCTACAACCTTCAATTTACCACTTAAACCCGCCTTATTTTTTCTAAAAACCTTAATATAATCATCTATAAACCCTAGCACTCCTAACCAAACAGTTGTTATCAGCATTATTATCACATAAATATTATCTAACTTTGCAAATAATAATGTTGGAATTAGAATTGCTGCCAATATTATAAGTCCTCCCATTGTTGGGGTACCTTCTTTTGCTTTTTGTCCTTCTAATCCTAAATCTCTTACAGTTTCTCCAACCTGTTTTATTCGCAAATAATTTATAAGCTTCTTGCCAAAAACTATTGTAATAAGCAAAGATGTTATTACAGCACCAGCAGCACGGAATGAAATATACTTAAACACCCCAGCCCCAGGCAAATCAAAACTTGAATGTAACCAATCAAATAAGTAATACAACATATTATTATTCTATTTTTTTATTATCAATATTTTAACACTTCTTCTTTATCATCAAAATGATGTTTTACTCCACTTATCTCTTGATAAGTTTCGTGACCTTTACCTGCTACAAGAATTATATCATTCTTATCTTTTGCTAATTGCGAAGCTAACTTAATTGCTTGTCTTCTATCAGTTATGCAGAACAAAGATTCGTTATCAATAATACCCTTTTTCATATCCTCAATAATGTCATCAGGATTTTCAAAGCGAGGATTATCAGATGTTAATATAACAACATCACTTCCCTCTTGTGCTATCTTTGCCATTTCCGGACGCTTAGTTTTATCTCTATTACCACCACAACCAACAAGCGTTATTAATTTTCCTCCGAGTTTAATTTCGTTAATAGTACTTATCACATTAAACAAAGCATCTGGAGTATGGGCATAATCTATTATAGCAACTGCTCCATTTTTCAAACGATAAGTTTCAAATCTACCTGCAGCTGCTTTTAATTTACTTAACCCCAATAATATTTCTTCTTGTTTCAATCCACATAATTCCGCTATAGAATAAATTGCTAAAAGATTATAAGCATTAAATTCTCCAACTAATTGAGTAGATACTTCTTTACCATTAATGTTTAACAGTAAGCCAAAAAAGCTATTTTCAATTATTTTAGCTTTAAAGTCAGCCATTCTGCTCAAACTATAAGTATATTTCTTAGATTTTGTAGATTCAAGCATTTTTTCACCATTCTTATCATCTATGTTAGTAAGAGAAAATGCTTTTGCTGATAATGAATCAAAAAATCCTTTTTTAGCATTTATGTAGTTAGCAAATGTCTTGTGATAATCTAAATGGTCGTGAGTGATATTACTGAATACTCCTCCGTAATATGACAATCCCCAAATTCTATATTGATCTACTGCGTGAGAACTGACTTCCATAAAAACATATTCGCAAGAATTCTCTACCATTTCATTCAACAATTTATTCAAACTTAAAGCATCTGGAGTTGTATGTGTAGATACTACTTCTCTATCTCCTATCCTATTTACTATTGTAGAAATTAAACCACATTCGTAACCTAAACTTTTGAATAAATTATAAGATAGAGTAACAGTTGTTGTTTTGCCATTAGTACCTGTTATTCCTATCAATTTTAATTTAGAAGAAGGATTATCGTAATAATTTCTTGCTAATATTGCCAAGGCTTTTGCAGAATTACCTACTTTTATATAAGTTATTCCATCTTGGATTTTATCTGGCATTTGTTCCAATACAATAGCCTTTGCTCCGTCTTTGATAGCTGATTCTATAAAATTATGTCCATCAATTTGAGTTCCCCTTTGTGCAACGAAAAGACTACCTTCTTGCACTTTGCGAGAATCAAATACAATATCACAAATAGATATATCAAGATTACCTATTTGTTCTATGACTTCAAGATCTAATAAAATATTTCTTAGAATCATTTTTTTCTTTCTTTAATTTAATTTATTGAATCTTTGTTTCAGGAACCGCAAGTTCTAACACAATCACCTCATCGCTAATAGCACTACCTGGAGCAATGCTTTGCTTTACAACTTTTCCCTTTCCGTTAAATCTAACTCTCATTCCTATATTTTCAAGCATATAAATAGCATCTCTAATAGTCAATCCAATAACATTTGGCACAACATCTTTTTGTGGAAAATATGGAGTAAATACAAGAGTGCTATCAACTTCTTTCACTTTTAACCACTTTGAAGCAGGAGCAGATACATTATAACCTAACGCATTACAAAAAGCCACATAAGAATCTCTGTTTCCATACTTCATAATAGGAATTTTCTTTTCTGCAGATTCTCCAACCCTACTCAAATTAATTCTTGTACCAACAACTCTATCAGATAAATCTCTAAACACAGGAGCAGCCAAATCACCACCATGAGTTCTTGCTCCTTTTGGTTTACTGATAACTACTATACAAGAATACTTTGGCTCATCTGCAGGGAAGTAGCCAACAAATGAAGCTCTATGTTGAATCATTTTTTCTTTAGTATCATAACCCATCTCAGAAGTTCCTGATTTTCCTGCAATACCATAAGAAGTTCCACTCAATCTTCTACCTGTACCATTATTAACAACTCCTTTCAAAACTTTATGTATATCCTCTCTTGTTGTGCTTTTACAAATACTATCAACAATAACAATAGGCTCAAATCTCTTTTCAACTATTCCATCTCTCATCAATTCGGTTACAAATTGAGGTTTTACCATTTTACCATTATTTGCTATTGCATTATAAAAAGTAAGCATTTGCAATGGAGTCATCTGTGTAACATAACCAAAGCTCATTCTCAAAAGGTCTGTTGGATTTTCCGATGAACGAATAATTGGTTTAGGTTCATGAACATCTATATCCAAATTTAGTTTCTCATATCTGAAATACTGCATTAAATCTTCTTTAAACATTTTTCTTTTTGCAGCACTTCCGTAATGGTCATAAACTAATTGACTTATACCAACATTAGAAGATATTTCCAACGCTCTTTCAAATGTAACATTACCCCTATTTACTTTTCCTACGTCTTCAACAGGTTTTGCACTGCCTGGAAAATGTTTTACCCCTGTTGGAACAGAATCAGAAAGGCTAACTAATCCTTTATCCAACATCATCATTGCAGTCACCGTTTTAAAAGTAGAACCCGGCTCAAAAGAACTTGAAATAGCAATATTATTATTTTCATAATATTCTCCCTCTATTTCAGAGAAACTTGCTATCGCTCTAACGAAGCCAGTTTCCACCTCCATTAAAATCACGCAACCACTTTCTGCTTGATTAGTTTGCAAACAATTCATTAGAGAATTTTCTGCTAACTCTTGCAAACTAACATCAATACTTGTAACTACATCTAATCCATTTCTGGCAGTTATTTTTTCATCCTTGTCATAAGGAACCCATACTCCTGGATTTATTTTTCTCTCAAGTCTTGATCCCTTTTCACCTCTTAAGTATTTATCAAATCCACCATCTATTCCATTATAACAAGTATCACAACCTTTCAATTTTATTCCTATTGTTCTTCTTGCCAAGGGATAATAAGGATAAGTTCGTTTACCCTTTTCCACTATATGAACTCTATGACTTAATCTATAAGTTGTTATTGTATCACCTGTCGCTTTATTTTTTTTCTTTTTAGCAGAACCTATTATTGGAAATGTTTTTATCCTTTGCAATTCCTCATAACTAATATCTCTTACAACAGGTACTCCTCTATTATTTTTCTGAACACGTTTTGTTTTAAAGTAATCTTGATATTGTTTTGAAGTCTTAGCATCTTTTTTATATGCAAAAGCAGCAGCCAAACTATCACACATTGGCTTTAACTGCTTATTGAAAACAGTATCATGAATTACCCATTCACTTTGTCCTGTAGATTTATTTTTTTGTTTACCTAAATCTATATACAAATCATAAATAGGAAGATCAGTAGCAAGCATTAAATACTCTCCTGTATCATAATCTACAGAATAAATATTTCCTCTCTTTGCTTCATAAGTTCTTTCTTGTACTATTCGTTCTTGTTGTTTCTTCAATTCTCTGTCATGATAAGCTATCTGCAATATCAAAACTCGAATCAATATTACAATAAGAATAACTGTAACAACAAACAAAATGAAGCCTAATTTCGCTATCCTCTTATTTCTATCGATGTCCGTATTATTCATTTTCTGTTATTAAAATAACCTTTTTAATTGGCTCTCTTGACACACCTACTCCCACTGATGATAAGTTTTTCTCTAATTCTATCATCATTGAAGATTTTTGATACTGAGTTTTTATACTCGTTCTCTTCATCTCCAATTCTTTTATTTCCTTAATAGTTTGCTTAATCGCCCTAACATTACCTTCTATATTATATCTATTTGCTATAAACAATATCCACAAAACAGAAATAAGCAAAAACAACCATACGTTTCTGCGAAACCAAGATTTCAATAATATATCACCTCTTACAATTTCCCTAAACTTCATCTACTATTTCTTTTTTGCTATTCTCAATTTTGCACTTCTTGAACGTGGATTAGCAATCAACTCTTCATCGCTCGCTGTTATCGGTTTTCTATTCACCAATTCCAAATCATTTAAAACATTTCCAAAAAAGTCTTTCTCTACATTACCATCACAATTCCCTGCCTTCATATAATTTTTCACTAATCTATCTTCCAAAGAATGATAACTCATAACCACAAGTCTTCCATCTTTACTTAGCAATGGAGCAGTTTGCTCTAACATTTTCTGAAGTACATCAATCTCTCCATTAACCTCTATTCTCAATGCTTGAAACACTTGAGCAAAAAACTTATTCTCTTTTCCTCTTGGTGCAAGCGATTGAAGAACATCCTTTAATTGATTAGTAGTTTTTATTCCCTCTATTTGAGAAGACTCTATCTTTTTTGCAATTTGATGAGCGTTTGACAATTCCCCGTATGTTGCAAATATCTTCTTTAATTGTTCGTATGTATATGTATTAACAACATCAGCCGCTGTCAGCACTTGCTTTCTATTCATTCTCAAATCAAGATCTGCATCATAACGAGTACTAAATCCTCTCTCTGCACAATCAATTTGATGAGATGAAATACCTAAATCGGCAAGTATTCCATCAACTTGCGTAATTCTATAAAGCTTTAATTGATTTGTAAGATTGCAGAAATTATCTTCTATCAAGGTAAATCTATCATCATCTATTGCATTTTTCACAGCATCGCTATCTTGATCAAACGCAAATAAACTTCCTTCTTCCGAAAGATGTTTTAAAATTTCTCTTGAATGACCTCCACCTCCAAATGTCAAATCAATATATACACCATCGGGCTTAATATTTAAGCCTTCTATACATTCATTTAACATTACAGGAATATGGTATTCTTCTTTCTGCATATACAAATCTTAATCCTTATTACAATCGACCTCTTGTAGATTACCAAGTAGTTCTTCAGCAGAAGATATATAATCGAAGTCATCTTGGTCAAGCGAGTTGTAAGTTTGAGCGTCCCACACTTCAATAAATTTACCAGATGCAAGCAATACTATATCCTTATCTATGTTAGCCATTGTTCTTTGCTCCATAGGGATTAGTATTCTATCGCTTGAATCAAGTTCTACTATATTAGCCTGAGTCAATCTCCTATACAATCTTTTCGCTTTTGGGTCATAAGGGTTAAGATTTCGTTGAAGTCTTGCTACTTCTTCTTGAAAATCGGAGTAAGTAAAAAGTTCCAAATACGAATTATAGATGCTTTTTCTGAGAACAAACCTTGTGTCATCAGAGGTAATAAGCTGCTTCTTCAAAGCAACAGGTAGTTTCAACCTGCCGTTTGAATCAATTTTGCAAAACTCTATACCTACAATTGATGACATAATTCTACTATTTTTCAGTTTGTAAAATTACTACATTT
>JAGCJW010000017.1 GCA_017647785.1 Bacteroidales bacterium | reverse complement strand
TCGAATAGTTTTTAGAGAATTAAGATAATATCATTAAGGAATAGAGAAGAGAAAATAAGTTTTCAAAATAGTTTTTCTTGATAAAAATCTATTTTTTCTTTAAGAAAATGAATTATCTCTTAGAGAAAATGGATTTTCTCTAAGGAAAAATGAAAGAAATCTTTAAAAACGCATTAGTACCATGCGGAGGTATTGGAATACCACAAAGAGAAAATGGAATACCATTGCGTGGTACTGGTTGAAAATCTTTGAAAATGGGAATAACTTCCAAGAAAGAAATCCTTTAAAACCTATTTAAACAGAATTAAAATAGGCCTAAATAAACAAAGATAGATACATATATTATTTTACATATTTGAAATATGATTGTAGATTAAGAAAAGAAGTATGATATATACGACTAATTGGATAGAATAACTAAAATGCGAGGTACCATGCCTAATTCAGAATCTGTTTTGTTATTACTAGGATATGTTGCAATGACATGAAATTATTATGAATATAAATAAACAACTTCAAATTTGACCATTAGACCGAACTTTTTTATACTCTTTTCATTTTTATCGAACAGCAATAATTATTTCACGATTATAGCATAAAAATTTCTAATTTATTTTTCCATCTTTCCCAATCGGGCATTTCCTTTTGTAATAATTCCCAAAATGCATTTGTATGGTTTGGGTATATTAAATGACATAACTCATGCGTAATCACATACTCAATACAAGGTCGAGGAGCCATTATCAATCGTGTATTGAGAATTATTTTCCCCTTAGGAGTACAACTTCCCCATCTATTTTTCATTTCCTGAATATATAAAGAAGACGGTTTTACACCATATTTAGAAAAACGTGCAATAATTGGTTCTGCATATTCAATAAATTTACTCTTAGCATGTTGTTTATACCATTCTTTCATCAATTCTTTTGCCTTACTTTTAGGAGAACATACTATTTCAAAGTATCGTCTTTTATATCGTACGCTATTAGGCTTTCCCTCTTCAATTCGCAATAAGAATTGACGACCAAGATAATAATGAGATTCTCCACTAATAAACCTTTTTTCAGGTGAGCATTCTCCTAATTCTTTAAAATAACGCTGTTGTGTTAAAATCCATTGTGCTCTTTTCAATACACGTTGTTCTATCATTTCTGTTTTTGCATCAATTGGAGCCAACACTTCTACATTACCAGACGGATAAACTTTTATCCCTAGCGTTTTACGATTCGAATATTTCAATCTGTATTCTATTTCATGTAAACCAAATATAATTTTACTATTCATTAGCGAAACCATTTTGAAGCAACATCCACAGAATTGTCAATAATATAATCTATATCCTCAAAAGATAACGGAACACTATATTCTTTTTTTATCACATCTATTAGAAAATCTTCTAATTCTAACTTCATAGTTCCTATAAGTCTATCATTAGAAAAACAATCCACAATAATATGTCCCTTAATAATTTCATCTATCTTATTTGCCGTTTTTAAAGCTATATCTGTAAAATCAAAGTCTTCAACATTTTGACAAACTCTTTTATAAACTTCTAATACTAAACCGAAATATGCTCTACCAGCATTGTTATTTTGCAAAGATTCTGGAATTTCACTATCCGTATGATTTAAAACCTTTTGCATAATATCTTCTGCTCTTTTCAAATATTCTGCCTCACTTATACGACCTTGCTTATACTCTTCAATAGTTTCTTCTAACATTTTAGAGAATTTTTTAAAGAAAGCAGGATCTGTATCCATACTCTCTGTTATATATTTTGCTGTTCTTGAAGCAATCGTATCCGCCTTTGCTGTTTTACCTACAATCTTTTCTACCTCTTCCGAAAACTTCTCTTTATCAAATATATTAACCAAATCAGTAATCACTTGTACATCTCCACTTTCGATATGTGTATCTATAAGTTTTTGAATTTGTCCTTCATACTGAGAAAAACAAATTGTATCCGAATACCTTTCTTGAACTGCTCTGCGAATTTTAAGAAACATAGCTAAATCACTTTTATAACGATCTATCTGTTCTTGTGAAGTTGTTTTATAAAAATCTATTGAAGAAAGAGCTATTTTCAAAGTGCGAGTATAATCAGTTAATTTTTCATAAAAGATATTTCGTATATCGTCTAATCGTAACACTTCTCCGTAAGCCTCTAAATCATTATTATTTTTAACAGATTTAAAAATATCCCAAACATCACTATGACGCTGTGAAATCTTTTCAACTTCTTCGGCTATATCAGTATATGTTCCATCAATATCTTCTTTATCAAATTCAGTATATATCTCCAAAGCATCTTGCAAATTACAAAAAACTCCATAATAATCTACAATATAGCCGAAGTCTTTATCATCACAGACACGATTTACCCTTGCAATAGCTTGCAGTAATGTATGATCTTTAAGTTTTCTATCAAGATATAATACTGTATTTTTAGGTTCATCAAATCCTGTTAATAATTTATCTACCACTATTATAATTTCCGGTTTATCACTATTTTTAAATCTATTAATGATATTTTGTTCATATTTTTTAGGAGTTCCATGCTCGTCCATCATTTTTTTCCAAAATGCCAATTCTGTATTTGAAGTTTCTCCAAACGCAATATCCTCACCCTCTCTTGTGTCAGGTGATGTAATAAGAACCTCCGATGAAACCAGACCAATCTCATCAAGAAACTTTTTATACATAATAGCAATTCTCTTTCTTGGAGCTACTAATTGTGCTTTAAACTTTGAGCCTTGCCAATTTTTACTAAAATGTTGTGATATATCCCAAGCAATAGCATAAACACGTTGTTCTGCTTGATTTATCTGATCAGCACGACTAAACTTTTTCTTCATATCTGTTCGTTGTGCATCTGTCATCCATTCACAAATACGTTCAAAGTATCTATCTATTGTTTCTGCATGCACCTTTTGAGGCACCATACGTCCTTCATACAATAAAGGCACAACTGCACCATCTTTTACAGCCTGATCCACAGTGTAAATAGGTTTAATTATACCTCCAAATCTTGTAGCCGTACTTTTTTCTTTTTTCATCAGTGGAGTACCTGTCATAGCAACAAAACAAGCATTTGGTAAAGCCATATTCATTTTTATACCCATTTCCCCATACTGACTACGATGTCCTTCATCTATTAAAACAAAAATATTAGGATCAGTTAATGGCGATTTCAATCCCCTAACAGCTGTTTCAAACTTATTTATTATAGTTGTAATTACCGTAGAAGTTTTGCTTTCCAACAACTTCACAAGAACACTTCCTGTTGTAGCATTCTCTACCTGCACTTGACATTTTCTAAATGTTGTTGTTATTTGCCTATCAAGGTCAGTACGGTCTGTTACTAGAATTATACGAGGATTCTTTATTGATTTATCAAGCAAAATAGCCTGTGCCAACAAGACCATAGTCAAAGACTTACCAGAACCCTGAGTATGCCAAATTACACCACCACGCCTTTTACCTCCTTCAATATTACGCACACGTTCCATAACCTTTTCAACAGCAAAATACTGCTGATAACGTGCAACTTTCTTTATACCATCATCATATAATGTAAATCCATACATCAACCTTAATAATCTTTCAGGACGACAAATATTATATATATATGCATCTTGTACAGATGGAGTCAATGGAGCATCATATTTTTTCTCTATATATGATTTCACATAACCATATCGTTCACTAAACAGCTTAGGATTTATGTATTTCTCATTCACTTTTTCTGCTAACTTGTAACTATACAACTCCTCTGCATTCTTATCAGCAAATTGTTCTGTCCATTTACTCCAAAACTTTTCAGGTGTAGCAGTTGTTGCATAACTTACATCATTAACATTAGTAGCCAACAACAATGCAGAATAAACATACAACGAACGTATGCCATCTTCTTTTTGATTGCGAAGATGTTGTGAAATAGCCTGTTTAAGTGAATCCTTTATATCAGGTCTCTTACACTCTATCACACAGAGTGGAATACCATTTACAAACAATACAATATCGGGACGATATGTATCCGTCATACCTGTACGACTTACAGCAAATTCTTCTGTTACATGAAACACATTCTTTTCTATATTATTCCAATCAATATACTGCATCACATAACTTTTCTTGTCGCCATCAACAATTTGCTCAAGAGTCTTTCCCGCAGTTAAAAGGTCGTATGCTGTCTGCGAAGCTGTCATATATCCCTCTGACATTGGAAGGTTTCGCAACGCCTCAATGCCAGCAGATACATTTTGTTCCGAAAACACTGTTGTACGTTGCGAACTAACTTGCACAGTATTTATATTCCTTAATTGATTTCGCAATATAGGTTCCAATAACACATTACTTGTGTTTCCACCTCGCAATTCCATTACCTCAGCAGGCGACAAATAAGTATAACCTAACTTTTCCAACATCATCAATGCCGGGATTTGACTTATATGATCTTCTTTAAATGAGAGTGTCATAATTATTTTATTTAGCGGATTGTGCTTTATGAACTTCTAAAAGACGATTAAATTCAATATCAGCTTTAATCTTATCAAGTATTCTTTTTACTACAGCATGTATATCTTTACCTGAGCGATAATCTGCTTTACACACAAAATTTACTCTATTTTCCTTTATAAGTTTATATGCTATATCTTTTTTCTTTCTATCTCCATACACTGCTATTGAATGTCCTCCATGCTCTTTAATCATCTTCATACATGGAATATCTGTTTCTCCATCTCCAAAATAAATCATTCTTTCAAAAGGGATTGGACGTTCAGACTCTGGAAGATAATCATTTATCCTTTTATTGTCACTCACTTCCTTAATTCCTTTATTTATCTTAAAAAGGAATTGAGTTTTTGCTGTATAATCCACAGCAACTGCAGGCCAATAAGCTTTTCCATCTACATCATATAAAAATGAGCAGGCGTAAATATTTTCAAATTCTTTTGCTATGGATGTTCCTTCTATCATTTCCTTCAAGCCAGAAGAATTGATATAGTGTTTTATATCCAATCCTATTGTTTTTCCATATTCATTGATTAGCGAAAACCATTCTTTTACTCCCTCAAATAGTTCTATTTGTGCTCCAAACTTTTTAAAAGAGCTCTTTTTTAGTGATATACCATTAGTCTGAGCAGATTGCATCATTAGATACATATAGCATAAGATACCATTAGCATCATTTTCTTCTGACAATTTTTTATTCTTTGCCCAAAATTCCTTTTTATCTTTACCAATAGCTTGTATAAATCCAAATTCCTGCATATTGCCAGGAGATAAGGTTCCATCAAAATCATAAATAAGTGCAACTGTCGGTTTCTTTTTTGCCATATTCTTAAAGTTTCTAAATTTTTACTCGTGTTTTTCCTGTTAATAATTGTTGCATAAGACCACGCTTTTGAAGACGCAAAGCATCTAACGTTTTGATATGAATAGCGATTTCTTTATCTGCCGTATTTAGCACCTCCGCAATCGCTGTTTGTTCGAGGAGAGTAGGTAAAAAACATTCAAATTTAATCAACATGTTAAATTGAATATTTGGGAGTCCTGACCCTACTCGTTGTATCATAATACGTGGTTCAAAGTATTTTAATTGATGATATAAATATAAGTTTTTAATATTATTCAGTGGTGTGATTGTATAACAATGTCCTCCACTCCAAAATTTTGTAGTAATGAAATTTACATATCCACAAGAATTTCCTCCTTCACTTATCGTTATCGTATTTGCTTCTGTATTGTAGTTATCTGAATATCCAGAGGGGTCTATTCCTCCGTTAATTGTTGGATATTTTCCATATTCTTGTAATGTATTTTTATTAACTTGAACTCCTTTTTTTATAGTAGAAATTTCTCCCAATTTTACTTTTTGCCAAGGCTCCGTAAAACCATGAAGACGAGTTTTACCTGTAAGAAGTCTTTGCATAAGAGCACGCTTACGCAATTCCAACTTTTCAATAAGTAAATTTTGTTTCTCTATTGCCTCATCCCAAACTCCCAATATCTCCGCAATCTTTTTTTGTTCTGCAAGAGGAGGTACAGCTAGTTTAATATTTTCAAAATCACTTTTATTTATAATAGGTACTGCCTGCTCACCTGCCAACATTCTGATTTGTCCTGTCCTGTACAATAATACATAATAAAGATACTCATTATCATTTTTACATATTACCGCATTTATCTGCTGATTTGAAGATAATTCACAAGGAGCTATACCTATTTTACCAATAGTTGAACCAATGCAGGTATACAATACTGCACCTTTTGGAATTTTACGAGATTTGTTATATCCTTTTGAGGACAACATCTTTTCAGTGCAATAAATGTATTTCTGTCTATCAGATAAATCTGCTGGACTAACAAACATATACTCATTACCATAGTTAGAAGCATCAGTAGTAGGTGGCGTACTTCCTGTAACAACTTTACCAATATCCTTTACTCTTTTCACTTCCCACTCCTGCGGAATTATTCCCACAGCCGAATCTTTATAGCCTACAGGTATATTATTTTTGGTTGTCGTCATTAGAAATATTTTTTAATACATCTCCAACAGTATGAGCAATATTCAATGCATTATCTATATCCTCTTGCTCCTCTGTTTCACTTGTGGCTTTTATGATATTGCCAATAAAATCCACCAATTTATTATAATCATCTGCATTACTCATCGCTATTCTTTTTTTCTTTTAACATTTTTCGTTGTTTTGCCTCTACGCTTTTTATGCTATCAGCAACAGGAAGATCTTCTGGCATTGTGCCTCCAAGTTCTTTTATTGTTTGGCGCACTTTTTTACCTACTTCATAGTGAGTCTGGTTTGCCTTAATTTTACCTTTTATGTTTTCTCTACGCAATTTTTCTTCGGTTTGTGTCGCTCGGAAAAGGTTTGCAGCTAATTCTGTACTTCCCATATGATCAAGAATCTTCTGACTCTTCTTCAAGCCTTTGCGTTCGTGTATTTCTTGTGCTCCAAGACCTCCATATAATCCTTTATACCCATAATTTTGAAATATTGCATAATCACGTGATTCAATTACTCCCGCATCTTTTGCAGCATCTGCTAATTGTGAATTATGCTTTGCCATCTCTTCTCGAAGAAACAATCGTTTTTCTTCCTCAGTAGATAAGCGATTATACTCTTCCATTTGCTGAACTTCTGCAATCCGAGTTTGAATAGCAAAGTACGTTTGAGCTTGTGCTACAATAGTTTTGTTCGGGTCTGCATTTTGGACAGTCAAATAGCATGCGTAACGAGTAAGTTTAATCGTATCGATAGGGCGTTGTGCACCTGAACCAATAATAACCATTTCGGTGATGTCACCGAAATGGTCTAAAACCTCATTGCCACTATTTAAGCAAGCTTCTTTGGCTTTATTTATTACAGTTATAAAGTTTCTATAATCAGCATATTCTAATATCTTTGCCAAGTCTCTTGATGACCAATACTCAACACCATTTTCATCTATTTTCTTTATGCTTTCAAATGTGGCAGTAGCCTTTTTTGTTAATCTTGCTCCCATATTCTTTTTTTATATTCCTAACTCCTTTAAACACTCTTTCATCTTTGCTTGCACCTCGGCAAGTTCTGCTTCGAGGGAGTTAATTTCTTGTTGAACAGCAAGAATATCAATTACCGCTTCTTCTTCATAAGTATCAACATAGCGAGGAATATTTAGGTTATAATCATTATCCTTTATTTCTTTACGTGTGGCGATGTAAGCATATTTATCTTCTACTACTCCTTTTAACAGTTTACCATCAGCAAATTTACGATAGATTGAAACAATATGCTCTATATCTGTATCACGAAGACGATTTTGGTTTTTACCATTTTCAAATTCGCGACTTGCATCAATAAAAAGTACTTCATCGCACTTCTTTGCTTTATTGAAAATTGCAATAGCGGCAGGAATACCTGTTCCATAGAAAAGATTTGCAGGCAATCCAATAACTGCTTCAAGTAAATTTTCCTCTACTGTTTGTTGACGAATTTTTCCTTCACCTGCTCCTCTAAATAAAACACCATGAGGAATAACTACTCCTACTTTACCATGTTCGTTTGCTACCTCTAACATGTGGCTAATAAAAGCCCAATCGCCTTTACTCTTAGGAGGAACACCTCGCCAAAAACGATTATATTGATCATTAACAGCTTCATCTGCTCCCCATTTATCCAAAGAGAAAGGAGGATTTGCAACGACGGTGTCAAATTTCATCAGAGCATCACCATCTTTTAGTTTTGGATTCCTAAGTGTATCGCCCCAACGAATTACAGCGCTATCGAATCCATGTAATAACATATTCATCATAGCCAAAGACCAAGTGCTACCATTCAACTCTTGACCATAAAGAGCAAAATTATTTGAACCAACTTCACGACCTGCCTTTATAAGCAAAGAACCTGATCCACAAGTAGGATCACAAATACGTGAGCCGGGGGCACTTTTAGTTAATTTAGCAAGAAGAGTAGATACTTCCTTAGGGGTAAAGAATTCTCCTGCTTTTTTGCCAGCATCACTTGCAAAATTCTCTATAAGGAACATATAAGCATCTCCTATAATATCATTATTTTTGAGATGTGATTCATCAAATTGCAACTTCTCATCGTCAAAATCTTCTAATAATTGTTTTAGTCTTACATTACGTTCCTTTACTTCACCAAGACTACTGTTATTAAAACTTATATTTTGAAAAACTCCACAACCATCTTCACTACTTAGTTTTTTTCTATTGGCTTCTTCTAAACCTGTAAGTGCGATATCTATCAATTCTCCTATATTTACTACATTACGATTGTCATAAAGATAATAGAATGAACTTGTTTCTGGAACTTGAAAACTTTCCCTATTCATAGCTCGTGCCACACGTTCTTTATCATCTCCATAACGTTGCAAATATTCATTATACTTTGATTTATTTACATCACTAATATATTTTAGGAAAAGCATAGTAAGGATGTAATCCTTATATTGACTAGGATCAACTACGCCTCTAAAAGTATCACAGGCTTTCCATACGATTTTGTTTATTTCATCTTGTGTAATCTTTGTACTCATAACTATATATTTTTTAATATTTTACAATCTAATATTTGTTTACGCTTTTCAGCAATAGCTTTATACAACTCTTGTTCTTTTTTTTGGAGTTTAAAAAGTTCTATATATTTTTTCTGCTTTTCAACTAATGGGATTGGTATTTCCAACTCGCTTAACGTAGCTTTCGATATAGACATTATAGAAGTACCACGAGATTGCATTGCCAAAGCCTTTTGAATTATCGGTAAATTTATATACCATGCCACATATTCAGGAAGAATATCGTTCTTATTATGTAAACGTATCACTAAAAACGATGGTGAAGCGACACAATTTTGCTCAGTCTTTGGAACCATAACACAAATATTATTACTACCCTTAGAGGCTAAAAGCAAATCCCCTTCATTTAACAAATGCTTTGTATTATCAACACTTATTGAAGGCTGAATTATATTTTTAAATACTCCATAATCATCAAAATCGCTTTGTTGAAAATATAGAGCATTTGGAGTAAAAGCACTTTTTGCAAATACCCCTGTCTGAATTGTAGCTATATCACGTAATTTTACCATTACACTTTAATTTTTATGCTACAAAATTAAAAATTTCTATTTCAAAAAACAAATTTTTCTCAATAATAATTCTACTAAATTTACAACCTAAAATACTTTTATCTGAAAATCAGAAATTTATTACTTAGAATAATTATTCTTTAAAGTTAAAAAAAATATTATAATAATTACACAAGAAAAAAAAGCAAAGAAAAAAAAGATTTTTTCTTTGAAAAAATTTCAGAAAACAAAGAGTTTTTTACTACTTTTGTAACATAAATTTAATAGCATCTTTATGGGCAAAACTGTAACTACTTATTTAATTGATGGAGATCCTAAGGGAACTCAATATGCTTTTATTAGCAATAAGATTTGTCAAATGTTTGTTGTGCCTCGTTCTAATCTTGCTTATCTCAACTCGCAAGAGAAGTTGCAAAAGCCTGCTTTTTATATCTTGCTTGGGGAAGATGAAACAACAAAACCGCAAGCCTATATAGGAGAGACTGAAAATTTTCGTGAACGTGTAAAGGATCATGACTCTAAAAAGACATTTTGGCAAAAGGCTCTTATCTTTGTTTCAAAGGATGCTGATATGACAAAAGCTGATGTGCAATATTTAGAATATAAGGCAATAAAAGAAGCGAAAGAAGTTAATGCTTTTGTTTTGAACGAAAATAAACAAACTCCTAAAGTTCCAAATTTGCCAGAATATCAACAAGACTCAATGGACGAGTTTTTTGAAGACGTTAAGTTTTTAACCTCTTTTATTGGTTGCAATATATTTGAACAATCGCAACCAAAGTCAGAACATTTATTCTATACAAAGGGGCGTGGTTGTGAGGCAGTAGGATTTTATAGCTCAAATGGTTTTACTGTGTTAAAAGGTAGCGTTATTGCACAAACAACTGTTCCTTCATTGTCTTGGAAAGAAAAAAGAGAATTGTTATTGAAAGAATACACCGCAATGGAAGATGATAAATTGATTATGACTTCTGATAAAGTGTTTTCAAGTCCAAGTGCTGCGGCAGATTTTTGTATAGGACGTCCGTCTAATGGCTGGACAGAATGGAAAGACAAAGACGGAAATACATTAGATTCAATTTATAGATAGAGAAAGAACAACCAAATTTTAAAGAAAAACAAAAAACTACCCGAACAAGTGATAGAATCAAAAATATCTTTTAACTTCGAAAGGAATTGCTTTGTATAAAGAGGTAACAAAATAAAGAAATCATTTTCTTGCCTTTAGTTTAAAGATAAAAAAAATCATATCCCAAGGAATTAGGATATGATTTTTTTTGTTTTTTATCTCTGTTATACGTCTATTGCTTCCCAAAAGAATATTCTTAAACCTTGTTCTGGTGCTGAGTTGTCTAAGGCTTGTATTCTTTTTTTAAGGATAGGGGCGATGTTGTCATCGACTATGCAAAGTGTTGCCATGTTTTTTGCAGGCCAAGCATGAGAACCTAAGTGTGGTTCTCCCGTTTTTGAGCCTCTTCCTTGTATATCTTGCCAGCGTGTGTATCCTCTGATGGATAATTGATGTAAAATGTTTTCTACATCTTGCACATGGGCTTGGTTATATGCTATAAATGCTGCTTTCATCTTATTATTCTTTTACTGTTCTACGACTTAAATGTAATGAGTGTTTCTTTCTGTAAGATTTTACTTCTCTTGATGCAAACCAACCATAGACTGTTGGAATGATTACAAGGGTTACAAGTGTGGAAACGGTCAATCCTCCTACGATTGCTATACCCATTGGTTGCCAAAGTTCACTTCCTTCTCCGATTCCCATAGCCATAGGCACCATACCAAGGATTGTGGTTGCCGAAGTCATAAGTACAGGACGTAATCTTGATTTTCCTCCTGATATAATGGCTTGGCTGATTCCCATTCCTCTTTCTCGGTTAAGGTTTATGTAGTCCACAAGTACGATACCGTTCTTTACAACTATACCTACAAGCATTACGCCTCCGATTAGGGACATTAGGTTAAGTGTTTCGCCTGTCATGAATAGTGAAAGTATCAATCCTACGAATGCAAACGGAACTGAGAACATTATAATGAATGGATAGCGTAGTGATTCAAACTGTGCTGCCATTACGATATAGACTAACAATAGGATTAGGACTAATAGTAATCCCATATCGCCAAAGGATTCTTGTTGGTCTTCAAATGAACCTCCTATTTGCGTTCCTATTTCTACTGGAATGTCCATTTTGTCAAGTTCGCTTTGTATGCTTGCTACTGCAACGTCAAGAGTTGTTCCGTAAAGTGTTGCTGTTACTTTTACGATTCTTTCTCTGTCTTGACGTTTTATTGATGGTGGTGATTGTCTTTCTACAACTTGTGCTACTTCGCTTAGTCTTATTGCTTTTCCTTGTGTGTTGTAGATTAAGATGTTTTCAATATCTTCTATTGATTGACGGTGTGCTCTGTCGTTTCTTATCTTAATTTTGTATTCTTCTCCGTCTTCACGGAAAATTGATGCAGTCATACCGTTCATTCTGTTACGAACATAGGTAGATGCTGTAGCAACGTTCAATCCGTTTAAAGCAAGTTTTTCTCTATCGAACTCTATTTGGAATTGAGGTTTGTAGTCTTCTCTGTCGATTCTTACGTCCTTTAATCCTTCTATGTTTTCCATAGAGTGTTTTACGTCTTCGGCAATTTTTTCTGTTACTGCAAAGTCGTAACCAAAGATTTCAACATCGATTGTACTACCAGATGTCATTCCGCCACCGCCACCTGCTGATACGTTAAACTTGTTTACTTCTGTGTAAGAGCCGATTTCTTTTCTTAATTGTTCGGCTACTGAAAACATATCTCTGTCTCTTTCTTCTAAGTCTTTAAGTCTAAGACGGAATGATATGTAGTTACTTCCAGAAGCATTCATCATTGCAAATGAGTTGTTGTCATCATCTGATGGTGTGCCGACTGTGTATGTGAATGATTTCTTTTCTGGTACTTTTTCTGCTATTGCTTTTTCTAAACGTACTGCTATTTCTTTTGCTCTCTCTACATTGGCTCCCGAAGGTAGTTCTATACTTCCTGTTATCTGTCCGTTGTCAGAGGCAGGTATGAACTCTGTTCCTAAACGTGTTGCCATAACTATTGAAATCACAAAGATTGCAAGTGAGATTATGAATGTAAGCATTTTATGACGTACTGCCCATGTTAGAAGTCTTTCATAAGCATTGTCAAGTTTGTCTAATCCTCTTTTTATTGGAGTGTATATTGTTTTGAATACTTTGTTGTGTTTTTTGTCTTTTTCTCTCTTTAAAAGCAATGAACACATCATTGGAGTAAGTGTAAGGGCTGATGCAGTAGATACTATCATTATGATACAAATCATCCATCCTAATTGCTTGAACATTATACCTGCCATTCCACCCATCATTGTGAATGGGAAGAACACTGCAAGCAATGTAAGGGTTGTGGCAATTACGGCAACGGCTACTTCATTTGTTCCGTAAATTGATGCTTCTTTTGGTTTACTTCCGCGTTCTATGTGTGTGGTTACGTTTTCCAATACAACGATTGCGTCATCGACCACCATACCTAAGGCAATGGAGAGGGCAGACATTGATATGATGTTGATAGTGTTGCCTGTTATTAAAAGATATATGAAAGATGCGATAAGGGCAACAGGGATTGTTACCATAATGATAATGGTTGCTCTCCATTCTCCAAGGAAGAATAAAACAACTATTACAACGAATAAACAAGCAAGCACAAAGGTTTCAACCAATGAACTGATTGAGTTTTCGATGTTGTCAGTTGTATTCATCACTTCTTCTAAATGAATATCTTTTGGAAGGTTCTTTTGGATTTGTGGAAGTTCTGCTCTGATTTTTTCCATAACTTCCACAGAGTTTGCACCTGTTTGTTTTTGGATTACTATGGTTGCTCCTTTTACTCCATTAACATAACTTTCTTGTGCTTTTTCTTGGATTGTGTCGCTAACGTATGCAACGTCTCTTAAAAAGATATTTTTTCCGCCATAGTTGGCTACAACTATGTTGTTTAAGAGTTCGCTTTCTTTTATTTCACCTTCTATACGTAAAGAATAGGTTTCACTTCCTACGTCAATGTTTCCTCCTGGTGTGTTTACGTTTTCTGTTGCAACGGCTGAGCCTATTTGTTCTACTGTAAGGTTGTAGGCTTCTAATTTATTAGGATCGCAATTTACTACTATCTCTCTTTGTGGTGCTCCTGAGATTGACACTGAACCAACTCCGTTAATTCTATTCAAAGGGTTAGCAACAGCATCGTCTAATATCTTATAAAGAGCCGCAGTGCTTTCATGGGAAGTTGCAGACAAGATTGCAATCGGCATCATGTCGGTAGAAATTTTGAGAATCATAGGATTAGAACAGCCATCTGGTAAGGCTTGTTTTACTAACTCTATTTTATCTCGCATATCGTTTACTGCGTCATCTATATCTATACCCCAATTAAATTCACAACCGATAATTGCTGTGTTTTCTTTTGAGGTGGAGGTAAGTTCTTTTAAATCGCTGACTGTACTCAAAGCACTCTCCATTACTTTCGTTACGTTGTTTTCAACGTCTTCGGCACTTGCTCCTGGATATGATACAATTACATACGCCTGATTCATTTCTATTTCAGGCATTTGGTCAATGGAAAGTTTGCTTAATGAAAATAAGCCTAAAACTATTATCGCTACGAATATAAGCGAGGTGGTTATTGGCCTTTTAACCGAGGTTTCGTATATTTTCATGTTGTTTTTTCTTTTTGTTTAAGTGTTTTATTTTATAACCTCTACTTTTGTTCCGTCCATTAGTTTAGAGTGTCCTGTGATTACTACGTTTTCTCCGTCAGATACTCCACTTATAACTTCTATTTTGTCTTCAAGTCTTCTTCCTAATTGTACTTTACGATATTCAACTACACCGTTCTTTTCTACGAAAACGTATTTGTCATTTGAACCTGATTGTTTAACAATGGCTTTGTCAGAAACCATTATTGTAGATGCCTTTCCAAGGTTTAATTCTACTCTTCCGAACATTCCAGGTTTTAGTTTAGAGTTTTGATTCTTTACATTTACCTCACAAGTGAAAGTACGAGTAAGAGGGTCTATTGTTGGATAGATTAAAGATACTGTTCCTGCAAATTCTTCTTCGCCAAAAATTTCTGTTTTTGCAACAACTTGCATTCCTTTCTTTACATTTGTATAGAAACTTTCAGGAATATTGATTTTTAACTTAACAGGATTGATTTGCATTACTTGTAAAATTGGTTGGCTTGCAGCAACGTCTCCGTTATCAAAGTTTCTTGCTGTAACAATTCCGTTGATTGGAGATGTAAGGTAAATATTGTCTTTTAGATTTTCTGCACTTTTCTTTGCAACATCGTATTGCATTTGCATTTGATCAAGTTGTTGCTTGCTAACTCCACCAGATTGGTAAAGAGTCTTTATTCTTTCTAATTCTATTTTAAGGTTGTCTAATTGTGCAAGCGTAGTAGTTAATTGTGTGCTTTCCATTTTTACGAGTTGTTGGCCTTTTTTCACAACATCTCCTACTTCTACCATTATTTTTTCAATTCTTGTTCCTCCTGCTGAGGTAATATAGTTCTTTACTGCTGCTTCTACGGTTGTAGAAAACTCGTATATTCTGTCTATTTCTTGGCTTTGAGCAAGCTCTGTCTTTACTTTAAAAACATCTGCTGTCTTTTGAGTTGTTTCTTGTGCTTCTTTTTTTGAACAACCTATCGCCATTAACGATATTATACTTAAGAAATAAATTGCTTTCTTCATTGTTTTAATTTGTTTTTTTATGTTCTTAAATTATTTATTCTTTTCCTAATACTTTTTCTAAATTACTTTGTGCTACTAAGTAGTCATATAGTGATTGTTGGTAAGTAAGATTTGCTTGTGTCATAGATAACTCGCTATCGTTTAGCTCTAAAATAGTTCCTGTTCCTGTATTGTAACGTACTTTTGCTATTTCATAACCTCTTTCTGCTTGTTTGATAGCGTCTTTGTTTGCTTCTAATTGTTCTTTCGCAGCTTTCATGCTGTTTATTGCGGCTTGGATTTGCAAATCTATGCCTTCTTTAAGATATTCTTTTTGTAATTGTAATTCTTGTAAAGAAATCTTTAATTGTTTTGCTTTGTTTACAACTGTACGTCCGTTAAAGATTGGAATATTCAATTGCAATCCAACAGCAGCACTACCAACCCAATTGTAATCTGCGAATTTAAAGTCATCGGCTTGTGTTAAATAAGAATATTGTCCGAAAGCCGATAAAGAAGGAATGTGTTGTGAGTTTACTAATCTAAGGGAATTTTGTAGGCTTATGATATTCAAATCCATTTGTCTTAAATCAGAGTTGTATTCTGTTGGGTTTTCAGTTAGATTTATTGTTGTTACTCTATTAGAAAAGTCTTCTAAGTTTTCTTTCAATACAATTTCTTGCTCGGTTGGAAGAGATAGAATCATTTTTAATTGCAAAATAGATAACTCTAAGCCATTTTTTGCATTGATGTAAGTAGGATTCAAATTGTTTACTTGCACTTGCGCTCTGATGTAATCATATTCTGAAACCAATCCTTGTTCGTAAGAGGCTTTTGTTGATTTTAAAGTTTCGTTTGCGTTATTGATACTTCTCTCTAATACACTTAAACTGTTTTTTGCTAATAATACTGCATAGTAAGCGTCTTTTACTTGTTTTGTCATGTCAATTTTTGACGCTCTTGCTTGTTCTATTATTAGGTCTATTTCATTTTGTTTGCTTTTTATTTGTTCCCAAAGCGAGAAGTTTACAAGTGGAAGAGCAGCTGAAACAGTTGCAGTATAGGAGTTTTTATATCCTATTTCCATGTACTTCGCCCCGTGCATCATTTCGGAAAAACTCTCTGGCATAAACATAACGGATTTCATTATGTTGTTGGTGTATTGACCAGATGCCGAAAGCGATGGAAGTAAGTTGCCTAAAACTTCTTTTTTGCTGTAATCCACTCTTTGGATTTCAAGTTCTGCTATTTTTATCGTTGGATTGTTGTCGTGGGCAATACTTAATGCAGCCTCTAAATCCAATTCTAAAGTTTTAGAACTTGTTTCTGCTTGACTATTCGCAACTTGTGTTATAAGTAACAGGCTGATAGCCAAGGTGAGTTTAAGAATTGTAAATTTCTTTTTTACCATTTTTTTATGTTTAAGTATTTTTATTATTTTCTTATCGTATCTTGCAAAAACGATAAATCGTTTCTTTTATTGCAAGTTATGATATTTTTTTTAATTTCTTACATCTATTACCTTCCTTATGCCACTTCCTAAGGTGAAAAAGGAGAGTACTAAAAGCATTATTGCAATTCCCGGTGCTATTGCCATATATGCTGCATCTAAGATTATGTATCCGTAATTTTCTTTAATGATACTTCCCCACGAAGGCATAGGTGGCTGAACTCCTAAACCAAGAAAACTTAATCCTGCTTCTTGTAGGATTGCACTTGCAAAGTTTGATGCAGATATAACAGTGATTGGTCCTATTATGTTTGGAAGAATGTGCTTTATTATTATCCTTTGGTTGCTGAATCCTAGGGCTCGTGATGCTGTAACGAATTCTTTTTCTTTTATACTCTTTACTTGTCCTCTTACCATTCGTGCAATATCTACCCACATTGTTAGACCTATTGCCATAAATACTTGCCAAAATCCTTTACCTAATGCAAAGGTAATTGCAACTACAAGAAGTACAGTTGGTATTGACCACACTACGTTTATCAACCACATAATTACATTGTCAATCCAGCCTCCGAAATATCCAGCAACGGCTCCGAGTGTAATACCTATAAATAAGGAAATGATAAGTGAAATAAATCCAACTGCAATAGACACTCTTGTGCCAACAATTAATTGAGATAGAAGGCAGCGACCGTATCTATCTGTTCCTAATACATAAGTGCGTTCGCTGATTCTATAATCTGTTTTCTCATCTATTGATATTATTTCACCATTATTAGGAGAGTCTCCTGTGTATGTTTCAACGAATTGTTTGCCACCTTGTTTCCAATGTTTGAAAATAGGAGTGGAGATGTATTGTGAAGGTTGTCCGTAAATGATTCTTGAAAAGAAAGAATTCTTTCTTGAATTTAGATTTTTGATTTCAAGAAAGGAAATTTTAAATCCAGGTTTCTTTACGGCTATTTCTAAATGTTGCTCATTAGCATAGGGAGTACTATCGGGGCTTATAAAATAGGCTCCGATTGATAGTAATAAGAATATACATATTACTATGATACTTGTAAGACTTAAGGGGTCTTTGAGTAGTTTTTTAAAGGGACTTTTAGAGGAATCCAAGTTCGAGTTTTGCTTCATCACTTAATTTATCCATTGACCATGCAGGTTCAAAAGTTAATTGCACTTGAACATTGTTTACTCCTTCGGTTTGTTTTACTGCTTCCTCAACTTCCAAAGGCAAACTTTCTGCCACAGGACAGTTAGGAGCAGTTAGAGTCATAACAATTAAAACATCTTTTTCGTCATTTATGTCAATGTCGTAAATTAATCCGAGTTCGTAAATGTTAAGTGGTATTTCAGGATCATGAATTGTTTTAAGTCTTTGAATAATTCTGTCTTTTAGAATTGCTTTTTCCATAATCTTATTGATTTTGTTTTACACTAAATGCAAGAGCGTAAAGTTTAATTTGTTTAATCATGCTCAACAATCCGTTAGAACGAGTAGGAGAGAGGTGAGACTTTAATCCAATTTCATCAACAAACTTTAATTCGGCTGCATATACGTCTTCTGGTTTTTGATTATTAAAAACTCTAAGCAAAAGACTTATTATACCTTTTGTTATCACAGCATCGCTATCAGCACTTATTTGCATAAGCCCCTCTTCATTAAGTTTTGCACTCACCCACACTCTCGATTGACAGCCTTTTATTAGATTATTATCAGTTTTCTCCTTTTCCTCAATCATAGGACAAGAGTTGCCTATTTCTATTATGTAACTATATTTGTCCATCCAATCATCAAAGTTTGCAAACTCCTCAATTATTTCTTGTTCTATTTCTTGTATGCTCATATCTATTGTATTTGTTTTAAAATTTCATCAATAAATTCTCTATTGTTAGATAAACGAGGCACCTTGTGTTGTCCTCCTAATTTACCTCTTGATTTCAACCAATTATAAAAAGTGTTTTGAGGTGCTTTTATTATTTGTGGCTTTTTCAAAATAAAGTCTTTGTAACGCTTTGCTTCATAATCAGAGTTTACCTCTTGCAAAGTTTTGTCAAAAACACTCTCAAACAAAGCAAAATCCTCAGGCTCTTTATCAAATTCAACAATCCATTGATGTAGAGTGGTGTTATTTTCTTTGATAAACAAAGGAGCCCCAGTGTATTCGCCCACTTGAGCATCTGTTGCAGCACATGCTTTATTGAAAGCAGAGATTGCATTATCTATAATTAACTCTTCTCCACACGCATTTATGAAATTCTTTGTTCTTCCTGTGATTTTGAAACGATAAGGACTCTTTTCTGTAAATGTAATAGTGTCTCCTATTACATATCTCCACAATCCAGCATTTGTAGTTATGATCATAGCATAGTTTTTGCCTATTTCTACATCTGCGAGATTGATTGCCTTTGGATTTGGCGAGTTTA
This sequence comes from Bacteroidales bacterium, assembly GCA_017647785.1. Lineage (GTDB taxonomy): Bacteria > Bacteroidota > Bacteroidia > Bacteroidales > P3 > Onthomorpha. Next base: position 58,262 of record JAGCJW010000017.1, on the reverse strand, counting down.
TTTGATCCATAGGTAAGAATTCGTAATATACTCCATAGTCTAAAAGTAAGAGCATCGAATCTAAGTTAGGGTCATCTTGCAATCCAAAAAATCCTTCCGAAGCATTGTAAGTTTCCATGTATCTTGTGTGTTTTGGAAGTATGGATTCAAATTGAGCCCTGTAAGGAGAAAAACTAACGCCACCATGGAAATAAACCTCAAGATTAGGCCATAAATCTTCAATTCTTTTGTTTGTTTTCTCCATTACCTTTTTCAAAAGCACCATCATCCAAGAAGGAACACCAGAAAGGCTTACTATGTTTGCATCTATTACAGATTCTACCATTTTGTTTAGCTTACTTTCCCATTCTGGCATAAGCGCTATTTCCTTTTTCGGTACTCTATACATTTCTGCCCAAAATGGTAAGTTATCTATTATGATTGCAGAAACATCTCCACAGAATATATCGCTGTTTAATTCATTTTCGTGTTTTGAACCGCCTAATGCAAGATTCATTCCTCCAAAAATATTGTTGTTTTGATAGTTTTTGCAATACAAAGCAAGCATATCTTTTCCCGCTTTATAGTGGCATTCGTTCAAACACTCTTCACTCACTGGTATAAACTTAGATTTTGATGAGGTTGTACCAGAAGATTTTGAGAAACGACGAATTTCTGTTGGCCAAAGAAGATTATATTCTCCCGCTCTTGCTCTTTCAAAAAAAGGCTTTAAGCTTTCGTAATCGTTTATAGGAACTTTATTGGAAAAGTCTTCCCAAGATTTTATGTTTTTATAATCATAGAATTTTCCCCAAATGGTTTCTCGTCCAGATTTTATAAGATTTGATAATAATTTCTCTTGTACCTCAATAGGATTATTCATATAATTTTCTATCTGTGGCATACGAGATTTTATTATTTTGTTCATTAAGTCGTTTATCATACTATATTATTTAGGGGTTCGTCTTACTAAAATAATTGCGATTATGGAATATAGCAATAGTGGCAATGCAACGGCCAATATTGCAGGGAGTGTGCTATTTGTTGCAAATACGTTAGCTAATTTCATCATTAAGATTAAACTGAAAGCTAGAATAATTCCTATTGCCAAGTTTAATCCTATTCCTCCTCGCTTTTTATGAGAAGATAACGCAACTCCAATGATTGTTAGTATAATATAAGCAAAAGGATTCAATAATCGCTGATATTTTTCTATGCGTAACTCGGTTACAACACTATTACCTTTTAATTCTTCTCTTGCAATAGCTTTATTTAATTGTTGATAGTCTAATACTTCTACTTTGATTTGATTTAGATTAAACTCATTAGGCATGACTCCTATGTCGATATGCTTTTCATAGCCGGTTTCTATGTTTTCTGAAATGCCGTTTATCTCTCTTATATGGTAGTTAGTCATAACCCAATCCATGGTAGTAGAATCAAAAACTATATATTCAGCACTCGTTTTCTTGGCAATAACTCCGTCTTTTATGATTTCTTGAGTAAATTTATATGCTTTGTTTACTTTATTACTAAAATGTTGCACATATACTTGTTCGTTTTCTTTTGGTTGAATGTGTATATTGTAGAATTGATTGCTGTAAGGGTTTCTGTAATACATTTTTTCAAATTCTAATCTTGGTATATTTACCTTCGGAATTAAGACATTACTGAGCCAAAGATTTACTACTCCAACAAATATTGCTGTCAAAATAAAAGGCCTTAATAATCGCTTAAAACTAATTCCACTACTTAAAATGGCAATTATTTCAGAGTTTGAAGCTAATTTAGAACATACAAAGACGACTGCAATAAAGAAGAAAAGGTGTCCAAATAAATTTGCGAAGTGTGGAATGAAATTTAGATAATAATCAAAAATCAATCCCTTAATAGGAGCATTGTTTGAAATGAAGTCATCTAATCTTTCACTTAAATCAAAAATAATGGCAATCATTATTATTAAGAAAATTGCTAAAACGAAAGTTAATAGCAACTTCTTAATTATGTAAATATCTAAAATCGATAGTAAATTGCTTCTTTTTTTATTTAATTTCATTACAATCTATTAGATAATTTTTTTACCATCATATTTTTCCATGATAAGAAATCTCCAGCAATTATATGTTCTCTTGCTTGGCGCATTAGTTCAAGATAGAATGCTAAGTTATGAATACTTGCAATTTGTAAGGCTAATAATTCTTGTGATACAAATAGGTGTCGTAAGTATGCTTTTGTGTAAAGTTGATCAACAAAAGAAGTTCCATTTTCGTCTAATACAGAAAAATCATCAGCCCATTTTTTGTTTTTCATATTCATAATCCCTTCCATAGTGAATAGCATTGCATTTCTGCCATTGCGAGTAGGCATTACACAATCAAACATATCAACTCCTAATGCAATAGATTCTAATAAATTAACAGGTGTCCCAACTCCCATTAAGTAGCGAGGTTTGTCTTTTGGTAATAAAGAACAACATAAATCTGTTAACTCATACATTACTTCTGCAGGTTCGCCAACAGCTAGTCCTCCAATTGCATTTCCATCACATTCAAATGAAGAAATGTATTCACAAGATTGTTTTCTTAAATCCTTGTATACACTACCTTGTACAATAGGAAATAGAGATTGATTGTAATTGTAGACATTATCTGTTTGGTTAAATCTATCAACACAACGTTTTAACCAACGATGAGTAAGTCCTAATGATTTTTTTGCATAATCATAATCGCAAGGGTAAGGAGTACATTCATCAAAAGCCATAATAATGTCAGCACCTATTACTCTTTCTATATCCATTACTCTTTCTGGCGTAAAAATATGTTTAGAGCCATCTATATGAGAACGAAATATACAGCCTTCTTCTGTGATTTTACGTCTGTCGCCCAAAGAGTAAACTTGAAATCCTCCACTATCAGTTAGCATAGGTTTGTTCCAAGAATTGAATTTCTGTATTCCACCTGCTTGTTTTATTATATCAAGACCAGGGCGTAAATAAAGATGATATGTATTTCCTAAAATAATTTGTGCTTTTACGTCATTTGTTAAAAGGTCACTGCCGACTCCTTTTACGCTTCCAAGAGTGCCCACAGGCATAAAAATAGGTGTTTGTATAGTTCCATGATCAGTTTTTATTACACCTGCTCTCGCATTACAATCTTTTGAAATATAGTCTACTGTAAATTCCATCTCTAAGTTATCAACATCAAACGTTAAAAAAATAATTTACAAAAATAGTTCTAAAACTTGAATAAAGGATATATTTGTAAAAAATAATTTTAAAAAGATATGAATTTTTTATTTCCATTAACAATACCAAATTTAGTTGTATTAGGTTGTGCAACCTTCTTTTTACTTGTACAAATATTGTATTATTTGATAGTATATGGTAAAGTTGCATTCAAAAAACATCGTTTTAGGATAGATTTGTCTAAACAAAGTGAATATCCTCCTTTATCTGTTATAATTGCAGTTAAGAATGATGAGTATAATATAAAAAATAAATTAGTTGAAATACTTGAGCAAGATTATCTTAAATATGAAGTAATTGTTGTAAATGATGCTTCAACGGATGATACTGAGTATATTTTAAAAGGATTATCTGTAGTATATCCTCATCTTAAAGTAGTAAATATAGTAGAAAATGTAAATAAGTTCCAAGGTCAGAAATTTCCAATATCAATAGGTATAAAATCTGCAAAATATGAACACTTGGTCTTAACTAAAGCTGATTGCAAACCGAATTCATTTGAATGGTTAAAATATATAGCAACAGGATTTAATTCTGGTAAAGAAATAGTTCTAGGATACGCAGCAGTAGAAAAACGCAAAGGTTTATTGAATAAATTAATTCAATATGATCATGGAATTAGATCTATGAATTATCTTTCCTTTGCACTATCTAAAAAACCATATTTAGGAGAAGGTTATAATTTAGCTTATAAAAAGAGTTTGTTTTATAAGGCAGGAGGGTTTATAAAACATTATAATTTGTCATCAGGAGATGATGATATGTTTATCAATCAAGTTACAAATGGCAAAAATACATCAGTTGTATTGACAACTCCATCGCAAATAAAATTTGATTCAATTCGTACATACAAAGATTGGATGAAGATAAAGAAAGGAAATATTATATCACAAAAACATTTTAAACTTTCACATAGACTAAGATTAAAAATATTGCCTTTAAGTACTATTTTATTTTATTTGAGTATTGTCGCGATGTTTCTTCTATCGATTCCATGGCAATATGCAGTTATTGCGCTATTACTTAAATATATTTTTCAAATAATTGTTTGTTATAAAGGCTTTAAAAGACTTAAAATAAAAAAAATACATATATTTGCACCAATATTTGAAATCTATCAAATATTACTTAATACAATTTTAGAGATAAGAATATTAAGCATAAAGAAAAGTAAATGGAGATAAGCGTAAGTGCATCTGCGAAAGCTAAAAGGGACTACGAGTTGATATGTAAGGCAAGAGAGAAAGGCGATCAAAAAGCATACGCCGAGCTGATGGAGCTTTACAGAGAGCCAATTTACTATATGATTTTAAAAATGATTAAAAGCACGACAGATGCTGACGATTTAACAATAGAATCTTTTGGAAAGGCTTTCAAATCTATAGATAAATATACTCCTGAATATGCTTTCAGTACTTGGCTTTTTAGAATAGCAACAAATAATTGTGTGGATTTCTTGAGAAAGAAAAAGAATAGAATATCTCCCGTTGAAGCTACATTTGTAAATAATCCTGAACAAGAAATGTTAGAGTTTAATGCAATTTCAGAGACTCTTTCTCCGGAAGAAGCTATTATGGAAGAGCAAAAACGACAATTGTTAAGAGATGTAGTTCAAAAGTTAAAACCACACTATAAAGAACTTATAGAAAAGCGGTACTTTGAAGAAAAGTCATACGAAGAAATTTCACAAGAATTAAATATACCAATCGGAACGGTAAAAGCAAAACTATTTAGAGCAAGAGAATTCTTGTATAATTTAGTTAAAAATAATTCTGACTTATAAATATGTTTCAGATAAAACAACTTCAAGAAAATTTATCAGAAATACAATTTTCAAAAACTCTTTACGAACAAAGTTTCCCACTAGAAGAAAGAAGAGATTTCTATGATTTAATAGAAATTAAAAAAAACAACCCATTAGAATTAAATATTTTATATAAAGAAGATTTACCCGTAGGAATACTCAATTTATGGGATTTTAAAGATTATCTGTATATAGAACATTTAGCAATATTTCCTCAATATAGAAATCAAAAAATAGCAAGTAATATATTAAATCTCCTGAATAAAACATCGAAACTAATAGTATTGGAAGTAGAACTACCAATAGATGAAATTTCTATAAGACGAATAGAGTTCTATAGGCGTAATTCTTTCTCAGTACAGCCATATAAGTACTATCAACCTCCATATAGAAAAGGAGAAAAGTCAATAGAAATGCACTTAATGGCAAATGTGCAAAAGTCTATAGCAGAGATAAAATACAATGAAATAATAGATACTATACGAAAAAAAGTCTATGAAAAATTTTGGTAGATGGAAAAAATGAAGTATCTTTGCAAACGCAAAAACGGCCACGTAGCTTAACTGAATAGAGTCCCTGATTACGGCTCAGGAGGTTGCAGGTTTGAATCCTGCCGTGGTCACAAAGGGTGATTGATTTGTCAATTACCCTTTTTTGTTTTCAAAATAATCGTTAAAAATCCTTCTTTCTACAAAATAAAATTCTAAAAAAGTTGTTATTAAAAATAAAAGAACTAAATTTGTCCCGACAAAATAACAATTAATCATTAAAACTTAGATATCATGGAAAAGAAATGGATATGTACAGTATGTGGATACGTTCACGAAGGAGCTAATCCACCAGAAGCTTGCCCTCAATGTAAAGTGCCTGCTTCAAAATTTAAAGAATTACAAGATAGCGCAGAAGCATTGCAATTTGAAACAGAACACGTAATAGGAGTTGCAAAGGGTTTAGGCGAAGAAATGATAAAAGACCTTAATGCACACTTCAATGGCGAATGTACAGAAGTTGGAATGTATTTAGCAATGAGCCGTCAAGCAGATAGAGAAGGCTATCCTGAAATAGCAGAAGCTTTCAAACGTTACGCTTGGGAAGAAGCAGAACACGCTGCAAAATTTGCTGAATTATTAGGAGATGTTGTTTGGGATACAAAAACAAATCTTGAAAAACGTATGGCAGCAGAAGCAGGAGCTTGTTCTGATAAATTCCGTATTGCTAAAAATGCAAAAGCACAAGACCTTGACGCAATTCACGACACAGTTCACGAAATGGCAAAAGACGAAGCTCGTCACGGAAAAGGATTTGAAGGACTTTATAACAGATACTTCAAAAAATAAAACTTTGATTGGTAGTTACTCAATCAAAGAATAAAAAAAATAAATCTTGAATTTAAAATATTTAATTCAAGATTTATTTTTTTTATTTAATATACGGTGTGTAATTAACGTTTTTTTGCTATTCTGATTTCGCAAGGAGGATTCAAACTACCACTTCTCATTTTGGATTGTTGTTTGATTTGTTCTTCTAATTCTTTTATAGAAGAACCTCTTGCGACAATTCTACTTTCTAGAATTCCTTGAGAAACTAAGTATGCTTTGATTGCTTCTGCTCTTTCTTTGGAAACTTGATTGTCTTTTTTTACATCAAGCCCTTCTGTCATAATACGTCCAATTATATTAACGTTTATCTGAGGATATTCCTTCAAAATTTTTACTACTTCGTCTAAAGCATGGTGAGATTCTTTCATTACATAAACTTCTCCATGTTCATTGTAATCAAAATATAAGTCTCCGTTTAAAGGAAGTGGTGAATTAGCCTTTATTTCTACCAAACGAGCAGAAAGGATAGTATCTTTACCAATGGCCTTTGAGTGAGGAACAATTCTAGTGTAATTAAAGAAGCCTTCTTTCTTTAAACTGATTTCGTAAGTTTTCTCTGGTAATAATTTTATCTTAGTAGATCCAGCATTAGGCTTATCTAAAACAATTCGTCCTGTTTCTATCTCTTTTATATGTAAGTTCGCAGTAGTTCGTTGCTGCATAAGACTATCAATAGGGTTAATTACAAGTGGTGCATAGTTTGTCCAAACTTCGCAACTTATTGTATGACCTAATCCATTATCGTTAAGATTGTCTAAAACAATTACATATTTTTCGCCAGCTTTGACATCAATATATTTTCCGTAAGCTTCTTCAGATGATTTGCTGATATGAGCAATTGTACCATTCAAAGAAAGTCCTGTTTTTCCTTTTTTTTCTGTGTTAGCAACTGATTGGACACTACGAATAGGTTTTACTCTATTTCTTTCTATTCTATTACAAAAATATTTATCGGTATACTTATATACAATAAAGTCATAATCATCAGAAAATCCTTTTGGTGTGATATCAATTAATAATTTGCCATCATAAGGAATTTCTAAAATATACCAAATAGAGTTGTGTTCTTGTTCAAAAACATTATTTGTTTGAGCATCTCTGTGAATCTCATTAACGTATCCAGCACCTCTTAATGGTTCTGTTGGTCCAAAAGGAACATCAACTTGTAATGTTACAGGGAAAAAACAATCAGAACATCTATCTGGAAGAGCTACCTCTATTGGTGCTGGAGGTGTTGGCTTTTGAGGTTTCTTTTTCGTTTTTTTACTTTGAGCAGCAAGCCCTAAACTTAAAGAAAGAATCAGTGTTAGGATTATGATTTTTTTCATAAGCAAACATTTTTTTAATTTTATGCGACAAAACTAATATATTTTTAAATAAAACGCAAATAAAATCAAGTAAAAATTGCTTTATAAACATTTTCCTTTACCGTTAGAAAGTTTTGTAGTGATTGTAATTCCAAAAAAGTTATACCAATCTTTATTTTTTTCATTACCTCTTGTAAGATTATGCTCATTGTAGCGCCCTTCCATTCCTTCTAGTTCATGAGTACGATCTGCTGCAGCAGCTCCAAGTTCTCCAGCCCATTCTATCATTGTGCCGTGATCTACATATCTTGTACTAATATCGTCAATGTAGTCTGTGAATGTTTTTCTGAATCCCCATTGTAAACCAATAGAAATATACTCACTTGCACTGAATTTAATACCTAAACCAAAAGGAATTGCTAAACAATAACGAGAGTATGCTTCTTGATAACCTGGCATTCCTTGTCCTTCTGTATTGAAATCTCTAAGAAAAATAGATTCAAGTTCTTGGCTTATTGGATTTACGATATCTGTTTTTGGATTGAAATGAAAGCCAGCTATTCCGACAAATATGTATGGTGCTATTCTGTGTTTGCGACTACCTGTTTGGTAGTCAAGAAAATTAAATTCAATAACAGAACTAAACTCTTTTATATCTGTATAAAAACTAAGATTTCTTGGATTGTTAAAATAAGAGTCCTGTCCTTCTAATTTAGACATTGAAAAACTTGTATTTAATACCCAGCGTGGATTGAAGTTATAACGAACCATTGCTCCCCACATAAAGTTTACGTTATAAAAATCAAAGCTTGATTCAAATTGATTCCATTGAGCATTATCTTCATTGCTGTTAAAGGCAGAGTTAATATCTCCTACATAATTACTACATCCAAAAGTTAAACCTATTTCTAATTTATTTAATTGTGCATTTGCTGTGAAGCAAATATTTAATAATAGTAAAAGTGTGATTATTTTTTTCATTTTAACTTAATTTAATGTTTATCAAATTCCATAATATCTAAATCTTTTGCATTCCCATTGTCAAGACAAAATTTTATTAAAGTGGATTTTACATGAAATCCTTGTCTTCCACAAGCTCCAGGATTGATTAGAAGAAAGTCAAACTCTTTATCGTACATTATTTTTAAGATATGAGAATGTCCACAAAGAAATATGTCTGGCTTTTCTTCTTTTAGTTTTTTTGCAATGTGTTCAGGGTAATGCTTTGGATAGCCTCCGATATGCGTCATCAAAAGTTTTGTATTTTCTATTTCTAATGATTGAAATTCTTCTGTGTCTTCAAGTTCATATCGACTATCACAATTTCCCCAAACAGCGATAGTAGGCTTAAATGTTCTTAATTCACATAGAGCATCACTAGAGCCTATATCGCCACAATGAAGGATTAAATCAACATCTTCAAAAAATGAATAAATTTGTTTTGGTATTACCGAGTGAGAATCACTCATTACACCTATCTTAGTCATATTATTCTTCTATTATTATTTCGTCTATGAATAACCAAGATTTTTCTCCTGCTGAAAGGTGCCACTTTGGATTTACTCCAAGATTATAGGCTTTTACTTTTATGTAGCGTGCAGAAAAACCTTTGTTTGTGAAGAAGGCTTTTGTAATGCTTCCTTCTGTTTTTTGATCTACATCATTTTTCACCGTTTCTAAAAGAGTGAAATTAACACCATCATCAGATATGTAATATTCTACGTGAGTTGGCATGAAAATCCAGCTTTTTTGATCTTGAATGAAGTTACCTCCAACTTTTTTTACGGATTGTTTTTTGCCTAAATCGACAATTGCTTCAAGATCTTCGCCCCAGTATCCTTGCCAACAGCCAAGTTTCCAATTATCACTACCTCTTTTTAAATCAATTAGCGCATTTTCGCCAGAGGCTGTGTATTGTGAATTGACATCTGTTAGAACCTTTACGCTTCTTCCTGCAGGTATTTTGTAAAGTTTACATTCTATTTCTTGGGATTTGCCTTTGTTTTGAGCGTATGCTGTAATTGTTACGCTTTCTTTTAATTTCAATTTGCCTTTTCCTACAAAAGTATAGTTCTTTCCATTAGATAAAGAAACGTATATTGTGTCTTTTGGGTTGTAGGCTTTGAAATTTACTTCTAATTTTTTAGTAAATGTTCCTGTGCCTTCGTATGAAATGTATGGAGTTGTGCAAAAATATTCGTTTTCTATCTTGCTATATGGTCTGTCTTCTTTTGCAGTTGCGAAGTCTTTGACTGCTTTATCGCTCATTGTGAATTGAAGTTTTCCACCATTCTTTATGTCCTCATAATTAATGAAAGATTTGTTGTAGTTCTTACCATTTAGTTTTATTGCTTTAACGTATGGAGTGTTTTCTGCATTTGGTGCTTCTATTACTAAGTCTTTGCCATTTTCTAAGTGCATTGTGATTTTTTCAAACAAAGGAGAAGCAAATACATATTGATTATCCACAGGACAAACAGGATAAAATCCCATAGCACTCATAACATACCAAGCTGACATTTGACCAACATCATCGTTTCCACATATTCCATCAGGTTTAGATGTGTATAAAGTTGTTAAGATTTGTCTTACTAATTCTTGTGTTTTGTATGCTTGACCTGCGTAGGCGTAAAGATATGCTGTGTGTTGGCTTGGCTCGTTTCCGTGGCAGTATTGACCGATTAATCCTGTAACATCGGCTTGGTCTCTACCAGTTGTTTTTTCGTTTGTAAAGAAACAAGAATCTAATTTTTCGCAAAACTTAGCGTCTCCTCCCATCATTTCAATCAAACCGTTTACATCGCCAGGAGTATAAAAAGTATAATGCCAACCATTTCCCTCTGTATAGTTTTGATCTATTTGAGTAGGATTGAAATTAGGCATAAAACGACCGTTTTCTTTTGGTTGGATAAATGTGTTGTTTGGATTGAAAAGATTTTTGTAGTATTGCGCCTTTGTAATCATTGAGTTATAAATATCTTTCTTATTTTGCAATTGAGCAATCTTAGCAACGCAATACATATTGTAAGCATATTCAACAGTTTTTGATACGCTTTCGTGTTCTTTGTCTGAAGAAATGAAGCCGTTTTCAAGGAAATAATCAAATCCGAACTTCTTTTTGTCCATCGAACCTAACATTGATTCTAAGGTTAAGTCTTTATCGTGAATTATTTCTTTTGTATAAAGGTCTGCCATCATACTTATTCCGTGCATTCCTATCATACAATAAGTTTCATACGAAGCAAGCTCCCACATTGGTAAGAATCCACTTTGTTTATATATGTCTAATGAAGTTTTTGCGAAGTCTAAACTTCTTTCTCTATCGATTAATGCAAGCAAAGGGTGAAGAGTGCGATATGTATCCCATAAAGAAAATACAGTGTAACGATTATAATTATCTGTTGTATAGATTTTGTTATCCATTCCTCTATATTTTCCATCTACGTCTGAGTAAAGATTTGGTGCAACCATACAGTGATACAACGCAGTATAGAAAGTAATGGTTTTTTCTTTGTCTTTGCTTTCAATCTCTATTTTTCCAAGTTCTTTATTCCAAAGTTGCTCTGCATTTTTCTTCGCTTGCTCAAAAGATGTAAAAGTTTCAGCATGTAAATTATTTATAGCGCCTCCCTCACTTACAGAAGAAATTGAAACAATGGCCTCTATTGAATTGTTTTCTTCGCTATCTGAGCTTCCAAAATCTAGGAATAATCTCTTGCTTTGCTCATCAAATTTGTTATTTGCTATTTCGCAGTTGAATTGTGCGGCAAAATATATTCTCTGATCAGTATTCCAAGCCTCAGAACGTCTATATCCTACAACAGTGTTTTGATTTACTATTTTGTAGTCCATATCCAAAAGCTTATCTCTATGCTTAAAGTCAATTACTATTGCTTTTTTCTTTCCGTTTTTAGGGAAAGTGTATTTGTGATAGCCAGCTCGCTCCGATGCTGTAAGCTCTGAAAGAATTTTATCTTCATTATATGCTTCTACTCTATAATATCCTGCGTGTGCATATTCGTTTTCGTGAGAGAAACTCAAGAAAAACTCCTTGCTTTCTGCGGACTTCATGGTAGGAGTAAAAAGAAAATCTCCATAATCCGAACAACCTGTACCCGAAAGGTGAGTATGAGAAAAACCATATATAGTGTTATCAGAATAATGGTAAGCGCTACAACCATCCCAACCGTCAAGTCGTGTGTCAGGTGAGAGTTGCACCATTCCAAAAGGGGCTATTGCTCCTGGATATGTGTGTCCGTGAAAATCAGTTCCCACAAGAGGATTAACCAATTTATAATATTGCTTTTCGTTGTTTTGAGATGTTGCGGTAAAAACCAACAAACATAGACTGAGTGTTAAAAATATCTTTTTCATTCGCATTTTAAATTTTCGGATAATCAAAAATATACTGTCTTGTTTATAATAACGTTCTTTTTCCCTTTATCTAAATAATTTCCCTCTATTATTATTTTGTGTGTTCGTGGACTAAAATTCTTTATATCTTTCTTTGCAATAGAGAAAACAATGTTACTGCTCATTTGAGCTATTGTATAATTTTTTAGAGAAGAAGAGTAACTTTCAACGTTTTTGTAATCTATTATTTTAAAATTTAGATTCACTTTTTCATCTTCCCAAGAGGAATTTATAATGTAAACAAACACACTATCATTACTTGAATATTTATCAACGCTTACTACAATTGGAGCAAAGGATTGCTGAATTGTATGATAAACATCTTTTTTTAGATAATCAACATCAATACAACTCCAACCAATTGCAGGATATGGCTCATTTAATTGCCAAGTTAAACTTCCCATGCAATAAGGCATTGCTCTTAAATGAGCCTCTATTCCTATTGAAAAGGCATCAGAGGCTACTAAACAAGTTTTTTCTATGTAGTCTTCATTAGTTTCATATCCATCATAGCGTTCTAAAATTCTGTTTTCTATAAGTTCAAAACCTCTATTGTGCTTTTGGTGTATGGCGAAACCAGAATTGTCTTTTGCATAAGGTAGAGTGTAGTATTTTTTTACAGTTTTCATATTAGGAGCTGACTGAAACCCAAACTCACTCATAAAACGTGGTACTTTTCTTGTGTAGGTTTCAAGTGTGGAATCGCCCCACCAAACACCCCAATAATGACAATCGCCTTCTATAAGGCTTTCTTTTCTTCCCCAACCATTAAGAGGAGAGGAGTGTGTATAAGCAGCATTTGGCGAATACGTTTTTACAATTTCTGGAAGAAGAGTTTTGAATAATTTATTGTAGTTTTCTACTGCCAAGGCTGTATCTTTAACTTCTTTGTCCCAAGACCAATTTCCCCAGCCTTCCCAAATTTCGTTGTTTCCACACCAAATAGCAAGCGAAGCATGAGAGGAAATTCTCAAAACATTCTCTCTTGCTTCTAACTCTACTTCTCTAAGAAATTCTTCCGAAGCAGGATACAATGCACACGCAAAAGGAAAATCTTGCCAAATCAAAATACCATTTTCATCGCAGGCTTCATACATTTCTTCATCAACATAATATCCACCTCCCCATACTCGGAGCATATTCATATTACATTCTCTAACCAAATCAATATGCTCTGCCATTCCTTCATACCTTTCCTTGTGCATTGCCGAAGGAACAAGATTTGCGCCTTTTGCAAAAATTTTCTTCCCATTAACAACAAAGCAAAACTCACTGCCATACTTGTCTTTCTTTTGGGAAAGCTCAATAGTTCTTATACCAAAGCGAGTTTTAACACTATCTAACACATTGTCCTTTTTGTCTGAAAGAAATATTGTGGCATTATAAAGTGTTGGCTCACCATATCCGTTTGGATACCAAAGCGAAGGTTTTTTTATTTCAAAGTTTAAGTGATGTAAGTCATCGGCATTTTTACTTATCTTGCCCAAATCTTTTACAACTTCTTTGCCATTGTTTGTTTTATAGGCTATTTTGATTTTATAATTTTCTTCTTTAAGAAACTCACTCTTTAAAGTAAGCGACATATTAGCCTTTTTCTTTGATAAAACCTCTGTTTGCACAGAAGCAAATCTCAAATACTCTTTCTTATCTTCAAAGCTTAATTTAATAGGTATTGAAATCTCTCCTGCAAGTTGACGAGGAGCCCAATCCCAACCAAATTGGAATGCAGCTTTTCTAAAAATAGCTCTTTTTTCTGAATGCAATATGTTAAAATCATCGCTATTTACATTTTGCCATTTTTGAAAAATTGGCTCAATTCTTACAATCAATTCATTGTTTCCCTCTTTTAAGAAATCTTTTACATCAAAAGAATAGGTCCTAAACGCATTTTGAGTTTTTGCAACTTGCTTTCCGTTAAGCAATATAGTTGCGTATGTGTCGATGTATTTGAAATGAAGTCTGATTACTTCTTTTTTTAGCAATGCTTTTTCAACATCGAAATTCAAAACATAGGTTAAATGACAAGTGTCCAAGAAAGAATAATGCAATTCGTTGTCAGCAAAAAACATATTTTCATTATTCTTTTCCGAAAGCAAGTCATAAATATTTGTTTTGCCCTCTTTGATTTGCAAAGTATCGCTATTGCAAATCAACACCCCTTTATTGATTTCTATTTCTTGACTATATGCAAAAAAAGAAAACAAAACAAAGAGAGTTAAACCAATATATTTTTTCATTTTCCCTTAAAATGTTAATGCTGCTGCACCTAAAATTGCAGAATCGTTCTCTTTTAAAGCCGATAGCTCAACTTCTATTTTCCCTCTAAAGACAGGATAAAGGTTTTCTTCAAAATATTTTTTGAATGGCACTAAAAGCAAATCTCCTGCTTTGCTTAATCCACCAGAGAAAATGACTTTCTTTGGCGAGGTAACAGATGCTGCATTTGAAACGCCTATTGCAAGCATTTGAGCTGTTAAATCTAAACATTCAAGTGCGATTTCATCACCTTTTCTTGCTGCTTCGCATATAGTTTGTCCGTCAATTTCTTCTTCTTTTAGCTCTCTTAATATGGAAGGTCTTTGACTTGAAGTAAGAAGACTTGAAGCTGTGCGTCTAATTCCTGTTGCAGAAGAATAGGTTTCAAGACATCCTTTTCTTCCACAGCCACATTCTCTGCCATTTCTTTCAACTACGGTGTGGCCTACTTCACCTGCAAAACCATCATGGCCATATATCATTTTGCCATTGGAAACTATTGCACTACCTACGCCGGTGCCTAAGGTAATCATTATGAAATCATCTATACCTCTTGCATTTCCGTAAATCATTTCGCCCATTCCTGCGGCGTTTGCGTCATTTGTTATTGTAACTCTAAGATTCCACCCCTCATTCAAAAGCAACATTTCCAACATGTTTTTGATAGGTATTATTCCTTTAAATGGAAGATTTGGTGCAAGCTCAATAGAGCCTTTGTAAAAGTTGCCATTTGGAGCTCCAATGCCAATTCCTAAAATGTTGTCAGGTTCTTGACAATGAGATATTAAGTCTTTTATTTTTGCAACAAGCTGTGTCAAATAGTTTTCTAAAACAGGAAAATCATTTGTTTTAAATTCATTTCTGTAAACTATCTCTGCATTTTCTGTAACTAAGCCTAAGCAAGTGTTTGTGCCACCTATATCTATTCCTATTGAGTATTTCATGTTTTTTTTTCTTATAAGTTGATAAAATCTTTCATTGTAAACACACCTTGTTTTCCTACAAGCCAATGTGCAGCCATTACAGCACCTAATGCAAATCCTTTTCTGTTATGAGCATCGTGTGTTATTTCTATGTCATCTACAACAGAAGAGTATTTGATTGTGTGAGTTCCACAAACTTCTCCTTCTCTTATAGATTCTATATTAAGGTTTTCTTTTGCTATGTTGTGGTTTTCCGCAAGTGTTTGAGCTAAAGTAATTGCAGTTCCTGAAGGAGCGTCTAATTTATGTATATGATGAATTTCTTTAATTGAAGGATTGTATTCTGGATAATCTTTCATGATGTTAGCCAAGTAAGCGTTTAGTTTGTTGAAAATAAAGACTCCAATAGAGAAATTAGATGCCCAAAATAGTGTTTTATTGTTTTGTTTTGCTTTTTCTGTGATTTCTTCTAATTTGTCATACCACCCTGTTGTCCCAACTACTATTGCGATATTTCTTTCCCATGCTTTCTCTATGTTTTCCAAGACTTTGCTTGGTATTGAAAAGTCTATGGCTACCACATCTTTGAAAGAGTTGTTTTTGTCAAAGGTTGCCCAGTCTTCTTCTTTGTCTATTATTCCTACAATGGTATCTGCTTTGATTAAAGCAATTTCTTCTACCATTTTTCCCATTTTTCCGTAACCTATTATTAGGATATTCATCTCTAAAACAATTTTTTTTACAAAGATAATAATAGTTTGTTTAAAAATATTATTTTTGCAAAAAAAGAAAATGAAATATCTCTATTACATTGTAGCATTATTGTGTTTTTTTCCATTCGTTTCCGCACCTATGGCTTTGTTTTGTGGAATTTTGTTTTCAATTCTAAAAATAGAAAAGCCGTTTCAATACAAAAAATACAGCTCTCCAATTTTACAATATTCTGTTGTACTTATGGGATTTGGTATGAACTTGCAACAAGTCATTGAAGTATCTTCAAAAGGTATTGTTTTGACAGCTTGTTCTGTTGTGTTAGTATTTCTAATGGGAGTCTTGTTGGGTAAACTCTTTAAGGTAGATAAAAATACCTCAATGTTAATTGGTGCGGGTACTGCAATATGCGGAGGAAGCGCCATCGCAGCAGTTTCTCCTATTGTTGGAGCAAAGGATAGTCAAATATCATTTTCTCTAACCGTTGTTTTTGTTTTAAATTCCATTGCCTTATTTATTTTCCCCTTAGTAGGAGAATATTTTAATATGACTCAGGAAAGTTTTGGCTATTGGTCTGCAATCGCAATACACGATACATCGTCTGTTGTCGGTGCAGGAGCAGAGTATGGTAAAGAAGCATTGCAAGTAGCAACTACAGTAAAGCTTGCAAGAACTCTTTGGATAATTCCACTCTCTTTCTTGGTGATGATTCTCAATAGAAAAGACAATCAAGTTAAAGGAAAAATAAAAATTCCTTGGTTTATACTTTATTTTATCATAGCAATACTTATCGCAGGCTTTATTCCTGATTTGCAACCTGCTTATAGTGTACTTTCTTACATAGGAAAACGAGGAATGGTCTTAGCTTTATTTATGATAGGTAGCGGATTTAATCTCTCAGACCTTAAAACCGTAGGTGTAAGACCTTTTATACTAGGTTTAGTTTTATGGATAATAATCTCAATTACAACCTTCTTCTTCTTTGTTTAAGAAACTGAAAAATAAAACAAAGAAATAATTTTGCGAAACAAAGAAATAAAAAAATAAATCAAAGAATCAAAAAAATAAATCAAAGAAAAATATTAAGTAAATAAAAACGTTAAAATAAAGAAAATTAAAAAAATAAAAATATGGCAAACAATAGTATTTTAGCAGATTTAGAACCAAAAAGCTTGTTTAGATTTTTTGGAGAGATACTTTCAATTCCACGCCCTTCAAAACACGAAGAAAAAATGACTGAATACTTAGTTAATTGGGCAAAAGAAAGAAACTTAGACTATGAAAGTGATGAAATAGGCAATGTAATCATTCGCAAAGGTGCAACAAAAGGAAAAGAAAACTCACCTTGGGTTTGCTTACAATCACATATAGATATGGTATGTGAAAAAAACAGCGATAAAGATTTTGATTTTGAGAAAGATGCCATTGTTCCAAAAATAGAAGGAGAATGGTTAAAAGCAGATGGAACAACATTGGGAGCAGACGATGGAATAGGGGTTGCAACAGCTTTGGCTATATTAGATGCAAATGACATTGAACATGGTCCGATAGAGTGTTTGTTTACAGTAGATGAAGAAACAGGATTATCAGGTGCAGAAGCATTATCGCCAGATGTGTTAAAAAGTAGAATACTTCTTAACCTTGATAGCGAAGATGAAGGAGAAATCTTTATAGGTTGTGCAGGTGGAATAGACACTGTTGCGAGATTACCATTTGATAAAGAAGAAACATCAGATGCTCCTGCGTTTAAGATTATGGTAAAAGGACTTAAAGGTGGCCACTCAGGAGATGATATAAACAAAGGCTTAGCTTGTGCAAATAAACTATTGAATCGCATACTTTGGTCTTTGGATAAGGAAATGGATTTACGTCTAGCTTGCTTTGATGGAGGAAATCTTCGTAACGCAATCGCAAGAGAAGCATACGCAACATTTGTTGTAGCTGAAGCTGATGTTGAATTAATGAAAGAAATTGTAGAAAAATTCACAAAAGATTTAAAATACGAATTCAGAACAACAGAACCTGATATGGAAATTACTCTAATGGAAGTAGAGAAACCTGAATTCGTAGTAGATATGTTAAGTCAAGATAATCTATTAAACGTTTTGTATGCTTGTCCTCATGGAGTATTGGCTATGAGTAGAGAAATACCAGGATTTGTTGAAACATCTACGAATTTAGCTTCAATCAAGATGAAAGAAGATCACTTCTTTATCACAACATCTCAACGTTCTTCGGTAGAAAGTTCTAAATACGCTGCTGCATATAGAGTAGAAAGTTGTTTCTTACTTGCAGGCGCTGACGTAGAACACGGAGATGGTTATCCAGGTTGGGCACCTAATCCAGAAAGTAAGATTTTAAAAATAGCAGTTGATGCTTACAAGAAATTATTTAATAAAGAACCAATAGTAAGAGCAATACATGCAGGATTGGAATGCGGATTGATTGGAGAAAAATACCCAGGAATGGATATGATTTCTTATGGTCCAACACTTCGTGGAGTGCATTCACCAGATGAACGTTTGGAAATAAAAACTGTTGAATTGTATTGGAAACACACATTAGAGATATTAAAAAATATTTAGTTTTATGTACACAATTAAACCAAAACACGTAGTAATTTTAATAGTCTCTGCATTGGCCTTTGTCGCTATTGCAATGTTTGGAATGCCAATTTATAGAGTTTGGAGTCAAGAAATGAGAGGTAAAGCTCAACTTGCAGAGGCAGAACAAAACAGAAGAATTAAAGTAGAGGAAGCAAGAGCAAATCTTGAAGCAGAAAAACTAAATGCAAAAGCAGAAATAGAAAGAGCAAAAGGTGCTGCGGAAGCAATAAAGATTGAAAACGGAACTTTGACTTCTACTTATATTCAATATTTGTGGGTAAGAAATCAATCAAATCTTAATGAAAAAACAGTGATTTACATACCTACCGAAGCAAATCTTCCAATTCTTGAAGCAGGAAAAAGAAATAATGTAACTATACCTAATAATTAAAAAATAAAAAGAGATTATGTTTAGTAAAGAGACTTATATAAATAGACGTAAACAATTGATGAAAGATGTTAAAAGTGGAGTTATTCTAATATTAGGAAATGGCGACTCACCTTTTAACTACCCAGCAAATACTTATACTTTCCGTCAAGATAGTACATTTAGATATTTCTTCGCGTATCCATTACAAAACCTTGTTGGAGTAATAGATATAGATGAAGGAAAAGAGTATTTGTTTGGTGAAGAAGTGGATATGGACGACATAATTTGGACAGGTCCAGTTCCAAGCTTAAGAGATAGAGCAGAAGAAATAGGAGTTGATAATGTTGGAACAATAACTGACTTAAGAGCATTTTTAGATAAAGCTGTTTTTGCAGGAAGAAAAGTTCACTTTACTCCACCTTATAGAGCAGAAAATGTTAATTTTATAGCAGAACTTTTACATATAGAAAGAGAATATGTTAAAGCGTATGTTAGTGTTGAATTGATAAATGCTTGTGTTAAACAACGTTCTATTAAATCTGAAGAAGAAATTGTAGAAATAGAAAAGGCTGTAGATAACGCATACTTAATGCATACAACTATGATGAGAATGGCTGCTAAAGAAGGTACTTACGAGTATGAAATAGCAGGAGCCATGGAAGGTATTGCTTTAAGTGGTGGTGGCCCAGTTTCATTTCCTATTATTTTAACAACACATGGAGAAATACTTCATGGTCATGACCATTCTTTACAAATTAAAAAAGAAAGAATGATTGTTTCTGATGCTGGTTGCGAAAATCCAATGGGATATTGTTCAGACATAACTCGTTCTGTTCCTGTAGGAGGAAAATTCTCTCAACGTCAAAAAGATATTTACGAAGCAGTACTTGCAGCTCAACAATTGGTGCCAAGCTTAGTTAAACCAGGAGTAAAATATTCTGAAATTCACCTTGCAGCAGTTACTCGTTTAGGTTCTGCATTGAAAGAATTAGGAATTATGAAAGGCAATATACAAGAAGCTGTCAAAGCAGGAGCAATGGGATTGTTTATGCCTCATGGATTAGGCCACATGATGGGATTAGATGTTCACGACATGGAGAACTACGGAGAAAATTATGTGGGATATGACAAGAAGAATATTCGTTCTACTCAATTTGGTCTTTCTTCTTTAAGACTTGGAAGAGAATTGCAAGAAGGTTTTGTTATAACAAATGAACCTGGTTGCTACTTTATTCCTGCTTTAATTGATAAATGGAAAGCAGAAAACAAATGTAAAGATTTCATAGATTACAAAGTATTGGAATCTTACAAGGATTTTGGAGGAATAAGAATTGAAGATGACTTATTAGTTACAAAAGACGGTTGTAGATTATTAGGAAAATATATTCCAAAAACTGTAGCTGAAATTGAGGAACAAATGTCTTAAGAAATGAATTCTAAAATTAGAATAATAATTTTTTCATTATTGGTATTGGGCGTAGAATTACTTTACGCCCAATTTGTATTTGGAGATATGATATATTCTCCACTTATAAAGACTGTTAAATTAGAAAATAAGAATGCAGATTTAAGTCTTCCTATTGTAAGATTAAATGAATATGAACGCCTTATTTTAAAATTTGATGAAATAACAGAGGAAACAAATCGCTATGAGTACACAATAATCCATTGTAATAGTGATTGGACTCAAAGTGAATTGGAACCTTATGAATATATTGACGGATTTGAAACTGAAATCATAGAAAAGTATTCAAATTCCTTTAATACACTTTGTCGTTTTGTTCATTACGAACAATCAATTCCTTCAACAACAATGCGCCCTACTAAAAGTGGGAACTATATTATTAAAGTATTTTATGAAGGTGAACCCGATAAAGTTATATTTACAAAACGATTTTATTGTCTTGAACAAAAGGCAACCGCAATGGTAAATATAAAAGCAGCAACCGAACCTTCTTTACGACAAAATTCTCAGGAAATAGAAGTAAAAGTAACAAGCATAGGTGCAAATAGTTTAAGCAATCCTTATCAAGATGTAAAGGTTTATGCTCAACAAAATGGAAGACTTGACAATCAAAGAATGCTACAATTAAACGAAAGCATAGGACGAGATTTAATCTACAGATATAAAAAAGAAAATGTATTTGATGGAGGAAATGAATTTAGACAATTTGATTTCACAAGTTTACGTCATAGATCTGCATTTGTAGATAATATAGACTATATAGCAGGAGAGAATGTCGTTAGATTAAAACCTGAACAAATCAAAACTCACATTCCGTATGTTAGTTATGGGGATATAAATGGTGCTTATTATGTGAGAAATGATGTGGGAGAAGACAAAGATTTGGGAAGTGATTATGCGTGGGTGTGTTTTTATCTTCCTGTTCCATTGAATTTAGAAGGCTCTTATTATGCAGTAGGAGAGATGAGTCAATGGCGAATGAGTGAATTAAATAAATTTACCTTTGATTCACAACTTAATTGCTACACATTAAAGATGTTGTTAAAACAAGGATATTATAATTATCAAATATTATATCAGCCACATAATTCTCAAATCTACTCAACTAAAGAAATAGAGGGTAATCATTACGAAACAAATAATAAATATAGCGTACTGATATACCACCGAGAGCTAGGAAATAATTACGATAGCTTTATAGGATTTTCTATTCAAGAGATACAATGGTAAAAAACAAACAATTTATGCTTTTAAAGCCTATTTCTTTTCCCAAATCTTAATAATTCCATCTCTTGAACCGCTGATAATTTTTGTGCCATCAGGACTATATTTTGCGGTAATCACACTATCTTCGTGTCCTTTTAAGGTTTGAAGACAATTTCCGCTGTTTGCGTCCCATATTTTAATGGTTTTATCTATGGAAGAAGAGATAATTTGTTTGCAATCAGGACTATATTGTGCAGAAAAAACGTAAGAAGAATGTCCTTTTAAGGTTTGCAGGCATATTCCTGTGTTTGCTTCCCATATTTTGATGGTTTTATCATCTGATGCAGAGACAATATACTTTCCGCAAGGACTATATTCTGCTGTATTAACGCATTTTGTGTGTCCTTCTAAGGTTTGCAAGCATTTTCCTGTGTTTGCTTCCCAAATTTTAATAGTAGAATCAAGTGAAGCAGAAACAATATGCCTTCCATCAGGGCTATATTTTGCAGAATATATGTTTCTTTTGTGTCCTTTTAAGGTTTGTAAGCAAGAGCCTGTGTTTGCGTCCCAAATTTTAAGCGTTTCGTCCGATGAGGTAGAGACTATATATTTCCCACAAGGGCTATATTCCGCTGAATTAACGTAAGAGGAGTGTCCTTTTAGAGTTTTGAGACTTTTTCCGCTGATAGCGTCCCAAATTTTTATGTTTCCATTGCGTAAAACAGAGATTATATGTTTTCCGTCAGGACTATATGATGCCGTTTTTGCATCTGCACTATACAACCTCTTGCCTTTAAGAGTGTTTGGACTGAATGGGTCTAAGGTTTGATGGTCTTTGTCCCAGCAAATGCGTTTTCTAACCGCACCTTCATTGCTAAATGATGTTGAAATAAAGAATCGCTTATGCTTTTCTATCACTAAACGAAGTTGATAATTGTTTGCGTTCCTTGTTTTAATCATTCTATCTTCCGCAACGCTAAGAATGTATTTCCCATCAGGGCTAAACTCTGCGGAACGAATGCGACTTTGACTTGATTTAATAGTTTTTACACACACAAAAGACTTTTGCCTTTGCGAAAAAGCACTTTGAAACGGCAAAGCAAAGAATAAAATCATCAAACCAAAGATTAAATAAATTTTTTCTTTCATTTTATTCCAATTTTTCTTTGTTTTAATAAAATAATCCTTTGCTTTTTTTGAAAAAAACAAAGGATTATTTTATTTTTTCTTTGAATTATTAGTCTATTATGCGAGTGTAAGTTAAGCCAAGATTGATTGTGTATTGTGTTTCAAGTCTATCAAACCCGAATTGATAAGGAAGAGAAAATTCTAATCCAAAGCCATGTTTGTGATCCATGCTTATCATTAAGCCAACCTTTGGAGTTAGACCAAATCTCCAGCCACTTTGACCTTCAAAATCTCTAAGATAGTATTCATCTGTACTTTCTTCGCTTGAAAGAGAGTAGTCATAACGTCCCCAAATGGTGCCAATACCAAGCCCAACATAAGGTTTAATTCTTTCATTGAATACATAATAGTTGAAATTCAAAATCATAGGGATTTGTTGCGATGCCCAATTCTTTTTAGTTTGTAAGAAAGGACGTTTATACGCCATAGGCACACAATAATTGTAACCAAATTCTAAACCGATACCAAGTTTAGTTTCTTGCATTTGAAATTCCAATGCAAAATGACTTCCGTAAACATATGTTGTGTTCTTAGCAAAATCTCCTAAAGCTATACCACCCATAGGTTTAACTTGCAAGAATATGTCATAAGGCTCTCCATTAGACAATCTGTGTCTTTGAGCAAATGAGCAAAGACTTGATAAAATCAATATAGAAATAACTAAATATTTTTTCATAAACTAACTATTTATTCCAAGAATCTTTAAGTGTACAAGCACGATTGAAAATAATATTGTTTTCAGTCGAGTCATAATCTGTTGAGAAGTAACCAAGACGTTCAAATTGATACTTGTCTAAAGCTTTAGTATTAGCAAGGAATTTTTCCATCTTACAATTCTTCAATACCTTTAATGAATCTGGATTTAGATTATCAAGGAATGTTTGTCCTTCTTCAACTTTATCAGGAGACTCGCTTTGGAACAATCTATCAAATAAACGAACTTCTGCTTCAATATGATTATTTGCATCAACCCAATGGATAGTTCCTTTAACTTTTCTTCCGTCAGGTGTGTTTCCTCCTCTTGTTGCAGGGTCGTATTCGCAATGAATTAAAGTGATATTACCATTTTCATCTTTTTCAACACCTGTACATTTTACTATATAAGCATAACGTAAACGTACTTCTTGACCAACAGTCATTCTGAAGTATTTTTTAGGTGGGTTTTCCATAAAATCATCTCTTTCTATAAAGATTGTTTTAGAGAAACTTACCTTTCTTGTTCCTGCTGTTTCGTCTTCAGGGTTGTTTACAGCCTCTAACTCTTCCGATGTATCTGGATAATTATCAATAACAACCTTTATAGGGTCTAAAACAGCCATTACTCTTTGCGCTTTTTTGTTAAGGTCATCTCTTAGAGAGTTCTCAAGACGTGTATAGTCAATTACGTTATCTCTTTTTGCAACTCCTATGTCTTCGCAGAAGTTTCTTATACTTTCAGGTGTGTATCCTCTTCTTCTTAGTCCACAAATAGTAGGCATACGAGGATCATCCCAACCGCAAACGTAGTTTTCTTTTACTAATTGTAAAAGTTTACGTTTGCTCATAACGGTGTAGTTAAGATTAAGTCTTGCAAATTCGTATTGATGTGAAGGGAAAATGTCTAATTGTTGTATAAACCAATCGTAAAGTGGACGGTGAATGTCAAATTCCAAAGTACAAATAGAGTGAGTTATGTTTTCCAAAGAATCACTCTCTCCATGAGCATAGTCATACATAGGATAGATACACCAATCATCTCCTGTACGGTGGTGATGCGTATGAAGAATACGATACATTATAGGATCTCTCATGTGCATGTTAGTGTGGGCCATGTCAATCTTTGCTCTAAGTGTCTTACTGCCGTCTGGAAATTCTCCTGCTCTCATTCGTTGGAATAAGTCAAGGTTTTCTTCTACGCTTCTGTCTCTATAAGGTGAGTTTTTACCGGGAGTTTGAACTGTTCCACGGTTTTCTCTCATTTCTTCTAAGGTTTGGTCATCTACGTATGCCAATCCTTTTTTGATTAACTCAACTGCCCATTGGTAAAGTTGTTCAAAATAATCAGAAGCATAGTGTTCTTCTGCCCAATTAAAGCCTAACCATTTTATGTCTTCCTTAATTGATTCTACATATTCTGTATCTTCTTTCACAGGGTTAGTGTCGTCAAAACGAAGGTTTGTTCTTCCACCATATTTCTTTGCAACACCAAAATTTAAGCAGATACTTTTTGCGTGTCCTATGTGTAAATAACCGTTAGGTTCAGGAGGAAAACGCGTAATTATGCTTTTATGTTTACCACTGTTTAAATCGTTTTCTATAATTTCCTCAATAAAATTAAGATTAGGTTTTTTCGTAGTTTCTTCCTTTATTTCCATGTGTCAAACTATTTTTCTATGATTTTAATATGCAAAAGTACGAAAATGATTTTTTATTTTTTTAATTTTGCACGTAAAAAATGAAATATTATGTTGATAGTTGGTAATTGCTTAGTAAGCGAAGATATAAAAAATGAGAAATTTTGTTGTGATTTAACAAAGTGTAAGGGTTGTTGTTGTGTGGAAGGAGATGCTGGTGCACCGCTTGAAAAAAAGGAAATAGAGATAATAGAAAATCTTTTGCCACAAATAGAACCTTATATGGAGAAAGAGGCTGTTGAAATAGTGAAAAAGGAAGGCTTTTGGCTAAAAGACGATGACGGAGACTTGTGTACAAACATTATAGATAATAAAGAATGTGTGTTTGTTAAGTTTCAAGATGGTCTTTCTTTGTGTGCAATAGAAATGGCTTACAGAGAAGGAAAGATTGACTTTATTAAGCCGATTTCTTGTCACCTTTATCCAATTAGAGTAAAGGATTATGGTGAGTTTCGAGCATTAAACTATCATAGATGGGACATTTGCAAAGATGCAATTTGCAAAGATGAAGACAAAGCATTGTATAAAACCCTTAAAGAGCCTTTAATAAGACGCTTTTCTGAGAAATGGTATGAGGAATTGCTACAAGCGATAGAAGAAGGACAAGATTACTAAAACAAAGATGAATAATACAGAAAAATTTAATAATTTCAGAAAACAATATCCTCTTTTTATCTACGAATCTTTTAATTATGAGATAGATGAAAAGGGGTTAAAAATAGAGTTTACTTTCATTAACTCGGAGCATACTTTCAAACCAAGTCTTTTTGTTGAGAAAAAGGAATTCTTCTCTTTTTCTCATTTAAGTAAAGAGCAGTTAGACTTGCTTGTATTCCACATGGGAATGATAGAGTTAATATCTTATTGGAAGGCTTTTTGCTCTCCAAAAGTTCTTATAAAGCCTTATGCATTAAACTCTAAACAAAAAGAATTTTTTTCAAAGGTTTACTATAACGGACTCGGCGAATTATTTTTTTTAAACGGCATAAACGTTTCTCAAGACGAGTTTTTAGAAATAGAGAATGCAAACGAAAATTATATAACTTCTCAACAATTTGATTTAGAAGATAAATACATAATACCAATTGGAGGAGGTAAAGATTCTGTTGTAACATTAGATTTGCTGATGTCTGCAAACAGAGATATAAAACCTTTTATTATCAATCCAAGAGGGGCAACTACTGAATGCTGTTCAGTGGCTGGATTTAGTGAAGAAGAAACTATTATTTGCAAACGTACAATAGATTCTCATTTATTAGAACTTAACGCACAAGGTTGTATAAATGGACATACACCATTCTCAGCAATGCTTGCTTTTACCACTCTTTTAATTTCTGCACTCACTAAAAGAAAACACATAGCTTTAAGTAACGAGGATTCAGCCTCAGAATCCACAGTCAAAGGCTCAGAAGTAAATCATCAATATTCTAAAAGCCTTGAATTTGAAAACGATTTTCGCTCATACGTTAAAGAATTTATAAGTCCAGAGTTTAATTATTTTTCTTTTTTGAGACCATTGAGCGAACTACATATTGCAAAACTTTTCTCAAAGCTTAATTATCAATCTGTTTTCAAAAGTTGCAATGCAGGAAGCAAACAAAACATTTGGTGTGGTAAATGTCCAAAATGTTTGTTTGCTTTCATAATACTTTCTCCTTTTGTTGAAAAAGAAGAATTGATTAACATATTTTCAAAAAACCTTTTTGCAGATAATGATCTTGAAGAATACTTCTTGCAACTTTGTGGAGAAAGAGAAACAAAACCTTTTGAATGTGTAGGGACTGTAAGTGAAGTGAAGGCGGCTCTTACCTTGTGTTTGAGAAATAAAAGAGATGATTATGAAAATGACTACTTGATGAAAATATTTCAAAGAATTAGTAAAATAAATGAGCGTTTTGAAAAATTAAATGAAAGAGTTTTTTTCGACTTATCAAACAATCATAACCTTCCTGAAAAGGATTTTGCAATTTTCTCTAACTCTCACCTTGCTACAAAGAAAGCTCAACTTATCAAACTTTTGAAACCTCACAAAATAGCAATACTTGGTTATGGTAGAGAGGGACAATCAACTCACAAACTCTTAAAAGAAATATTACCAAACAAAGAAATCTTAATTGCAGATGATAATTCAGAGTTTGCAAACTGTGGATTGCAAGATGAAATGCTTAAAGATTGTACTCTTTATATAAAGACTCCGGGAATTTCTATGAAAAAACTTCAAAATATCGATAGAGATAAAATAACATCTCAAACAGATATTTTCTTGCAACTTTACTCTAAGCAAACAATCGGCATAAGCGGAACAAAGGGTAAAAGTACTACAAGTAATTTGGTTTATAAAATTCTTTTGGAACAAGGTTTTGATACTCTTTTAGCAGGAAATATAGGAGTGCCTCTTTTAGATATTTTGCCAAGTATAAAAGAAGATACAATAATAGTTGCAGAACTTTCAGCACATCAATTACAATTTATTCACACCTCGCCAAAGGTTTCTATATTACTTAACTTGTTTGAAGAGCATCTTGATCATTTTGCAGATTATAAGGAATATATTAACTCAAAATACCATATTGCAAGTCTGCAAACAAAAGATGATACATTTGTTTACAATTTAGATTCTTTGGATATAAAGATTTTAATAAACAACTCGCCAATTAAGTCAAATCTATTAACGTTTTCAAAAGGCGATTCTTTGGAAATAGAGCCAGATTACTTGAAAGGCGAACACAATCTAATGAATATAAATGCTGCTTTATTGGCAACACAAGCCTTTGGAGCAGAAAAATCAAAGGCGTTAAAGACTGCAAAAAGTTTTATGCCACTTTCTCATCGTTTAGAGTTTGTTGCAGAAAGGAATGGTGTGAAATATTATAATGACTCAATAAGTACAATCCCGCAAGCATCAATAGAGGCGATCAAAGCTTTGAAAGATGTTCAAACTATCATACTTGGAGGAATGGATAGGGGGATAGATTACTCTCCTTTAACAGGACAAATAGATAACTTTAAGATAAAGAACATTGTTTTTGTTGGTCAAGCAGGCAGAAGAATGAAAAACGAAATGCAAGAGAAAGTAAATAAATTTCAAATCTTAGTTTCTGATGATTATTCCGAAATAGTAAAATGGTGTAGCATCAATACAGAAAAAGGAATGATATGTTTGCTATCTCCTGCTGCAAGTAGTTATGATATGTTTAAGAATTTTGAACACAGAGGAGAAGTTTTCTCTCAATTAGTTAAAGAAATTAAATAATAAAGCATTATGAATACAGATAATATCACGATTTCAAACGAAGAATTAAAGTTTTATAATCAGTTAGCTAAGCAATTTCCTACTTTACAAGCTGCATCTACTGAAATAATTAAGTTAGAAGCGATACTTCTTTTACCAAAAGGAACAGAACACTTTGTAACTGACATTCACGGAGAATACGATACTTTTAATCATATCTTATCTAACGCTTCGGGAGCGGTAAAAAGAAAGATTGATGAGGTGTTTGGACACTCTATTTCAGTAGCAGAAAAGAATCAATTAGCAACAATTATCTACTATCCAGTGGATAAGCTTAGTCAATTAAAGGGTAAAGGCGTTGTAAATGAAGAATGGTATAGGCTTACATTGAATAAACTTGTTAAAGTAGCACGTCAAGTTGCTAAAAAATACACTCGCTCCAAGGTAAGAAAGGCTATGGATAGCGAATACGCATTTATCATGGAGGAGCTTTTGAATGAAACAACCTCTGATAAACAAGCATACTACGATTCAATCGTTGAAACCATAGTTGATTTGAAACGTTCCGATAAATTCATAGAATCTATTTGCACTTTCATAAAAAGAATGTTGATAGATAGACTTCACGTTATCGGAGATATATTTGACCGTGGTCCGAGAGCGGCTGACGTTATGGAACTTTTGAAAAATCACCACGCAGCAGACGTTCAATGGGGTAATCACGACATTATATGGATGGGAGCTGCATGTGGAAACAAGTTTGACGTAGCAGAAGTTATCCGTTTAACAGCTCGTTATGGCTCGGTTGATACAATTGAAGATGATTATGGTATTAACCTAATGCCACTTGTTACTTTCGCACTTACACACTATGAAAACGACCCAGCAATTCCGTTCGTACCAAAAGGAACTAAGCCAGAAAACTACAAAGATGCGAATGTGCGTTTGATGACTGTTATACATAAAGCAATAGCTGTAATAAGTTTCAAATTAGAAGGACAACTTGTTATGCGTAATCCTAACTTTGATATGTCGCATCGTCTATTGCTTGATAAAATCAACTATGAAAAAGGAACAATTCATCTTGATGGAAAAGACTATGAATTGAAAGATGGTTATTATCCAACAATAGATCCAAACGATCCTTACAAACTAACTCCAGAAGAAGATGAGGTAATCACTAAAATAGCACAATCATTCCTTAACTCAAGAAGATTGCAATCAGATGTTTCATTCTTGTTCTCTAACGGTGGCGTTTACTCTGTTTGTAACAATACTTTAATGCTTCATGGTTGCATTCCGATGAAGAGCGAAACTGAATTCAAGGAATTTAACCATAAAGGAAAAATGGTAAAAGGTAAAGAGTTGCTTGATTGCTTAGAACAAACAGTAAGAAACGTATGGGTAAATCGTTTTAACCAAACAAACGATGATAGAGACTACTTCTGGTATTTGTGGTGTGGTGCTTGCTCGCCAATTTTCGGTAAACACAGAATGGCAACCTTTGAAAGATACCTAATAGATGCAAAAGAACAACAAGAAGAAATACTTGATAAATACTACTCTCTTAGAAATGACGTAGCCTTTTGCGAAAGAATTTTAGCAGAATTTGGATTGCATAACGAAAAAGCAAGAATTGTCAATGGTCATGTGCCGGTTAAGGTTAAGAAAGGCGAAAGTCCAATAATGGCAAACGGTAGATTGCTTGTCATAGATGGCGGAATGTCAAAAGCATATCAACAAGAAACAGGAATAGGTGGCTATACTTTGGTGTCAGGTTCAAGTCGTTTGTTCTTGGTTGAGCATGAACCATTCCAATCTCGCCAAGAATCAATAGAGAATGAAAGCGACATTATTTCAAAGAACTATTTGATTGAACAAAGAACAGAAAATATCCTAATAGGAGATACAGAACTCGGAGATGAATTAAGAGAACAAATCTCCAACCTAAAGAAACTAATCTACGCATTTAACGAAGGTTTAGTAAAAGAAAGATAAGAGTCTTTCAAAGATATTTAAAAACAAGTCCCTAAGTAATCATTTATTTGGGGACTTGTTTTTGTGTTTTAATGCCATTTTTTAAAATTACCTTTTTTTTACTTCTTTAAGGTAATTTGTTTACTTTCCTAAGGTAATACTTCTACCTTCAAGAGATAATTTGTTAAAACTTCTTTGATGTTCTTTGAAACAGTTTTTTTATGGAGTAGAATAGGGTAAGTTATTTCATATAAAACAAGAAAGGGTAACTGAATTTCAGTTACCCTCGTTGTTAATTTTAAATACCAAAAATTATGAAAAAATTAAATTAATTCGTGGATTACTAATCCCGAACGTAATTTCGGTTCAAACCAAGTAGTTTTTGGTGGCATGATGTTACCTGAATCTGCTATGTTTATCAATTGTTGCATTGATACAGCGTATAAAGCGAAAGCAACTTTCATTTCTCCGTTATCTACTCTTCTTTGTAATTCGCCTAATCCTCTTATACCTCCAACGAAATCAATTCTCTTAGAAGTTCTAAGGTCTTTTATGTCTAATACTTTGTCAAGTACGTTGTTTGAAAGGATTGTTACGTCTAATACTCCGATTGGGTCGTTATCATCGTAAGTTCCTTCTTTTGCTGTCATTTTGTACCATTCACCACCAAGATACATTGAGAATTCGTGTAATTTTGCTGGTTTGTAGATTTCTTTTCCTGCTTTTTCTACAACGAATGTATCGTTAAGTTTTGCAAGGAATTCTTCTTCTGTAAGACCATTTAAGTCTTTTACTACACGGTTGTAGTCAATGATTTTTAATTGAGAATCTGGGAATATAACTGCCATGAAGTAGTTGTATTCTTCGTTTCCTGTATGGTTAGGATTAGAAGCTCTTCTTTCTTGTCCAACTCTTGCTGCTGCTGCAGTTCTGTGGTGTCCGTCTGCAACGTAAAGTGCTGGGATTTCTTTTTCGAATATTTCTTCTATTCTTGCAACTGTTTTTTCGTCTTCAATCACCCAGAATGTGTGTCCAAAGCCATCTTCTTTTGCAACAAAGTCATATACTGGCTTTTCATTCTTTACGATATTTTCTACTATTTGGTCTATTTCTTGGTGTGCAGGATAAGCAAAGAAAACAGGCTCTACGTTTGCATTTGTAATGTTTACGTGAATCATACGGTCGTCTTCTTTGTCTTTTCTTGTAAGTTCGTGTTTTTTAATAACGTTGTTGAAGTAGTCATCAACGTGTGCACAACCTACTATACCGTATTGAGTTCTTCCGTCCATTGTTTGGGCGTAGATATATAGTTTTGCTTTGTCGTCTTTTACTAACCAACCTTTTTGTTTGAAGTCGTTGAAGTTTTCAACTACTTTGTCGTAAACTTCTTGTGAATGTTCGTCTATTCCTTCTGCAAGGTCAATTTCTGCTTTTGTTACGTGAAGTAAAGAGTATTGATTTCCATCTGCTTCTACTCTTGCTTCTGCTGAATTCATTACGTCGTATGGACGAGATGCTAATTGTGCAGCAATTTCTACTGGAGGTCTTAAACCTCTAAATGCTTTTACTCTTGACATATCTTTGTTTTTATTGTTAATAATTCAAAAATCTTTTGCAAATATAGGCATTTTTTTTATATTTGCAGTTTATTTTAAAGTATTTGACGTTGAAAACACGAGTTAGACTCAAAATATACATATTATCGCTTTTAGTTGTAGTGATTTTTTCTGCTTGTTCTACTTCAAAAGATAAGTGGATAAATCGTCAATATAATAGTATTGTAGCGCATTATAATGCTTGGTGGAATGGTAATGAAGCTTTAAAAGAAGGGGTGAAGTCTTTAGAGAAAAGCCATAAAGATGATTACACAAACATATTACCAATTTACAAGTTAGGTACAAAAGAAAATGCTACAGCAATTAAGGCAAATACTGATCGAGCTATAGAAAAGGGTAGCAAGGTTATTCAAAAGTATTCCATGAAATTCTCAGGTGTTGAGAAGAATCCTCAAATAGATGATGCTTACTTATTAATGGGTAAGGCTTGTTTTTATTCGCAAGATTATAATGCCGCAATGGCTACTTTTAATCTTTTGATTGCTCAATATAAAGACAAGAAAGAAAGTTACGAACCTATGATTTGGTTAGCTTTGACTAATTGCAAAGTGGGTAATCATAGCGAATGTGATATTCTTCTTGACCAGGTGAAAAATAAGATAGATGAAGGTAAAGCACCTAAATCATTAAGTAATTTCATGAATCTTGTGTATGCAGAAAATGCCTTGTCGCAAGGTAAAAATGCTGTGGCTTTGGAGTATTTTGCAAAGAGAAAATATGCGTTTTTTGAAAAACCAGTAAATACTCGTTTAATGTTTATTAAAGGTCAAATTTATCAAAAAGCCAATGAATTTGAAGAAGCAACAAAGTTGTTTAAGAAAGTTGCGCGTAGAGCAGGAATTTACGAAATGGAGTTTGCTTCTCGTTTAAATATTGCGATGTGTTACGACCCTGCTAAAAGTAATAGCCGTCCTATAATTGCGCGTTTGGAAGATATGTTGGAGGATAAAAAGAATGTTGAGTACAAGGACCAAGTCTATTATGCATTAGGAGAAGTTTATTTTAGAGATAAAAATGTAGATAAAGCATGTCAGCAATGGGAATCAAGTTCTGCAACTTCTACTACAAATAACCTACAAAAGATTACTTCATGTTTACGTGCTGCTGATACATATTTTGATTTGTTAGAAAAATATGAGAAGGCTCAAATGTATTATGATACAGCTCTTTCAGTAATGCCGAAAACTCATGACAAATATAGAAAGATAGAGAGTAGACAAAAAGTTTTGACAAACTTGGTAACGAATTTGCGTTGTGTGGAAAGATGGGATAGTTTGCTTGCAATGAGTAATATGAGTGAAGCTGATTTGAATGCAAAAATTGATTCAGCTATAGCAGAGTACAGACGTATTCAAAAAGAAAAAGAAGAGGCTGCAAAGAAAGCGCAAGCCTTGGCTGCAAGTATGGCTGGAATGACAAACTATTCTCAATTCAACAATAGAAACTCTTGGTATTTTTACAATAGTTCAACTGTTCAAGTAGGACAATTAGAATTTAGAAGAATTTGGGGTGAAAGAAAATTGGAAGATAATTGGAGAATTAGCCATAAAGAAAGCGAATTTAATTTTGATGAAATGTCAGAAATGCTAGATGAAAACGGAAATCCTATTGATTCTACATCTGCAAAAGGAGGTAGCGCACCAGCTAAAAATAATGATCCCGGTAGTCGTGAATATTATACAAAGGATATTCCATTTTCAGAAGGCGCAAAGGATACTGCACATGCAGAAATAGCTGATGCTTTATTGACAGCAGGATATATTTACTATCAAGGATTGAACAATAGCACTAAAGCAATAGAAACGTTCTTGGATTTACATCGTAGATACCCAAATCATAAAAATATATTACCATCATCGTATCACTTATATAGACTTTATGATAAAATAGGACAATATCCTAATTCTAATTTCTATAAAAATAAGATATTAAATGAATATCCTGATAGTGAATTTGCTATGATGATTAAAAATCCTGACTATTGGGAAGAATTAGCTAAAAGTAATGAGAATGCAGAAAAGTTATATGCAGATGTATATAACACATATCTTGCAGATAGGTACGAAGAAACTATAACGAAAAGTGAAAATGTAATAGATAGTCTAAAGATTGGGCCATATATTCCAAAATTACTTTATGTACAAGCTTTAGCTAAAGGAAGGATATATGGCATAGATTCGTTGGCTATGGATTTAAACTTAATACTTCATAACTATACCGAAAGCGAAATAGCTCCTATGATAGAAAGTCAATTAAAACATTTGGCAGCGGCTTATCCTGATGGTAAGATAGATTTGACTTATACTCCTAAAACTAAGGATGAATCTGATGATTCAAAGAATGAGGAAAATGAATCAAAGAATGAAAATAACAAAGCTAAGAAAGAAGAAAATGTAAACAAAGACGATATACTTGATGCAGAAACCTTAGTGTTTAGATATAGAGATATGAAACACTATTATATCCTATTGTTTGATGAAGATAAGGTAGATGCAATAGATTTAGAAAGAACAATTAATTCTTATAATGATAGCTTGTATGCCAATTCAAATCTTTCAACAATGGCTATGCTTTTTACTATGACAAAACAGATGTTGAGTGTAAGACAATTTGAAAATAAAGAAGCTGCAATGCAATATTACAATGCAATGGAAGGGGAGGAATCTCCACTTGCAAAATATGACAAAAAGAATTTTGAACACTTTGTGATATCAACACAAAACTATCCAACGTTCTACAATAGACAAAATATAAAAGCTTATTTGAAGTTCTTTAAATTGATGTATCTAAAAAATTAAAAAAATATGAAATCAAGTTATTTAATGTTTTACTTCTCAAAATTGAGTATTTTTTCAATGGCAATTTGCTTTGTTAGTTTATTTGCGCGCCTATTTTTGCCTGCAGAATTCTTAAGCGAAGACTTGCCTTATTACATAGTAATGTTTTATGTAGTTACAGCAATATCATTTGTTGTGCTTTACAAAAAAAGAAAAACCAATTTTGTACCAACTTTTATGCTGACTAAAATTATTAAATTTTTGACATATATATTTGTCTTAATATTAGTGTTTTTGTTAGACATAGAAACAAATATCAAATTTGCAGTATCATACTGTATTATATTCTTTTTATTTTTGGTATTTGACACAATAACAATTAGTCAATTATCAAGAAAAGAAGTTGAAGAGTCGAAATTATTAAAAAATACAAATAACGATGAAGTTGAAAACAATTAAAAAAACATCAGTATTATTACTATTATCCTCTTTTATCTTTTGTGCATGCCAAGAGGAATTTCCTGAAGATGATTTAATTCAAGGAAAATGGAAATTAGAAAGTGTAGTTAATGATGAAAATGCACTTGAATGTGAGAAGAAGGCTTACATTGAATTTTCAAAATATGTTTATGAATCGTCTGAACGTAAACTATACAAAGCAAACTACTGCGATATACCAGAAGATGCAGAAAATCAAGACGAACCTATTATTATAGAAAATACATATACAGTAGTTTTGGATACTCTAATAATAGTAGATGAACACAGAGATACAAAAAAGTATATCATAGAACACATCAATAAAGAAACTATGACTTTACTTGATAAGTATCTTACACCGACTAATTACGTTAGAGCTGAATAAAAAAATAACAAATTGGAATATTGGGGACTTTGGGGCTTATTCTTAGGAAGTTTATTAGCCTCTACAATATTGCCGTTCTCCTCTGAAGCTCTGCTTGTTGGTGCAATAGCTATAGGAAATAATATTTGGCTGTGTGTATTTATTGCAGCAATAGGAAATAGTATAGGAGGAATAATATCATTCTATTTAGGACGATTAGGGAAATGGGAGTGGTTGGAAAAATACTTTAAGGTAAAGAAAGAGAAGATTGAAACGTTTAGAGGGAAAATAGAAAGATATAAAGCAATAGCGGCATTCTTTGCATGGTTGCCGGTCGTAGGAGATTTGATAGCTATAACCTTAGGATTTATGCGACTTTCGCCTGTGAAATGTTGCATTTATATGACGATAGGACGCTTTGTAAGATTTGCAGTAGTTGGAAGTATAATGACGTTTTTTTAAAACAAAACAGAAAATATGCGATATAAATTAAGATACTTAATAATATTTATTATAATGTTTGCTATTCCATTTTTTGCAAAGGCACAAGAAATGGAAACGACAGACAGTTTAGAGTTTGAAATCTCTGTTTTAAGATTTGAGATTGATAGCTTACATCAAGACATCTTTGACTTAAAACAAAAGAATGAAAAACTAATAGAAAGAAACAAAGAATTACTACTTGTAAATGATACCTTGACAGTAGTAAATCAAGAAATACAACAACAATTACAAGAAAAGAACACTTTGTTGGAAGATAAAATAAAACTCTTGCAACAAAAAGAAATACTATTTGCCGAAAAAGAACAAGTATATAAAGATGCCATTAGTTCATCAAACGTAGATAAGGCAAAAATCGAGGGATTGCTTGAAGCTAAAAACGTAAATCTTGAAGGAAAAGATAAAGAAATACAACTATTACAAAAGAGTATAAACGAAAAAGAAAACTATATCTCTACAAAAGACGCACAACTGCAAAACATATCGGCAGAAAGAGATAAGTATTTTCAAATGTCCGACACCTTAAGAGAAAAGCTTAAAGCCGCAGAGATTGTCATAATGCAGAGAGAAGAAGAGCTTAAATACACACGCCAAAGGGCAGAGGCTGCCGAAGAAAGAGTAGCAATAGCAACCAATAGGAAGAAAAAAGTTAGAGTAATCCAAGGAATGGCAATGAGACTCTATCCAACACCAGAATGGACCATTCAACCAAGAATAGCAAGTGATGAAATAACCACAGAAAACACCATATTAAATAAAAATTCAGGTAGTGTAGAGTTCGATTTAATCGTTGGAGCATCACTAATGCTTTGGGATATGTCGCATTATACGCCAAAATTTTCACAAGACTTAGGACTTTATGTAGGATTTGGCGGAAATAACATATTTAAGAACTTTTATATTGGCCCATCTTATAAGTTTCTTGATTTCTTTCACCTAACCGCAGGGTTGAATATAGCACAATATGAAATTTTAGCAAACCCTTGGCAAGAAGGAGACGTACTTCCTGGCGGTTGGTCAATACCTACAACAAAGGAATGGAAGGTTACAGCTTTTATTTCTTTATCATTTGACCTTGAATTTATCTCTTACATAGGTAAAAAGTAGAAAAAAAGATGAAAATCCTTATAAAACAAGTCTTATTGCAAGACAAAATAGTAGATATACTAATAAAAGACAATTTAATCTCGGAAATATCTACCACAATCAACGATTCAGAAGCAGAGGTCTTTGATGCAAGAGACTTAGCTGTAATACCACCCTTCTATAATATGCACACACACTCCTCAATGACACTATTGAGAGGATACTGTGAAGACAAACCCTTATTTGAATGGTTAAACAATATCTGGAAAAAAGAAGCAGAGCTCTCCTCACAAGACATTTACAACGGTACTCGCCTTGCAATACTTGAAATGATAAAAAGTGGAACAGTCTTCTTTGCAGATATGTATTGGCATCATCAATCTATCATAAAAGCTTGTCAAGAAATGGGAATAAGAGCAAACATTGGAATTTGCTTTATGAACAATTTGGGAAAAGAAACAATAAAAGAAAACTTTGATTTCGCAAAACAATTCTCAAAAACAAACAATGACTTAGTAAATATCTCAATTGCACCTCACGCAATCTACACTTGCGATGCTCAACTCTACAAAGAATGTTACGAATTTGCCAAAGAAAACAATTTATACTTTCACACACACCTTTCAGAAACGCAAAAAGAAGTAGAAGACAGTATAAAACAATACGGAATGCCTCCTGTGGAATACCTAAACAGCATAGGAGTATTAGATAACAAAACAATATTGGCACATTGCGTACACCTCACAGAAAAAGAAGCAGAAATAATCTCACAAAACAAATCAATAATCGCTCATAACCCTTGCTCCAATATGAAACTTGCCTCAGGAGTATTTGATTCTCGTCAAGCTATGAAACACAATTGCATAATAACACTTGGAACTGACGGAAACTCCTCAAATAACAGCCTTTCAATGATAGAAGAAATGAAATTTGCAAGTCTTCTTGCCAAAGTACACTATCAAGACTCAGAGGCAGGAAATTCCGATGAGGTTTTCAAATGGGCAACCATAAACGGAGCAAAAGCAATGGGCATAAACGCAGGAGAAATCTGCGAAGGCAAAGAAGCAGACTTGTTGTTTATCAAGCTCAATGACGAAAAAATGCAACCAAACTACAATACTATTTCAAATATTATTTACTCCTCTGATACAAAGTGCATAGATAGCGTGATGTGTAACGGAAAATTCTTGATGAAACACGGCTATGTAGAAGGTGAAGAGGAAATCATAGAAATCGCAAAAACATATAAATAAATGAAAAAGATAGCGACACTAATACTTTGTTTTGTTATTTCACAACTCGCTTTCTCACAAGGAAAAGAAACCATTGAATGGGTGAAAGTAGAAGGCGGAACATTTCTTATGGGTTGTGAGAAAACAGAGGCAGACTGCTATCCCGATGAAGAGCAACATGCAGTTACAGTATCAACATTTCATATCAGTAAATACGAAATAACCGTAGAACAATTCAGATACTACTGCCATCAAACAGGCAAAGAAATGCCACCAGCTCCGAATTTTGGTTGGCAAGACAAAGCACCAATAGTAAATGTTACTTGGCAACAAGCCTACGACTATGCAAAATGGGCAGGAGGACGCCTTCCGACAGAAGCAGAGTGGGAGTACGCCGCACGAGGTGGTAAATACAGCAAAGGATATACCTATTCGGGAGGAAATGACGCTCTTGAAGTGGGTTGGTGCTATGAAAACTCAAACAAAACAACTCACCCCGTAGGAGAAAAGAAAGCAAACGAATTAGGGCTCTATGACATGAGCGGTAATGCGTGGGAATGGTGCAACGACAACTATGAAATATATTATTATAAAAACTCTCCACAAAAAAATCCACAAGGACCAGCCACAGGAATAGGCAAAGTAAACCGAGGAGGTTGCTATAACTTTGACTATCGCCTCATGAAAAACTCTCACCGCCGAGGAAGCGGAGAAGAAAGCACCGGCACAGGCACAGGATTTAGAATTGTGAAATAAAAAAATAAAGATATGGAAAATTTTACAGATTATTTATTTTGGAGTATTATTGTTCTAACAATAATATGTTTTGTTTTAGGCTGGCTTTTTGGTAAAAAGTTTGTTTTAAACAAAGTAAAAAAAGGAGAGTTCGCTGATACGGACATTGAAAATCAAATCAAACGATACGAAAAGAAACAAAAAATTTGGAGTTTCTTGTTGATTGCTTACTTTGTTGTGCAAATAGTGATAAAAATCTCTCTTCACAGAGCAGGAGATGTTTACATCTATTCTTTAATGCCTATTTTTTCTTGGTTTGTATCATATTATGCAGCCATTTGTGGCTATTTAAAAAGTCTTAAATAATGAAAATTTTCGTTGTTTGTAAGTCTATGAAAAAAACTCTAATAAAAAAATAAAAAAAGCAAAGAAAAATTTTAAAAAATCAAAGAAAAAAAATAAAAAATCAAAGAAAAATTAAACACAAACGCAGAAAGCGTAATTGCTTTCTGCGTTTTGCTTAAAGAAATGAGCGTTTACTCGTTTTTTATTTTATTATCTCAATGCTTCTGCTTATGAAATTGTCTAAGGCTTCGCCTTTTAAAAGTCCTTGACCTAATAGGGCTAAGTCTTTTAATTGAGAAAGGGTTTGAGCTTGTTTTTCTGTGTTTTCTTCTGATAAAACTTGTCCGATAATAGGGTGGTTTACGTTTACAACCAAATTGTAATTTTCTGGCATTTCTCCGTAGAATGATGCCATTCCTCCACCGCCCATTTCTGCCATTTCTTTCATTCTTCTCATAAATTCGTTTTGAGTAATAGTGAAAGGTTGTGCGTTTTGTTCAAGGCTTTCTGTTTGAACTGTGAATTTAGCTTTATCAACTATTGATTCAACCAAAGTTTTTAATTTATCGGTTTCTTCTTGAGAAAGTTTTGAAGGAATAACCTCATCTTTTTCTATAAGTTTTTCAATAGAGTCAGAGTCTATTCTTGCAAATTTAACATCTGTAAACTTGTGTTCTAAGGTTTGAATAAAGTGATTGTCTAATATTCCGTCCATTAAAAGTACGTCATAGCCTTTTTCTTTTGCTGCTTTAATGTATGTGTATTGTTCATCTACGTTATTTGCATACAAATAGACAAGTTTTTTGTTTTTATCAGTTTGTAGGGCTTCTATTTTGGCTTTGTATTCTTCGAAAGTAAAGTAATTAGACTCTGTATTCTTTAATTGACAAACTTTAGACATTCTATCGTAGAATTTTTCGTCGCTCATCATGCCATATTTTATAAAGATAGATAAGTCATCCCATTTCTTTATAAATTCATCTTTGTCATTTTTATACATTTGTTCTAACTTTTCTGCAACTTTTTTCGAGATATGAGAAGATATTTTCTTAACATTTCCGTCTGCTTGTAAGTAAGAACGGCTTACATTTAAAGGAATGTCTGGTGAGTCTAAAACTCCACGAAGCAACATCATGTATTCAGGAACTACTCCTTCAACGCTGTCTGTTACAAAGACTTGATTGCAATATAATTGTATCTTATCACGATTTGGGTCTATGTTCTTTTTAACTTTTGGGAAATAAAGAATACCTGTTAGATTAAATGGATAATCTACATTTAAGTGAATGTGGAACAAAGGTTCATCAAAGTTCATTGGATATAATTGATGGAAGAACTTATTGTAGTCTTCATCTTTCAATTCACTTGGTTTTTGTTTCCAAAGTGGGTTTGTATCGTTGATAATTCTGTCTTCTAAAACTTCAACTCTCTTTGGATTTCCGTTTTCATCTTTTTCAGTTTCTGAATCTACCCAATTTGTTTCCTTGCCACAACGAATGCTGATTGGCATGAACTTACAGTATTTTTCAAGTAGGGTAACTATTCTGTGTTCTTCAAGAAACTCTGCAGACTCTTCGTCAATGTGCATTATGATTTCAGTACCTCTTTCTGCCTTTTGAGTCTCCTCTATAGAGTATTCTGTACTTCCGTCGCATGTCCAATGAACTGCAGGAGCGTCTTTAAAGGTTTTTGTTCTTATCTCTACTAAATCAGAAACCATGAATGAAGAAAAGAAACCTAATCCAAAATGTCCAATAAGTCCGTTGGCTTCTAATTCACTTTTACCCTTGTATTTTTCAACAAATTCTTCTGCACCAGAAAAGGCAATTTGAGTAATATATTTCTCTACCTCTTCTTTACTCATACCAATACCCTTGTCGGCAACAGTCAATGTCTTATTGTCTTTATCAACTATTACATCAATTGTTAAATCTCCCAATTCGCCCTTGAATTCTCCTAAAGAGGCAAGAGTTTTCAACTTTTGAGTTGCATCAACTGCATTAGAAACAATCTCTCTTAAAAAGATTTCATGGTCAGAATAAAGAAACTTTTTGATAACAGGAAATATGTTCTCTGTCTTTACGTTTATTGTACCTTTCATATCTTTGATTTATTTTATTATTTCTTTGAATTAAAAAATTATTTCTTTGTTTTATTTTTTTTATTCTTTGAATTATTTTATCAAAACAAAGGAAAAATTTGTTCCAAATAAGTTTTGCTGACAATTTGTCATAATTTTTTAATTATATTTGCAGAAAAATTTTTGCCATGGAAAAAACTACGAAAGAAAATAGAAAATACATAGGATTTTTTGGAAGAACTAATGTTGGAAAAAGCACGATTGTTAATGCTTTAACAGGACAAGAGGTTTCTATCGTTTCGCAAGAAAAAGGCACGACTACCGATGTGGTTAAGAAAAATATGGAATTGTTTGGCTATGGTGCTGTTGTGATTGTGGATACTGCGGGATTAGATGATAATACCACTCTTGGAGAAAAAAGAATTAAAGCTTCATTGCACGCTTTGACTCAAATGGATTTGGCTGTCTTGGTTGTGAGTGAAAATACTTTTTCAGAAATAGAATCTTCATTTATTGAAAAGTGTAAGAAATATGATATTCCCGTTGTAGTTGTTTACAATAAATCAGATATTACGCCTGCAAATAAGGAAATTAAGGAAAAAGTTTCTTTGGAATTAGGTAATCATTCTGCAGAGTCAATGTTATTGTTGTCTAATATTATATCAGAAACTTTAAAAGCTAAAGAGGGCGAAAGAAAAACTCCTCTTCAAAATATTGTAAAAAAGGGTGATGTAATTCTTTTGGTGACACCTATTGATTCATCTGCACCACAGGGTAGGTTAATCTTGCCACAGGTTCAACTAATTAGAGATGTGTTAGATAAAGACTGTGTTTGCGTTGTGGTAAAGGAAACTGAATTGGAGATGGTTCTTAATGAAAAGAAAATAAAACCCGATTTGGTTGTGACTGATTCAAAGGTTTTTG
The DNA here is from genome assembly GCA_017647785.1 of Bacteroidales bacterium. GTDB lineage: Bacteria > Bacteroidota > Bacteroidia > Bacteroidales > P3 > Onthomorpha. The sequence goes on along the minus strand of JAGCJW010000017.1, from coordinate 15,666 downwards.
AAATGGTTGATAAGATTGTTCCAAAAGAAATAAAAATGACAAGTTTTTCTGTGGTGTTGGCAAGAATGAAAGGTGCATTTGATGAATATATTAAGGGTACTCCGTATTTGGATAAGTTGAAAGATGGAGATAGAGTCTTAATGTTGGAAAGTTGTACTCATCAACCAACTTGCGAAGATATTGGAAGGGTGAAATTGCCTATGTGGATAAGTAAATATACAGGTAAAAACTTGGAATTTAGTGCTGTTTCGGGACTTTCAGAGATTGAAACACCTCTTACAGATTTTGCAATGATAATTCAATGTGGTGGTTGTGTGGCAACATCTCAACAAATAAGAAATCGTCTTTTACCTGCTTTGGAAAACAATGTGCCTGTAAGTAATTATGGTTTAGTGATTGCGTACATACATGGAATTTTTAATAGAGCAACAGAAATCTTTAAGTAAAAATTTGGCAAATATTGTTAAAAAGAGTAATTTTGACAAAAAAATAGCGATGAAAAAAATACTTTCAATTTTATTTTTGATGATAGTGTTTACTTCTTGTTCAAAGGTGCTTTATACGCATTATGATTATCAAGAAGTTGTTTACACTTATGCAAAGAATTCAGAACAACTTGCAGATAAAGATTTTAAGAATTTGGCAAAAACATTTTCTCCAATTGTAAAAGAACCTCAAGGGGAGAATCTTGTGCCACCTCCAGGGGCTTATGCAGATTATGCATATTTGATGTATAAAAGAGGCGATAGAGATGAGGCAAAGTTGTATTTTGAAAAGGAATATTTGACTTATCCTGAAAGTAAAGTGTATGTTCAATCATTAATGGAAAAATTAGGACTATGAAAAGAATAATATATATAGCACTTATTATTGCATTTTTTAATTCAAGTTGTTCTCTTTTAGAAAAGTTTACAAAAGAGGAGAATGAAACTGTTCCTTCGGAGCTTGTAATACAACAAATTGTTGAAAAACAAGATAAGGAGACTGAAAAGGCGCAAGAGGTAGATGTGTCAAAAATGAGCGAAAAGGAACAAAAGCGCTATAAAAAACAATTAGAAAAACAGCTTAAGCAACAAGATAGTGAATTAAACTTTTTAGAGAAAACTTGGTATAAAGTATTCCCTAAAAAAGTTGAAAGAGATGTAACTTATCCTGCAATGTATGTGGAAAAACCAAAGACTATAATGGTGGTTTATCCATGGAATAGAAGTAAAGAAAAATATGCAGATGAGATGTTTTATTCTGCAATATGCGAAGAATTGCAGTTGAAAGGATATTATGTTTTACCTGTATTGCCAATGATAGATGAATTTAAGGCAGATACACTTTTCTCATCTCAATATTGTAAGAAAGAAGATAGTAAAAAATATCAATCAAAATATGGCGTTGATGCAGTTTTATATGTAACAATTTACACTATAAAAAAAGAATGGTGGACAACAAATGTTAATATGAATGCACAATATGATTTGGTTTCTACAAAGACAAATGAAATTCTTTTCTCTCGTCATGCAGATTTTAACTATGATTCACAAATGCCCACTAGAAAAACGAATAAAAAGAGTTTGATTGAGGACGAAAAAGAAAATCACTATCTTGGAATATGCCAACAAATGCAAAGGTATGCCTTTTTAGATTTACCTATTGGACCATATCACAAAGATTATCTATTGGACCAAAAGAGATTCTCTCATAAAAAGGATATGAAATATAAGGTTAATGTAAAACCTAGCTAAAAATGGCAAAAGAAAAAACAGCTTTCTTTTGTAAAGAATGTGGTGCTAAATCTGCAGTTTGGATAGGTAAATGTCCTCAATGTGGAGCTTGGAATTCATACGAACAAGAGGTTTTACATAGAACATCAAATAAAAAAATCATTCAATCAAAAAGTCCTATCATCTTGATGAGTCAAATCGTTTGTACAAACGAGCAAAGAATTGACTTAAAAGATGAAGAGTTTAACAGAGTACTAGGAGGAGGATTAGTCTTAGGCTCTGTTGTTCTTATGGGAGGGGAACCTGGTATTGGTAAAAGTACGCTTTTACTTCAAACAGCATTGAATTGTAATGACAAAAGAGTGCTTTATGTGAGTGGAGAAGAGAGCGCTCAACAAATTAAAATGCGTTCGGAAAGAATCAATAAAAATAATGGAAACTGCTACGTGCTTATTGAAACTAATGTTGAGAACATTGTAGAAAAGGCAAAAGAAGTAGAGCCTCAAATCATTATAATTGATTCCATACAAACAATGACTACAATGGATATTGATTCCACTGCAGGCAGTATATCACAAATAAGGGAGTGTACTTCTGTTCTTTCCTCTTATGCAAAAACAAATGGTGTGCCTATAATAATAGTAGGCCACATAACAAAAGATGGTTCTATTGCTGGACCTAAGGTTTTGGAACATATTGTTGATGTTGTTTTGCAGTTTGAAGGGGATAGAAATTATGGATATAGAATATTGCGTTCAATCAAAAATCGTTTTGGCTCAACAAATGAATTAGGTATTTTTGAAATGCAATCATATGGTTTGCGAGAAGTAAGTAATCCATCTGAAATATTACTTTCAAATTCAGACCAGTATCTTTCTGGTACTGCAATAGCAGCAACTATGGAAGGTTCTCGTCCAATGTTTATTGAAACTCAAGCTTTAGTAGCAAATTCTTATTATGCCTCGCCTCAAAAAAGTTCAACAGGATTTGATTTGAGACGGTTGAGTATGTTGTTAGCTGTATTGGAAAAGAAAGTTGGAATCAAAATAAGTAATAAAGATGTGTTTCTCAATATTGCAGGAGGATTAAAAGTATCTGATCCAGCAATAGATTTAGCAGTTATAGCAAGTATTATATCTTCCAATGCAGATATTGCAGTTTCTTCCAAGTATTGTTTTGCTGCTGAAGTAGGATTAAGCGGAGAACTACGTCCAGTTGTAAAGATAGAGCAAAGAATAGCTGAGGCTAATAAATTGGGATTTGAAAGAATATATGTAAGTAAATATAATCTCAAATCATTAGACTTAAAGAAAATTTCCACAGAAGTTATCCCACTTGGGAAAATAGAAGAAATAATAAAAGGAGAGAAGTCTATTTTTATATAGATTACTCTCCTTTTTCGTTTTTATCAAACTTTATATTTTAGAACGGTAAATCGTCTGCTTGAGAATCAAATGGATTTGAATTGTCAATAGGCATTGCTGTGTTGTTTGGTGTAGGATACACAGGTGGAGGAGGAGTTGGTTGAGTCATTTGTTGTTGAGGGTATGCAGGTTGTTGAGGATATGCCATTTGAGGGTTTTGTATTGGTTGTTGTTGGTAAGGATTTGCTTGCATAGGTTGTCCATAAACTGGTTGTTGTTGATAAGGATTTTGCATAGGTTGTTGAGGATATGCAGCTTGAGCAAAAGCTTCAACTCTAAAACAACGTAAATCAGTATACCAACGTCCTTCATATTCTCTCGATTCTGCAGAGAATTGAACTCTTAAATTACTACCAATAGTAAAAGGTTTAATCATTTCAACTCTTTCACCAAATAAAGTGAATGCAATTTTCTTTGGATATTGTTCTTCTGTTTCAATAACAAATCCACCTCTAACCCAATTACCTCTTTCTGTTTGTCCTGATTGTTCAGGTAAGATTGCAATTAATTTTCCTATAGCTTCCATATATATTGTTTTTATTTATTATTTAACTTTTAACCATTTGTCTAACCAATCAAAGAAATTTCTTTGCCATAAAATTCCGTTTTGTGGTTTTAAAACCCAGTGAGTTTCATCAGGGAAATACAAATAACGTGCAGGAATATCTCTAATCACAGCAGCATTATAAGCAGCCATACCTTGAGAAGCAACTATTCTAAAGTCAAATTCAGAATGTATTACCATCAAAGGAGTATCCCATTTATCAACGAATAGGTGAGGTGAGTTTGCATATGATTTTTGGGCAGTTTTATTATCTTTTTCCCAATAAGCTCCACCTAAATCCCAGTTTACAAACCACATCTCTTCTGTTTCAAGGTATTGTTGTTCTAAGTTAAACATTCCATTGTGAGCGATGAAACATTTGAATCTCTTATTATGATGTCCTGCAAGCCAATAAACAGAGAATCCTCCGAAACTTGCACCAACAGCACCAAGATGTTCTTTATCAACATAAGGTTCTTTTGAAACTTCATCAATAGCTGTTAGGTAGTCTCTCATACATTGTCCACCATAATCTCCTGATATTTGTTCATTCCATTCGTGTCCAAAACCAGGAAGTCCTCTACGATTTGGAGCAACAACAATATAACCATGTGCAGCCATAATTTGGAAATTCCAACGATAAGACCAGAATTGAGAAACAGTAGATTGTGGTCCACCTTCGCAATAAAGTAAAGTTGGATATTTTTTTGTAGAATCAAAATCAGGTGGATAGATTACCCAAGTGTGTAAATCTTTTCCGTCAGTAGCTTTTAACCAACGTTCTTCTACTTTACCCCATTTTACTTCTGCCATTAATTCATCATTAACAGTTGAAAGTTTTGTTTCTTTTTGAGTTTTTTCGTCTATACTCCAAATTTCATTAGGATGAGACATACTCATTTTTTCACCAATTAAAGTTCCATTTGCAGCAAGTGAAACAGAAGTATAATCATGTACACCAGAAGTTATTTGTTTTATAGCTTTGTCTTCAAGATTGATTTTGTAAATGTTATCAACTGCATAATGGTCAGAAACAAAATAAATCCATTTTCCGTCTTCAGAGAAAGTTAAACCTCCAACATTTTGGTCAAAATCAGGAGTGTAGTATTCTGCTTTTTTAGTTTCAAAATTATAAACCATTAATCTGATTTTGTCTGCTTCGTAACCATCTCTTTCCATACTTTCCCATGCAAGAAGTTTTCCATCAGGTGAGAAAACAGGATTTTGATCGTAACCCATCATGCCTTCTGATATGTTTTCAGTAGTTTGTTTTTCTATGTTGTATAAATAAATGTCAGAGTTGGTAGAGAAAGCATATTCTTTTCCTACTTTTTTTCTGCAAGTATAGACAATAGACTTGCTGTCTGGGCTCCAAGCTAACTGTTCCATTCCACCCCAAGGGCGCATTGGAGATTCGTATTCGGTGTTTTCTAAAAGGTTTTTACCCTCTCTAACTTTTCCATCTTTAAAATCTGCAACGAAAGGTTGTGGAATAGCATCTACCCAATTGTCCCAATGTCTATAAGCTAAATCATCGTTTACTCTTCCAGTTGTTTTGTCTAAACCTTCTTTCAAATAAGCATATTTGTCTTGTTTTGCAATAGCTCTTACATACAAAATCTTTGTTCCATCAGGAGAATAAGAGAATCCTTCTAAGTCTCCTTCTGTGAAATTAGAGATTTGTGTTCTATTGCTACCATCAGGATTCATTTCATAGATATTTACACCATTTTCGTCTGCATAAATGAAACCTATTTTGTCGCCCTTTGGAGTCCAAATAGCATTCCATTCGCTTGAAGCAGTAGTTGTAAGACGTGTAACATTTTTTCCGTCAATATCCATTACATAAATTTCTGCATTTCCTTTATTTTCTTCTATACTATAGTAGGTTAAAGTATAAAGAATTTTTGTTTTATCAGGAGAAACCGAAACTTCTCCAATTCTTCCAAAGCTCCAAAGAACTTCAGGTGAAAGTTTTCCATCTTTAACTTCAATATTTGGTTTATCTATAACGTTTGCATCTTTAGATGAATCGTTTTTACAAGCTCCAAATAAGAATAAAGCTACTAATGAAAGGATAATTAATCTGTTTTTCATCTCTTTATTTTATTTTGTTTTTAAAAAATTGATTGGCAAAGGTACGAAATTAAATTTGGTAATAGAAATATTTTTTGATTTCCTTTGAAAGGAAAGAACTATCTAATTGGTCAGATGCATCACAAATTTCTTTTAAACTACCATCTTTAAATAAGATATTTATTTTTGTGTCTTTGAAATTATAAGCCTTGTTGTGTAATTCCGCTGAATTTGTGAAATATAGTATTTCTTCTTTAGATTGATATTTGCAATGCTCTTTTATTTGCTCTTCTGTGAAAGGAGAGTCTTTTATAATAATTTTTCCAAGTTTTCTGTTGATTAAATTAGTAGCAAGATTACTTAAGATTTTATCTTGATGTTTAGACCATACTTTTACAGCACTCCAAATATCAGAATCGTCCAAAAGAATAAAATGTTCTAAAGCTTCTTTATTCTCTTTTTGTGCTGCACCATTTTTTAAGAAATAATAAAGGTGTTCACTCAAAGGAGATTGTTCAAAATGAAGTTTGTTTTCATTTTGTAAATATTTAGCTCTTAATAATATTTTTGCAAGAAGATTATCAGCTGCAACAACAGTCTTGTGCATATAAACTTGCCAATACATTAGCCTTCTTGAAATAATAAATTTCTCTATGGAATAAATACCCTTCTCATCAATAACCAATTCATTATTACAAACATTAAACATCTTTAAAATTCTATCAGTCCCAATAACTCCTTCACTTACTCCTGTGAAAAAACTATCCCTTGTAAGATAGTCTAAACGGTCAGTATCAACTTGAGAAGAAACTAATTGATGTAAAAACTTTCGAGGATATTTATTAGAAAAGATATCAATAGCAATTTGAGAAAGATTGTTCTTTTTCATAAACTCTAAAGATAGCTCTTCGTGAGAACACTCAAAGAAAACGTGTTCTAGACAATGAGAAAAAGGAGAATGCCCTGTGTCATGTAACAAAATGGCAGAGCAAGCTGAAGTATATTCATCTTCCGATATCTCAATATTTTTTTGTCTTAAAACATCTAAGGCTTCATTCATTAAGTGCATAGCCCCTAGAGAGTGCGCAAATCTTGTGTGTTCTGCACCAGGATAAACTAAATTACTTAATCCTAATTGTTTAATTCTTCTAAGTCTTTGAACTTCGCTACTTTGGATTAAATCAAACAAAGCTTCATTAGGAATGTTTATGAACCCATAAACAGGGTCATTAATGATTTTCTTTTTATTTAAAGTTGCCATACTGCAAAGTTAAGAAAAAATAAATAAAAACAAAGAGAGCAACAACCCAAAATAGTCGTTGCTCTCTTTTACATTAAGAATAAATATTCTTAGAATAAGTATTTAATTCCAAATGCGAATCCTTTTGCATAGAAACCTGTTGTTGGAAGAATTTCAAACGCAGGTCTGTAGTCTAAAGATAAAGCCAAAGGAACACTAGGTATTCTCCATTCAATTCCAACTATACCTTCGATGTCAAGACCGAAAGCCATGTCGTGTTCAGGAGCAGCTTTCCAAGTTCCAAGTCCAGCACCAACTCCGTAGTACAAAGTAAAGTTGCTACCTAAATCGTGATTCCATTCGTACAATCCAGCAACTTGGAATCCATGATTGTGAAGATGTCCTCTGAAATCAAGAGCGTTTGCACCCATGTATTTCTTTACTTGTAAACCTGAGTCCCATCCACCAACAAGACCAACACCCCAATTTTGAGCTTTAACATTTGATAAAGGCAAAATAGCTAAGCAAGCTACGAATGCCATAAGCATAAATTTTTTCATGACGATTAATTTTAGTTAATAATTAAATTTCTTTCGCAAAAGTAATAAAAAAAATTCTAACTCAAGAAAAAAACAATAAAAAAAGAGGAGTAAACAAAATATTTACTCCTCAATAGTTATTATTATGTATTCGGTTTTCCTTTTTAATCAAGTTCTATTACAAGGAATTTACTTTTTTGCCAGAATAAAGAAGGATTTGTAATAACCAATCTTGTAGGTTTCTTTTTATCTGTTTCTAATCTATAAGATTCAGTAGGGTGTGAAGTAAGGATTTTTATTTTTGTTCCTGGTAATTGAATCTCTGGCACTCTGCGTATATCAATTTTTGAGTATGCTGAAAGTTCTGAATCGCTACTTGCAACACTTTTCTTTCCAATTCCAAGGAATCCACCTTTTCTATCAATAATTTTCTTTGCAAGAAGTTCTTTCTTTTCTCCGATTATATAGTAAGCAGTATTTTTTTCTTCTTCTATTTTCAAGATTCTTTCGTCTTTATCTTGATTTTGTTTGTTTAATTCATCAAGATTTTTGTTTAGATTTTCAATTACTATTTTATGTTTTTGTAATTCTGTTGTTAATAATTGTATCTCTTCTTCTTGTTCAGAAATTCTTTGTTGTAATTTTTCTATGAAAGCGTTTAATTCCTTATTAGCGTTCTTTTGTTTTCTTAATTGAGCAGTTAAATTGTCTATTTTTTGTTTGTTTTCTGCCAATAAGTCGTTTATGTCTTGAATTTGTGAAGTTATTTTTGTTCTTGTATCAACATTTACTTCACTTGTTTTGTCTTTTATTTTAGAAACATCAGCATATTTTGATGTGACTACAGATAAACTTTCTTCTATTTCGTTAAGTTGTTGGAATAACATCTCAACTTCTGTATTTTTTGCGGCTAATGCTGATTCTACTGAATCTTGAATTACTTTTTGAGCTAAAAGTTCTTTTTCTGCTTTGCTATTACAAGCTCCTAATCCTATCATTACAAGACCCGCAATCAATAAATAAGTTTTTTTCATACTAATAGTTTTTTGTTTGTTTAAAAGGTTTGTTATTAATGCTTTAAATATTAAGATTTGCAAAAATACTAATAAAAATTTTCATATTAAGAATACTTCTCGTAATTTTGCGTCAATAAATAAACGAAGTAGTTTTTATTTTATTGTATTAAAGATTTGGGGGTGCTTACTTTTTGTAGGCTGAGATTATACCCTTTGACCAGTCTGGTAATGCAGACACGGGAAATTTCTTCCTTTGTAATACACTCTCAAATCTATGTAAAAGAGAGTGTAATGATTAGAAAAAAACAAGTTATTCCCGTTTTAACAATCGCAGGCTCAGATTCTTGTGGAGGAGCTGGCGTTCAAGCAGACATAAAGACAATTTCAGCTTTGGGATTGTTTGCTTGCAGTGCGCTAACCGCTATTACAGCGCAAAATACCTTAGGAGTAAGAGAAGTATTTCCTCTAAAAAAATCTTTAATTCGCAATCAAATTGATGCAATTTTAGAAGATTTACCCGTAAAAGCCATAAAAATTGGTATGCTTTTTGATAAAAATATCATAAAAGAAGTTTCTCAAAGTCTAATCAGGCATAAATTTCAAGGAAATATTGTTTTAGACCCCGTAATGATTGCAACAAGTGGAGCACACTTGCTTAAAGAAGATGCAAAGCAAGCAATGATAGACTACCTTTTCCCTTTGGTAGATATTATTACTCCAAATCTTTTTGAGGCTTCTTATCTTGCGGGTTGCAATGGGATAAATAATTTAACTGAATTAAAAGATGTTGCACTTTTTATTAAAAATAATTTTAAAACTAAAAGAGTCCTTATAAAAGGAGGGCATTTCGATTCGGAAAATTGTACAGATGTCCTCTTGGATTGCGACAATAGTTTTTCAGAATACACAATCAAAAAAATAAATAGCAAAAACACTCACGGCACAGGTTGTAGTCTTTCCTCGGCTCTTGCATCGTATCTCGCACTTGGCTGTGATTATAAAACATCTGTAAGAAAGGCAAAAGAATATGTTTATTCGGCAATAGTGGAATCAAAAGATGTTTTCTCAGGAAAAGGAAACGGAAGTTTAAATCATTTTTTTAATCCTCAAAAACTAATAATAGATGAAAGTATTTGTGAATAAAAAGCCCGTAGAGGTAGAAAACCAAACCAATATTGAAGATTTATTGGAATTGTTGAAAGTAAATCCCTCTTATTGTGCCGTTGCGATAGGCAGTAGCATTGTAAAAAAAGCCGAATGGCAAACAACTGAGTTGAAAAATTATGACAATATAACAATAATAAATGCGACATGTGGAGGTTAATCGGCATAACGCTACCTCAATATGAAGATTGGAGGGAGGAAAAACAAAAAATAATATCTCTGCTTCAAACAAACAAAGTCGAATACTTTCATATTCGTAAACCAGAGTTTGATTTTAAGCAAATCTCTCTTTGGCTTGAAGACTTACCTCTTACGATTAGAAAGCGTTTGTGTTTGCATGACTGCACCGAATTGGCAAAAGAATTTCAAATAGGAGGAGTACATCTAAATAATCGAAACAACTATGAAATTCCCTCAAACTTTATAGGAAGAATAAGTTGTAGTTGTCATAGTTTTTCAGAGCTTGAAAAGTGGAAGGCAAAGTGTGATTATGTTTTTCTTTCTCCTATATATGATAGTATAAGCAAAGAAAACTACAAATCACGCTTTACAAAAAGCGAGTTGAAAAAAGCAGCCGAAAAAGGCATAATTGACCAAAATGTTTTTGCACTTTCGGGAGTAGAGCCAAAGAATTTTTCTGAATTAAAAGAGATTGGCTTTGGTGGTGCTGCAATTATGGGTAGTATTTGGCAAAATAACGAAATTTAAATGGACAGAATTTATTTTATAACACACAAAAACGAGAAGTACTCCTACATAGATAGTGCAAAATTAGCATTAGACTGTGGCATAAGGCTGATTCAATTAAGAATGAAGCAGACTTCGGAAATAGAAATGCTAAAAACAGCCTGTCAATTAAAGAAAGAATGCGAGAAATACAAGGCTAAGCTAATTATTAACGACAATAGCGAAATTGCTATTGAGGTTGGTGCAAATGGAGTACATATTGGGCAAAATGATGAGCCGATATCGATTGTGAGAAACAAAATAAAAGAAAATCAAATCATAGGCTTGACTTGCAATACCAAAGAACATATTCAGCAAGCCTTAGAACAAAAAGCCGATTACATAGGATTAGGACCTTATCGCTTTACAAATACGAAACAAAATCTTAGTCCTATTCTTGGCATTGAGGGATATAAAAATTTGAACTGCGATATTCCAATCTATGCAATAGGGGGAATACGTTTGGAAGATGCGGAAAAACTTGCTCAAACAAGTGTTTATGGCATAGCACTCTCGTCATTGATTTTAGAAAACAAAGAACCAGAAAATTTAATCAAAGAATTAAGAAATTATTTCAAAGAAATAAAAAATTAAAACAAAGAAAAAAATAGCAATATGAAGAAAGGAAAATTAGTAATAGCGGGAAAAGAATTTAATTCAAGACTATTCTTAGGTACAGGAAAGTTTCCATCGAATGAAATCATGGGAAAAGCCATCAAAAGTTCCAAAACGCAAATGGTAACAACCGCAATGAAAAGAGTAAACATAGAAAACTCGGAGCAAGATGATATGTTATCATACATAGACAGGGAAAACGTAATTCTTTTGCCTAATACATCAGGTGTAAGGACTGCAAAAGAAGCTGTTTTTGCAGCACAGATGGCACGAGAAGCCTTACAAACAAATTGGTTGAAACTAGAAATTCACCCAGACCCTCGACACCTATTTCCAGACGCCATAGAAACACTCAAAGCCACAGAAGAATTAGTAAAAGACGGCTTTATAGTTTTGCCATACGTTCAAGCAGACCCTATTCTCTGTAAACAATTAGAAGAAGTTGGTGCATCAACAGTCATGCCCTTAGCAGCACCAATAGGAACTAATAAGGGGCTTGCAACAAAAGAGCTTTTAGAAATAATAATTGACCAAAGCAATGTCCCAGTTGTAATAGATGCAGGAATTGGAGCGCCAAGTCATGCCGCCGAAGCAATGGAAATGGGAGCCGATGCAGTGCTTGTCAATACAGCAATAGCAATAGCAGGCGACCCTATCGCAATGGCAGAAGCTTTTTCCAAAGCAGTAGAAGCAGGACGCCAAGCCTTTGAAAGTGGATTGGCTGTGAGATTTCAATCGGCCCAAGCCTCCTCACCATTAACTGAGTTTTTGAATTTTTAAAAAATAGAGATTATGAAAGAAATTAAAGAAAAATGTAATTCGGGTAAAGAATCAAAGAAAATATACGTTAAAGGCAATCTTTATGATATAGAAGTAGGAATGCGAGAAGTGGAATTGACCGATACTATTGTAGAGGGAAAAAGAGAAAGCAATGGTTCGCTTAGATTATATGACACATCGGGAGCGTTCGGAGATGAAAATATTAAAACAGATATTAAAAATGGATTGCCAAGAATAAGAGAAAAATATCTAAGTGAAAGAAAGGATATAGAAAAACTTAAAGAATTTTCTTCTGATTATAGCAAGCAAAGGCTTAATGATAAGAATCTTGATGAAATTCGCTTTTCTAAAACTCATCTTCCTTATAAGGCAAAACCAAATTGTAGAATTACTCAAATGGCTTTGGCAAAACGAGGAATTATTACGCCAGAAATGGAGTATGTTGCAATAAGAGAAAATATGGGAATGGGAAAAGAATTGAATACATACATAACTCCCGAATTTGTTCGTCAGCAAGTGGCAGAAGGACGCGCGGTAATACCCGCAAATGTCAATCACCCAGAGGCAGAACCTATGATTATAGGAAGCAAATTCTTAGTTAAGATAAACACAAACATAGGAAACTCAGCTCTAAGTAGCGATATAGAACAAGAGGTTGATAAGGCGATTTATTCTTCTTTGTGGGGAGGCGATACTCTTATGGATTTATCAACAGGAAAGCACATTCACGAAACACGAGAGTGGATAATAAGAAATTGTCCTGTGCCAATGGGGACTGTTCCTTTGTATCAAGCCTTAGAAAAGGTAGAAGGAAAAGTAGAAAATCTTAATTGGGAAATCTATAAAGATACTTTGATAGAACAATGTGAACAAGGGGTGGATTATTTCACTATTCACGCAGGTCTGTTGCAAAGATATTTAGAATTTATTCCTAAAAGGCTGACAGGAATTGTTTCTCGCGGTGGCTCAATTATGGCAAAATGGATGAGTATTCACGGAAAAGAGAATTTCTTGTATGAACATTTTGAAGAGATTTGCCAAATTCTTGCTCAATATGACGTTGCTGTAAGTATAGGAGATGGATTGCGTCCTGGAAGTATTGCAGATGCGAACGATGAAGCGCAGTTTGGTGAATTGGAAACAATGGGAGAATTGACAAAAGTTGCATGGAAATATGATGTTCAAGTGCTTATAGAAGGTCCGGGACACGTTCCTATGCACAAAATCAAGGAAAATATGGACAAACAAAAGCAACTATGTCATAATGCACCGTTTTACACTTTGGGACCTTTGACTACGGATATTGCTCCTGGGTATGATCATATTACTTCTGCGATAGGAGCAGCAATGATTGGCTGGTTTGGAACAGCAATGCTTTGTTATGTTACTCCAAAAGAGCATTTGGGTCTGCCAAATAGGGAAGATGTTAGAAATGGAATCATGGCTTATAAAATTGCTTCTCACGCTGCGGATATTGCAAAGGGACACCCTGCTGCTATGTTAAGAGATAACGCAATTAGTAAGGCAAGATTTGAATTTAGATGGAAGGACCAATTTAATCTTTCTTTGGATTCGGAAAGGGCAATGGAGTATTATGGTGCGGAAAAGCTGAAAGGCACTCCTTATTGTACAATGTGTGGTCCTAATTTCTGTGCAATGAGAATTTCAAAAGAGGTTACACAAAAATAAAACTAAGAGATGAAGGAAACGTTTTATGATATGATAAAGTCTTTTGATTGGAACGAAATGACAAAAAGCATATATGCTAAAACGCAGTACGATGTTCAAAGGGCTTTATCAAAGAAATATTTGGATATAGAGGACTTTAAGGCTTTGATTTCTCCACAAGGGGAAAATTATCTTGAAGAAATGGCGGTAAGAAGTAGAGATATAACTCAAAAACGTTTTGGAAAGGTAATGCAATTCTATATTCCTATGTATCTTTCTAATGAGTGTAGCAATCATTGTATTTATTGCGGATTTAATCACAATAATAAAATCTCACGTCTTACGCTTAGCGATGAGCAAATTCTTGAAGAAATAAAAGCAATCAAGCAAATGGGATATGATAATGTGCTTTTGCTTACGGGAGAAAATCATAAGAATGCTGGTGTTTCTTACATTGAGAATGCTATTTCTTTGTGTAGGCCTTATTTTTCTGCAATAAATTTGGAGGTTTTTCCAATGCAGATTGAGGAATATGAGCGTTTGATAAAGGCTGGTGCTAATTCGGTTTATGTTTATCAAGAAACTTATAATGAAAATCGCTATAAATATTACCACTCCAAAGGAATGAAAAGCAATTTTGAGTATCGCTTGGCTACTCCTGAGAGATTGGCAATGGCGGGTATTCATAAAATTGGAATGGGTGCGTTGATTGGTTTGGAAGAGTGGAGAACAGAAATGTTGTTTCTTGCTATGCACCTTGGGTTTATGCGAAAGAATTATTGGAAAACTAAGTATTCTATTTCTTTTCCAAGAATGCGTCCTGCGGCTGGTGGTTTTGAGGCAGATTATTGCGTGAATGAAAAACAATTTGCTCAAATCATTTGGGCATTTCGCCTTTTTGATAACGATGTTGAAATAACAATGAGTACAAGAGAAAGACCTGAAATGAGAAATCATTTTGTTAGTCTTGGTATTACGTCAATGAGCGCAGGCTCTCGTACAGAACCTGGTGGATATTCTAATCCTGATGTTGAATTAGAACAATTTCACGTAAATGATGATAGAAGCGTTGAAGAAATGGAAAGAATGGTACGCTCGCAAGACTATGATGTGGTGTTTAAAGATTGGGATAAAATTTTAAGTTAATGTTAGAGGAAAAGGATTTTTTGAGATATTCTCGTCAAATAGAGTTAGAGGGCTTTGGAGTCAAAGGACAAGAAAAATTAAAGCAAGCAAAAGTCTTGATTGTCGGTGTTGGAGGCTTGGGAAGCATTGCAAGTCTTTTGCTTGTCGCCTCTGGCGTTGGAGTAATTGGCCTTATTGATAAAGATAAGGTTAGTTTGACTAATCTTCATCGTCAAATTCTTTACAAAGAGTCGCAAATAGGGGAGGAAAAGGTTGAAAAAGCAAAAGAAAACCTTAGGGAAGTAAATAGCGATTGCAAGATAATTTGCTACAATGAGTTTTTGAGCAAAGAAAATGCCGAAAGGATTATTAGGGATTATGATATTGTGGTGGATTGTTGCGATAACTTTGCAACGCGTTATGTAATAAATGACGCTTGTCAAAGATTGAAAAAGCCTTTTGTTTATTCCGCTATCTCGGACTTTGAAGGGCAAGTTGCTTTACTTAATTGCGAGGAAGATTCTGCTAATTATAGAACACTTTTCCCAGAAGAAAACCTATTGAAAGAAGAAAGTAATAAAAACAAAGCAGTGATTGGAGTTTTGCCCTCAATCACTGCTTCTATTGCTTCAAACGAAGTTATAAAGTTTTTAACCAATTACACCGATGTTTCTTTAAAAAACAAACTCCTAATCTTTAATGTCAAAAACTATAACTTTAATATATTTGAATTGTAACACAACAAAGCAACACAATTCAAAGAAATAAAAAAATAAAACGCTCGTTTGTCAAAATAATTCAAAGACTTACGAGCGTTTTTCTTTGAAAGAAATTATTGCTCACAAAGGTGTGAATTTTTTTTTAATAATCGCAAAAATTCGGCGCGCTAAGTTTTTTGATATAATTTCACAGAAAGGATATATTAAATGAAAAAAAATCAAAAGAAAATCTCTCTATTATAAATATATTATTATTTTGTTATTATTATTTTTTTATTCTTATTTTTTTATTATTATTTATATTATTATTCATGT
>JAGCJW010000001.1 GCA_017647785.1 Bacteroidales bacterium | reverse complement strand
TAGAGCAGGTGAACACCTCTTACCATTCCGAACAGAGAAGTTAAGCCCTGCATCGCCGATGATACTGCTACACCAAGTGGGAAAGTAGGTCGCTGCCAGATTAAACCGAGAGCTTCGCTGAAAAGCGAGGCTCTTTTTTTTTGTGCTTGTGTGAGATTGATTGCTCGCAAAGTCGCAAAGGACGCAAAAGTAATGTGGGAGATGATGAGTCTGTGAGTTTAAGGTGTAAAGTTTAAGGTTTAAGGTGTTTTTTTGTGAGAAGAAAGGGAAAAGGAGAAAAGATGAGTATTGGGTTTTGTGGTGGGGGAGTTGTTTTCTTTTTTTATTGAGAGATAGTACCTATGTTACAATAGAGACTATAGAAAAAGGCTGAGACTTTTTATGTTATCTTTATAAGCAATGATAGTAATTTTTAGACTATTAAAAATGTTTTATCAGTTTTTTTATTCGACTTTGTTATTTAATTCTTTCAATGTTATTATTCGTTCATCATCGTTATTAGTTGCTGGAAATACTTCCAAACTCATTGTGAGGTATAAAATCTTTCTACCCTTGGTTGACATTGGAAATTTTTCAGTGTCCGAAAAGTCTATAAACTGTATTTTTTGTATGTATGTTACAAAGGTGTTATTATTAAATGTCTTTATCTGCTTATCTTCTTCAAGAATATCAACCAATAATTTTAATAATGCCTCATATCCGACTGTAGATTGTAATACATTGTTTGGTTTTGTTAATCCATCATATTGCCAATATTCTGACAAATAATTGCGAACAGTATTAAAAAAGTAAAACAAACAATCAGATATCATATGATCATTATTATTTGCATAGAACTGTCTAAAAGGTAAAAACTTTTCCCCTCTTTGTGTTCTCAAGTCTTTTCTGCTTTTATATTTGTCTTTTTCAGATTCTTTTAGAGATTCACTGATTAAGGCAACAATACTTTTAATCATTGTCGCTTGCGAAAGAGGTGGACTGATATACTTATCGTAATCTCCACCGTACAATTTTATTCTTTTATAGAAAGGTGATTTTGGATGACCATTTAAAGCCAGTACTACTTCTAGTGCTGTTTTATATGGTGTGTCATTGGATGATAACCCGAATAGGCTATATACTAAATCTTGTGAAACTCTTTTTTGAGTTCTATTAATAGTTGAGAATATCATCGCCTGATACTCTAAACTCTTGTCAATAAAATATGAAACTGCTAACTCAATATTTAACAAATCGTTAAGACGTTGTTGAGCAGACGCATCGCCACCTACCTTGTTGATTTCCTTTTCTAGACGTTCGATAGCAATTTCAATACCTCTAATTCGATGCTGACCATCTATAATGGTTACATAGATGTCTGTGTCATCCAGTCCTCTTTTTGCCAAGCTTACTTGTTCATACACAATATCTGAAAATACAATCTCAATAATACCATCGTTTGTATGAGATTGAGATTCAATTATAGACATAGGAACTCCTAGAACAATATTGGTTGGGAATGTTGCTTGTGTATCATTAATTAGAAAATCAGCAATCTTATTTACACGTGAATTCTCAACCTTTCTTTGGACATGATCATTATATATAGGCTTCTCTTCTTCATCAAAACCTATAATTACGCGTTCTGTATATCTTGTATAACTTAATATTTCTCCAATTTTAGCCTTTCCTATGATGAAATCTTGTCCATTTTGACTAATAGGGAAACCCTTAATTCCAATCTTGTGCATGATTTTTTGCTATATCCTGTTTAATTTTCTCTTCGAAAGAATCGTCATTCAAATCTGTATTTTCATAATTTGCAATTACCCATGTTATCCATGATAATAACATGCATATTAGTGGTAAATAATAAAGTTTAAAACAGTACGAAAGAATACTTAAAATGATAGGAACTACAATAAATATAATTATTGTAAATTCTATTAAACTAACTTTCTTTGTTGTCTTATTAAATGTTTGCAAAATAGAAGCTGCAGACGGTATGATTAATGCTAAAGAATATGATATTATATTCTCTGGAATATTCCAACTGTCGGTTCCCCTAACATAATAATTAACTATAGACATAATTACGCCAAAACCTCCTGTTAATATAATCATACATATAAAATGCCATCCAAAACTAAAGCACCAAGGTTTTATGAATCTACTACATAACTCTTTCAGGATATTTTCTGATTCTGTTTTCCCCATATCGTTATTTATTTACTTCTTTCCAATATTGTACAACATTAAATACTTCTGTTTTCGGGTATTCCTTCATATTAGAAATAGCCTGACCATTACCTAATTTCTCAAGGTTGTGGATTGCTGTGTTTCCATCTTTCACTGTAAGACCTAGGAATTTATTTATAGCTTTTGTATTTGCCATATCATTAATAGGTAATAGGAATGAAGTTTCACACTCTTGTGAGAAATCAAAATTAGCAGTATTGTATTCTGCTATTCCTTGAGATAATAGGAACACTGATACACCGTAGGATCTAATCTTTCTTAAAATAACTTCAAGAATTTCCAGAGATTTCTTTTCTCTGAATAGGTCATGCGCTTCATCAATCATCAATACATAACGCATCTCTCTGTGGTCATCTATGACCTCAGTGCCTCCCATATTAGAGAATACATTGAAAATGTAGTTAATAATTAAAAATACAGAGGTAAAACGAACTGTACTATCTAACTCACCCGACAATGATAAATAGTAGTTGTTGTTTAGAAATTCACTAGGATTATTTATCTTTGACGCAAATAATTCATATTCACTAAGTCTTCCCATAATCTCTGTAAGAGTGTCTCTAGTATCACCAACTTTCTCCAATATAAGGTCATATACTTCCTTCAGCGAAGGATATTCACCAGTAGTATGTTGGATAAAAGCTTCCTGTACAGCGTCTTTTAAAGTTTGTTGCTGTTTTTTGCCAATATTAGAATACTTGGCTATTATGTCAACAAACTTATTGATACCAACTAACTTATTTCTATCATTGATGTTATCTATGAAAGAAAGAGGATTAAGAGGAAATGGTTCATCTGGCGCATTGATACATTTAGTATGCGTTTCATTAAAGAAACCTTCCATTTTCTTCTTGTCCTCATTTGAGACTCCTTTAAAATCTAAAAATAAGAAATTAACTTGGCCTTGAGTTTTTGAGACGAGTTGTCTTAAAAATTCTAGTGCAAATTGAGACTTGCCAGAGCCAGATTTGCCAGCTACGGCGATGTGTTGATTGTTATATATTTTTGTATTGTTAAAACAAAAAGTAATAGGCTCTTGAGTTTTAGGATTATATCCTATTTTTATGTCTATTGGACCTGTAAAACTTCTTTTATCGATATGTTGATTGTTATTTTTAACAGCATCGAGTGATACAGGAGCATCCTCTATTGCATCAATACCTTTTCCCAAATTTTCGATTAGGAAGTCAAAAAAAGTATATTGAGGATTGTTTTCAAAAAGATATCCAATAGCTTCTAATCCATGATCAATATGCAACTTTATATACTTAGGTATAAGTTCGTTATTTTTACTAATGCCATAAGCTTGACAAATTAATGCTACATAAAAATCTCTATAAGTAGAATCAAAAAGAATATGTTCTTTATATTCCTTACCTTGAGAATCATAGATTCCAAATTCATTTTCTTTAAATCTTCTGCCTGTAGACAAAGAATATCCAAGAGCAATACGAGCAATTATATTTTCTTTAGCTCCACCTGGTAATTTCTGAGTAAGATTAGAAACTCTTACTTGATTGTCTGCTGATGTCTTTATATTTATTTGCATAACTAAAATTTCTTATATTGATCAAATAATTCATTTGGAGACACTTCTTTAAAACGAGAACAATTTTTAGAGTTTTCTATCAAATAAGCTCTATTTACATGTGGTTCAATTAAAGAATATTCTTCTTCTGTCAACTCTTTAGTTAACAATGGAAATAACACTACTTGCTTAGAAACATTCGGATAAAATTTTGTAAGAGTGTTTTTGCTATGATATTTGTCAAATTTTTGCATTGGACTATCAATGAATACAGGAAATTCTAATTCTGTTTCTTCAACCAATGCACCCAATAATGCAGAAGCGAACATTTGTCGTTCACCCATTGATAAAATAGCTTTGTCTATTTTTCTATTATTAGAATCATATAAATTTATATCTACATCTTCACCATTCCCCTGAATATCAACGATAACTTTATGAACTAATCCCTTTTTGTGCAAAAAGCTATTAAGTTTATTTTCTAATTTATTTTCCAGTGCTTTTTTCTTTTCATCTTTAAATCTAAGCAAAAACTTTTGTATGGTATAAATCAATCTTGTAGCCTCATCATCAACAGCTTTATTTTGATTAGACACCTCTATCTTCTTATGAAGAATTTCTTTTTTCTGTCTAGATGCTTTGATATTATCTTTTGTTTGCTCCTTTTTAAAGTTTAATCTAGCTATTTCATCTTGGATATTTGCCATCTCTCCTTCTTTATTTTCTTTTTTTCTACGCAAACTTTGAATATAATCTCCCTCTGCATCTTTTTCTGCATCTCTAATTTTACGGTCAATTGAATTTAATTCAGCCTTGGCCTTTGTGTATTTATTAGAAAGATCTTCAAAACGAGATTTAGATTCTTTTACTTTTGTTATCAAAGACTGAAACTCATCAATTTGCATATCTGTAAAATCATGTAAAATTTTTAAGTTTTCATACTTAGTCGCATTAAAATCATTATAGAAATGTTTTAATATTAGCCTCTTTATCTCAGCTTCATAAAAGCGTCTAATCCTTGCATCTATGTACCCATAATTAGATCTAGCCTCCTCTAAATCATTCAATACATCATCTGTTTTTTCTTCAACACCTTCAAGTTGTAACTTATTTTGACGATAAGCCTTTTCTGCATTTAGTTGTTTTATTAAATCTTGTATATCACTACCAACTAGACCAAATGGAATGTAATTGTATAAATCTTTTAAACCTTCTTGAGAATAATTAACTTCAAATTGATATTTTTCTTTCGATGATTTTAATTCTTCTAATCTTTCTGGACTCATTTTATCACCTTCTCGAATCAATTTTTCTTGAAGTCCATTAACTTCATATTTAAGAAAGGCCAAATCATTTTGTAATTTTTCTATTTGGGAATCCATGAGTGTAATATTAGATTCATCCGTATTAATAGAAGCTAATAATTCATTAAACTCTTTTCTATCTTCAGGCTGAGCTGATTCTTTTCTATAATCGTCTTGTATTTTTTCTAATTCTTTTTTCAGTTCATCATATTTCTGAATTCCTAAAACTTGTGAGTATGCTTTACTCAATTCAGCCCTTTGTTCTGGAGTATTTATTTGAGCAAAAGACACAATTTTTTCGGCATCAAAGAAAAAGAACTTAGCGATCTCTATTGGAAGTATATAGTCTCTAATAAACATTTCCTCCTCATCTGTATCACTAAATAAGTCATTTTCTCTTCCATCTATGAGAATTTTCAGTTCATCATTAGCGCTTATCGCACTATCGTATGATCGTATAATACGAATTTCAGTACATGTAATATTAGGAATATCAACATCTGTAAATGTAATTGATACAGAAAAACGAGTTTCTCCTTCTTGAGATGCTTGTGTATTAAGACTATTTCCTATATATCTACTATATCCACCCTTCTCATTTATTTCTTTTTTGTATAAGTCATCAACTTTCTCCATATTTTTACCATAGAGACACCATACAAGAGACATGAGAAAGGTTGTTTTGCCAAAACCATTATTACCACTAACAATAATTATATTACGATCTCCGTTTGGAGATAAGGTGATTTGATTAATACCTTTGTATATACGAAAATTATTGAGTTCTATTGACTTTATAATCATTGCTTTTTGTTATTTACAAATTCTTTCAATCTAGATTCTATTTCATTTTTTAATCCACGTCTACGCTGCATTAAAGATTTACTTCTTTGCAAAATAAGTAATTGTTCTATCAATTCTCCTTCTTCAGGATTTTCAAAACAGATTTCTCTCATTAGGTCTGCTTCTAACTTATTTTTAATGTTTTTCTCCATGTTGAAAGATTTTTTATAAATGGAATTATATATTTCTGAAACTTGATAAGAAAAATTAAAGTCCCTATACCAATTAACTTGTATTGCTATTAGTTCTTGGTCTGAGATTAATTTTATATTTGGATCATGTTTTTGTAATTCATTTTGAACTTCGAGTAATCTTTTTAGCATCTTTGCCCGATAGCTGAAAATATATGGTCCCATATCATTTATCGCTCGTTTTCCATCTCTTCTGTATGGCATTCTATTTTCTACAATATTTCTCTCTTTATCAATTTCGATGCGAAAATCATATAATGGTTTCATCCATTCTCTACCATTTTTTATAAGAGAATACATTGATTTATCATCTTTTACAACAGTACAAACCCAACAGCCAAATCTACTTTGTCCACAAGAGCCATGACTTTTATCTGTTACTACTGTTGGACATTCATAATCATCTGCACTTGCATCTTTGTAAATATTGAACAATATCGAATTATCAAAATTCCAAGGAGACGGAATCGCGTTAATAATGTACCAAACTTCCTCTAACATCAACTCCTTTATTGGTGCATATACAAATGTATTTTTTAAAATGGTATGATTAGTTAATCTTTTACCATGAATTTCATGTTTTTTTATCGAGCGTGCTCTTGTAGCACTTTCAGCTTTTCTTGTACCAATAAGTATTATTGCTTCTCCGCATTCATCCACTTGTTCAACAATAAATCTAGCTGTGGGCTTTATTTTCATTTTATCAGTACACCAACGAAAAGCATTATTAGGTACCGGGTAACCTTTACCAATAACATTTACCCAAAAAGAATCTTCTAATTTTGGAATAGTTTTACGGACAAATATAGGTAAATCTTCTTCTCTTGCCGAATGTTCTATTTGATTTAATACATTATCAACATATGTTGCTATTATTGGATTTTCAACTAGTGTATCATTACACACAACATACACAGGACGTCTTAATTGGAATGGAGCGATTGCATTCTCTTTTATTCTTCTCAATGCAAACCATACCAATGTCAATAATACAGTAGAGTCTTTTCCTCCACTAAATCCAATAATCCATGGACGAAAAGTTTTGTCTGCGTACATATATTGATCAATTATTTCATCAATTATATATTCTATGCGTTTTGTCATAGGTTTTATTACAACTTAAACTATTGGCAAAGTTACGATTTTCTCCTTAAAATACAATAATAAATGTATATAATTTCTCTTGAAAATCAGCAATCAAATAACCCTTAAATTTTTTCTTTGTTTTAGAAAATTGTTTCTTGATTTCAGCGAAATAAAACAAAGAATCAGAAAATTGTTTCTTTGTTTTATTTTTATGAATCAAAGAAATAATTTTGAGGGTGTTTTGAAATGGAAAATTCTATGAATAATACTCTGAAAGCAAAGCTTATTTCAACTCCATCAAAACAGGAGTTTTCACAGTTTTTACCTCTGTCATAGGAGTTTTATTTAATTGCTCAAAAGTAACAATTTTGTTTTCTCCTTTTTTCAACCAAACGCCCGGAATATAAAGCGTCTGTTGAGGACCAACTTGCCAATAACGACCAATGTTGTGCCCGTTGATAAATACAATACCTTTTCCCCAATCAGACATATCAATGAAAGTATCCCCCGTTTCATTAAGAGTGAAAGTACCTTCATAGAAAACAGGACAATCCTTCAAACGATTTGCTTGCGAACTTGGGTTCTTTAACACATTTCTGCTACCTAATTTAGAAAAATCGGGCATTTCATTCATTGGCAGTTGATACATCTCCCATTCACCTTTGATTTCCTCTCCCGCAATGGTGATTGGGCTAATTATCCCTTTGGTGTTGTGAACAATCTCGCTACCATAATTTATTCGTCCCATATTTTCCACCAAGATTTGCAAAGTAGCATTGAAAGGAATGTTAATTTCCATTTCGTAGGTCTGAGTGTTGCGATTAAGCTCCCCTACCTTTTCGCCATCAATGTAAATTACAGCATAATCACGTAAGCCATTGATTGCAAGCGTTCCACTTATTGGGTGTTTGAAATGATGAGAATAAAGCACATAACCATAACCTTGATTCAACTGCTCAAAAGTCTTAGGACTATCTCCAAGAATAGGTTTTATAAGAGAAGAATAACCCAAAACATCTGCTACTTTATCTAACTTGATTGAAGGAATTTCAATAACAGGCATAGCAGAAGGCACAGCAGGAATATCTTTTACGTATTTTTTCATAACATTACGAATAGAATCATACTTTGCTGTTACCCAACCTGCCTCACTTATAGGAGCGTTGTAGTCATAACTTGTTAAATCGGGTTGAATATCACGTTTTTTATCATAATTTGCACCACTTGTAAAACCGAAATTAGTTCCACCATGCACCATATAAAAATTAAAAGACACATCATTGTTCAAATATTCCTCTGTTTGACGTGCAAGACTTGAAGCATCGGTTTGAGGAAACGGCTCAGCCCAATGAGATAACCAACCAGAATAAAACTCAGCCACCATATAAGGCCCTTGATTATTGTGATATTTATTGACAACCTTTTTCAAATTCTCAATATTGCTTTCACCGTTTGCAGTAGGAAGAGCATTAGGAGTGCTACCACCCTCGAATAACCAACTACCATCGGAAGTAAACATAGGAACATCAAAACCCGCATCAATCAATTGCTGTTTTATCTTTGCATTATAGGCACGATGTTGCTCTAAACTAATGTCTGTGCGTTGAGCAACGTAAGAACCAAATTCGTTTTCGCATTGAATCATTATGATAGGACCGCCTTTTGTGCATTGCAAATGACCAACTTCCTTGAAAAGTCTTTCAATATAAAGCTTAGTATATTTCAAAAACTGCTCGTTATCGCGGCGAATTTCCATGCCTTCAATGTTTTGTAACCACCAAGGATAACCTCCAAACTCCCATTCAGCACAAACGTATGGACCAGGACGAAGAATTACCATTAAACCCTCTTCTCCTGCAATTTTTATGTACTCTGCCAAATCCTTATCACCCTCAAAATCCCATTTACCTTCTTCTTGCTCGTGCCAATTCCAAAAAACATAAGTAGCAACAGCATTTAAGCCCATTGCTCTCATCATTTGAAACCTATGACGCCAATATTGGTGTGGAATACGCGAGTAATGCATCTCTCCCGAATAGATAGGAGTTGCTTTACCATTCAAATAAAAATCACCATCCTTGATTTCAAAAGAAGATTTCTTTTGAGCAAACAATCCGAGTGGTAATAACGCCAAAAATAGTAAAAGGTAAGATAACTTTCTCATATAAAAATTCTAATTATACTTATTTATATCGGCACAAAGATACGAATTTTTTTACCACAAAGTCTCTTTAACAATCTTATCAAAAGCAATTCAAATAACCCGAAGGTCTCTTTTCTCTATCCCTTTACTATTTCCCTTATTTGAGAGTGAATTTGACGTAGTTTTTTCTCTTTTAGGAGTTTTATGTCGGAACGAATAAATCTAAATATTTTCCATACTTCGTGCGCAATGATTGGCGAAGGTAGTAGGAGTATTGTTAAAGGTAGGGCGATTTGCCAAGAGAATAGATTGTAGGCTATGATGGAGTAAACAATCATTAGCAATGGCCATAGAAGAAGATAGATTAAAAATCTTACAGAGTTTTTGAATGCTGGGTCTTTTAGAAGAGTGAAAATGTATTTGCAGATTAAAACCATTGGTAAGATAAGAAGTGCGGTTAGGAGTGTGTAAGGTAGAGTTAGAATTATACATAGGATTTTCACTATTCGCGATAGGATAGGGCGTTTTATAGAAACGGATTCCATGCTTATGCCTTTTTCTTCTCTTAGTGCGTTTGCTTGATTGCCAAGATCAAAGAGTTGTTTTGCCTTTTCTGGATTGCTTTCTTTTAATTCGCTTATGCGTTTTAGTATGTTGTTGTTTGCTTTTAACTGTAAATTGAGTCCGTGTTTTCTTTTGTTGGCTTTCTCTTTTAATAGCTCTTTTCTTTCAATAGGTTGTGCGATGTTGCAGATTTCATAACTTGCTGTGTAGTCATCATCGTTTGGTATGTAAAGAATAGAAGACTGAATGCGTTCGGTAAGTAGGTCTTTCATCTTTGTCATTTGCTCTTGTTGTGAAAGATCTGAATGGTTGGCGATGAACTCCCCTACATTGATTGGCTCGCCTATTTGAACGCGTACTGTGGAACGAAATCTGAAAAAGTTTCCGTAAATCAATCCTGTTGGAATGATGTAAAGCGGCATATCGGGCATTAGCTCTTGTGCTTGAAAAGCGATGCGGAATATCCCCTTTGAAAGAGGTAGTGAAGAGTATTTTGTTTGGTGTGTGCCTTCTGGGAAAATGCAAAATGGTATTCTGTCTCTTAGTACATCAACTGCTTTGTTGATTGTGTCTTGATTCTTTTTTAGTTCGTTGAAACCATCTCTCTGACGCATTATTGGCATAATCTTCAAAAAATTAAAAATCTTTGCCAGAGTAGGATTTCTAAAAATATCAGCACGAGCAACAAATACTTTTGGTTTTGTGTCCATTGCCAATATAACCATGGCGTCCATTAAAGCATTTGTGTGATTTGGAGCATAGATTATTGCACCATCAGTTGGGATTTTCTCTTTTCCTACATAGATTATGCTGCGATAGGATAGCCTTAAAGAGAAATCAACATAGTATCTTAGAAACCAATATAGTTTATTAAAGTCTTGTATTTTTTTTTCTTTCTTTTTGCTCATATAATTAACTCTTTCTACGGAAAAAATAGGCTACACAAAGTCCTGAAATAATATGCCAAATTCCCCACCACGCAGTAATGAATAACATTCCACCATAGTGTCCATGCCAAATTTCAGGAGGGAAAATTGCTGGATTGAAAAGCAGAATTAACCCTAAACCCGAATTTTGTATTCCTACTTCTATGGTTAAGGACCTTACGTCATTTTGAGGTAGTTTGGAGAGTCTGCCTCCGAAATAACCAACCGCCAAGGCAGAAGCATTATGTAGCAAGACGATAAAGAAAACATAGAAAATGTTATCGATGAATATTTGAAAGTTTTGAGCAAAAGAAACAATCACCATGCCCATAAAAAGTAGGATAGAAAGATATTGAGCAGGTTTGTTTATCTTTTTAGTGGTCTTAGGGAAGTAATGAGCAAATAAAATACCTAATACAATTGGAAGTCCGAGTAATAACAAAATCTGTTCCAACATAGGAAAGAATGGAATTACTAACATAGGAATATCACTCTTTATATTCACGATGTAGGTGTAGAGAGATGACCAGAAAAAGAAGTTAAAAGGAGTAACGAAAGGCGCTGCGGCTGTTGTGATTGCCGTTAAAGAAACAGATAACTCTACATTTCCTTTCGATAAAGAGGAGATGAAATTAGAAATATTGCCACCTGGACAAGAGGCAACAAGTATCATTCCAAGAGCAATCATAGGAGTGATTAAAGGATTTAAAGCCAAAGCAATAAGAAATGTGATTGCAGGAAGAGCAATCCATTGTAATAAAACTCCAACGATTACGGATTTAGGCTTTTTTATAAGGTCTTTAAAAGTTTGCAACTTAATGCCAAGAGCAATTCCAAACATTACAAAGGCGAGAATGATATTTACTATCATCATACCGCTTTCCCCGAAATTGATTGTTACAGGGTTTAGTGATTCTAACTGTTCTTTCATCGGTTGTTATTTGAGATGATTTGCAAAAATACTGAAAAAAATTAGTTTTTATTAAGAATAGAACAAAATAATTCAAAGAAAAAGTGAAATAATTCAAAGAAAAATAAAATAAACAGCCGAAATATTTTGCTAAACCTCTGTTTTAGTTATGTGTTTTTATTGATAAATCATATTTGTATAAATTATGATTGATTTTATATTTTGTAAATAGAGATTTTCTCTTTACATTTGCAAACTGAGAAAGTAGGTTATAGATACTTGTGAGAGGATTAATAAGAAACCTCATTATAGTTTTTTTGGTTGCGATAGCCTTTGTTGGTTACAGCAACAAGTCGGATTTGAAAACAATAAATAATCCGACAGATGGTTTTAACTCTGAATTATTTTCCTCATCTTACGATTTTTCTTGCTCATATTCTGAGTTTTGTTTTCAAAGCAGAGTTATTTCTTTTACGGCATTTCGTTTGCAAAATTTAGTAAAGAGAACAAACCCTGTAAGCAAAAACAACTTAGAGTTTTTGAAAGACGGAAAGATTATCAATGCAAATGTTTTAAATCTTATTCATAAAAATTCCTTAATCAAACATTCCTCTTTTATCAAGCCTATTCATAGACTAATAGGTCTTGGTAAACTCGTTATTTGAGCCAAATCCATAATATTTTGTTTTTGTTTACAAGATTTAGATAATCAATTTGTGTTTAATTAACATTTAAAAAAAATAGTATTATGGAAATACTTCAAATATTTACATTGTTTGGGGCATTAGGAATGTTCCTTTATGGTATGAATTTAATGAGTTCAGGGCTTCAAAAGGCTTCTGGCGATAAGCTTCGCGGATTTCTTTCGGCTATGACCTCAAATCCCTTTAAGGGAGTAATGACAGGACTTGGAATAACCTCAATAATTCAGTCCTCTTCTGCAACAACCGTAATGGTAGTTAGCTTTGTAAACGCAGGATTGCTTACTTTGATGCAAGCAATAGGCGTAATAATGGGAGCAAATATAGGAACAACCGTTACAGCATGGTTGGTTTCTTGGTTAGGATTTAAAGCCGATATATCTATTCTTGCAATCCCTTTAATGGCATTGGGATTTTTGTTTTCTAACTCAAAGAAAAATCAAAGACAAAACATAGGAGAAATTGTTGTTGGTTTTTGTCTGTTATTCCTTGGTTTGTCTTTTATGAAAGAATCGGTGCCTGACTTGAACGAAACACCACAAGTTTTGGAGTTTGTAAAGACTTGGTCAAGCTATGGTTTTAGTTCCGTTCTTATCTTCTTGGCTTTTGGTACAGCCCTTACATTAGTCTTGCAGTCTTCTTCAGCAACGATGGCTCTTACTTTGATTATGCTTAGCATGGGTTGGATTCCTTTTGAAATGGCTTGTGCTATGGTTTTAGGAGAAAACATTGGAACAACAATAACAGCTAATATTGCAGCCTCTGTCGGAAACACACAAGCAAAACGTGCAGCAATGTCTCACACTCTTTTCAATGTGTTTGGCGTGTTATGGGCTTTGATTTTCTTTAAGCCATTTCTTTCTCTTGTAGAAGGAATAATAGAAAGCCTCGGCGTAACTGACCCAAGTACAGCAGCATTATATGGACTTTCTATGTTGCATACCTTGTTCAATACCATAAATACCTTGCTTTTAATATGGTTTGTGAAATATATTGAAAAGGCTGTGGTTTGGATAGTAAAGACTCCAAAGAACCAAGAAACAGAAACATTTAGATTAAAATACATTTCAGCAGGCTATCTCGCAACACCAGAACTTGCAAGCGAACAAGCCTTAGATGAAATCATTCATTTTGCACAAATTTCTCGCAATGGATTAGGATATGTTAAACAAGCAGTAGAAGAAAAAAGCGTAGATAAATTTGAAGAATTAAATAAGAAATTAGTTAAGTACGAAGAAATTTCAGACAGAATAGAATATGAAATAGCGACCTTTTTGAATAACCTTTCAAATGAAAGCATTAGCAAACAAACCTCTGTGAAGATAAAAGCGATGTATAAGATAATAGGAGAATTGGAGTCGCTTGGAGATTCTGCACATGCTATTGGACGCATTCTTTCAAGAAGAAATTCTCATAAAAAAGCATTTGATGAGGCTACAATAAAGAAACTGCAAGAGATGATAGAACTTGTGGATAAGGCATACGAAAGTATGATAGAAAACCTTATGCTTGCAAAGAAATCAAACATAGATAATATTTCAAATGCTTACAATGCCGAAAACCACATAAACGATTTGAGAAACAAACTTCGCGATAAAGAGATAGAAGAAATTGAAACAGGCGAAAAGAACTATCAAACAAGTGTTTATTATATGGATATAGTAAACGAACTTGAAAGAATGGGAGACTTTATCATTAACATATCAGAAGATTTAGAGAAGTCGTTTTCAGACAAATAAGAAAGAGTGAAATAACTCTTTGAATTAAAAAAATAAATCTAAGAAAGAAAAAAATGATTCTTAGATTTATTTTTTTCTTTCTTTAATACGCCATTCTATTTCTAAAATCGTTACGTTTTTCGTATTTCAAATCTTGAAGCATTGGCGCTTTTACTGATATGGAGAAGTTCCAACCTTGGCGTGGACCAAAAGGAACCCAATTCATTCTCATTTCCCAACAGTGTAGGTCGCGGTAAAAGTCTATTGATGTATAGGTGAAATCTTTGTTTATAAAGTCATAACCAGATGAAAAGCCTACTTTCCATTTTGAAGTTAGGTTTACGTCTCCTCTTGCGGTGAAGGTGGCAGATTTATTGGTTTGATAGCCTGCTATACTCACAATATAGGAACTTAAATGTGAGTAACTCATTCCTAAGGTAAGGTTCCAAGGAATGGAGAAATCTACATAGTCAGGTAAAATTTCGTTTGGATTTGCAAAAGGTGAGTACATTAGTTCTGTTGGCGAGTAATCGGCTTGTGTTGTTTGGTTTGAGGATTGTTGTTTGGCTTTTTTAGGATTTATATGCCAACTTGCATTAAGTGTCCATTGTGAGTTTTGTCTTTTAAATAGTGTTCCTTCTTTGTTAATTAAAAGTTCGTTGGTTAATCTTCCCAAAGAGTCTAAGACGTATGGTGTATAGGATGCAGAATAGTTAATTTGTAGTCTGTTTAATAGAGTTGTTCTTGCGGTGAGTCTTAGTGGTTGCCAATTTAGGCTGTCTTTTGCAAGGTCGTAGCCCGAAGATATGTTGAAACTTTCAAGTAATATGATTTTTCTTTCGCCTGTTATGGTGTCGTTTGCGTTTTTTACTTTCATTTCTAGGTTGTTGCCAATAGAGAAATTAAGTATTCCCGATGCTCCTTCGGCAGGCGATCCATAGATTCCGTTTTCTGTTCTTGAATAATAGACTCTTTTGCCTTCTTTGTCGGTGTAGAAATCGTAGAATCCCAAAGAAGGGTGTGAGAAATCGGGTGTGTAAGTGAAAGAAATGTTAGGGTTGATAACGTGTCTAATGGCTTTTATGAATCCTTTTTTGAAGATAAACATTCCGTATAGGCGAGTGTTTAAAGAGCTTTTAAAGTTTGCGTTTCTGTTTGCAATGAATCCGTAGATTGTGTCTTTGTCTATTAGGTCTGTTTCTGGGTTATAGGCTTTGGATATACTATTTGAATACCAGCGTTCTGTGTAGTCTATGCTGTTTGTCCAATTTAGGTGTTTTAATACTTTAACATTGCTTTGTATTGGAATGGAATGTACGATTCCGTTGCGGAATGATTTGAATATGTCAGGTGATGTTAGCAGTGTGTCGTAGGTGTCTATTTTGTTTATCATGTTTACTCTGTATGAAAAGGAGATGTCTTCATACCACTTGTTTTTTCCTTGTTTTTTCTTTTTTCTAAAAGGATATATTTGTGTGGTTGAAACGCTTACGGAAGGTAAATCTAAACTGATTGCTCCTGTATTGACGTTGTAGCTTTCGCCTAAATTTGCTGTCATATTCCAATAAGAGCCTAATTTGGTGGAAAATGCAATGGAAGATGTTGTTGTGTTGTTGAAATAGTCAGAAAGATTGGTTGTGTATTGATTAAATTTGCTACTTACAAGGTTTACGTTTGCAGAAAAGCTACGATGTGGGTGGGCTTTGCTGTCTTGACGATGAGACCAACGAAATTTGAAAGCGTTAGATGAGCTATAACTTGGAGTGTTTCTTAGTCCTGTGTGGTTGTCTTCGTAACGAAATTCTATTGAACCTGAGTATTTGTAACGTTTTACGTATGATGAGGTAATGTTTAGGGCGTATGAGAGATTGGTGTAAATATCTCCTTGTAGGGCAAGGTCCATATAGTCGTTGATTGCAAAGTACCAACCGATGTTTCTTAGGTAATAGCCCCTATTTGCGGCGTATCCGTAAGAGGGCATAAGGAATCCTGATTGTTTTGATTCGGTAAAAGGAAAGTATGCAAAGGGTAGTCCTACGGGAAGTGGAATTTCCATTATGGAGAACCAAGCTGGTCCTGTTACTATTTTGTCATCGGTTATTAGTTTGGCTTTTGAAAAATTTATTCCAAAGTGTGGGTGGTCGGGATTGTCGCATGTGGTAAAGATTCCAGAAGAAATAAACATGGTTTCATCATCAACTTTTTTTACTTTTTCGCCATGAAGATAACCATCGCTTTCTTTGGTAAATACATTGCTTATCACACCTTTTTTTGTGTCAAAGTTATATTTTATTTGCCTGGAATTGTATTCTTGCGTTCCTTCTTTGAAGATGGGATATTGTAAATTTTGTTTCTCTAAACTGTCTTTTGTTTGTTCTGCAACAAGGGTTTTTGTGTCGAAATTCACAGTCATAAAACCACTTTGTAGTTTCATCTTTTCGTAATCAACCTTTGCTTCATTGTAAATATATACATCTTTGGTATTTAGAAAGAATGTTATAGAGTCTTTTGATTGATAATCAACTTTGGCTTGTAGAGTTGGTTTTCTTTTTGGGATAGAATCATTTTGCGACAGTATATAGCAAGGTTTTAGTAGCAAAAAAGATGCTATCATTATGAAAAAAACATATAAGTGTCGCAATTTTTTCAATTTTTTTAATTTTAATTCGTACCTTTGTAACCGATTTGCAAAAGTAAGCTTTTTTTGGATATTTTGAAAGCGTAATAAATGAATAAAAGACAAGATTTTAAAAATATACTTAATTTATTGCTAATTGTTTTTTTATCTACTTCTTTTGTTAATGCTCAAGAAGAGGGTGTGATAAATAAGTTTGATAAGGTTGTAATTGATGCTGGACATGGAGGAGATAAGCCCGGTGCAGTAGGTCTGAAAAGTAAGGAAAAGGATATTACTCTAGCAGTTAGCTTGAAATTAGGTAAGATGATAACAGAACATCTTAAAGATGTTGAGGTTTATTATACTAGAGTAATTGATAAAGATGTTGAATTGTATAAAAGAAGTCAGATTGCCAATAAAATAGGTGCAGATTTGTTTGTTTCAATTCACTGTAATAGTTCTTCAAATAAAGCTCCAAAGGGAAGTGAAACTTTTGCTCTTGGAGTAACAAAAGCTGCTCAAAACCTTGAAGTGGCAAAGAAAGAAAATAAAGATATTCTTTTAGAGGCTAATTATGGAGAAAATTATGATGGCTTTGATCCTAATGCTCCCGAAAATGATATTTTATTCTCTCTTTTCCAAAATGCGTATATGGAAGGAAGTCTTTGGTTTGCAGATAAAATTCAAAAGCATTTAACATCTAATACTCCTGTTATAAATAGAGGCGTTAAACAAGCAAATTTCGTAGTTTTATTGAAGTCAGCAATGCCTTCTGTATTAGTTGAGATAGGTTTTATCTCAAATGCAGAAGAGGAAAAGTATTTAATGTCAGAAATAGGACAATACGAGATAGCTGCTTCTATATTCCAAGCAATTTGTGAGTATAAAAATCATAAAGATAATCAAAAAAATCCTATACTGACTGTTGAACAATTAATTCCAAGAAATGTATTAGATAAGGATAAACAACTAAAAGATGCTCAATTATTAGCAAAACAAAAAGAAGAAGAAAGATTGAAACAAGAAAAGCAAAAAGAACAACAAGCACAGCAAAAACGTAAGGAAGAAAACGAAAAGGGTACAGGAATAGATATAGTTTATAGAGTTCAATTTGCTTCAATGAAGAATCAGATTTCAACAAAGGATAAAACATTTGAAGGGTTAGAAGATGTTTGGTCGTATGAGTTTGATGGTTATTGGAAATATTGTGCAGGATTGTTTGCGACTCAAAAAGAGGCTTCTAATTATGTGCAAAAAGTAAGGGCTTTAGGACATAAAGATGCCTTTGTTGTTGTTTTTCAAAATGGCAAACGTATAACATTTGAGCAGGTTAGAGCGTTAGAGAAAGGAAAAAGTTAAAACTTAAACAATGAAAACTGAATTTAAAGTAGGCTTATTTGGATTAATAGTCTTAGTTATTTTATTTTTTGGTATTAAATTTCTAAAAGGAAGTGATGTCTTTCAAAAGGAAAACACTTATTACGCAGTTTATGACAATGTAAGTGGAATGTTAGTTAGTAGTAATGTATTTGTAAATGGCTTAAGAGTAGGTTATGTTAAAGAAATAGAGGCTACAAACGATAGGGCAGATAATTTCCTTGTGACATTTATCGTAAGAAGTGATATAAAAATTCCAGAAGATAGCAAGATACTATTATTCAGTTCAGACTTATTGGGTTCAAAAGCCTTAAAACTTGAATTAGGTTACTCATCAAAGATTATTTCAGATGGAGATACTTTATCAAGTGGAAGAGAATTAGGAATGCTTGATAATTTAGGAGAAAGCATTACTCCAATGATGAATAATTTAGATAGCATCCTTTCTAGTTTGAATAAAATTCTTAATACTCAAAGCCAAAATTCATTGCAAAATACCATAGCTAATTTAGAATCAACTACTGGGAAACTTAACAATATTACTACTGATTTAGATGATTTGATGACAGCAGAGAAATTAAAATTAGCAAAGATTATAGAAAACACCGAAAGCATAACTGCTAATTTTAAGGATAACAATGAGAAATTAAGTAATATAATTGCAAATGTTGATAATATAGTAGATTCTGCAACAAAAGCAAATATAGGCTCAACCCTTATAGAAACAGGTAAAAGTATAGAAAGATTAAATAAGGTACTTGGCGTTATAGAAAATGGAAAAGGAAATGTGGGAATGTTGATAAATGATGAGGAGTTGTATAAGAGCTTAGACAATAGTGCGAAGAATCTTAATAAACTAATAGAAGACATAAAGGAAAATCCTAAAAAATACATCAACGTTTCAGTGTTCTAAAAAAGAAATAAAGATATGTTATTTGAAGAAATAGTTTTTGGACCTATAAAATCAAGACGTTTAGGGGTAAGTTTGGGAGTTAATGTGCTACCAACAGAAAAGAAATATTGTAGTTTTAATTGTATTTATTGTGAATGTGGATGGAATAAAATTGATACTTCAATAAAAGTTCCTTTAAATAAGAGAGAAGATATTAAA
The DNA here is from genome assembly GCA_017647785.1 of Bacteroidales bacterium. GTDB lineage: Bacteria > Bacteroidota > Bacteroidia > Bacteroidales > P3 > Onthomorpha. The sequence goes on along the minus strand of JAGCJW010000001.1, from coordinate 17,457 downwards.
GCTGCACTTTATAAAAAATTGTCTGAAAGTACAGATGAATTTAATAAAACAATAGATAGTATTACGTTTAGTGGTAATGGGGAACCAACACTTCACCCAGAAATTCTTGGTATTGTTGAAGATGTTATTGAACTTAGAAATCAATATTGTCCACAAGCTAAAATTACAATACTTTCCAATTCTACCAATCTTGTAAGAGAAGATGTTTTTAAAGCACTTCAACTTATAGATAATCCAATACTTAAAATAGATGCAGGAACAGAGAGAATGTATAAGTTAATCAATGAGCCTGTAGAATGTAGTTTTGAACAAATAAAACAAAAACTAATAGAATTTGGTAGTAAATGTATTGTGCAAACTCTTTTGTTGCGAGGAGAACATAACGGAGAAAAAATAGACAATACAAGTGAGGAAGAATTTTCTTCTTGGTTGGAAATAGTAAAGCAAATTAATCCTAAATCTGTTATGCTTTACTCTATAGATAGAGAAACTCCAGAAAAAAATCTTGAAAAACTATTGATACCAGAGCTTGAACAATATGCAGAAAGAGTAAGAAAACTTGGTATTGAAACCAACACTTATTAATTTTTTAATCAATGACTCAAAAACAAACTGAAAAATTAGATAAAATTCTTCTACATCCCATTTTGGGATATCTTATATTCTTTTGTATTTTAGGGCTAACATTCTTCTTTACCTTCTCCATAGGAAATTATCCTATGGAATTGATGGAAAGAGGTGTTAATTATATTGCAACATTGTTGCAAGAAACTATTCCACAAGGCTTTTTTAATGATTTAGTTGTGCAAGGCATTGTTGGAGGAGTTGGAGGAGTAATAGTCTTTCTTCCAAATATTTTGATATTATTTCTATGTATTTCATTAATGGAAGAAAGTGGATATATGTCTCGTGCTTCTCAATTAATGGATAAGTTTATGCACGCAATAGGTCTTCATGGTAAAAGTTTCTCGCCGCTAATTATGGGATTTGGTTGCAATGTGCCTGCTATAATGTCTACAAAATTCATTGAAGATAAAAGAGATAGATTAGTAACTATGCTAATTATTCCTTTTATGTCATGTTCGGCTCGTTTGCCTGTTTATATCATAATAGCGGGAACTTTCTTTCCTAAATATTCTACACTTGTTATGCTTTGCTTATATGTGTTGGGTGTGATTCTAGCAATATTGTTCGCACTATTATTTAAAAAGACATTCAACAAAAGCAATCATATTCCGTACACATTGACTTTGCAAGAATATAGTGTGCCAAAAGCAAAAGCTGTATTAAAAACTATATGTGTTAATGCTAGTGAATATTTAAAGAAAATGGCAGGTATAGTTCTTATTGCTTCAGTTGCACTTTGGCTTTTAATGTATTTCCCTCAGAAAGATACTAATAATATTGAGGAAAGCTACATTGCACATGCAGGAAAGGTTATTGAGCCTATTATGCAACCGATTGGCTTTGATTGGAAACTTTCAGTATCACTTATGACAGGTGTTGCTGCAAAAGAAATCATTATTTCAACACTTGGAGTACTTTATTCAGATAATCCTGATACGAGTTCTGATATTTTAGAAGAAAAACTAAAAGCAGCAACTCATCCAATAAATGAAGAAGGAATAACGGAAAAAGTATTTACTCCACCTGTTGCTTTGAGCTTTCTTGTTTTTACATTGATATATTTTCCTTGTACGGCAGTCTTTGCAGCAGTTAAGAAAGAAGCAAGAACAAAATGGGCGGTTTTTGTAGTAACCTATACAACGGTTGTGGCTTGGATATTGTCTTTTGCGACTTATCACATTGCTGGACTTTTCTTTTAAAGTAGCAACCTCGTTTTTTTGTAACTGAAACCAAGAAATAAATTTACGCGTAATGACTAATATATTAGTAACAGGAGCAGAAGGACAGCTCGGAACTTCATTAAAAAAAATAGCAGGAGAATACCCTCAATATAATTTTATATATACAGACAAGCATAATTTGGATATTTGTGATAAAATTGCACTAGAGTCCTTTTTTGCATCAAATCAAATATATTGTGTTTTACATTTTGCAGCTTATACTGCCGTTGATAAAGCAGAAGAAGAAAAAGAATTAGCAGAATTGCTCAATGTAAAAGCTTCAGAAAACATTTCTTTGCTTTGTAAACAATATTCAACAAGATTAATCTACATTTCCACAGACTATGTCTTTGATGGTAACTCTTCAATTCCTTATTTGCCAAGTTATAAGACTAATCCATTATCAGTTTACGGTACAACAAAGTTAAGAGGAGAGGAAGTATGTTTACAAAACAATCCTTTAACCTTTGTAGTTAGGACAAGCTGGTTATATTCTGAGTTTAAATCTAATTTTGTTAAAACAATGATAAAACTATCGCTTACAAGAGATAGTATAAACGTTGTTTACGACCAAATAGGATGTCCAACATACGCAAGTGATTTAGCAGTTTTTGCAGTAAAACTTATAGAACACATAGATGATAGAAAAATCTTGCATTTTAGTAACCAAGGAGTTTGTTCTTGGTATGATTTGGCTAAAAAAGCTATTGAACTATATGGCGAGGGACATGCAAAGATTTTCCCAATTCGTTCAGAACAATATCCAACACTTGCCACAAGACCAAAATATAGTGTCTTTGATAAATCAGAATCAGAAGCAATTTTAGGTATATCAATACCGCATTGGGAAGATAGCCTAAAAGAATGTATCAAACAAATAAAAATAATAGGAATATGAGAAAAATAACTTACTTATTACTGATTATCTGTTTATTTTCTGCATGTAAAGTAAGTCAGACACCACAACAAACTATTGATAAAACAGAAAATAAACCAGTACAAGTTAAGCATAAAGTAAGCGATTTAAGAGCTTATTGTTTAGATTGGTTAGGTACACCACATAGAATGGGAGGAACAACCAAACAAGGTGTTGATTGTTCGGGATTTGTTTGCAATGTCTATAAAGAAATATATGGGATAGACCTTCCAAGACGTAGTCAAGATATGATAAAAGTTTGTAAGCAAATAAACAATAAAAAAGACCTTAAAGAGGGCGACCTTGTCTTTTTTAACAATAAGCAAGGCGGTAGCATAAATCACGTTGGTATATTCCTTGATACAGACAAATTCATTCACACATCTTCGTCAAAAGGTGTTACAATAGGAAGGTTCTCTGAAAAATATTGGGCTGAAAGATTTAGATGTGGAGGTCGTCACCCTAATAAGAAATAATTACAAATCTTTTAATTCTTGTATTTTTTCTCTTATAATAGAGGCGATATCCTCTTCTCCATTGTCAATAGCTTCTTTAAGTAAAACTTCTAATTCCTCTATTGTCCAACAATCATCATTGTTTTCAGACTGAAAATTAGGGCTGTTATCTATTTCAAAGCCTGCATCATCTAATACCTTTTCTTCAACAAGGATAGGTATTTCTAGTTTCATTGCAATGCAAATAGCATCGGAGCAACGAGCATCTAAAAATACTTTTTTATCTTCGGACATACAGCAAATATTAGCAAAAAAAGTTCCATCAATAAACTTGTTGATAAGAATGCTTTTTGTTTCAATCTTTGCTATAGAAAGAATATTACACAACAAATCAAAGGTCAAAGGTCTTGAAAGCTTTATCTTATCAACGCATAATGCGATATTTTGTCCTTCATATTCTCCTACAGGTATGGACAAAGCACGTTTACCATTCTTTTCTATTAATAATAAATCATAAAATTTATCAATATTAGAAGGTATTACAGAAACCAATTCCATTAATATAGCCATAGCCTTAAAGTTTATTTACTACTTAATAAAACGGAGAATTGTTAAAAATATTTAAAAAATGTAAAAAAATATTCAAAATTTATATTTTCACGTATTTATTTGTAAATTTGCAAGCATATCACGACAAAAAAATTATTTAAAAACAAAATACTAAATGAAAAAACTAGCTTTAAGTTTAATTGTACTCTTGCCTACTGTGTTGCAGGCAAGCGAAGCAGATTTGAAAGTCCCCATTAGCATTCATGAGTTTGGAATATTGCATTGGGGATTTTTTATTGCACTATTGGGAATAGTGTTTGGAATTTATCAATTCCTTAAAATCAAAAAACTCCCTGTTCACAAATCAATGTTAGATATCGCAAACGTTATCTACAAAACTTGTTCTACCTATTTGAAACAACAAGCAAAATTCCTTGCTATACTATTTGTTTTTGTAGGAGCAGCAGTTAGCCTTTATTTTGGCTTTTTAGCAAAGGGAGAAAATGGCGAATCATTTGGAATAGGTGCAGTTTTATTAATTCTTTTCTGGACAATATTAGGTATTTTAGGTTCATACATTGTAGCGAAGTACGGAATAAGAATTAATACTTATGCAAACTCCCGTATGGCTTTTGCTTCTCTAAAAAGAAATCCTCTCAACCTTTTAAACATTCCTTTAAGTGCAGGAATGAGTATAGGGGTAGTTCTTATATGTGTAGAATTATTATTAATGCTTATTATATTGTTGCTTATGCCTGCTCATCTTGCTGGAGCATGTTTTATCGGTTTTGCTATAGGAGAAAGTTTAGGAGCATCAGCACTTAGAATAGCAGGAGGTATATTTACAAAAATAGCAGATATTGCTTCGGATTTAATGAAAGTAGTCTTCAAAATAGGAGAGGACGACCCAAGAAATCCAGGAGTTATAGCAGATTGTACAGGAGACAATGCAGGAGACAGCGTAGGACCTACAGCAGATGGCTTTGAAACATATGGAGTTACAGGAGTGGCTTTAGTATCCTTTATATTATTAGCAATAGGTGATGTATCTATTCAAAAAGATCTTTTAATATGGATATTTTCTATGAGAATATTAGGAGTAGTTACTTCTATTATTGCTTACTATATCAATAACGGATTGAGTAAAGCTTTATATGGAAAGAAAGATGATTTGGATTTTGAAGCACCTTTGACAAATTTAGTTTGGATTAGCTCAATCTTATCTATTATTGGAACATTTTTATGCTCTTACTTGTTGATAGGAAATATAGGAGGTAGCACAAATTTATGGTGGATACTTTCAATAATTATATCTTGCGGAACATTGGGAGCAGCATTAATACCTGAAATAACAAAGATATTCACTTCTCCAAAATCAACTCACGTTAAAGAAGTGGTAAAAGCTTCACAACAAGGAGGAGCTTCGTTAAACATACTTTCAGGATTTGTATCAGGAAACTTCTCAGGATTTTGGACAGGTATAGTATTCGTAATATTAATGTTTGTTGCTTACATCTTCTCACCTTACTTAAGCGAAATAGGAATGCTTTACCCTTCAATATTTGCTTTCGGCCTTGTAGCTTTTGGAATGTTGGGTATGGGACCTGTTACAATTGCTGTAGATAGCTACGGACCTGTAACAGACAATGCTCAATCAGTTTATGAACTTTCTTTGATAGAAGAACAAGAAAATATAAACGAAGATATAGAAAGCAACTTTGGATTTAAGCCAGATTGGGAAAAATCAAAATACTATCTTGAAGCCAATGATGGAGCTGGTAACACATTCAAAGCGACTGCTAAACCTGTATTGATAGGTACAGCAGTTGTGGGAGCAACAACAATGATTTTCTCATTGATTCTTGTAATACAAAAAACACTTGGAGTAGAACCTGCAACACTTCTTAACTTATTAAATCCATATTCTATATTAGGATTTATATTAGGAGGAGCTGTTATCTATTGGTTTACAGGCGCAAGTACACAAGCCGTTACTACTGGAGCATATAGAGCAGTTGAATACATAAAACGCAATATAAATCTTGATGTAAACGCACCTAAAAAAGCAGATGAAAAGAGCTCTGTTGAGGTTGTTAAGATTTGTACTGTTTATGCTCAAAAAGGAATGTATAATATCTTCATTGCTATATTCTGTTTCGCATTAGGAATAGCTTGTCTTTCATCTCCAGCCTCAATAGGTGGTAACAATGCTGTTTCTTTATTCGTAAGCTATTTATTGTCCATAGCATTATTTGGATTATTCCAAGCAGTCTTTATGGCAAATGCAGGAGGAAGCTGGGATAATGCAAAGAAAATAGTAGAAGTAGATATGAGAGAAAAGGGTACACCTTTACACGATGCCTCTGTAGTAGGAGATACAGTTGGTGATCCTTTCAAAGATACATCATCAGTTGCACTTAACCCAATCATTAAGTTTACAACATTGTTTGGATTATTAGCAATGGAAATAGCAATCAGCGATTCATTCAAAGCAATAGCACCTTACATAGGAATATTCTTCTTTGTATTAGCTTGTTACTTTGTATATCGTTCATTCTACAAAATGACAATTGATAAAAAATAAGAATAATTATGTTTAGTTTAATAGATACTCTTTTTGAAACACAAGAATTAGATAACAATCAATTAAAACAATTAATTGAATTAGAGGATAATTCTCCTCAAGAAGAGTATCTGTTTAAACAAGCAGATAAAAAACGTAAAGAAATTTACGGAATAGATATCTACATCAGAGGTTTAATAGAAATAAGTAACTATTGCAAAAATAATTGTCTTTATTGTGGCATACGTTGTTCAAACCTTAATGTAGAAAGATATAGATTGAGCAGAGAAGAAATCCTTGAATGTGCAAAATATGGTTACTCCTTAGGATTTAGAACCTTTGTTATGCAAGGAGGAGAGGACCTTCATTATTCCGATGATGAGGTATGCAAAATCGTATCTCAAATAAAAGAACAATATCCCGACTGTGCAGTAACGCTCTCTTTAGGAGAAAAAGACAAATCTACCTATCAAGCATATTTTAATGCAGGAGCTGATAGATACCTTTTAAGACATGAAACAGCAATTGAGGAACATTACAAATTGTTACACCCATCTGCAATGAAGTTAAGCAAACGTAAACAATGTTTATTTGACTTAAAAGAAATAGGATTTCAAGTAGGTTCGGGATTTATGGTTGGTTCGCCATTTCAAACAACTGACAATATTATAGCAGATTTAAGATTCTTGCAAGAATTACAACCAGAAATGATAGGCATTGGTCCTTTCATTCCACATAAAGAAACTCCTTTCAAAGATAAAGCTCAAGGAGATTTACACAAAACTTTAAGATTAGTTGCTATTTTGCGTTTATTATTCCCTTATTCTTTGATTCCTTCGACTACAGCCTTAGGCTCAATAGCAGAAAACGGAAGAGAATTAGGCTTGCAAGTAGGAGCTAATGTTGTGATGCCAAATCTTTCTCCAACGGATGTAAGAAAACTCTATAATCTTTACAATAACAAAGCCTTTATTGGCAAAGAAGCTGTTGAAGGATTATCCGACTTGAAACTCCAAACTCAAGCCTTGGGTTATAGAATAGTTACAGAAAGAGGAGATGCTCTTACTTGGGAAGACAAAAGATAAACTTTAGTTTTATTATTTTCAAGAATTAAATTATTACAACGCTGTTGTAATACCTCTCCAACGCCGTTGTAATACTTCTCCAAAGGCTTTGTAATACTTCTCCAACGCTGTTGGAATAATTTATATCAAAGAAAAGAAAGACTGAATCGTAATGATACAGCCTTTCTTATTATGTATTTCGGTTTGTTTCTTAGATTAAACGAATCTATAAGTGATTGTTCCCCTTTGAACTTCTGGTGCATTTGGATCTGGAGCGAACTTACACTTTCTTGCAGCTTGCTCACACTTTCTATAAAGGTTAGAATTTGTAATATTTGTTCCTTTAGCTCCGGCTTTTGCATTTACTACATTACCTTCTTTATCAACCATTATCTCTACTACAATCTTTCCTGGCTCGGTTCTAACCTCTGTTGGTGGCACTAATGTCTTAGCACCTCTTCCTCCTAAGTTGAAATCAACTCCTTTTCCATCTCCGTTTCCACCTGCGCCACTGCCACTACCTTGAGATATTCCGCTACTTCCGCCATCTCCTTTTTTAACTTTTCCTTTGGCGAATAAAGCATTTGGATTTACTGCTGGTTGAGTAGGTTCTTCTGTTTTCTTAACAACTTCTGATTCTTTCTTTTTGCTAACTACAGGAGTGTCTTCAATATCTTGTGTAACAGTATTTTCTTTTGAATCATCAGATGCAGATGCACTTGAATTATCTTCTCCTCCTTCTGCGGCATTGTCAAAATCGTTGCCAATATCTGATAGTTCTTCCATATTCATTTCAACACCTTCTTCTGGTGGAGGAGGATCTGGATATGGTAAAGAAAATATAAATAAAGAGCATACAACCGCTGCCGAAACAAACAGGGTAACAACTGCACTTATTAACTGTCTTTTTTGTTTTTCGTCCATTATTTACTTGGCTCTGTTGCTAAAATAACTTTGTGTTTTTTGCCTTGTTGAGCATTGACTTTATTAACAGCATCTATGATTGTTACGACATATTGTACAGGAACTGTTTTGTCAGAATGTAATTTAACCGTTCCGTCAGTTACGTCTTTTAAAAAGCCACCTAATATTTCAGGTAGTTCTGCTTCACTTGTTTCTATGTTCTCAACATAGTATTTATAATTAGCATCTATTGCAACAACAACATTTTGTTTTGCTAATGTTTGCCCGCTTGTACTTTTTGGTAATAATAGTTTTATTGCATTAGGGCTGATAAGTGTTGATGTTAGCATAAAGAATATAAGCAACAAAAACACTAAATCGGACATTGATGCTGAATCGAAGCTTGGATTTATCTTATTTCTTGTTTGTATCATAAGACAAAAGGGCTTTATTTTGCAGGTTCATGCAAAAGGTCCATAAATTCCATAGTTCTTGCTTCCAACATAAAGATGATTTTGTTGATTTGTCCTACAAGAATACTATAAAGGAAGTTTGCAACAATACCAACTATCAAACCTCCTACTGTTGTAACCATTGCTTCGTATATACCACCTGAAAGAAGTTGAATGTCTATATTGTTTCCTGCTGTACTCATATCAAAAAAGGCTTTTACCATTCCTGTTACTGTTCCAAGGAATCCTAAAGATGGTCCTAAAGCTGCGATTGTCCCAACCATTGAAACTCCACTTTCTAATTGAGCAACTTCTAATTTTCCTACGTTTTCTATTGCTTGGTTTATATCGTTCAAAGGTCTTCCTAATCTTGATAGTCCTTTGTCTACCATTTTTCCTATAGGAGTGTTATTGTTTCTTGTTAAATTTTTAGCTCCTTCTAAATCCCCACTATGAATGCAGTTTTTTACATTCTCCATGAAGTTCATGTCTTCTTTTAATGCTTTTCTTAGGGCTAAGAATCTTTCAACGAATATGTATATAGCAACAATCATTAAAATTGCTAATACAATCATTATCCAGCCTCCTTTTACGGCTAAATCAAAAACATTTAATTCTGCTTCTGTTTGTACTGCTTCAGAAACTACTTCTGTTGCAGATTGTGATATTTGTAAGAAAATGTTTGATAACATTGATGTCTATTTTTAATTATTTAACTAATACTTTTCTTGATTGTACTCCTTTTTCAGTGTATATATTAACGAAGAATACTCCTTTTTTATCTTCAAAATCAAAATACTCAGGTAGTTTTTCTGAATGGTAGATTACTTCTCCTAAGACGTTGATTATTTCTATCTTTTCTGCTTTTAGATTATTTTCTTTGAAGATAATCTTTCCGTCAGTTGGGATAGGGTATATGTCAATATTTGTATTCAAATCAGCCTCTTCTATTCCTTGTTGAATTGTATTGAAAACATATTCATCACTCCAAGAGCTATATTCTCCATTAGAACAAATTGCTCTAACTTTCATTTTGTATTCTGTTTGTGGAGTTAAACCTATTGGAGAGAAAACAGGATTGTCATGTATTATAACTCCTGATTCAGGTAGGCTTTGATTACTTTTAGCAAAAACAACTTCCCACATATCTTGACTCATACTGCCAGGATTCCAAGTAATTTTTGCAGAAGAGTGTTGTATTTCTGTAGAACGAACTCCATTTACGTTTTGGCATAGAGGAGGTAGTGTAACAAAATTTTTCATTTCAGTCCATTCGCTATACAGATTTCCACAAATTGCTCTTACATACACCGAATAAGAACGACCACCTTCCAAACCAGTCATAACATAAGTTGTGTCATTTGTTACATACATATTAGAGTTTTCATCGGATTGTCCAATTATTCCACATTTGATTTGCCATTGAGTTTGTCCTAAACCAGGATTAAATGTAACTCTTGCACTTGTGATGTCTATTTCAGAAACTGAAACATTAGTAGGAATACTTTGACATGCGTGAGCTGTTGTAAAAGACATTTCATCAGTATAAATTGTATCAGTAACTGCAGAACCAAATTTAATAATAGCAAAGGCTTTTGCGTAATAAGTAACTCCCGATACTAAACCTGTAATTTCTTTAGACATAGGGAAAGGTATAGAACTCGCATTTACTGTTCCGGAAACAGTAACTTTTGTTGCTGTTGCATAATTAACGTTAGGAGTTGTTGAATAAATGAAACCTTTACTTGTAAACTGCGAAGCATCTCCTTTATCAGTAATTGTACTATTTAAAGTTGCAGAAAATAAATCAATATTAGATGCAGTAGGTGTTGTGATAACAGGAGGAAGTGCTATAGGAGTAGTAAATGATATTATATTACTTGAATAAGCAGTATCTGCAGGATTTGTTTTTGTTGCATATGCTCTAACATAATAAGTAGTGTTAGGAGCTAAACCTGTTAAATTTAAGTCAAAATCAGCTACGGTAGAACCTGTTTTTTGTTTCAAAGTTCCTCCGTTACCTACTGTAGGCGTTGGATTTGTACCATATAAAACACCTTTTTTACTAACAGTCCAACCACCTGTGCTTGTATAACTAACACTTACTGTTGCAGAATTGTAACTTGTTGCGGTTGCTGAAGTCATTGACATTACAGGTTGAGCATTTACCCCTTTTAGTCCTGCAAATATAAGAAACAAACTTATAACTAAATATGATAATTTATTCATAATAAAATGTATTTAAAACAAAATTATCTGCAAATATACGAAAAAAACGTACAGAAGCAATAAACTCGCATAAAATTTGTACATTTGCAGAAAAATTTAAAAACAAATCAAAGTTATGAAGAAATTTATCAAATCAATTATGTTAGTGTGTGCAATGTTTTCTTTATCATTTGCATACTCACAACAAAAGCCTGTTGAAATAAATAAACAAGACTTTTTAACAAAAGTTGCTGATTACAAAAACTCTCCAGATAAGTGGGTTTCATTATCAGAAAAACCAATAATAGTAGATTTCTATGCAGATTGGTGTAAACCTTGTAAAATGATAAGTCCAATATTAGACAACTTAGCAAAAAAATATGCTGACAAAATCATTATTTACAAAGTGAACGTTGATAAAGAAAAAGAATTAGCAAAAGAAATCGGTATAAATAGTATTCCAACACTTGTTTTTGTTCCGAAAGAAGGAGATCCTCAAATAATGATTGGAGCAAAATCTGAAGAAGAATTAGAAAAAGTAATTACTGAATTCTTATTGAAGTAGGAAGTAATCCACTTTTTAAAGATTATAAAAATTCGCTTCTATTTAAGATATTCAACTTTCATACAATCAATATTAAATATTGTATCTCTATCCGAATAGAGGCGAATTGTGTTTTCTCCCTTTTTAAGTTTGTGTTTTAGACTTACTACGCTGCTATTCTCGTTTGGCGTAAGAAGAATAGGCTTATTGTCGTTTACAACTATGTTTATCGGCTCTGCTTTTCCGAAAAAGAATATCGTAATTTCATATTCCCCACCTTCTTTGCTGTAAACGTTTCTCCATTGCAAATCATTTTTAGAATTATATCCAAGATTCTTCACTACTGCTCCGCCTGATAATCCCTCAACTTCTTCATATATTGCAGTCTTTGTTGTTTCTCCTGTTTCTAATTCTTGATATGCTGAAAGCCATGCAGTTTCTGCTTCGTATAGACTACGTTCCAATCTTTTGTTTGCTTCAAGTGTATAAATCCTTGTTGCATGTGGGGGAATATTTACAATAAATTCTTCTTTAAATGTGCCAATATCTTTACGCTCATATACATCTCTTACTTTTATCTTTACATCTAAATCAAGCAAAGCAAAATCCACCGACACAGTTTGTGCTTTTTCGCTTGGATTATACACAGCGACTGCTCTTTTATTGCCGTATCGTTTTTCTATATCTTTGACTAATATATAGCAATCGTTCTTTCGCTCCACAACGTATGCTTGCAAGCCGAGCAAATCTTGGTTTAAGGCTATCAACTCTTCGTTTTGCAAAAGTGAAACGGCATTTGGCTGTATGGAATTAAGGTCGCAACCTATCAAAAGCGGAGAAGACATCATGCACCACATACCAAAATGAGTTTTATCTTCTTCTTCGCTTAACCCTCTGCCGACTTCAAGCATATCCATATCGTTATAATGTCCAAAACTTGCGTATGCAGATAAGTAAAGGTTTTGATGAATAATGCTTTTTATAGATTCCCAACCCAAACATATATCTTCGCTCATTCGCCATGAGTCTGCAATTTCGCTAACCCAAGTCCCAGGAAAAGCCCATCGGCAAACATTCCAAGAAACCTCCTTTTTCTCTACTCCTTTTATATGCTTGGCAATTTCCTTAAAGCGTTTTTCTTCCTCTAAATCCAATCTGTCAATATTGTTTCTTGCATCTGCTCCACAATAATCCACTTTCAAAAAATCAAAATCAAGTTCATCAAAAAACAGTCTTAAATCCTCTGCCTCATGTCCGTAAAGCCCTACTCCAATTCCTATTGTATCTTTTGGATTTCCCCAATATGAAGCACAAGTATTCTTTCCTGCATCGGTGTAAATGCCTGCTTTCAATCCCAAAGCGTGAATATAATCTACCAAGCCTTTCAATCCGTTGGGAAATCTTTTAGGGTGAATTAGCAAATTGCCCTTTTCATCTCTCCCTCCAAAATATCCGTCATCTATATTTATATATCGATAGCCTTTTTCTAAGAATCCAAGCCTTACCATAGCATCTGTCTGAGTCTTTATCAAAGAATCGTTGATTTCCACTCCGTAAGTATTCCAAGAGCTCCAACCCATCAAAGGCGGTTGTTGTGCATTAGCATTTACAAATAACAAAAGACTAATCGCAAATATTACAAATAGTTTTTTCATATCAAGAAATAGTGTATTAAAACACAAAATTACTTAATTTTTTTACTCATAACATAACAATCAATCGTTTTTTCCGTACTATATACCAAACAAATATTTATAACATTAAACCTATGGCAAAGAAATATCTTTTAATCCTATTGGTGTTTGTTGGATTTGTGTCTTGTCAAACATCATCAAAAGTAATAGAAACAAAAGTTCCTAAACGTCCAAAGGGACAAACTCACGTTGTTGGCTTAGTTGCTCCAAAGATAGATACGGTTCGCATCGGTATAGTAGGACTTGGAATGCGTGGAATAAGTGCTGTGGAAAGATTTATCCACATTCCCGGAGTGGAAATAAAGGCTCTTTGTGATATTCGCCCCGAATTAACCGCAAGAGCAGAAAAAGTATTGCTCAATGCAGGTAAAGAAAAACCTACTTCTTATCATGGAAGTGAAGATTTATGGAAAAAGGTTTGCGAAAGAGAAGACATTGATTTGATATATGTAGTAACAGATTGGGAAAACCACACAAACATTGGTGTTTACGCAATGGAGCATGGCAAACACGTTGCAATAGAAGTCCCTGCCGCAATGTCCTTAGAGGAGATTTGGGACTTGATAAACACAAGCGAAAGAACAAGAAAACATTGCATACAATTAGAAAACTGTGTCTATGATTACTTTGAAATGACTACGCTAAACATGGCACAACAAGGCTTATTCGGAGAATTGCTTCACACAGAGGGAGCATACATTCACTACTTAGAAGAGTTTTGGACTTACTATTATGATAATTGGCGTTTGGATTACAACAACGAACACCGAGGAGATGTCTATCCAACTCACGGAATAGGACCTATTTGTCAGTTATTGAACATTCATCGTGGAGATAGAATGAAGACTTTGGTGTCTATGGATACTAAATCTGTAAATGGGAAAAAGTTTGCAAAGAAATTAGGTGTTAAAAACAAAGATATAGAATTTCAAAACGCAGACCACACCCTTACTTTCATTCAAACAGAAAACGGAAAGACAATGCACTTGCAACATAACGTAATGACACCACGTCCATACAGCAGAATGTATCAAGTAACCGGTACAGAAGGCTTTGCAAACAAATACCCAATAGAGCAATACTGCTTTCAACCAGAAAATATTGACACAACCATTGTTCCTGACCACGAAAACCTAAACGTACACAGAGCAGTAAGCGAAGAAATCAAAGCAAAACTAATGCAAAAATACAAACATCCTATTCATATTGAGTTAGAAACAATAGCAAAACAAGTAGGCGGACACGGCGGAATGGACTTTATAATGGATTGGCGTTTGATTTATTGTTTGCAAAACGGACTTCCATTAGATATGGACGTATATGACCTTGCCGAATGGTGTGGTGTGATAGAACTTTCTCGCATTTCAATAGAGAATAACAATGCTCCCGTTTCCGTTCCCGACTTTACAAGAGGACATTGGCAAGAGGTAAAAGGCTACAAACACGCCTTCGCAAAATAATGAAAAGAAATATAGCAAACGCCCTAACACTCTCTCGCATTTTATGTGGCGTTTGCTTATTGTTTTTTGATGTTTTCTCTCTCCCTTTTTACATTCTATATCTTTTTTGTGGCTTAAGCGATATGCTTGACGGCTTTGTTGCAAGAAAAACAAAGTCTGTTTCCGAATTTGGCTCTAAATTAGACTCCATTGCCGACATTGTTTTTCTAACTTGTGCAAGTATAAAAATACTTCCTGAAATCAATCTTCCCTTTTGGCTTTGGCTGTGGATTTTGATTATCTTTGTCGCAAAAAGTATTGGTATTATTTTAAACTTTATTAAAAATAAGACAATAGCTATTGCTCACAACAAACTAAATAAAGCCTGTGGATTACTACTATTTCTAATGCCCTTAACCTTCTCTTTTATTAAAATAGAATATAGCACAATCCCTATTTGCATTCTTGCAAGCATTGGAGCAATAAGGGATTTACATAATCTTTAAACATCGTTTAACGAATGTTTAAATAGGGTTTAAAGGATTTCTTTCTTTGTTATCCGTTTCCTTTTTCAAAGAAAAAATCCATTTTCTTAAAGAGATAATTCATTTTCTTAAAGAAAAAATAAATTTTCATCAAGAAAAAATGATTTGAAAATCAAATTTCATTTCTCTGTTTCTTGATTAAAGGAGTAGATTGTTTTTAAATTTTTAGTCTGATTCTTACTCCCCATGTTCCAGGATAGGATTCTGCTTCAAAAGATAATGAACGTATAAGTTCAACTCCTAATGTGCCGAATATATTATCTACTCCTATGCCTAATTCATGGTATGGCATATATTGTCCAAATAGGGATTTGTGGTAGATAAACTCGTTCATTCTATATTGTTTTGTTGATGGAATGTTGTCAAAGATTATTCCTCCAAAGTTTATTTGAGTAAATGTTTGTACGTATTGTTTGTGATATGTTGTTCGTCCGTATTGTAATAAATTTAGTCCGTAGGTAGATGAAATAAAACTATTGGACATTGACGGTGTTAAGTATAGATATGGATTGGTTGAACCAAATATTTTACCTGTATTTAATCTAAAATCTATTGCTAAAATATTGCTTACAAAGACTCTTTCTTGTGCTAAGATATTTATTTGGTCGTATTGTCTGTCTATTGCTCTTAATGGAATGTTGTGAGTATAGGTTAAGGAAATTTTTGTTGGCAATGAATTTAAGCGCCCTGCGAAATTGCTTGGGGTGTTTTTTGCTTTTTTTCTTTGTGGTTGAAAAGATATGTTAGCTTCTCCTATTATGTATTCAATGTCTTGATGTATTGATTCGGTGACTGTTTTATCTACATAATGTAAACGAGAATAGTAGTTTTTGTAGTGAAGAGCTGGTGTGATGCTTATTGCTGTTGGGAATTCATAGAAGAATTTTAGTGTTGCTTGTCTTAGACTTGAGAGTATGAAGTTATCCCAAGGGCTTAGGGAATATTGAATTTTGTCATAGTCTGCAAGATATGGCATATAAGTGTTGTCGTAATAGGAGAGGCTTAGGGTTTTTGCTTCAAATGAATATAGGGAAGATGCCTTTTTTGCGAAGTTATATCCTATGCTTGCTCCGTATTTGAATTTTTTGTCATGGGTTCCGTATGCTAAAAGCCATTCAAAAGAGAATCGTTTGCTAAGTGTTGAGTTTGTTCTTCCACTTAGTCTAAATCTTGCTCCTTCAATAGGGTTGTAACTAAGGAAGTGTTCGCATGGACCTAAATCTACTATTCCTAAACTAAAGTAGGTGTTATTGAATATACTGTTTATTTTGTTTTGAAGTAACAATCTTCCTACTCTTTGAATGTCTTGTTCACTCAAAGGGGTGTATGAAACTTGGCTTTTGCTCATTGATGTTGTTAATATGAGCAGTAGAATTATTATTGCTTTTTTCATTGTTTTGTGTTATGAATATTTTCACTTGCAAGTGCTGCTGTAGAAAAGGCTATTTGAAGATTAAAGCCTCCTGTATCTGCATCTATGTCTATTGCTTCTCCTGCAAAATATAGTCCTTTTACTTTTTTGGATTCCATGGTTTTGCAGTTGATATCTTTTAAATCAATTCCGCCTTGTGTGATTATGGCTTCTTCCCATCCCATATCTCCAATTATTGTGTCTGTATAATTCTTGAGATAGTTTAGAATGGCTTGTGCTAAAGGTGTTTTGTTGTTTTTCTTTTCTTCTCTATACCATTGTTTGAAATCAAAGCAGAGTTCTTTTGGTAGCCATGCTCTTACTATATTTTCTACGCTCATTCCTTGTCTTTGAGCTATGGTTTTGTTGATTTCTTCTAATAGAACATCTTGTTTTATTTTAGGTTTGATGTCTATTTTTATTTGTAGATTTTCATCTTTATATAGTAGTTTAGTTGTTTTACGACTTAGTTTTAGTATTGCAGGACCACTAAATCCGTATTCATCTATTGTTATATCTCCACTTTCTTTTGCAAAGACTTTGCCATTGTGTAATATTTGTACTTCTGTGTTTTTGATAAGATAGTTTTGTAGGTTTTCGTGATGTCCTCTTTCTGTTCTTAATCCTACTAAGGCTGGGTAAAGGGCTGTTATTTTGTGTCCACAATCCTTTGCAAGTCTAAAGCTATCTCCTTCAGAACCTGTTTGTGGATAGGTTTTTCCTCCTGTGGCAAGTAATACTTTATCGCAATAGTATTCTTTTCCTTCGCTTGTTTTTACTCCTTTTATGCTATTGTTTTCTATGATTAGTTTTTTTACGCTTTGGTGATAACGTATCTCTGTTAGAGGATTGTTTTCTATTTGATTG
>JAGCJW010000016.1 GCA_017647785.1 Bacteroidales bacterium | reverse complement strand
TGAGGAGATGAGGTGTTTTTTATTAAGAAAAAGTGTTTATTTATATTTAATAATAGAGAGAAAATTGCATCAAAATCAACTAAAAAAGAAGCCTAAAAATTTTGCTACTATTTAAAACATTCATAAATTTGCTTGCGAAATAATAAACCCTTAAAATTGGAGAAATAAAAGGAGAAAAAGATTAATTACATTTAGACTTAAAAAATTTTAAAGACGGATAAAAAGCGTTTTTGCTTATACTTGGTTGTTTGAAATCTCGACAATTTCATTACGTTCGCCAATAAGATAAGTAGAAGACGCTCACGTGTATATCGTGAGCTTTTCTTATTTGGCGAATAAGGTAGTCGAGAACCTCAAACAACAATAAGACAAAGTTCACGACTTTTTTAATGTCTTTTCATTTAGCAATAAAAGAATTAAAAACATAAAAAACTTAAAAAAATGAAAAGATTATTATTGTTTATCTGCACTCTATTATGTGCAAACGTGCTTATGGCACAAACAATGTTTTGGATTGGAGATATAGAATACCAAGTAACTTCAACAAATCCTGCAGAAGTAGAGGTTTATTGGTGTCCAATCAATCCAACAACAGTGAATATTCCTGAAACTGTTAGTTATGAAGGAACTACTTATAGTGTTACCGCTATTGATGATTCTGCGTTCTATGAATGCAGTAATTTAACTTCTATTACTATTCCTAATAGTGTTACTTCTATTGGCAGTAGAGCGTTCCATGAATGCATTAGTTTAACTTCTGTTACGATACCTAATAGTGTTACTTCTATTGGAGAAGGTGTATTCTATAATTGCAGTAGTTTAACTTCTGTTACTTTATCTAATAACATTACATCATTATCTCCGTTTTCTGATTCGTATGGTGATTATGGATTCTTTGAAGGTTGCAGTAGTTTAACATCTATTACTATTCCTAATAGTGTTACTTCTATTGGAAATGATGCGTTCAAGAATTGCAGTAGTTTAACTTCTGTTACTATCGGTAATAGCGTTACTTCTATTGGAGATTGGGCGTTCTTTGATTGCAGTAGTTTAACTTCTGTTACTATCCCTAATAGCGTTACTACTATTGGAAATAGTGCGTTCTATAATTGCAGTAGTTTAACTTCTGTTACTATTCCTAATAGTGTTACTTATATTGGAAATTATACTTTCTATGGTTGCAGTAGTTTAACATCTATTGATATTCCTAATGGTGTTACTTCTATTGGAAATAGTGCGTTCTATAATTGCAGTAGTTTAACTTCTGTTATTACTATTCCTAATAGTGTTACTTCTATTGGAGAATTTGCGTTCTATAATTGCAGTAGTTTAACTTCTGTTACTATTCCTAATAGTGTTACTTCTATTGGAAATAATGCATTTGCTGGTTGTGGTAGTTTAACTTCTATTGATATTCCTAATAGTGTTACTTCTATTGAATATGGTGCGTTCAGTAGTTGCACTGCTTTGCAAAATCTTACTCTTGGAGAGAATGTAGCTTCTATTGGTAGCGGTGCGTTTAGGTCTTCTTCTTTCTTGCAAAACGTTACTTGCTTGGCGACTATTCCGCCAACTCTTGCAGACAACACAGTTTTCCCTTATCCTAACATTGCAACATTAACCATTCCTTGCGGTACATTAGAGGCTTATTCTTCACCTACTTCTTTTTGGAATATGTTCTTTATGGGTAGAATATCGGAAGATGGTTACGAGGTTGTGGCAAATGTAAACAACGATGCTTTTGGTAGCGTTGCGATAGAAAACAACTGCTCTACTGCTACGCTTACTGCAAATGCAAATGCTTGTTATCAATTTGTTGGTTGGAACGATGGCAACACCGAAAACCCAAGAATAGTTACCCTTTCAAGCGATACAACTCTAACTGCTAACTTTGAAGTTATGGTTGTGAATAATGATATTACTGCAACTATTTGCGAAGGACAAGTTTATAACGAAAACGGATTTAACGTAAGCGAAGCTGGTGTTTATACACAATCATTACAAACAATCAATGGTTGCGATAGTGTTGTAACTCTTACTTTGAATGTAACGCCTTCTTATAATACTAACCTTACTGCTACTATTTGTGAGGGAAGTGAATTAAGCATCAGTGGCTTTAACGTAAGTGAAGCTGGGGTTTATACTCAAACTCATACTGCTGTAAATGGTTGTGATAGCGTTGTTACTTTAACGGTTACCGAGTTACCTATTATTCATACTGACCTTACTTTAAGTATTTGCGAGGGTACTTCTATTAATTTTAGTGGTTTCAATGTAAATGAGGGTGGTGTTTATACTCAATCTTATACTGCTGTGAATGGTTGCGATAGTATAGTTACTTTAACTGTTACTGAATTACCTATTGTTCATACTAATCTTACTCTTGAAATTTGCGAGGGAACAAGTTTGAATTTCTCTGGCTTTAATGTAACAGAAGCGGGCACTTATACGCAAACTCATACTGCTGCAAACGGTTGTGATAGCATCGTTACTTTGGTTGTTACTACTTATCCTACGTTTGATACTACTATCAATGCAACAATAAATCCGGGAGAAACATACGCTGAGTTTGGTTTCAATGAAAGTGAAGCGGGTACTTACGTTCAAAATCTTCAAACCGTAAATGGTTGTGATAGCACTATTACTTTAATTCTTGATGTTAATAGTTCTTTACTTGATGTAGAAGACACAGAACTTTCATTCTATCCTAATCCAACTGACAGCAAAATTACTTTCTCTTCAACAATAGAAAGAATAGAAGTAATTGACTTAACAGGTAGATGTGTTCTTACTTTCTCTAATGCAAGAGAAATAAACATTGAATCATTGCCAAGTGGTGCTTATTATTTACGCCTAACAAATAACGACAAAGCAATAATGCGAAAAGTGATTAAGGAATAAAAAGAAAAGATACTTAATTAAAAAACGGCAGAGTCTAATTAGATTCTGCCGTTTTTATTATTGTGCTTCTTTGTTTAAATCTTTATTAAAAGGCTTATGTAATTTGGCGACCCATAACGGTGATATTCGTTTCGTGAGTAGCAAAGGCGGAATCGTGAATAGTTAATGCCAATTCCGTATGATAGTCCTGCTGCAGAGAATGCGTCGTTTATTTGCATTTCTCTATTGCGTTTCCAAGAATAACCTGCTGCTATGTAGAAATACTCTGATGGAGTAAATTCTAAACCTATTTGAAAGTGTCTAAATAGATTATCTGCTACTCCTACAAATTTGTTTTCTTTGGTGATTTCTCCGTTTAAGTCTATTTCGTCTCTTGGGTTAAGTGGGTCGTCTTCTCTTAAATTCCATTGGTGTAAGTCTGTAATTGCAGCATATATTGTCATTGGTGCGTGTGCTAATTTCTTGCTTGCTGCTAATTGTAGGTCAAATGGTAATGAGAAGTCTTCGTTTGCTAATTTCTTTATTTGACTGCCCATGTTTCTTGCCATAAGTGAAACGGCCCAAGTGCGGTCTGTGGATTGATAACTTGCGGCAAGGTCTATTGCAAGGGCTACTCCTGAATAGGATTCGTATTGTGAGATTATTGGTTTTAGGTTTGCGCCTATGTAAACGTTGTTGTCTAGTTTCTTTCCCCAAGAAAGTGTGAATGAATAATCGGCTGCAGTGAATTTTCCTACTACATCTCCGTTTTCTTCTGTCATATCAAAATTGCCATAGTTTAGATATTGCAAGCCTATTGCTAAACTTCCAATTTTATCAAAGGTATGGCTATATGCTAAAGAGGTTTGATTGATGTCATTGAAAAAAGAGGTAAATGAAAATCCTACATCGTTGTGGTTTATGTCGCTTAGGGTAGAGGGGTTGGTGATAACTGCACTGATGTCATCTGTTAGGCATGGAAGGAAATCCATTCCTAATGCGGCTGTCTTTGCAGAGGAGTGTAGCGATAAAACGGAGTATATGGAACTTCCGCCTATTTGAGATTTGAGTCCCAAAGAGGATAGTATTAGTAGGCTTATTATTAAAATGTTTCTTCTCATTATATTAATATAACTTGAAATTGCAATACTTATTGTTGAAAACAAAAAAATAGGACGAAGTTTTATTTAACTCCGTCCTATTCTTTATTATTTGATATATTATTGAACTATCAATTTAACTGCTTCTGATGTTTGGTTTGTTATGATTTGAATCATATATACACCTTTTTCTAGAGAGTTTAATGATATTTCTTGTGTGTGAACTCCTGCTCTTTGGCTTCCTTTGTTCAATGAAGAGATTAGTCTTCCGTTCATATCAAATATGTTAAGAACAACGCTTGATGATGATTGTAAGCTGTAGCTTAATGTTGTTCTGTTTTGTGCTGGGTTAGGGTAAAGGTTGATGTTTGTAGTTGCTAATTGTTCTACTGAATTTAAGCTTACTGGTTCTGGACGATTTTCTGTAATGTTGTCATAGTTCATGTATAAACCTTTTCCGTAAGTTGCTGCATAAATTGCTCCTGGATATTTTGTTTCTCCATAAACGTTGTTTGAAGCGTTTGTTGCAATGTATGTTGTGAATTGAACTGAAGGTAAGTTAGCTTTTTGTTGGAATAAGTCATAAACTGGTATTGATGGGAAGTTTTCTTCTTTTGTCCAAGTAACTGTTGATGCAGTGTAATCTGTTGTTTTGTAAACTCCGTCGTCAGTACCAACGTATGCTGTTAAACCGTCTGTGTTTACTGTTTCAATTAATGCTGTGTAAACAGGTTTTGCCATGTTGTCTCCTAATGCTATTGGAGTAAGTGTGATGTCTTCTACGTTTGCTGCATTAACGTTGTCTAAACGGTAGATGTTATCGTTTAATGAGTTAAATCCATCTAATGTGATAATTGCTACGTTTGAGTCTGCTGCGTAAGTTATAGAAGATATTGTTCTGTCAAATGATGCTATTTTTTCTGTAGTGAATTTCTCTACGTCTTGGAATGTTGCAGAGAATGTATTCAAATCTCCTAAATCATATTGATGCATTCCTGTAAGTCTGTATAATTCAGTTGTTGCAGGTGCGTTGCTTGTTGCATCTATATCGATTGATAATAATAATGAGTTACCATTTTCAGAAGGTGCTAATGCTGTTACACGACGTTTTCCTATTTGTGCTGTAGTGAAGTTGATTAATTTTATCCAAGGAAGTGCATCAAGGTTGTTTTTTGAGAATGTTTTTGTGAAGTTCATTACTTCATTACATAAGTATAAACCGTTAGCTCCTGCAATGAATAATCTTGTTTGAATAGGGTTTGGTACAAGTATTGAAGAGTCTTGTGTTGTTGCTATATTTAAAACTTCTTCTTCTGTGTATTCTGAAACGTGTGTACCGTATTCTTCTGCTGTGAATATGTAGAAGAATGGATATCCTAATTTATCACTTTGAACGATAACTGAGTCTCCATCTTTTAATTCAAATCCATGGCTGTACATGTAGTTTGTACCATTTCTTCTTACTGTAAGTTTGTCATCTAATTTTAAATAAACTGAATCTCTTGTTTCAGCTGGTGCATTGAATGATTCCCAGTAAGCCATTGGTGTAATGAAAGGTGCTTGGTTAGATTCAACTGTGATTTGTCCGTTCATGAAAGAAAGGTTTGTTTCTGAACCATAGTTCCAAGTTTGGTCGTTTATTGATTCAAAATCGTTGTTATCACTGTATGTTCTTGTTACTGCAAGGTATGGTCTTGCTAAAACAACAGGTTTTTTTGCTGTTGGTACTGTTTGGTGTATTGCTGATGCAACAACATTTACTCCTGATTGTGATTTTGTTAAATAAGAGAATTGAGATATTTCAGAAGATATTTCGTAGTATCCTAAACTGTTTGGTGACCAAATTGTTTCTGCTGATTTTAAATCTGTGCTTGGTGTTGGTATGTAGCTGATAGCGTTGCTTTGTGCTGCTCCAAATACTGCTCCATCATTAGTTGATGTTACGTTGTAGTATTGAGAACTTACTAATCCTTTGTTTGATGCATGCCACATTTCGAAATGTGTCATAGGATCTTGTTTGTAAATGTAAATACCTGCGTCTGTTGCAAGATATATTTTAAGTGAATCTTCTGCTGTTTCTGGGTTTGGATCAAATGCTATTGCATGGATTCCTGGTGCAACAAAACTTCCGCTGTTTCTTGTATCTATATATGAAGTTAATGCATTGTAGTAGAAGATTGGGTCGTTGTTTGCGTTAAATCCAGATACTAAATTCATACCTGCTGCATAAATAAGTTCTTCTTCTGTTCTATCGTTGATAGCTATAGACATTCCGTCACCTACTCCTATAGAGAATGATGCTGGTGATGCTTTTTCCCAACCATTTTCTATTTTTCTAAAAATTGCTTCATTTGGATAAAGGTAACCATCGTTGTTTTCTCCGTAATAAACTAAAGCATATAGTTTTTCAGGATCGTTTATTCCAAATGCAACTTCTATTTGTATGATAAGGTCTTCTGCATTTAAGCCTGTTGCTTCTTTTGTTAAAGAGTTTACAAAGTCTGCATCTGCGTTATCTGCTATTGCAACTACTGCATCATCATTTAAGATGTAAGCTACAGCTATTTTCCCATTGCCAGATACTTTGATGTCTGTAATGTTTATGCTAGCATTTCCATGAATAGCTTTTGTTGTAATAGTACTTCCGTCATAAACTTTTAAACCATATTTTGTTGCAATGAACAATTTACCACCTGTGAAAGCCATATCGTTTACATAAGCCCATTCGTCCATCAAGTCGTATTTTACAGGTGCAGTTTCTTGCATTTGTGTGAAAGATATGTTTTCTGCAACGAATTGATATTTAGCTTCGTCTCCTTCAATGTTAGTTGCCCAATTTTTGTCAAAAGTGCTTGATTTGTAAACACCGTTTCCTAACATTCCTGTTTTTTCTGATTTTTTACCTGCGAAACTTTCAGAATAAAAACCTTCTCCTGTTCCTACATAGATAACTCCATTGTAATCTTGAGCTATTGATGTTGCAACATAAGAACGATTTTCTCCTTCACCAAGAGCTATTTCTTGCCAATTGTTTCCGTCATTTACGCTGACAAACAATCCCCCTGTTGGAGAACAAGCATAGATAACTCCATCATTGAATTTGTCGAACATTATAGTTCTTACACGTCCTGCAACGTTGTCAGGACCTATTTGATGCCAACCTACGATTGGATCTGTAATTTCTTCACCCTCTGCTATAGAAACAGGAGTTGCCTTGGCTGAAGCGAATGCTCCAACAAGAAAGAACACTGCTAAACTTAAGAGTAACTTTCTGCTTTTCATAACTTCTTTTCTTTATTTCTTTATTATTTAATTTTCACCTTTTAAGTCGGCAAAAGTACAAAAAAAATATGATGCACCAAAATACTTTTTAAAAAAATACATATTTGACTTAAAAAAATATCTCAAAGAATCATTTTTTTCTTTTCAAGAATCAATTTACTGAAATCAAGTTTTATTTTTTTAATATCAAGAGTTATTTTAATAATTAGTATATTTGCAAGCTTAATTACATAATAAAAAGAAATAATTATCGTTTTTTATCTTAAAAATAGAAGTTATACATTATTAAGGTA
Source organism: Bacteroidales bacterium (assembly GCA_017647785.1). Taxonomy (GTDB): domain Bacteria; phylum Bacteroidota; class Bacteroidia; order Bacteroidales; family P3; genus Onthomorpha. The sequence goes on along the minus strand of JAGCJW010000016.1, from coordinate 34,168 downwards.
TGGATATAATAGAGTTAAATAAGAGAATTGAACAAGAAAGTGCTTTTGTTGATACTATTACTTTCGAAATGTCAAAGGTTATAGTAGGACAAAAGAATATGGTTGAAAGATTGATTATTGCTTTGTTGGCAGATGGACATATTTTATTGGAAGGTGTTCCAGGGCTTGCAAAAACTCAAGCAATAACTGCTTTGGCGAAAACAATCAATGCTAAATTCAGTAGAATTCAATTTACACCAGACTTATTGCCTGCTGATGTAACAGGAACTATGATATATTCTCCAAAGAATGAAATTTTCTCTGTTAAAAAGGGTCCTGTGTTTTCTAATTTTGTATTGGCAGATGAAATTAACAGAGCTCCAGCTAAAGTTCAGTCTGCTTTGTTAGAAGCTATGCAAGAAAGACAAGTGACAATAGGAGAAGAAACTTACAAATTACCAGAGCCTTTCTTGGTGCTTGCAACTCAAAACCCAATTGAGCAAGAAGGTACTTATCCTCTGCCAGAAGCTCAAATGGATAGATTTATGATGAAAGTTGTTATAAATTATCCAAATAGAGAGGAAGAAAAAGAAATACTTAGAAGCCAAATTGCGGCTAAAAAAACTACTATATCGCCTGTTGTGTCAGTGGAAGATATAATCAAGGCTCGTGAAATAGTAAAAGAGGTATATTTAGACGCAAAAATAGAAAATTATATCACAGACATAGTTTTTGCAACACGTTATCCGGAAGAATATGGCTTGAGTAAGTTGAAGTCATTAATTAATTATGGAGCTTCTCCAAGAGCGACAATAAATCTTGCTTTAGCTTCAAGAGCATTAGCCTTTGTTAGAAGAAGGGGATATGTTATTCCTGAGGATGTAAGAAGCATTTGCTTAGATGTAATGCGTCATAGAATAGGCTTAACATATGAAGCAGAGGCTGAAAATATTAAATCGGAAGATATAATTACAGAAATTATTAATAGAATAGACGTTCCTTAATAGACTATGTCCACTGAAGAAATCTTAAAAAAGGTACATCGCATAGAGATAAGAGCGCGAAGACTTTCTCAAGAGGTGTTTGCAGGGCAGTATCACAGTGCATTCAAAGGCAAAGGTATGACTTTTAGTGAAGTCAGAGAGTATGCTTATGGAGATGAAATAAGGAATATTGATTGGAATGTTACTGCAAGAAACAACAAACCTTTTGTGAAAGTGTTTGAGGAAGAAAGAGAGATGACAGTAATGCTTTTGATAGATGTCAGTGGCTCTACATTTTTTGGAACTCAACAATCTCTAAAGTCTGAAATAATAACAGAAATAGCGGCTGTATTATCATTTTCTGCTATTCATAATAATGATAAAGTAGGAGTGATTTTGTTTTCTGACAAAGTAGAGAAATATATCCCACCTAAAAAAGGACTTTCTCATATATTGACAATAATAAGAGAGTTGTTGCTTTTTAAAAAAGGGGAGGGGGGAACAAACTTTTCTTTACCATTAGTCTTTTTAAGTAATGTGATAAAGAAACGTTCAAGTTGCTTTTTGATAACAGATTGTTTTGGTAAATTTGATGATAGTTTGCAAATTGCTGCAAAACGACACGATTTAACTGCGATATTTGTTAATGATAGGAGAGAATTTGAGCTAATAGATATGGGATTAGTTCAATTTGAAGATGCAGAAACTGGAGAATTAAGATGGATTGATACTTCAGACAGAACGACAAGAGAGAACTTTACTCAACAAAGATATGATTTACAAAATGAAAATCTAAATAAATTTACTAAATACGGAATAGATAGCGTTCAAATTCTTGCATCGGAGGACTATATTAAATCATTGATTAAACTATTTTCAAAAAGGGGTAAGGCATAAATGAAAATAAATAAACAAATATTTCTTCTAATATTATTAATTGTAAGTACAATTACATCTGTTGCGCAAGAAATAAAAGGTAAAACAGATAAAACTACTTATGATATAGGAGATAGGATAGAATTTAGTTTCAAGGTTCCATTAGAGAAAGGCAATCAACAAATGCTTTTGATAGAGAAACCTAATACAGATAGTTTGGAACTTCAAACAACAAGGATTGATACCTTAATAGAAAATAACAAGACTTATTTAGTTTACAAGCAATATTATACAAGCTTCTTAAGTGGTTATAGAAACATTGGAGAAGGTGTTGCAGTAAAAGTAAACAATTCTCCTGAAGGTGTTTTAAAAGTAGTTCCTGTAGAGATTGAAATATTGGAATACCCAATTGATACCACTAAAATAGAAATTAAAGACATTAAAGCGCCGCTTGAAGAGAAATTCTCTTTCAAAGAGGTATTGCCAATAGTTTATCTGTTATTAGCTATAATTGTTTTAGGTGTAGCTATTTACTTTTTGATGAAATACTTATCTAATAGAAAACTAAATATTGAAACACCTGAAATATTAAAAGAAGAACCTAAAATACCAGCACATATCAAAGCTTTACAATCTTTAGAAGATTTGTTGAAAAAAAGATTGAGTGAACAACAATTACAAAAACAATATTATACAGAACTAACAGAAATTATTTGGGTATATTTGGAAGAAAGATTTGGAATATTTGCATCAGAAATGACAAGTACTCAAATTTTGTTTCAAACACGAAATAATAATAAGATTTCTCAAGAGAACAATCGCTTATTAGAGCAAATATTCAATGTATCTGATTTAGTAAAATTTGCTAAATATCAAACAGATTCAATGATGGATAATAATGTTTTCTCAAAAGCAAAAGAGTTTGTCATAAATACTAAAGAAGAAATAAGTGAATCTAATGAGTAATATAAGTTTTCAATATCCTTATTTGTTATTGCTTTTATTATTAATTCCTTTAATGATATTATTTCATAGGTTTTATAATAAGAAAAAGGCAACTACGATAGTTTATTCAGATATTTCACAATTCTCAACTGCAAGAAAGACTTTTAAATTGAGAATAAGACAACTGCCAGATTATTTAAGAATGATTGCAGTTGCGCTTTTGATTATCGCTATTGCACGTCCACAATTAAATATGTCTAAAGACGAAAAAAGCATAGAGGGAATAGATATTGTACTTGCTCTAGACGTTTCTACATCAATGCTTGCAGAAGACTTTAAACCAAATAGATTAGAATCTGCAAAAGAAGTTGCGAAAAAGTTTATTGAAAACAGAAAAAGTGATAATATTGGAATAGTTGTTTTTGCAGGAGAAGCTTATACAAAATGTCCTTCTACTATTGACCATAAAGTTTTGTTGGATTTGTTGGCTTCAACCGAAAGTGGACAAATAGATGATGGTACTGCAATAGGTGACGGATTGGCAACAGCTATCAATAGAGTAAAAGACACTAAAACAAAAAGTAAAGTCATAATTTTGATAACAGATGGTGTAAATAATATGGGTGCGATTGACCCGGTTACTGCAGCCTCTATTGCAAAAGAATACAATATTAGAATATACACAATAGGAATAGGGAGAAAAGGACATGCTCCTTATCCATATTACACACCTTTTGGAAAACAATACCAAAACGTAGAGGTTAAAATTGATGAAGAACTATTGAATGAAGTTGCACAAACAACAGGAGGAAAATATTTCCGTTCAACAAAAAACTCTTCTTTGGAAGAAATCTTTGAAGAAATCGACAAAATGGAAAAAACTAAAATAGATGTATCGCTTTATAAACATACAAAAGATGTAGGAGCAAGCTTTATTTTAGTTGCTTTAATAATTTTAGTTTTAGAATTGATTTTAAGAAAGACTTATTTAAGAACAAATCCGTAAAGAAAAAGATATGATACGTTTAGAGAATCCTCAATTTTTATATTTATGGATATTGATTCCAATATTTTATTTACTGCATTATTTCTATATCAAATACAAGAAAAAGAAACTAGCAAACTTTGCAGAAAGTAAAACACAACAAGTAATAATCCCTCATTTATCAATAGGGAAACAACATCTTAAGTTCACCTTATGGAATTTATCGTTTTTCTTTCTAGTTCTTGCATTGGCTAATCCTCAAAAAGGAACCTCTATAGAGAAAAAAGAAAGAACAGGAACAGACTTAATGGTGTGTTTAGATATTTCTAACAGTATGCTTGCAGAAGACTTAAAACCAAATAGAATAAGTAGAGCTAAACAAGCTTTAACACAACTTATAAATCAACTAGAAGGAGATAGAATAGGAGTTGTTGTCTTTGCAGGAACCTCATTTGTTCATTTACCTATTACATCAGACTATACAGCAGCAAAAACTTTCATAGATGTTATAGAACCAAAATTAATAGAATTGCAAGGTACATCTATTGCTGAAAGTTTAGAAAAAGCTTACTCCGCTTTTGAAAATCAAAATGAAACAAATCGTTCTCGCAGTATTATATTAATATCAGATGGAGAAGACAATGAAGACGGTGCAATAGAGGTGTCAAAAGAAATTGCAAAAGATGGAGTTGTTATCAATACCATAGGCTTAGGACAAACCGAAGGAACTCCAATACCAATCTATGATAGACATGGAAGAAGTGACTTTAAAAGAGATGGAAATGGCAATATAGTTTTGACAAAGCTAAATGAAACTTTATTAAAAGAAATTGCAAAAGAAGGGAATGGAGTATATATTCGTGCAAACAACTCATCAATAGGTCTAGATGATATATTAGCAAGAATAAACAAAATGGAAAAGAACGAATATGAGGCAGTTGCATACAAAAATTATGATAGTAAATTCTATGTGTTTGCTATTATTGCTTTGTTCTTCCTTTTATTAGAATGGGTAATCTTTGAAAAAAGAAATAAATACATTAACAGAAAACTATTTTTTGGAAATGAAAAATAATATAATACTAATACTGCTTTCACTAATCATTTTCGCCTCTTGTGATAAGGAGAAAAATAGATTAAGAAAAGGTAATGATTTATACCAAGAAAAAGATTATGTAAAGGCAGAAGAACAATACAGAAAATCTTTAGTTGCAGATAGTAATTACCTAAAAGCTAAATATAATTTAGCAAATGCGACATACAAACAACAATCGCAAGATAAACTACAAATATCTTTGAAATACTATGACGAATATTTGAAAATAAATTCTCAAAACGACACTTTGAATAACGCAAACGCTGTTTTCAACAGAGGAAATACTAATTTTCAAATCTATAATACAGATACTGCTGCAGAATCTTTAACTAAAATGGAGTTTCTTGAAAAAGCACTTCAAGACTACAAACAATCATTAAGACTAAATCCTAACGATAGTGCTGCTAAATATAACTTGGCATTGACTCAATATTTGTTGAATAAGAATAAAAATCAACAACAAAATCAATCGCAAGATAAAAAACAAGAAGAACAAAAAGACAACCACACACCTTCACAACCACAAAGAATGCAAGACAAAAAAGATATGGAGAGAATGTTGGAAGCTTTGAAAAATAACGAGAAAAACACCCTAGAAAAAGTTAAAAAGAAAGAAGAACAACAAGTTCAAAAACGACATATTGAAAAAGACTGGTAAAAAATGAAAAAAAATATAATAATATTCTTATTTACTGTAATTTGCACACTATCACTTGTTGCACAAGAGATAAGTTTCAAAGTAGAAGTCCCTAAAGTAGTAGGAAAGGGCGAACGCTTTAAAGTAAGTTTTGTGGTAAATTCCGATAGTCCTAAAAACTTTGTTGCACCCACTTTTCAAGATGTAAATGTCCTTTCAGGACCTAGCGTAATGCGTTCATCTTCTGTTAGTATAATCAATGGGAAAAGAGAAAGTAATACTACAACAACCTATACATATTTTCTTCAAAGTTTAAACACAGGAACAATAACCATACCTGTTGCAAAAGTAAACGTAGATAATCGCACCTATTACACAAAAGCTGTAAACATAAAGGTAGAAAACGAACCAACTATGCAACAACGTGCAACTAATAACCCTAATTATAATCCATATAACAATCAACCTAAGGTAACAAAAGTAGATGATAAAGCTGTATTTGTAAGAGCTATACCAAATAAAACTAAGGTTGCATTAGGAGAAGAAATCATAATATCTTATAAAATTTACACACTAGTACCAATCTCTGAATATCAAGTAGATAAATTCCCATCCTCACAAGGATTTTGGGTAGAAGAATTAGATAATCAAGTCACTCCATCACTTGAAAAAGAAGTGATAGATGGAAAACAATATCAAGTTGCGACATTGAGAAGAGTATTAGTTTATCCTCAAAAAACAGGAAAATTAAAAATTGCTCCAATGGGATTAGAAGTTCTTGCACATATTCAAAAAGGAACTCAAAGAAGCCAACGACAATCCACAGGTGACGCATTTTTTGATGCCTTTTTTAATGACCCATTTTTCTCAAGAGTAACTCCTGTTTTTGAAACAGTTAATAAAAAATTAAAAACAAATGCATTAGAGATAGAGGTTACTCCATTGCCTGCAACAAATGCTACTTATTCAGGTGCAGTAGGACAATTCACTATTTCCTCAAAAATAGATACCACACATTGCAAGACTAATGAAGCAATCACTCTTGAATATACAGTGAAAGGAAGTGGTAATTTGAGTTTAATAGACAATTTAAACCTTCAACTGCCTGATGAATTTGAAGTTTTTGAACCAAAGATATCAGACAATATAACCAAAACTGCTGTAGGACAAAAAGGTGAAAGGACATTCCAATATGTAATAATCCCAAGAGTTGAAGGTAGTTTCAAAGTTCCTGAATTGGAATTCACATATTTCAATCCTGAAACAAATGAATATGAAACTCTAACCACAGAAGAGTACACCTTGAATATTGCAAAAGGAAATAACTCAAATGACTTTGCAAATCAATTATCAGAAAATGAAAGATATAGAAATATGGACGTGATAGATAATCCTGCACATCAATCACCAACAGTATTATCAAAACCATTCCATTCCTTTATTTTCTATTCTATAATTGTACTTATCATACTACTATTAATCATAATGATAAAACTAACTAAAACACAAATAGAAAAAAACAAAGATATAGTTGGAATAAAACTTAAAAAAGCTAATAAAGTTGCAGTAAAACGATTGAAACAATCACGATTATATCTCAATAATAAAGAATTTGATAAATTTGAAAACGAAATCGGACAAGCTCTTTGGAACTATCTTTCTGATAAATTTAAAATTGCAAAATATGATTTGAATCTTGAAAACATACGCCTTCAACTTCAAAATAGTAAACTTGAAGAAGAATTATTAAACAAAACTATCTCAGTACTTGAAAAATGCGAATACGTACGTTTCTCTCAAAACAAAGGTACAGAACTCTATGAAGAACTCTATTCTCAAACAGAAGACGTAATAACCGAAATAGAAAACCAAATGGTAATTATTAAAAAACAATCGAAAAAAGCTTTGTTTCTCATATTATTCTTACTGATTTTGTCAAATATTTCAGCGAATCCAATGCCAGAAACAGCGTTTCAGTACAATAAAACAGGCAATGAATATTTTAAAAATAGCGATTATGTAAATGCAAGATTGTACTATGAAAAGGCATTAAAACTATATCCAAACGATGAAATATATCAAACAAACAATAAGATAGTTCAAACCAAACTAATGGGAGATGTGTATAAAATACCAGACTTTTTCCTCGTTTCTTGGGGTAAATCAATTTACAATCTCTTTACCCCAATGACATGGGCTATACTTTGCATATTCTTCCTTTTGACTACAGCCGTTTTATTCTTTATTTATTACTTTAGCTTTGATAAAAAAGTCTTATTCTTTTACCTAACTATCGCGTTTTTCACTCTAACAATAGCCTCATTCTCATTTGGTATTGCACGTCAAAATGCAATACACTCACAAGACAATGCAATAGTAATAGAACTACCTGCGAATAAAGATAATAAAACCAAATTGTTTAGAGGACAAAAAGTTGAAATCAAAGAAAGAAAAGACGATAAAGTCTTTATCCTTACCGAAGATGGAAAGGAATATTGGGTAGAAAGTAAAAACATAGTTATAATATAACACTATGAGAGAAGACTGTGTTGAACAAAAAGGAGTTGTTATCAAAAAAGAAAAAGATAAACTCACCGTAAAAATAGAACAAAAATCCACTTGTGCATCTTGTCATGCAAGAGGAGCTTGCACTTCCTTGGATAAAACAGACAAAGAAATAGAAATAAAAACAAAAGACACTGCCGATTATCAAATAGGAGATGAGGTAATTATTAGTATAGCAGTAAAACTTGGGTTAAAAGCTGTTTTAATTGCTTTTGTTCTTCCACTAGTTCTTTTGTTGATAATATTATTTGCAAATATAAAACTATTCAATCTTTCTCAATCTCTATCTGCACTTGTATCCCTTGTTTTCATTGCAATCTATTATCTAATTTTATATAAACAAAATCATAAATTAAGTAAGGAATTTAATTTTCAAATCAAAAAGAAATAGAATATGAAAAAACTTATTTTTAATGTTTTAATATTATTTTTATCCTTTAACGTACTAAAAGCACAAACCACACCAACATACATACCCTACGGACTTCAATCTATAGATATTGACGTAAGTAATGCAACGCTTAAATGGAGAAACAATCCTAACGCATATATGTGGCAATTAGACTATCAAGCGCCACTTGCAGAACAATCTACACAGATAGAAACATCAGACACTATTGTATATCTTTCAGAACTATCACCATCAACACGCTATGCTTGGAAAGTGAGAATGATAGATGTAGATGGAGACACAAGTCAATGGAGTGCCTTAAACTATTTCTATACCTTAAGCGAAGACACTCTTTGTCCACAAATTGCAGACTATTATTTTGGTGCCATATATAATAATTCAGTCAATATACAATGGTTACCAGCAGAGGGAACAAATAAATGGCAAGTTGTATGTGGTAATCCAGGAACAAATCCTGATAATTACGACATAATAAATACAACACAAAACTATGAATATACTTTTAATCAAGAATTTATACACGGAAGCAACTATCAATTTGCAATAAGAACAGACTGCCAAGGTACTTATAGCCAATGGAAATATCTTTATGCAAAATATGTAAACGAAAATGCAGTATATCAACTACCAATTCAAATAGACTTTGAAAACACAACAGAAAACCAAAATATTGGAACAATATCTACAATAGATAATCCTTGGACAATATCCTCTGCAATTAACGCAACTACACTTGGAAACAAATCTTTGCATATCAGTAATGGGAACACCTATTCTTGCAATCCAAATGTTTCTTCTATCAGTTACGCATATCTAGACTTTCAAATACCTGAAACAGCAACAAGTTTTTATATAGACTTCTCTTATCATACCTATTCAACCCTTCAGAATGCAGGATTAAAAGTCTATCTTCTATCAAACGGAACCTCAATCAGTGTAAACAACTTGCCTGATGCGGAATTTCAAGTTGGAGAAGAAATCTACAGAGGGACAAACAACCAATGGATAAGAGAACATATAGAACTACCACCACAATACATAGGAAGTACAAGACGACTATTATTTGTTTGGTATAATACACCTGCAGCGCAATCAACACACTCCATTGCGATAGATGATATATATCTAACAGCACGTTATTGCGCCACACCTGATAGTTTGAGAGCTTATAACATAAGCGATAACTCTGCAATGCTGACGTGGAATTTTAGAGAAAACCAACTTTCTTTCAACCTAAAATACAAAACAGAAAACGATACAAACTGGACTACACTCAATGGTATAACTCCAAATCACCTATTAGAAAACCTTGAATCTTCAACCGAATACGCCTTTATGGTGCAAGCTGATTGCGGAACAGAACAAAGCTTTTGGAGTGATACAATGACATTCACAACCAACACGCTTGTAATACCACCACAAAACTTACGAATTACAGACTATGACTATAACTCTGCAAATATCGCATGGGAAGATAACCTTGAAGCAGAATCCTTTGAGTTAGAAGTAACTGCCACATCAACAAATACAATACAATATCACCAAACAAACCTTAACCATATAGAACTAACACAACTACTACCAAACACCCTTTATCAAATACGAGTAAGAGCCATTACATCAGAAGAAGATACTAGTATATACTCTCAAATCTATCTTCACACCCTTTGCATACCCGAAACAGAATACCCATACTTTTTGGAAGATACAATACAATTCTCCTCACTCACCTCATTCTGCAACGCATCAGATTGTTGGAGAATAGAGTCAGATACACTTTTCAGCCCAATATTTGATATGAATACACTTTCAAATCCATATATGGAATTTGATTACAACTCACCAAACGGAGTCGCTTCAGAAATTTTTGTATCAGTAAATGACAGTCCTTTACAGGAGTTTGACTTAACTATGATAAACGGACACAATGCAATATCACTCCTAGGTTTTACAGGAGATAATACAGTGAGATTTGCAATACGTTCAATGACATCATCATCCGACGTAGAAAGAACATATACCATAAATAACTTCACAATAAAAGACACTTGTCTTGCACCCGAAACACTAAGTGTAAATCAAATAACACATAACACTGCAAGAGTAGAATGGGAAGGACTATCAAATATCACAAACTATGACTTATTAATTATCAATCTTGCAACTAACGACACACTCACTATTTCCAATGCGCAATCCCCTTATATGCTAACAGAACTAACCTCAATGAATGAATATAAAGTTATACTATATTCACACTGTGGTACACAACAATCTGTCAATTTCATAGAAGGATATTTCACAACCCTTTCCTCATCAGAAACTTGCATGACACCAGAAAACTTTGTTTGTGAACACTATCAAGTAAAAGGAGATGAAACTATTGTTTGCATTTGGGACGCAGTTGAAGATAACCCTTATATGCAATGGGAAATCAATTACAAAGAACGACTTGCAATAAATTGGACATCAGTTATGGTATCAATCAATCCACGTTTCAATTTAAGAAACCTTGAATGGGGTTCTGAATGGGATTTCAGAGTAAGAGCAATATGTGCAGTAGGAGACACATCCTCATGGACAGAAGTTGTACAAGTAACAGTTGGCGCACAAGGACTAACTGAAGAACAATACAGTGGAAAAACTGTGAAAATCTATCCAAATCCAAGCGATAGTGTACTCTATATAGAAACCAGCGCAATAGAACTTAAAAACGCTCAAATGATTGACTCGTACGGAAGAGTAATAAGAGCATGGGACGTATTACCAAGAGAAATAGATGTTACTACTTTTGAATCAGGTACCTATGTCCTGAAGTTTACGATGGATAATCAACCAGTAAGCAGGAAGGTAACTATTCAATAGGTAAATATAGAACTGGGAGTTTATCCAAACTCTCAGTTTTTTATTTTTATTATCTTTATTATAGTGTGTCATTTCTTTATATAAAAGCACCATTTTTGAACATCAAACTTCCTATTTTCTACATTAAATATCAAAGTTTTGGACTTTAAAATAGCGTTTTACTCTACTTTATTTTTGTCTTATTTGTTCTTTATATGTTTTAATAATGGAGTTTAACATTTTTTCGGTTTTGGCGGCTCCTTCGCCTAGAATGAATCCTATTTGTTGGACTTGCAGTAGGTTTTCTTTGATTACATCGTTCACTCTATGGATTATCTCTTCGGGGCGTTCTTCTTCATTATAAAGGTTGCGGAATATTATGCATGCAGATTTGTTTTCTACTAGTGAGAATATTGATACATTGATGAATCTTCCGTTGTATTCAAAGTCTTTATTCATTATGTCTTGTGTGTTTTTCAAGACGAATTCCAGTTGAGTGAATATTTCTTGTGGTAATAGGCTTTTTGCGTTTGCTCCTATTAGTCGTGGAATGATTTCGTCTATTTCTTTTGCATCGTCTCCCAGTATTTCAATGAATGCACTGTTACTTTCAATGATTTTCATATCGGCTCCTACTACTGCAATTGCTGGGTAGAGGTTTTGAATTAATGAAGAGAGACTTTGATTTAGTTCATTATTTTCAAGAACTTGTGTATTGAGGTTTTCTTCTAAAAGGGTATATTGTTTTTTTAGTTCGTTGAATACTCGTGAGCCTTTTTGTGCAAAGGAAAAGCACATTTCTGCAGAGGCGATTCCTTGTGCTATTGCAATGGCGAGTTCTTTACATGTGTTGTATCCACAGCTTCCGCAATCGGTATTTCGACCTGTATGTTGTTTGCCTAGTGCTTTGAATGCGTTTTCTATTTTTTGCTCTTCGGGCAGTGGTATGGTTTTGTTATCGTTTTTGAAAAAGGCAACTAAATCTGCGGAGTTTTCAAATCGTGCTATATTTTCTTCCCATTTTTCTTTATTGAGTGTATTGCATTTTTTTGCTGCGTATTTTAATACAAGGTTGTGTCGTAGGAATTTTTCTCCTTTGCTGCAACCGTGGCCCATTAAACAGCCTTTGCAAAAATATATATTTAAGTGTGTGTCAAATTCGTTTGCGTGTTTTGCGAATTGTTTTGTGCTATCAATGGCATCTTTTTTTCCTTCTGCGGTTAGAATTTGATTATTACTCATTTCGCAACATTCAATAAATCCGTCAGAAATTGGATATAGAGCGCCTTTGTATCCGTGTGGTACATCAAATTCGGAATATTCAACGGCTTCTTCTTTTATATTGTGTTTTTCAAATAGTTCTCTTAGTTCAAGGAAGGTAAGGAAGGCGTCTATTTTATTTGCTTTTTCATAGCGATTGTTGTCTTTTTTTAGTCCAAGACAAGGGGTTATATTAATGATTTTTAAGTCTTCTCCGTAGAGTTTTCTTGCCACTGATGCGGTTGCGACTGCTGGGGGTACTATTGGTGCAATGTTGTTTACTAGTTTTGGTTGGTATTTTTCAATATACATATTTGCCACCGGGCAGTGTGAACTTATGTAACTTTTGCCTTGGTAGCCTTTGCAGAGATTTGCGAATTTTTTACTGACTAAATCTACTCCGAAACTGACTTCGCATACATAGTCAAATCCAAGTTTTCTTATCATTGAGACAAATTTGCGATAGTCTCTTACGTCGGCAAATTCTCCTGCGATTGCAGCATCACATATTGCGGCAACTTTGTTTTCTGAGTTTAGTATGTTTTCAACTTCTTCTATATTGCTGATTACTTCTATTGCAGAGTAAGAACAAGCGTCTATGCAGCTTCCACATCCTATGCAATTGTCTTCTACAATATGGGGTTTGTGGTTTTTTTCTGCAACTTGAATAGCTTTTACAGGGCAAGCTCTCACGCACGCATAACATGCGACACATTTATTATTATTTAGGTTTAATATTGTGTTCATAAATAAAAAAAGCTTTTTCAAAGCGACAAATATACAAATAAATTTTATAAATTTGCAAACGGAAATAATGCGAAGGAATGAAAAATAGAAAGTATTCAAATATTCTACTTTTTTTATTGTTGTTTGTGATTTGTTTGTTTGAATCTCAAACGATAGGTAATTCTTTTGCATTGCAGGGTACTCCTTCGGGTATTATGAGATTGAAGATTTGTAAGTCGATAAAGGGTTTTAAGACTTATAATTTCAATGATTTTCATAAAACTAAAAAAGCTCAATTTGCGATAGTTGTTTCTCAAAATAGACAATTAACAGGTGGCTCTCCTAATGATGATAATACCTATATTTCTTCTCATAAGGCAAATAAGTATGAGCAAATAGTTGATTTGTATCGTAAAGAAAATAATACACAGAATTTAAGATATTTAACGATTGGTTACAAGCAAGTGTTAAGGATATAGATTATTTGTTATGATAATTCTTTTAACATTTTTTAACAATATAAAAACTTGGGACAATAAGCAAGGTGAGGACTGATAGTCTTCATCTTGCTCTTTTTTAAAATACATAAATTATGAAACAAACAACAATAGGACATTTAGCAATTTTTGCAGTTAATTTAATCTTCGGGATAAATACTCCTATTACAAAAAGTATTCTGAATTCTTCTCTTCATATTGATGCACTAGCATTGACTTATCTTCGTTTTATAGGTGCAAGTCTTGTGTTTTGGCTAGTGTCTATAATATTCAAAATTCCAAAGGCAAATAAAAAAGATATTTTACTTCTACTATTGGCATCGGTTTTTGGAGTGGTGTTAAATCAAACCTCGTTTGTATATGGTTTGTCTATGACTTCTCCTGTTGATGCGTCGATTGTGGTTAGTATGACTCCTATTGTTACAATGATTTTCTCTGCAATATTTGTTAAAGAACCTATTACATTAAAAAAAGTAGTAGGAGTATTGGTGGGATGTAGTGGTGCATTGATATTGATTCTTTCAAATGCAAGTTCAGGAGGAAATTCAAATTGGATAGGAAATGCAATTTGTTTCATTTCTTGCTTATCATATGGTTTATACTTAACAGCGTTTAAACCACTTATTCAAAGAAATCACCCAATAACTTTAATGAAATGGATGTTTCTTTTTGGTACAATAATATCTACGCCATTTACTTTTTCACATTTAACAAGCATAGAATTTAATCAAATAAATATTGATATAACTCTAAGAATACTTTTCGTAATACTTGGAGCAACATTCCTAACTTATCTTTTAATCCCGATAGGACAAACACGCATCCGTCCAACAACACTATCAATGTATAATTATCTTCAGCCAATAGTTACAACAATACTAGCTGTGGTAATGGGTTTAGGTGTTTTTGGAATGAAACAAGGGCTTGCAACCATATTAGTTTTCTTGGGAGTTTACATTGTTACACAAAGCAAGACGCGAGCTCAGCTACTGCAAGAAAAGTCGGATAATCAGCAAAATAAAAATCCTTAAATATTTTGTAAGAGCAAAAAATAGTTGTAATTTTGCAAGCCGAAAACTTGTGTAAAATAATAAACGAAGCAAGATGAAATTGATTAAAAAAGCATTGTTGATTTTTATATTATTATTGGCTAGTGTAAGTGTTTATGCGCAACCTAGGCCTCCTCAAAATCCAACTGTAGGACAGATGGGTGATTTAGGAATAAATAGGCCTACACAAGAAGCTCCCATTGCCCCTGCAACTTTTCTACTTTTGGGATTAGGTGCATCAGCAGTAGGTGTGAAATTATATAGAAATTCAAAAAAACAATAAAAATTCGCGATTATGAAAAAGATAATATTAAGTTTCGTTGCGATAATTTTAAGTGTAACATTTGTTAATGCACAAATTCAAATAAGTTCAGCAGAAGATTTCTTGAAGATAGGAGTTGATGCAGCTTATCCTTTGAATGGAAATTATATTCAAACAGCAGATATAACTCTTGGAAATTCTATTTCCTCTGCTATTGGAAGTTTTTCAGGTACATATGATGGAGGAAATCATATAATAACTTATAGCGCAATATATCCAGATAATGATAATGGTGTTTATGGCTTGTTTTCCAGTAATAATGGAACAATAATAAACCTAAAAGTATCTGCAAGTGTTACTATGTCAGGGAGAGCACTGAGTGTAGGTTTAATTTGTGGAATAAACAATAATGTAATATCTAATTGTGAAATTATAGAAGGTAGCTCAATTTTTGCGAGAAATTCTGGAGCGAATTTTTCTGGACTTATAGCAGGGGCATCTTCTGGAGCTAATGCTGTAATTAATGCTTGTAAGGTATCAGGACAAGTTTCTGGTACGCAATATGTAGGAGGGGTTGTCGGATATTCTGTTGGTGGTGTAATAAAAGCATGTGAATTTAATGGAATAATTAATTCTAATGGGTATTCTGTAACAGATGTTTTTGGAAATGTAACAAGAAGTGCTTATGCTGGAGGAATAACAGGAATGGGACCAGTGATTTCTTCTTATGCTAATCCTGTTATTGCTACATCTTCAACACCAATTGATGGTGCTATTTATAAAGGCATAACTCCTGGTACAGCAAATGGCTGTGTGCTTGGTGCTACTGCAATGCTTGGTGCAGTGGTTATGTCCGAAGTAGATATAGCAGGTACTGCTATATCTTGTTTTATTGCACCTTTAACTATAGCTGAAGTGAATACGCTTACTAGTATTGCTTCTAGTAATAATGCAGCTGGAATAGATTGGAATTATTATAAAGAAACAGTAAATAGTACATATGTTGTTGTAAATAGTGGTAATTTTGATGCGGCGACAACTTGGGGAGAATCGGGAGATATTCCAGTGAATTTACATAATATGGAATTGCCTACAGGAGGTGTAGATATTACTATTCCAGAAGGAAAGACATTAAGATTAAACTCAACATTAGTTTTGTCAAACAATGTTCGTTTGATAAATAACGGAACATTAGTTATATGTAATGGAGGTGATTTAGTTAATAAAACATCAACCAATGTGACAGGGAATGTCATCGTAGAGAAAGCAGGTTTAAGTACAGGAAATTGGTATCTTACTGCAGCGCCTTTTACAAATTATACAATGAGTGTGATTCAAATAAATACAACTGACCAATATAATGATGTAGCAGCTGTGGCATACGATTACTCTATAGGTAATTGGGGTGATTATTATATGACAATACAAGATAATATGCCTGCAGGTGAAAGTTTCTTCCTTTGGCCTTTCTTTGAATCAGGTATAGTAAACTTTGTGTCTAATAATGGTTCTACATTGAATAATGGAAATGTATCTGTGACAAGAAATGTTTCTCAATATACAGAAAATGGTTATTGGATGGCATTAGCAAATCCATATCCAGGAGAATTAGATATAGAAAAATTTCTTGCAACATGTGGAGTTTCTTCTCAAGGACGTATGGTTTATTTGTATTCGAATGCTGGTTATTTCGATGCTAAAAATAGAGGTGAAATACATGTGACAGATGGTTTCTTTGTTAATGTTGCCGCACCAGGTGAAACAACTATAAATTTCTCTAAAACTCAGTTAAACAATTATCAAACTTCTACAAAAATGGAAACTCAAACACCTGAGTTTGTAGATTTCGCACTTGAATATGATGATAAAAGTATAAAAGTATATTTTGCACAAAATGATGAAGCAGAACAAACATATGACATATTTGATGCAAATAAACTATTCGCAACAACAGGAGTTATTGAACCATACTTTGTAACAGACGGAATACCTCTTATAAAAGAAGAAGTAAAAGAACTTCCTTACTATGCAACACTTAACGTTAGAAGTTTAGAAGAAAACACTGTTAAATTAGTTGCAAAGAATATTCCAACAGGATATGCAATTACCTTAATAGATGGAGAAGAATCTATTGATATGGCAGAAGGTGATGTATATGAAACAGTGGTTTATGAAGGAGAAAATGCAGATAGATTTAAACTTTTAGTAAAAAAATCATTATCTCTTTCAGATGTGGAAGAATTTGAACTTTCAATAATCAATGATAATCGTCATGTAAATATTCTTTCGCAAGAGAAAATGAACGTAGAAGTTTACAATGCATTAGGACAAAAGGTGTACCAAACAAATAATTCAAGTTTTGTATTGGATAATGTTCCAGCAGGAGCTTATATAATCAAAGTAAAAACAAACAAAGGTATTGCCTCTGAAAAAATAGTTTTAAATTAAGTTTAATATAACTTTAAATTAATATAGGGCATTCAAGATTTATTGTTTTGAATGCCTTTTTTATTTAATTTTTTTGTCATTATGGTTATATATAAAAAGATTTACTAATCATTTGTCAGTAAATATATTTAAAAGATGACATTTTGTCATCTTTTTTGTTTTTGAACAATTTTGGCACAAAATTTGATATATAATAGGCAGAAAACAATAATTAAGAAATATAAACAAATAAACAATCAATAATATGGGAAAAATAATTGGTATAGACTTAGGTACAACTAATAGTTGTGTGTCTGTAATGGAAGGAAATGAACCTGTTGTTATAGCAAACAGTGAAGGAAGAAGAACAACACCATCTGTAGTAGGTTTTGTTTCATCAGGAGAAAGAAAAGTAGGAGATCCAGCTAAACGTCAAGCAATCACAAACCCTCATAACACAGTTTATTCTATTAAAAGATTTATGGGAGAGTCGTTTGACAGAGTTGCAGATGAGGTTTCAAGCGTTCCTTACAAAGTAGTAAAAGGAGATAACAATACTCCAAGAGTAGATATAGACGGAAGATTATATTCTCCACAAGAAATCTCTGCAATTATTCTTCAAAAAATGAAAAAAACAGCAGAAGATTACCTTGGACAAGAAGTAACAGAAGCAGTTATCACAGTACCTGCATACTTTAATGACGCACAACGCCAATCAACAAAAGAAGCAGGAGAAATCGCAGGATTGAAAGTAAGAAGAATTATCAATGAACCAACAGCAGCAGCTTTGGCATACGGATTAGATAAAAAAGATTCAGATTCAAACATAGCAGTATTTGACTTAGGAGGAGGTACATTCGATATTTCAATCTTGGAACTTGGAGACGGAGTATTTGAAGTAAAGTCAACAAACGGTGATACACACCTTGGAGGAGACGATTTCGATAAAAGAATTATCGATTGGTTAGCACAAGAATTTATGAATGATTTCAACGTTGATTTAAGAAAAGATCCAATGGCTTTACAACGTTTGAAAGAAGCAGCAGAAAAAGCAAAAATAGAATTATCTTCATCTACAACAACTGAAATAAACCTACCTTATATCATGCCAATTGATGGTGTTCCTCAACACTTAGTTAGAACACTTTCAAGAGCAAAATTTGAACAACTATGTGATGACTTGATAAAAGCAACAATCGAACCTTGTAAAAAAGCATTAGCAGACGCAGGATTAGATAAGAGCCAAATCAACGAAGTAATCCTAGTAGGAGGTAGCACAAGAATACCAGCAATTCAACAAATAGTAGAACAATTCTTTGGAAAAACACCATCAAAAGGAGTAAACCCAGACGAAGTAGTAGCAGTTGGAGCAGCAATCCAAGGAGGAGTATTAACAGGAGAAGTAAAAGACGTATTATTACTTGATGTTACACCACTATCATTAGGAATTGAAACCTTAGGTGGCGTTATGACAAAATTAATAGAGGCAAACACTACAATCCCTACAAAGAAATCACAAGTCTTCTCAACAGCACAAGACAACCAACCTTCTGTTGAAATTCACGTTCTACAAGGAGAAAGAACAAGAGCAACAGACAACAAAACAATAGGACGCTTTATATTAGATGGAATACCACCAGCACAAAGAGGAGTTCCACAAATCGAAGTAACATTCGACATAGACGCAAACGGAATATTGAATGTGTCAGCAAAAGACAAAGCAACTAACAAAGAACAATCAATCAGAATAGAAGCATCAAGCGGATTGAGCGAAGAAGAAATCAAGAGAATGAAAGCAGAAGCAGAAGCAAATGCAGAAGCAGACAAGAAATTGAAAGAAGAAGCAGACAAAATCAACGGAGCAGATGCAATGATATTCCAAGTTGAAAAAGCGCTAAAAGAAAACGGAGACAAACTACCAGCTGACAAAAAATCAGAAATAGAAAGCGCCTTAAAAGAACTAAAAGACGCACACGCATCAAGAAACATACCTGCAATAGACGCAGCAAGCGAAAAACTAAACGCAGTATTCCAAGCAGCCTCAGCAGATATGTACTCACAACAAGGCGGAGCACAACAAGAACAACCACAAAACCAATCAAACCCTAACGACAATCAAGACGGCGAAGTAACAGACGCAGACTTTGAAGAGGTGAAATAGTTAGAGGAAACAATAAAACAAAAATTAAATACACGCAATAGGCTAGTTCTGTTGCGTGTATTTCTTTTTAAGAAAAAAACTCTAAGAAAAAATAAAATAAAGCTAAGAAAAAAAAATCTAAGTCTTAGAGTTTTTCTACCTCTTGCAAACAAAAGAAAAATTATTTGTAAATTTGTTTGTGAGAAAGATTGAAAATATGTAGCTGATGCTGTAAAGCTAAAAACTTGAGTATACTATTAATATTGTTATTTTATGAAAAGAGATACTTATGGATTAAAACAAGTACTTGAATATACTAGTTTTTTTAATGAAAATAAAAAACTTGATATTATATCTATTTTGAAAAGATACAATCGTACAAATCTTATTAAAATGGCGGCAGTGCTGACTCATCATTATGGTAACTTTGAAATACCTAATCATGGAAAAACTTTTTTTTCAGAAAAAAGTCAAAAGCATATTGTATATTTAAACAAGGTATTTGATAATTATTATAATAAAATCGGTTTAAATAAATATGATACAATTATTGTTTCAACTTATAGGACGGCTCTTGAATTATGGCGATTGATATTTTCAATTCCAGTTGAAGAATATTCAAATACAATGCCAGAAGAAGATGAGGAATTTTATTTGTTTAAGGTTATACTTGCAATTAATGAGAAAATATTTAGTTTTAAGAAAAAAACAAAAAAAGAAATTGATGAATTGATTTTTCTAAATAATTTTCTAAATAATGATAGCAATTACTATGCTTATAATGAAATAATGCAAAGTCAAATGTATTATTTTTATAAATTAGTAAATTTCATTCCTCAAAATGAAGTTATGTCAAGAGCGTCAGATGTGTTGTTGTCTAAATGGGGAATAACTTCTTGGAAGCAATATTATGCTACAATACTTTGGTTGACAAAAAAGACAGACGAATATTTTAAGAATAATCAAACAGGTGTTCCGATTGTCCCATTATGGAATATGATGTTAAATGATGAAACAGGACTTTTTTCAGAAACATTAATAGAAAGTTTGTGTATAAATGAAGATGATTATATCTCGATAGAAAAAGTTAATACCGATTATAGGCAATTTCGTTCAAAACCATTTATAAAACTAAAAGATGGTTCAGGTGTTATTGTTATCAATAATCAATTCTTATGTGAACGTTTGTATAATAGTTTGTATTTTGATTTCATGCCATTAATTAATGGTAAAAAAGGTAGCAT
The DNA here is from genome assembly GCA_017647785.1 of Bacteroidales bacterium. GTDB lineage: Bacteria > Bacteroidota > Bacteroidia > Bacteroidales > P3 > Onthomorpha. The sequence continues at coordinate 13,241 of JAGCJW010000016.1, read as the reverse complement.
TGGTTACTTTGACTATAACAAGGACTTTGTTGAGAAAGTGTTGTTTAGAGAAACATTTTTTAAATGTCTTAATGATAATGTTGTTACTTGGCCTGCAAGAAATATACATAATGAAAAAGAAGATAGGCATGAACCTGATTTTTATGCTCGTTATCCTAACGGAGAATTGTTGATTATGGAATGCAAAGCTATAAAAATGAATGGAGAAATTAGAGATCATGCTGATTATGATAGGTTGTTAGATGAACTTCATGAAAAGATTGTATTAAAAACACGTAATATAGATTCTGCTAGAAAAGAATTTAAGAAAGATACAGAGCCTATAGGTATAGGTCAAATAATTAATCATATTGATTCTATTGAAGATTACACTTTTCAATGGGATAATGGCATACCTGATCAAGTTGCTTATTATCCAATTATTGTATTTGAAGATGTGCGTTTTTTACAACCAGGCTTAATGTCAATATTGAATAAGTGGTTCTATGAGGAAATTAAGAAAAGAGAAGAGATTGAACTTAAAGATGTTGCGTGCATGCCAATAATTCCAGTTTCAATAAATACATTGTATCTTTATGATGATAAAATAAGAAATAAAGAATTATTTAGACTAATTGATGAATATCTTATATTATATGCAAAAGATCAAAATGACGGAAGTTATGCTATAGAACCGATTTCAGATTTTGATGCTTACTTAAGGAGATTACCCTTTAATAAAAAGAATGATATAGCTAAGTGGTTAAAAGGCGAGTAAATCACTACTCGCCTTTGTTGTATTCTGAAGAGATTTCTTCTATTGTTTGTGCATCGCTTAGTTTGTAGTCGCCTATTCTTGTACGGCAAAGGGCTGTTAGGTAGGCTCCTGAATTTAGATAACTGCCGAAGTCTCTTGCGATGCTTCTTATGTAGGTTCCTTTTGAGCAAACTATCCTAAAATCTACCTCTGGCATGTTTATGCGAGTGATTTCAAACTCTTTGATTGTGATTTTACGAGATTTCAATTCTACGTCTTTATTTTCTCTTGCAAAGGCGTAGGCTCTCACTCCGTTTACTTTCAATGCTGAAAACACAGGCGGTACTTGTTCTTGCTCTCCTAAGAAATGCTCTGCTGCCTTGTAAATATCTTCCTCTGTTATATGCTCAGTAGGGTAGTAGTTATCGATTTCTTTTTCCTTATCAAAACAAGGAGTTGTTGCACCAAGGTAAAACGTTCCTGTATATTCCTTTTCTTGAGCTTGATACTCCTCAATCTTTTTTGTGTACTTACCAATGCAAAGAATAAGCAAGCCTGTAGCCAAAGGGTCTAACGTTCCTGCATGCCCAATCTTTACTTTCTTTAAGTCGTAATAGTGTTTTAATAAATATTTAACCTTATTTACTGCTTGAAACGAAGTCCACTCGTAAGGTTTGTTTAGAAGAATTACTCCCCCTTTTTCTAAATCAATCATTAAGCTACAGAAAGATTTACACCGCAAAGCATAAGAACGATTATTAGTGAACCTATAATTATTCTATAATAACCAAATGCTTTGAATCCGTGTTTTGTAAGGAAACTTATAAAGAATTTAATTGCCAATATCGCAACAATGAAAGCCACAACATTACCTACAATCAAAGGAACTAAGTTGTCTGTTAGCATTTGCACTCCACTTGGTTCTAATAAGGCTTGTAGTAGTTTGTATCCTGAGGCTGCAAGCATAGTAGGAACAGCCAAGAAGAAAGAAAATTCTGCTGCTGTTTCTCTTGAAAGCTTTTGTGTCATACCTCCAACTATTGTTGCCATTGAGCGACTGACTCCTGGTATCATTGCGATACATTGAGCAAGTCCTATAAGGAAACTCTTTTTGTAAGTTATAGTCTGATTTTCTGCAGGCTTGTTAAACCATTTATCTACAAAGAGCATAAATACTCCTCCTATGATTAGCATAATGGAAACAACCCATACGTTTTCTAAAACTGCATCTATGTAATCTCCTGCAAGAAATCCTATGATTGCAGCAGGAAGAAAAGCTACTAAAAGCTTCCAATAGAAATTCATGGTTTGGAAAAATCTTTTCCAATAGATAACAAGTACAGAAAGAATAGCACCAAATTGAATGCAGATTGTAAATAATTTTACGAAATCTGTACTTTCCATTCCAAGTACACCTTGAGTGATTATCATGTGCCCTGTTGAAGAAACAGGAAGAAACTCTGTAAGTCCTTCTACTATGGCTATAATGATTGCTTGAAAGATTTCCATTTTCTATTCTTTGGATTTTTTCATTATTGCATACACCTCTATAACTAATCCTCCAACGATAAGCAATGGAGCGATTAATAAGCGTCTTGTATTGAAAAGAGCATAGTTAAATTTGTCTGGGTCATCGCTTCCTCCTCCTGAAAGCAAGATATAACCTAATATGATAACTGCTACTCCTATTATCATCCAAATATAGTTTTGCTTTCCGAAAGCAAAGTTTTGTTGTTCTTCAGAATTATTTTTCATTTTCTTTGTTTATTCGTAAAGTTTATGACTTTTTAAATTCATACTTCTTCTAATAGAATTGCTTGTAAATATTAGGGTAAGAAGAGTTCCTAATATTATTATTGCAGCTCCAATTATTATGTAAACTTTTATGTGTTCTAAAATATTAAGTCCTGAAATGCTTGAATAAGCCCAGAATAATACACCCGCTAAAAGTACATCTGCAATTATACTTCCACTTAATCCAAGTGTAAATCCTTTTGCAATGAAAGGACGTCTTATGAAACTTGGTTTTGCACCAACTAACTCCATCGAACGTATTTGCAATCTTTTGTTTCTTATTGAAAGGCGTATCGTGTGGTTAATCAAAGTGATAGCAATAAACAACAAGCATAAGAATAACACAAATATAAATGCACTTATGTTATAAATTATGTCGTTTATATCAGTTATTAAATCGTGTCTGTAATCCACAACATCAACAATGTCTTTTGATTCTACGTTTAAGATAAATTGTCTAATTTCAGAAATGTTTAATGATTGAGCTTTAAGATTTACCTCTATAGAAGGTTGATAAGGGTTAACGCTATCTAAAACTACTAAGTGATTGTCGCCCATTATTTTATTCATCATTTGAGCGGCTTCTTCAGGAGAAATATATTTAGTAGATTTTACTTTGGAGTTTTGTCTTATTTCTTGTTCTAAATTAGCTGCGTCTTCAGCAGTTGTTCCTGAATTCAAATAAACAGTAAATGAAACTTGTTCTTTAATTTCATTTGAAACGCTATAAGCATGATAAATGAAAAGAAATATAAAACCAAGTAGGAACATTACTAATGAAATGCTTAATGTAGTTGAAAAACTCGCACTCCATAAACCGTGAGATTTGTTGTTATGATTATTGCTCATTGTTTTATTTCGTATTTTGTGGCAAAAATACATAAAAAGACTGAAATAAACTCAAAAATACTTATTTTTGTAACTTGAAAACAACTTAATACTCATTTTATGCTTGAGGTTTATGTAGAAAAATTTGGAGGAGCTTCAGTTAATAGCGCTTCTGCCGTTAGAAATGTTATTTCTATTTTACAAAGAGAAGAAAAACTTAAAATAGTTGTAGTCTCTGCAATGGGTAAAACAACAAATTCTTTGGAGAAAATAGTAGATTTGTGGCATCGTTACAACAAATTCAATGAAGAGGAGTTTTTGTTGAGCAAAAATTATCATAAGTCAATCATTCAAGACTTGTTTGAAAATAATGCTTGCATAGATATTGCTCTCAATATGTTAGAGAGTATTTTTGATGAACTAAAACAAGTTCTTTTTGGATTAAATCCTAATGATTATGATTTCCTTTACGACAAAATAGTCTCTTATGGTGAAAGACTCTCTACGGCAATAATTTCATTATATATGACAAGTTTAGATTTGAATCATAGACTTGTTCCAGCTCAAGAGTTAATAAAAACAGACAATTCTTACAGAGGAGCTCAAGTAGATTGGAAACAAACAGAGAAAGCAGTAGAAGAAAAATTTAAAATATTGTTTTTGGAAACAGATTTGATAATTACTCAAGGTTTTATAGGCTCTACTCGTGAAGGATACACAACAACGCTTGGTAGAGAAGGCTCTGATTATTCTGCAGCAATACTTGCTTATTGTGCAAACGCAAATTCTTTGACTATATGGAAAGATGTTGATGGGCTTATGTCAGCCGACCCAAAGCGAATGCCTAATGCTCAAAAGTTAGAAACAGTTCCTTATCGTGAAGCAATAGAATTGTCTTATTACGGAGCCTCTGTAATTCACCCAAAGACTATAAAACCATTAGAAAATAAGTCTATTCCTCTTTATGTGAAATCTTTTGTTGATGTAAACAAGCAAGGAAGTGTAATAACACATTGTGATGAAGTAAAACCATTAATTCCAAACTACATTTTCAAAGACAAACAAACCCTTCTTTCGGTTTCTGCAAAGGATTTCTCTTTCATTGCAGAGGATAACTTAGCTAACATATTTTCAGAACTATCTTATTTTGGTGTAAAGGTTAATCTAATACAAAATTCGGCATTAACATTCTCTGTTTGCTTTGAACAAAATGACTATATCTTACCACGATTGATAGAAAGACTGCAACAATCTTATAATGTCAAGTATAATAATAACCTACAGCTTATTACCATAAGGCATTATGATGAAGAATCAATAGTAAATATCAATAAAAAGGGCAGAATTCTCATAGAACAAAAAAACAGAGTAACCCTGCAATGTCTAATTGAACCTAACGCAGAATAAAATCAAGAATAAATTTACTGAAACGAAGAATTAAAAAAATCTTTCTTCGTTTCAGTATTTTAAAACTTTGTTTTAATTTATAGGTTTATAGCTTTTTCTAAAAAATGATAAAGAGAAGGGAAGATATTGTCTTTATTCATTTTAATAGACTCTTTACTTAACCATTCCACTCTGTCAATTCCCTCTTCTGATTGAGGAGTTAGTTTTTCATTACTATTAGACACCATATTATACCAATGAGTAACCTTTAATTCTCTTTTTCCATCTCTCATATAAGTATGATATGTAATATCTAACTTATCTTTTAGTGTAATATTTTTCAACCCTGTTTCTTCTTCAACCTCTCTTACAGCAGTCAATTCAATATCTTCACCCTTTTCTTGATGTCCTTTAGGCAAATCCCAGTGTTTATTTCTGTAAATAAACAAGTATTCTCCCTTTTCATTTTTGACTAAACCACCAGCGGCAGGAACAAAAATTAGCTTTTCTATGATTTTTTTGAAAGCATATTCAAAATCTACATCATTTTTAATGACAATTAAGATGTTTTTTTTGCAACTATCGCTGAAAAAAGGTGCAAAATTCATAGAGTTTATGCTTGATTTATCGCACTCTATTACTTCTCTTTGAGGGAAGTTTTTTTTGTCAAAACAATCATTTATTATACAAATGTTGTTGTGTTTGTTGAAAATGTCGTATCTTTGCATTATGATTATGAATAAAGAGACAGCCATACAAGCAGCCCGATTTTTATTGCAAATTAAAGCAATAAAATTGAATAATGAAAATCCTTTCACATGGGCATCGGGCAGAAAGAGCCCAATTTATTGCGATAACAGGGTAACTTTATCACACCCTGAGATAAGAACATTTCTTCGTCAACAATTCGTAGCTATTGTAAATGAGTTATTTGCAGACGTAGATGTAATCGCAGGAGTTGCAACAGGTGGAATTCCACAAGGAGTTTTAGTTGCACAAGATTTAGGAAAACCTTTTGTTTATGTTCGTCCAAGCGAAAAGGCTCACGGATTACAAAATAAGATAGAAGGAGACATAAAAGAAGGACAAACTGTTGTAGTTATTGAAGACTTAGTTTCAACAGGTAAGAGCAGTTTACAAGCAGTTGAAGCATTAAGAGCAAGCGGTTGCCAAGTAAAAGGAATGGCAGCAATATTCACATACAATTTGGAAGTTGCTCAAAAAGCCTTTGAAGAAGCAGGAGTTAAATTAAGCACAATTACAGATTATCACACTTTAATAGAGTTAGCAGCAGAAGAAAACTTCATCAGAACAGATGAATTAGATTCTTTGTCAGAATGGAGAAAAAATCCAGAAGCATGGAGTGAGAAAAGAATTAACGGATAAATTAATTGTTTTTGATTATAATAGTAGGCGTTATATAAGGAATAACGCCTTTTTTATATTAAAAAAGATATGGTAAAGATAGAAAGTAAAAAAGTAGAAATAAAAAGAAATGTAGAATTTGTGTATGAATATTTATCAGATTTCACACACTTTTCTATGGTAGCAAACGACAAGATAGAAAACTTTAAAGCTACACAAGACAAATGTTCATTCACTATAAAAGGAATGACAGATATGGGATTGAAGATTATCTCAAGAATGCCTAACGAATCAATCACCATAACAAACGACACAGATGTCCCAAGTTCAATGCCATTAAACTTTTTAATAATCTTTGAATTTGAAAAAGTAGAACCATACGTTTCAAAAGTTATTGTTAAAATGGAACTTGACGCAAACCCAATGATTGCAATGATGGTAAAGAAACCATTAGAAAAATTTGTAAACTCATTGGCTGACGGAATGAAAATGGCAATGGAAACAATGATTTAAAATGAAAAGACTTCTCATTTTTCTTTTACTATTAACAGCAACAAGCATTACCTATTCTCAAAAGAACTTTATTGAGGATTATGATGTGTGCGCAGAGGAAGTAAGTGAGGAAGCAAAAAAACAATTCAATAAAGCATACTCATATTACAAAGACGGTAAATCCGAAAAAAGCTTTGTAATATTACGAGAACTTGTAGAAGCAGAGCCAGACTTTGCAAGCCCTCATTTTTTACTAGGAATGATAGGAGTGAAAAGGGACAATACAAAAATGATAGAAAAGTATTTCCCTTTAGTTGTTGAGATTTGTCCCGAATTTTCTCACCCTCTTTTGTCTTATTACTTGGGATTGATAGACTATTCATACGAACGCTATGACAAATCAGTTGTTCAATTTGAGAAATTCTTGAGTGAAACTATGCATGACAACAAATATTCTCAAATGCAACTAACTGCAATAAACTATATCAAATGGAGTGAATTCTTAAGTGAAGGTGAAAAAAATCAATATCCATTTCTTCCAAATAAAATAGGGAATGTATCAACCGAACAAGACGAATCAAAACCCTTTATATCCTTAGATGAAAACACAATCTTGTTTGTAAGAAAGATAAAACAACGCTCTAAAAACGAAGAAAGCTTTTATCAACAAACAGCCTTTATTACAAAAGACGTGTTGTGTCAAGCCAACAAAGAATTCAATGAAGACTTGGAACAATGGGAATATGACGAAGGCTTTCCAATAAGTGAATTAGAAAATATCTTGCATAAACCCACAAAGGTATCACTTACAGCCGATAAAAAGCAAATGTATTTCTCATCTATGGACAAAGCAAGTGGCAAATATCAAATTTACCTTTCAAAAAACATAGATGGAGTGTGGGCAGAGCCAGAACACATTGGAAATATAGTAAATCAAACAACAGCCAATCAAATAGAACCTTTTATATCAGCAGATGGCAATACCCTTTACTTTGTATCAGATAGAACAGGAGGGCAAGGCGCTTATGATATTTGGGTAACACACAAAAGCAAAAACGGCTCTTGGCTTAAACCTACCAATGCAGGAAAAAGAATAAACACACCTTTTGATGAATATTCCCCTTACCTTCACCCCGATAACGAAAGCTTTTATTTCGCTTCAAACGGTTGGAAAGGATTTGGACAATGCGATTTGTTTTATATCAATCTCCAAGATATAAAAATGAAAGAGCCTATCAACATAGGACAAAGCATAAATTCAGAAAAGAATGAAAACGAAATAGCACTAAAAAAAGACGGAAAAACAGCCTATCGTAGCGAATTTGACAGCATTAAAAGAAACTACAATATAGTTACCTACGAATTGCCCGACAAATACCGAGCATCAGAGGTACACCTTTTGAATCTTCAAATAGTAGACAAGGAGATTCCTGCATATAACTGCAAAATAGATGTATATAATTTGACAGATAACACAAATATTAGCTACTATACAGCCTCTGACAGCGAGAATACTTGTCTTGCTTTAAAACCTTATGATAAATATCTTATCAAAATAGAAAAACCATCATACGCTTTTTCTTGCACAGCCCTAAACTCTCCAAAAGATATTGACTCTTTATCAATAGAAATTAAAGTTTTACAAAGTGGAGAAGTCTATACACTGCAAAATAACAAGATGTTTCTTGATGAATTTGTGCAATACCTAAAAGAAAACGCACGCCTGAGAATACAACTTCTCGGCAAACAAGAAGAAACAAAACAAGTGCAAGAATACCTTTTGAAAAGCGGTATAAGAGAAGATAGAGTTCGACTTTGCACCTCGCAAACAAGCCAAACCCTATCTTATATAATAGATTAAAAATAATAAAAACTATTCCTTAATAACCTTTCGCATTATAGCTTTGTCCTTATTTGTTAAGCGTAAGTAATAAGCACCAGCAGGAAGTGATTCAATGTTTATTTCTCTTGCATTAGAGAAAGTAAGTATTGTTTTTCCTGTTAAGTCAATTACTTCTATACTTTCTATTGTTGAAGAGAAAGTAATTTTGCTATCTGTTGGGTTAGGATAGAATGAAAGTTCTGAATGCTCAACGTCCATTAAAGAAACATCTATTGTAAGGTTTAATTTAATAATGCTATCACAACCATTTATAGTTTGAAGATTTTGAACGTAAGTTCCCGCTTCACTTTCATTAAAGCCATGTTCCATATACGTTTCCCAAGAATTAATAGTCGCATATATAATAGTATCAAAAGTAGGATTTACATTTAATGTTAAAGTAACTATGCTATCACAACCATTTTCTGTTTGCAAGTTTTGAGTATATATTCCTGATTCTGTAATATTGAAACCATTTTCAGAATAAGTCTCTCCTTCACAAATAGAAGCTATAATTTCTGTATTCTTAGGAGTAACTAAAAGTGTAAGAGTGACAATACTATCACAACCATTAAATGCAGTATGTGTTTGAGTATAAATTCCAGCTTCTGAAACTTCAAATCCATTTTCAGTATAAATACTATCTTCACAAATTATTGCTGTTATCTCTGTGTTTAAAATTGGATTGGTGCTGAGTCTTAAAATAACAAGACTATCACAACCATTAGCAGCGGTATGAGTTTGCGTATAAGTACCAGCTTCGCTTACGTTAAATCCGTTTTCATTATATACAGTACCTTCGCAAATTGTTGCAACAAATTCTGTGTTGAAAGTAGGATTAACATTCAAAGTAAGAGTTACAATACTATCGCAACCATTTATTGTTTGTAATGATTGTGTATAAACTCCTGCTTCGCTTACGTTAAATCCGTTTTCGTTATAAACTTGTCCTTCGCAAATAGTTGCTGAAAGTTCTGTATTATAAATAGGATTAACATTCAAAGTCAAAGTAACGATACTATCGCAACCGTTTGCAGTTTGTAAAGTCTGTGTATAAGTACCAGCTTCCGAAACATTAAATCCGTTTTCGTTGTAAACTTGTCCTTGACATATTGATGTGATAATATCATTAACTCTAACTTCAAAGTTAGCAGTTAGAGTTGTATCGCTTGAAAGGGTAACTATTCTTGGATTTTCGGTGTTGCCATCGTTCCAACCAACAAATTGATAACAAGCATTTGCAGTTGCAGTAAGCCTAGCTGTTGAACAGTAGTTTTCAACAGTAACACTTCCAAAGGTAGAATTATTTACATTTGCTACTATATTATATCCCCCTATGCCTGTAATTCTATCAGCACTAAAATTATAATAATCATTCCAATCTGAATTTATATAATTATTCAAAGCACTACAAGGAACAATTAAACTCTTTTCGTTAGGAGTATTATAAAAAACATTATCTAATAAAACAGGAGGATTTTCAGCTAAACAAGTAACAGAAGTTAAGCTACTACAACCCTTGAATGTTCTTCTTCCAATAGAAGTAACACTATTTCCAATAGTAACAGAAGTTAAAGAACTGCAATTTTCAAATGCTCCATAATTATAATTATCTCCAATAGTAGTAACGCTATTAGGGATAGTAACAGAAGTTAAACTTGTACAATTAAGGAACGCGCCCTGTCTAATATAAGTAACACTGTTACCAATACTAACAGAAGTTAAACTTGTACAATTACTGAACGCCCAATTATCAATAGAAGTAACGCTATTAGGAATAGTAACAGAAGTTAAACTACTGCAATACTCGAACGCTTTATATCCAATAGAAGTAACGCTATTAGGAATAGTAACAGAAGTTAAACTACTGCAACCGCTGAACACATAATAATCAATAGAAGTAACACTATTAGGAATAGTAACAGAAGTTAAACTACTGCAATCACTGAACGCTTCCTCTCCAATAGAAGTAACACTATTAGGAATATCAACAGAAGTTAAACTACTGCAATCACTGAACGCATTCTCTCCAATCGAAGTAACATTATTAGGGATAGTAACAGAAGTTAAACTACTGCAATTATAGAACACAGAATTTCCAATAGAAGTAACGTTACGATTAGGGATAGTAACAGAAGTTAAACTACTGCAATTATAGAACACAGAATCTCCAATAGAAGTAACGTTATTAGGAATAGTAACAGAAGTTAAACTACTGCAATTATAGAACGCCCCATCTCCAATAGAAGGTCCATAAGTAGATAGACCATCAAGGATAGTAACAGAAGTTAAACTACTACAGTTTTCGAACGCATAATCTCCAATATCAATGTTATCTGGTATTGTAATAGAAGTTAAACTACTACAATTTTTAAATGCCTTATCTCTAATATCCGAAATGGTATTTGGTATTGTGATAGAAGTTAAATAACTGCAATTTTCGAATGCGTTACTACTAATATAACGAACAGTATAAGTCAACCCATTATACACTACGCTTGAATGAATAGTTGCATTTACAATATTAAAATTAGCATCATTAACGTATGCTATTAAACTTCCATTTGAAGCTGTTGTGCCGTATTCCAGACCATCAACCCAAACTGTTTGTGCCAAAAGCACGTTTGCACATAATAGAGTGCAAATTAAAGTTAAAATCTTTTTCATTTCTATTCGTTTTTTATTTATTCTTTATTCAATCCTTTTTGAAAACCATACATATCTACTAACTTTGCTTTTGTGTATCGTAGTTCTGTTTCTTCGTTTTCAAAGTCTAAAACTTTTATTTCTTGATTAAATTCATCTTTATGCTTATCGTATAAATCTTTTATGCACTTTAATGATTTTGTATTAAAAACAGTAGAACTACATTTCCCTTCATATTCTTTTTTTAATGTTGCAGTAAAGTTTACGTCAAATGCCGGAACATTACCATAAACCCCCAACATAATTTTTGTAACAAGAGTACAAGTAGGAAGTGTTTCAAGTATTTCTTCTTTTAATAGTTTTTCTATTGCTTTATACTCTTCTATCAGTTTATTAATATTCTCATCAGTATATTTATCTACATCTATATCCCACACATTTGACTCTTGTATGTGTTCTATTAAAGGTTTAAGACTTGCAGGGCTTTTTTCTAAAAGGCGACTACTTCCTCTTAGCATTCCCCAACTTGAAAGATAAGACCATAGATACAAGCAACTTTTCTCTAAGTAATCTTTTTCTGCGACATGCTCCTTATTAGTTTGAAAATAATGAAAGCATAAATCAAAAGAAGCGTCTCTATGAGTATTACCACTCCTTCTACCCTTAAACTCATTAATTAGTTTTCCAATTTCATTCATAGTTTTAATGCTTTTAACTTTTAATTTTACTATTTTTCTTTTGATTTGCCCAAGTCCCAAAGGCGAGATGTTTTTCTGAAAGTTTGACTTATGGACATAAAAAAACGTGGGACTTTTGTCTTATCGTTTTCTGAGGTCTTCGACTACCTAATGCACCTAATAAGAAAAAGCCCACGCTATGATACGTGAGCGTTTTTCACTTATTTTTTGGTGCATTTTTTGAAAGTGTCGAAGTTTCAGAAAAGCCAATAATAAGCAAAAACGCTTTTATATGTCGTTAAAATTTTTTAAGTCTAAATTATATTTTTTCTTTTTCTCCTATTATTCCTCCTTTGCTAAGGTTAATAACTAATTTTCGGTGCAATATTATAATTATTTTTGAATTTGACAAAATTTTTTTTGGTTCTTTTCTGTTCTTTTTGCATTTTAAAATAATTTCCAATATCAACAAAAACCGCAGAATAATTCTGCGGTTTTTGTTTGCTTATTTTGAGGCTTTTTCCTTTTGTTTTCGCTTTTCCAAAAGAGCATCCATTTCAGCAAATTCCTCAGAATTTGCATCTATTGTCTCAATGATATTTTTTATTGAAGGATCAACAAAATTGAACTTTGCACCTTTGAGTTGAGAAGTAAGCCAAGGCGAAGGGCGAAAGGCAATATGCAAGCCTTTAATGCTGTCTGCTTTCACATTATCAACACTATCTTGAGCCTTTACCCTCAAGTTAGGAGTGAAAGTCCCCAAAATGCTAAGCCTTACGCTTGCTCCACGCAAAAGATGATAGCTCATTTCTACTTGCAGTTGTTGTAAAACTCCCATCACATCAGCTTTGCTCATAGTGGAAGCACCTGCAACCTGTTCTGCGATAAGGTTCAAATCTACTGCTTGTTCTCTTACCATTCTTGCAAGAAACTTTTCTCCGGGATTTTCACCCACATGAATCATTCTTTTTACCTTTACATACTGTATTGCCATGATTGACACGTTTTAAAGGGTTAATAAAATTATTCTCTTAAAGAAATCTTGTCTAAAGACTTCTTGAAATATTAACAAAATGAGGAGAAAAAGTGTTCAAATTTGCACTAAAAAAAATTAAACGCCGTTTAATTTTCACCAGATGCCGTTTAATTTTTTTTAAACGCCGTTTAATTTCAACCAAACGCCGTTTAATTTTGCCAAAATCAAGAGAAAAAACACCCTTTTTAGGCTTAAAAATGGCTTAAATAAGAGTTGAAAATCCTTAAACTATTGATTAGTAGCGATTTGCTTAACTCTAAATGCTTAAAGAATTTGCAAATAAAAAATCAAAGCTCGAAATTTTCGTAGTATTTCGGGCTTTGATTTTAATTAAAAAATGTTAAAATTTTTTCAAATAAGGGAAAACCGACTAAAATTTAGGAAAAACTATTTCTTAAT
>JAGCJW010000015.1 GCA_017647785.1 Bacteroidales bacterium | reverse complement strand
TGATTAAATATCATTTAATATCAAAAATATATCTATATCATTTTCATTCATTTCGATGTCTGACAGCGAAATATATTGGAAAACATTTCTTAACTTATCGATTTCTGCCAATTCAATCATAATCTTATCACCATCTGATACAATAACTTCTTCTGGTAATTTCTTGAATATTTGCGGCAATAATTTATCTACTGCAAATTTCATAATAGGATTACAATCGTAACTGCATTCTATCTTACTAAGGGAAACAGAAATCACATTAATCAACAGTTCAACATTAGGCACAAAGACATTAGATGAATTATACCTAAGTTTTAAACTTTTAGAGGTATTTTTCATTAAAGAAATATCAAGTTTCGCTATTTCTTTAATCTTATTTTCAATCTCTCCGTAAGATATAGTCAATCTCATACCTTGATTACTTTAAGATTTTTCACCTTCTTTTTTTAAAGTTTTTCTTTTTTCTTGCAGCTAATTCATCTTCTTCCATGACTTTTTCCTGCAATTTGTTTGCAATTTTTGTCTTTAACCTTAAGTTTTCTTCAGCCTTAAGTTTTTCTATTTCCTCTTTTTTGCTAATCATCACTTGTTTCAAATCGTCGATGGTGAAAACTGCTTCTTTATCTTCGCATTCACCAGCTTTTTTTAGCAACATAGTGAGAATAGCATTTTTAATTTCTCTGCCAGAGAATCCTTCGATAATGTCGCTTATCTCTAAAATCTCTTCATCGCTAAAAGGTTTATCTATAGGCAAACGAGAAGGAAGAGAAACTTTTATTATCTCCGCACGAGCTTCTTTGTTAGGTAAATCCAACTTTATGCTTGCCAAAATACGAGAGTTGAAAGCTTTGTCAAAATTTGTCACCAAATTAGTTGCAAACAAAACCACGCCTTCAAAATCTTCAAGCAATATAAGCATCTGACTACGCAATGAATTGAGTGCCTGGTCAGATCCATGAGAAACATTTTCAATACGTTTGCCCAAGAAAGAATCAGCTTCATCAAAAAACATTACTGCATCTTGTTCTTTTGCAGTGTCGAATGCCTTTTTCAGGTTTTTAGGAGCATCACCAACATATTTTGATTCTATTTCCGAATAATTCAAAGCCAACAAAGGCTTTGACAGACTCTTAGAAATTGCATGTGCGCACATTGTCTTTCCTGTGCCAGGAGGACCATAGAAGTTCAAAATGCTTCGAGGTCTACTATCTACTTCCTCAAACCCCCATTCTTTGTATATGAGATTTTTATGCTTAATGACATTAAGAGCGTCGTAAATATTTTTCTTAATCTCTTCCGGCATTATGATTCTATCAAAATCATAACGAGGTTCTATAGTGAAGAATGTAGGCAACCCATCATCTGCTTTGTTCTGCTGTGTTGGTTCAGGTAACTTTTCCAGATGAGTTTTCTGCTTATTTTTGAATTCCAAATTAATATGCAATGAGATTTCATCCGATTCAAATTTTATTTTTGAACTAACAAAAGATTCTACCACACCATGGATTACAAAACTTCCTTCGATATCAAAACTGGCATTATGGTTAATGTGAATAAACTTTCCGTCGTTATTTCTTAACTCACAAACCATAATAATTGAAAGATTACGAAATTCATTTACTTTGTTTTGAATACGATTTCTCAATTCATATTCAAAGTTATCAAAAAAAATGACCCTATCTTCTGATAATTTGCTTTTGTCTAATAAAAATTTCATACAAATATAAACTATGTTAAGTATATTATATCCCCTTGCTTAATAGATGCGTCAACACCTTTTTCTGATTCTATTGTCATCTCACCACTCTTCATCGAAAATACTGACATGAACTGCATTTTTCTTAGCTTCTTGAACTGCATTTTTCATAGCTTCTTGATATGTTAAGTATATTACATCACCTTGCTTAATAGAAGCGTCAACGCCTTGTTCTGATTCTATTGTCATCTCACCAATAGTATTATCCTCTTCATCGAAAATACCGACATGAACTCTATTTTTCTTAGCTTCTTGAATTTCCGCCTTAAAAGCCTCATTAAATTTCTTACGAGCCATTTGTGCTATTATCTCTTTCGTAATTATACATGCAAGAGTAATAACAATTGCACCCAATACACCTCCTGCTATCAGAGGAACAGCACTTCCTGCTATAAACAAAGGAGCAGCACAGACTGCAGCACTTGCAACAGCGCCACCCGCTACAGCACATGCTCCTAGAACCGCAGTAGCTTTAATTGCTTTTTTTCCTATTGACTTTAAACGATCTAACATATTACCTTCAGCTTTTATTCTTTTTTCATAAATACCAACATATACAGCTTTTCTCTTTCTTTTCTTAATCTTCGCTTTAAATGCCTTTTCACATTTTTTACGAATCTTTTCTGTTATTATATCTTTCGTAAATTTATATGCAATGATATATGATACTATGCCAAATACACTTCCAACAACAAATGAGTCTAATAATGCATTTACAATGATGCAAATCGCTACACCAAAAATACTTCCTGCTGCAATTGAACCTAATAATCTAGCACATTTGGGAATAAACATTCTAATTGGATTTTTTAATTCAAAACAACAATTGCTTCATTTCCTAAAACTTCAAGAATTTTATCATCAAAAGAATCTGCTTCAATGATTTGTGCATGAATTATTTCATTTTTCTCTTCATTAAAAACACCAACGAATAAAGCAGCATTTTTTTTAGTTTCATAATTCAGCATATCTTTAAGTTCAGTTGCCTTTGCTATGAATGGAACATCCTTATTCTTGTCTAATGACAAACTTTTAAACCAAGCAACAATATCCTGAAAATTGACTTTTCCTTCAATTGTTTTTACTGGATATATTTCCTTGTGTTTCAGTTTTTTTCTTATTTTTGATATTATATCTTTGGGGTTCATTATAATAGCGATAGCTGCAGCTACTGCAGCTATCCCTAATCCTATCAACAACTTATTCATTTGCTTATTTTTTAATTTAATACCACAATTGCTTCTTGTCCTAAAGTTTTAAGTGTTTGCTCGTCAAGAGCGTCAGCTTCAACATTTTGATTGTAAGTAATTTCATTTAACTCTTCATCAAAAACGCCTT
>JAGCJW010000014.1 GCA_017647785.1 Bacteroidales bacterium | reverse complement strand
TTCAACAATGCAGGAGCTTCAATCGTACAAGAATTAGCTTACACATTATCAGCAGCAAACGATTACCTTTACAACCTAACTCAAAAAGGTATTCCTGCTCATTCAGTAGGATATAGAACAGTATTTGCATTTGCAACAGGAAGTAACTACTTTATGGAAATTGCAAAACTAAGAGCAGCACGTCTTTTATGGACAAAAATCATGGAGCAATACTCTCCAAAATGCGAAACAGCTTATCAATTACATATCCACACTGAAAGCTCATTCTACAACAAAACAATTTACGACCCATACGTAAACATGTTGAGAACAACAACAGAAACAATGTCAGCAGCTATCGCAGGAGCAGACTCAATTTCTGTATATCCATTTGACGTAGCTTACAAAAAAGCAGATGAATTCTCAACTCGTATAGCAACTAACCAACAAATCTTATTAAAAGAAGAATCTTACTTAGATAAAGTTGTTGACCCATCAGCAGGTTCTTACTATATCGAAAGTCTAACAAACGCTATCGCAGAAAAAGCATGGGAATTGTTTAAAGAATTAGAAGCAAAAGGTGGATTTGTTGAAGCAGTTAAAGCAGGCTTAGTTCAAGATGCAATAGCTGAAATCGCAGCTAAGAGAGCAAAAGACGTAGCAATGCGTAAAACAACAATCTTAGGAACAAACCAATACCCTAACTTAACAGAAAAGAAACCAGAAGTTAATAGACCATGTTGCTGTTGTGGTGAAAAAGGAAACGACATTAAAGTTCTTCCTGCAACAAGATTAGCAGAACCATTTGAACAATTAAGAATGCAAACTGAAGAATCAGGAAAACAACCAAAAGTATTCTTATTGACATACGGTAACCTTGCAATGCGTAAAGCAAGAAGCCAATTCTCAACTAACTTCTTTGGATTAGCAGCATACGAAATCATAGACAACGTAGGTTTTGCAACACCAGAAGAAGGAGCAAAAGCAGCCGTAGAATCAAAAGCAGATGTAGTAGTACTTTGTTCTTCAGATGACGAATACGCAGAATTAGTAGCAGGAGCACTTCCTACATTAAAAGGAGCGTTCAAACACATCATCGTAGCAGGAAACCCTGTTGAACAAATGGAAAGCTTCAATGCACAAGGTGTAACAGATTACATTAACGTAAAAACAAATGCCTTAGAATCATTGCAAAACTACAACGCACAATTGTTGTAAGAAATAGAAATAAAATAAGTATTTCAAAATATTAAGTGGCTTATTCAAAAGATAAGCCACTTTTTTTAAACAAAAAAATATGGTAGTTCCAATCTTTCTTTCCGTAGTTTTAGCAGGAGCAATTTATTTAGCCATAAGAACCAAACAACTCTTAAACCTCAAACCCCTATACATCTATCTCTTTTACACATTAGCCATTTTGCTATCCTTAGCCTCGATGCTATTGTCTCCAATGCCCTTTAGCGCAAATCCGTTCTTAAATATAGTAGTTGTAATTCTCTCTTACCTTTGCTCATTCTTGCTAATACTCCTTTTATCCCTTGTATTGACAGATATTTTCAAACTCATCTTTCGCATAAAGAAGAAAACATTTTTCATAATCCTTTCAACGCTAACCCTAATCCTATATCTCTACTCCACAATCACAGCCTTTTCGCCAAAGATCAAAGAAGTAGAAATCACACTACCAAAACTACCAAAACAAATCACAGCAGTTCAACTCTCCGACATACACCTGGGACATTTTAGAGGCGAAAAACACCTTGCTAAAATAGTAGAAAAAGTAAACAAACTAAATCCACAAATAATATTCCTTACAGGCGACTTAGTAGAAAGTCATTACAATTCCGACAAACAAACACTCCTTCCATTAAAAGACCTAAACGCACCACTATATTTTGTAGATGGCAATCACGATGCACAAGTAGGAGTGGAGAAATTAAAAAACAATTTAAGAGAAATAGGAGTGAGGGTTTTAGAAAACGAATTTGTTGATACGCTTGGGCTAAGAATTATAGGATTAGAGTATATGAAACCAGACAAACAAAGCATCGACCCACTATCTGTAAAAGAACGCAACACTATTCAAAGTGTTATTTCAACAATTCCCACAACAGACACCCTTGCAACCATAGTTTTGCATCACACACCTTTGGGAAGTGAATATATCTCAAAAGCAGGAGCCGACCTTTATTTATGTGGCCACACCCATGGCGGACAAATTTTTCCATTAACCTTGATTAACGATAAGAATTTCGTATATAACAGAGGGCTATACAAGAAAGACAACCTTCAAATCTACGTTTCGCAAGGCAGTGGCACGTTTGGAATACCAATAAGATTAGGAACAACACCCGAAATCACGCTCTTAAAACTAAAAAACAAAAAGGCTGAATTGTAAAATCCAGCCTTTTTTGGTTTATGTTGTGAAATGGGCTTAATACCATATCATTAAGCCGAAGCTAAATGGTCTTGCTTGGAATTTATATGTGCTTTCAAACATATCGGTTAAAGCATAGTTGGCGTAGAATGTGAATTGATCAAATGAAATCCCAAACATGGCGTCTAATTTGAAAGGGTTGAATTGGCTAAATGCAGAGCCAGATTGTTGAGTTGTTGTTTCTCCGTTTTCTTTGTAAGAACGAACAAATCCAGACCAAGAAGTGTTGTAATTGATTCCACCCATTGCTCCAATATGTATTCTGAAATCTTTATTCAAATTAAAGTCTATTGTCAATGGAACAGTAATATAATATGCTGTAAGACTATTTGATTCTATGGAATAGTTGTTTGAAGTAGGGTTTGTTGCAAATTCATAGTTGTCAAATCCATTTCTAAATTCAAAAATGTTGCTTTGTTGTCCTATACCTGTTGAAATAGAAATAAGACTTTTAGGAAAGACTATAAATTGTAATATAATATCAGTTTTCAATCCATATTTTAATGAAAAAGGGTCAGAGGATTGTGGAACGGAATAAAAGCCATTATTGGCCCAATTTAAATATCCTACTCCAAATGCTAAGTTTATATCCAATAAGTCTTTCTTTTTCTTCGGTGTTTCTATATTTACATCTATGTTTTTATGATATTTGTTTAATGCTTTTTCTAAATCTTTATTCAATTCTTCGATATTTAAGTTTATTGTATCGAATTGCTTTAATTTATCACCCTCATTTGCTATTTTGTTAAATATATTGATGACTGTTGTGAAAGTAGCAAGTTCGTCAATATCTGCTACGTTAGCATAACTTAAAGAATATCTGTTGTTATCTGTAAAAACTACGATAAACCTTTCGTCTAAAATATTACCATTGCTATTCCATAATTTCTTTTCAAGAAGAACAGAATCAGCCAAAACAAAAATTGTATCAGCATTTGTAATATCCTTGCTATTCCATATCCAATTTAATTCCTCATCTAATTCATCTATAATAGGGGAATCAGTAGAAGTGCAAATTTTTACATTCTTTTTCCCTTTTGAACCTTCTTTTGAAACCACCGAAATAAAGTTACCTAATTTCAATGTTTCGCCTTGATGAATTGTTTGACTAAACTCCACTTTAGAGGCTTTGTCTTCTTCCTCTTGAGCTTTGACTGCGTTGAACGCTGTAAAAAGACTCACTAATGCTACTAAGGTTGTGATTTTCCTTACCATAACTTTTAATTTTTATTTATTAAACATTTATACTTTCTTCTCTTTTTATTGTTGTAGTTGTTGTTTTCACTTGTTTTTTGCCAAGACTTCTTGCAGTGTTTATTGTATTTCTTGTATTGGAAACAAAATCCGAATTATAAAACTCCTCAATCTTTTCCTCTAAACCTATGCTCTTAACAATCCTACTTGCAAGAGAAGGTTTTGAGACTTTTTTTACCATTATGCTCTCTTCGTATCTCATATATAAAATACGCTCTTGCTTCTCTATTTCTGCACTTGGAAGCTCTATTTCTTGGAATGCAATTTGGTGAATTATAGTGTCGTTTTCCTCTTCTATAACAAAGACAAAATTTTTCTTTGTTTCCGTAAATTCTTTCTTTGTTTCCGTAAATTCTTTCTTTGTTTTATTTTCCTCTTTCTTTGTTTCAGTTTTTGCAATCAAAGAATCATTTGTAATTGTAGCTTTTTGTTCACTTGTAAGCAAAGGTCTTGTGAAGAAAAACAATAAAACAATAGCCGCAACAGCCGAAGACCAGTAAATAAAACTTGGTTTAAATACAATCTTTCTTGTCTTTTTTCCTTTCGCAAGAGAGTATAGTTCATTTTTGTTCTCAAATTTTACCTCCAAAGGCTTTTCCAAAATTGGACTTTCTTGATAACTATCAAGCATCTTTGCATATTGAGGATTTTCCTTTAAGAAAGCCTCAACCTCCTTACGCTCCTCAGGACTTAAATTCCCCTCTGCGTAATCAAAAAGCATTATTTCTATATCTTCCTTATTTGTTTTCATATATCTCTTTTAGTTTTAATTTCGCTCTAAAAATATTTACCTTTACATCACTCTCACTTATTTGCATTATCTCTGCGATTTCCTTAACCGAAAAGCCTTCCCACTCCTTTAACATTAAACATTGACGCATTTTTTCGTTGAGTTGATTTAGTAAATAATCTAACAATTGTTTGTTATCGGTGTTTGAGTAAATAGGAGTGTCGCTTTGAAAGTCGTTTTCTCTAACCTTATTGTAGCGAAAGTGTTTTAACATATTGTTGTGAGCAGTAACAAAAAGCCAATTCCTTACCTTATCTTTTTCAATCTTTTCTTTATTATTCCAAAGCGAAATAAAAGTATCTTGAAGAATATCCTTTGAAGAATCCCTATCCTGTAAATTTTTTACAAGATAGGCAAATACCCCATCGGAATAAAGCTCAATTATTTTTTTATACTCTTTTTCGCTCATTGAAATTTAGTTTCCTTTTACTATAATAATCCCTTACTATATTATTTGGTTACAAAAGTAACGAAAAAAAATACTCTCAGTCGGAAAAAGTGTCAAAAATGACAGAAATTCCGACTGAAATTTGTTTTGCATTGAAAGAGTTTTTAATTTTGTAGTCGAAAAAAGTGTCAAAAATGACAGAAATTCCGAATAGAGATATGAAAAGAATTGATAGAAACAAGTATTTGAACGAGTTGATTTCGTTAAGAAATAATGGAATGATAAAGGTGATAACCGGAATGAGAAGATGTGGTAAGTCTTTTCTTTTGTTTGAACTTTTTACTTCTTATCTTAAAGAAAGTGGTGTTGATTCTGATCATATAATTGTGGTGGATTTAGAGGATTATAAAAATAAGGCTTTGAGAAATCCTGATAATCTGTATTCTTATGTTGAGAGTAGAATTGTAGATGAGGGTTTGTATTATATTTTATTAGATGAGGTTCAGATGCTTGAAGAGTTTGTAGATGTGTTGAATGGTTTTTTGAAAATGAGGAATACAGATGTTTATGTAACTGGTAGTAATGCTAAGTTTTTATCAAAGGATATTGCTACGGAGTTTAGAGGTAGGGGTTTTGAAATAAAGATGTATCCTTTGAGTTTTAAGGAATATATGTCTGCTTATTCAGGTTCTGTTACTACGGCTTTTAATGAGTATATGCTTTATGGAGGATTGCCTCAAATTTTAATGTATGAAACAGAGCAACAAAAGGTAAAGTATTTAACTTCTTTGTTTGAGGAAACTTATATAAAGGATATTAAAGAGCGTTATAGGGTTAAGAAAGATGGAGACTTGGAAGAGCTTATCAATATTTTGGCTTCTGGCATTGGTGCTTTGTCTAATCCGAATAAGTTGGCAAATACTTTCAAGAGTGAAAAGAAATCTAATATATCATACGATACAATAAAGGATTATATTGAGTATTTGTGCGATTCTTTCCTTGTGGAGAAGGTTACTCGTTACGATATTAAGGGGCGAAAATATGTTAATTCTCCTTTTAAGTATTATTTTATGGATTTAGGTCTTCGTAATGCTCGTTTGAATTTTCGTCAATATGAAAAAAGTCATTTGATGGAGAATGTAATTTATAATGAATTAAGAATAAGAGGCTTTAATGTTGATGTGGGTGTTGTTCCTGTGGTCTTGAAAAACGAAGATAGTAAGCAACAACGTGCAAATTTGGAAGTGGATTTTGTATGTAATTTAGGAAATCAGCGATATTATATACAATCTGCTTATCGTATGGAAACGGAAGAAAAGATTAAACAAGAAAGAGCTTCTTTGCTTAAAGTTGATGATTCATTTAAGAAAATTGTTATAATAGGAGAGGAAACTCCTTTCATAAGAGATGAAAATGGAATTATAACAATGAGTATTTATGACTTCTTATTGAAAGATAATTCTTTGGAATTGTAATTTTTTTCTTTATTTTAATTTACTGAAATATAGTGTTTTAAGATTTTTTCTTTAAAAAAAACTTACGAAAATATTTGTTGGTTTAAAGAAAAATGCTTATTTTTGCAATCGAAATCAAATTTGTAATGATTACAATTTTGAAATAGTCGAATGAAAAAACAAGATTATTAAATTAAATGTTAAATATAAAATATTAAGATTATGCACAACACAAGAAAAATAACAAATGATTATTATTGGGTAGGAGGAAGTGATCGCCGTTTGGCTTTATTTGAAAATGTAATGCCAATTCCAAGAGGGGTTTCTTACAATGCTTACTTGTTAATGGACGAAGATAAGACTGTTCTTTTGGATACTGCTGACGCTTCTATCTCTGGTCAATTTTTTGAAAATGTTAAGCATGTTTTAAACGGAAGAGGTTTGGATTATCTTGTGGTTAATCACATGGAACCTGATCATTGTGCTTTGATTGAAGACTTAGTTTTGCGTTATCCTACAATGCAGTTGATTGGTAATGCGAAAACGTTAACTATGATAAAGCAATTCTTCGATTTTGAGGTAGAAGATAGATTTGTTACAGTGAAAGAGGGTGATGTTTTTGAAACAAAAAATCATAAACTTACCTTTGTAATGGCTCCAATGGTACACTGGCCAGAAGCAATGTTTACATACGATATTACAGATAAGATTTTATTCTCAGCAGATGCCTTCGGAACTTTCGGAGCTTTGAACGGAAACTTATTTAATGACGAGGTTAATTTCGATAGAGATTGGATTGATGATGCAAGACGTTACTATACTAATATTGTTGGTAAGTATGGCTCTTCTGTTCAAACGGTTTTGAAAAAGGCAGCAGGCATTCAAATTGATATGATATGTCCTTTGCATGGTCCAATTTGGAGAAGCGATTTAGGATACTTCTTAGATAAATATAATAAGTGGAGTTTATATGAGCCAGAAGATAAAAGCGTGATGATTGTCTATGGTTCAATGTATGGAAATACTGAATCTGTTGCAAATAAGACTGCAAGTCTTTTGGCAGAAGCTGGTGTGAAAGATGTAAGATGCTATGACGTATCGGCAACTCACGTTTCTTACTTAATTTCTGAGGCTTTCCGTTGCAGTCATATAGTTTTAGCTGCTCCAACTTATAATGGTGGTGTGTTTACTCCAATGGAAAATTTCTTATTGGATTTAAAGGCTCACGGATTACAAAAACGTAGTTTTGCTCTTATTGAAAATGGTACTTGGGGACCTGTTGCTGGTTGCAAAATGCGTACAATCATCGAAGAAATGAAAGAAATGAATATCTTGGATTCTACTCTTACAATCAAATCTTCTATGAAAGAAAATCAAATAGAGATGTTAGAAGAAATGGTTAAGGAAGTTGTAGCAGATTTAAATAAGTAATAAATTTTAAAAAAAGCTAAGAATATGAATGTTTTAGATAAATTAGAATACGGACTCTTTGTTTTGTCGGCTCGTGAAGGCGAAAAGGATAACGCTTGTATAACAAATGTTGCAATGCAAGTAACAGACAATCCACTAAGACTTGCTTTCACTGTAAATAAAAACAATCTTACTCACGATATGATTGCAAATACTGGAAGATTTACCCTAAGTATTTTGACAACTGAGGTTCCTATGGATTTAATAAAACATTTCGGTTTTGCAAGTGGTAGAGATGTTGAAAAATTTGAGGGTTATGAGTTTGCAAAACGCAATTCCGATGGAATGTATTACATAACTGAAAAGTACGCAAACGCATTTATTTCAGGAACTGTGTTTTCTAAAATGGATTTAGGCTCACATACTCTATTCTTAGCTGATATTAACGAAACAAAAGACCTTTCGGAAAAGAAATCTCTAACATACGAATATTACCATGAGCATATTAAGCCACAGCCTGAAAGTAAAAAGAAAAAATCTTGGGTGTGTAAAGTATGCGGATATGTTCACGAGGAAGAGGTTTTACCAGAAGATTTTATCTGTCCTTGGTGTCAGCATGGTGTTGCAGATTTTGAACAAATGTAATTAAAAAATAGTTATTTATAAATTTTAAAAAAAGAATTGAATTATGGAATTAAAGGGAACAAAAACAGAAAAGAATTTACAAGCAGCTTTTGCAGGAGAATCACAAGCTCATACAAAATATTTATACTACGCTTCACAAGCAAAGAAAGATGGTTATGTGCAAATGGCAAATCTTTTTGAAGAAACAGCTTTGAATGAAAAGGAACACGCAAAGATTTGGTTCAAACTTTTACACGGAGGAGAAGTTCCTGAAACTATGACTAATCTTAAAGATGCTGCGGCAGGAGAAAATTACGAGTGGACTGACATGTACGCAACTTTTGCTAAAGAAGCACAAGAAGAAGGCTTTACAAAAATTGCTAAACTTTTTGAAATGGTAGCAAAAATCGAAAAAGAACACGAAGAACGCTATCGTAAATTGTTAAAAAACATTGAAGACGGAGTAGTATTCTCTAAGGAAAATGATACAGTATGGCAATGTGCAAATTGCGGTCATATAATAATTGGTAAAAAAGCTCCAAAAATTTGCCCAGTGTGCGATCACCCTCAATCATATTTCCAAGTTAGAGCAGAAAACTATTAAAAACACATTGCCCTATGGCTGAGCAGTGGAATATAAATACGGTTAAACAATATCTTATCGAGAAAGATATAAAACCATCAGTACAAAGATTAGCTGTGATGACATATTTATTGGAACATCGCACTCATCCAACGGTGGAAGAAATATTTAACGATTTAAAAGATAAGATTCCGACAATATCAAAGACAACTATCTATAATACATTAAAATTATTAGCTCTAAAAAAGGCTATACTTAGTATAACAATAGATGAGAAGATGGTTAGATATGATGGTTACGTAGATAGACATGCGCACTTTATCTGTCTTTCTTGTGGAAAAGTAGTTGATGTGCCATTGAAAGAAATGATAGAATTTCCTAAAACCGAAAATGTAGAAGGTTTTGCATTAGAGGAAACTCACGTATATCATAGGGGATATTGTATGGATTGTTTAAAAGAAAATTAATACTAAACTCAAAAATAATAATTGCTATGAAAAAGTATGAATGTACAGTTTGTGGATTCGTTTACGATGAAGCAATAGGAGATCCAGATAATGGAATCGCCCCAGGAACAAAATGGGAAGACTTACCAGAGGAATATACTTGTCCTTTATGTGGAGTAGGTAAGGAAGATTTTCAAGAAATATAACAATTAAAATAAAGGCACTCTAAATTGAGTGCCTTTTCTATTTATTTTTAAAACTCTACTTCAAAATCCATTCTGTTTATGTCTTGTTCATCAATAATCTTTTGAAGTTCTTTTTCTAATTTACGTTTTTCTTTCTCTTTTTTTCTTTCTTGTCGGTTTTCTTTCCAACGTTTCCAGAAAGGCTTTTTCTTTTCTTTAACTTTAGGGGCTTTTACTTCTTCTTTTTCTTTCTTTGTTTCGTTTTGCTTAATCGCCGTTTCAGCAATTTCTTTCTTTGTTTCAATTTCGTAACTCTTTGAAATATCTGCTAAATCATACAACTCAATAATATCTATCAATAATTGAGGATATTTAGGATTGGTAGCATATCCTGCTTGCTTTAAACCCTTTGCCCAACCTTTGTAGTCTGTGATTTTTAATTTAAAAAGCTCGGCGTATCTCTTTTTTCCAACAAGGAAAAGCGAATGGTCAATATAAGATTGTTCAGGATTGTCATATACTCTAAAACACTCATTCTTAGCATCATCGTCTTTGTAGATTTTTTTGCCTTTCCAATCGTTGTGACACTTTATTCCAAAGTGATTATTTGCCTCTGTAGCCAAGCGAGAACGCCCACTACCTGATTCTAATATACCTTGAGCCAATGTAATACAAGCTGGAATGCCATATTGCTTTTCTTGCTCAATAGCGATTTTTGCATACGTATTAATATAATCTTGCGTTGAATTGCTTTTGTTTTGAGCAAAGGCAAACATACTACTCAAAACTAGAATTAAAAATAGTTTTAATCTCATAAAATTAACCTTAAATTTTTTGCGAAGATACGATAAAATATTTACTTTTGCAGATTATCTGTTAAAAATAGAAGTATGAGAAACGAATTATATCTTTACGCAACATATTATCAAAGTATGGGAATGAATATTTCCCCAGTTGGTAAGAGTAATTATAAGAAACCCATAATAGATAATTGGAAAAAATATATAGATGTTCGTCAAGACGATATCCAAAGTTATAATTGGGAAGATAGTGTGGGAATAGGTTTGATTAGTGGTTTTAATGAATATCGTGCTTTAGATATTGATGAACTTTATTATTCATATTATGATAGAAGAGGTAGGATTGATGATTTTGTAGCAAAGTGTCTTGCAATTTTAGGTTTGCCTCAAGATTATGCTTGGGTAATTGATAGCGGTAGCGGCAGAGGTTTGCACATTATTTTTAGAATGAATGATTTTGAATATTCAGAGGAGGTTTATTCATATAGTGCAAAAAGAGTAGGAGACAGGGAATTATTTAAACGAATGGAGTTGCGTTGGAAGGCATTTTTGGTTTTGCCACCTTCACAACACAAAGAGGGAGGACAATATCAGTTTAGAAACAATGCTATTCCTGCTTATAAACCTTATTATGTAACAAACGACCATGTGTATAATCTTTTAAATTATTTCTGTGGAGAATATCATTTTGAAGATTGCAATTACAATGGTATGGATTTCAATCTTGTTAGGATAACAAAGCAAGTTGCAACATCTTCTCATGAAAATTGCTATGATGAGGTAGAAGACAATTTAGCCTTTATTAAAGATTGTAAGTCAAAAGATGCGTTAAATACCATGGGAACTTTTTATGCTATTGGGCGAATGGTAGAAGCTGACATGAATAAGGCTATAAATTACTTTAATCTTTCAAACAATGATATGTCTCATTTCAATATAGCATCGCTTATTTCAATAGGTGTATTATCAGGAACAGAGGCGGATATGATGTTTCATTTAACTTTTTGTTCAGACTTTCCACAAGATAAATTGGATTTAGTGAAAGCAAACTATCATGCTCGTAATGGTAAACAAAATGAACAAGTAAACAAACAAACAGAAACTCAAATACTATTTTTTGATACAGAGGCAACAGGCTTACCTGATGACTATGACGAACCAAGTAGCAATACAGCAAATTGGCCTCGCCTAGTACAACTTTCTTGGGTAACAACAAATGAAAAAGGAGAGAAACTAAAAGAACACGACTACATAATATATCCTGAAGGCTTTACAATATCAAAATCAGCAATAGATTTACATGGAATAACAGTAGAAAGAGCAAGAGCAGAAGGACAACCATTGAGAGAAGTTCTTGAAAAATTCTTGTCAGACTACCGTCAATCAAAATATGTAGTAGGACACAATGTGGCTTTTGATAAAAAGATAATAGGTGCAGAGCTAATTAGAATGGGTGAAGCAGATATTATGGATGATAAATTGTCATATTGTACAATGATTTTAAGCACTAATTATTGTAGAATACCAGGTTACTATGGTTATAAGTATCCTAAATTACAAGAATTACATAAAAAGCTTTTCGGAATAGCATTTGACGATGCTCATAATTCAATGGCAGATGTAAAAGCTACGATTAAATGTTTCTGGGAAATGAATAGATTAGGCTTAATCCCAATAGAAGAAACTAAAGAAAAACAGGAAGGTAATGGCTTAAAGTTAAATGAAAATATAAGTCCAATACAATCTGTAATGCCACCTATTCAACCCTCTCTAATAAAAGAAGAATTACCACAAGTAGAGCCAATAGTTGAAGAAGAAGTTAAGGTTGAAGAAGAGTTAAAAGTAGTAGAAGAAGTTAAGATTGAAGAAATAAAACAAGAAGAAAAGGTAGAACAAACACAAGAATTAATCATTCCAAAAGAGGAAGTGCTTCCTCAAAAAGAAGAGGTGCATCAACCAATTTCAGAAAAGCAAAAATTCTCTATTAAAGGAGTGGATTTTAATATGATATATGTTAAAGGTTCAAGCTTTTTAAAAGGAGGAGAGGTTGAAAAAGATGTATCGGATTTTTATATTGCAGAAACGATACTTACACAAGATTTATGGATAGCTGTAATGGGAAATAATCCATCTTGGTATGAAGGAGATGATTTACCTGTTGAAAACATTAATTGGAACGATGCAAAAGAATTTACGGCACGTCTTAGTCAGATGACAGGAAAAAAATTCCGTCTTCCAACAGATGACGAATGGGAGTTCGCA
This sequence comes from Bacteroidales bacterium, assembly GCA_017647785.1. Classification (GTDB taxonomy): domain Bacteria; phylum Bacteroidota; class Bacteroidia; order Bacteroidales; family P3; genus Onthomorpha. Next base: position 29,833 of record JAGCJW010000014.1, on the reverse strand, counting down.
GCAAAAGGAGGAATATACTCAAAAGGCTATCAATATTCAGGAAGTGATGATATAGAAAATGTAGCTTGGTATAAAGACAATTCAGGAAGAAAGACACATCCTGTAAAAACTAAACTTCCAAATGAGTTAGGTTTGTATGATATGAGTGGAAATGTTTATGAATGGTGTGAAGACTCTATTGATGAGAATCATAAAATCCTTAGAGGAGGTTCTTGGGGTGGAACAATCAAAAGTTGTTCGGTTATTCATAGATATGATTCCTTAACAGACGACCATGGAGGAGATGGAGGAATGAGATTAGTAATGGATATTTAACAAGAAAATGTAATAATTTATAAAGAAAATTGTCTAAATAGTAGATATTAACACTTAAAACGTAGAGTTATGAGAAAAATATTAAGATTAACGCTAATAGCAGTAGCATTTGTAACAACACTATTAGTTTCAAACGATGCACTAGCTCGTCGCTATTCACGTTCTTATACAAAGAATGTAATAAACAAAACAGCCTACATAATAGAACAAGCATACGATATTGCTTACACTTATGATTATTGGAGTGAACACTATCTTTCAAAAGCTGTTTACTACAACGATTATGCATATGATTTATATAGAAGAAATTGTCGTAGTGCTGCTGTTCACTATTCATTAAAATCACGTCAATACGCCTTAATGGTTATTGATAATTGCGATGATTATTGGGAATATTTCTACTTTAACTATTTTGGGTGGAGTTTTAGCTTTGGATATAACCCAAATTTTGCATACGCAAGAGGATATGCTAATGGATATTATGATGGATATTTTGCAGCTTATTGCAATCGTCACGGACATAACCCACATCATGGACACGGACACCAACCTCCTCATCACAATGCTGGAAATAATCACAACAATGGACACAATCCTTCTCACGGAACAATAAAACCAACTAACGGACATGTTATTGGAAGAGGAGAAACAGGAGCTATAAATCCTAATGTTACAACAGGTTCAGGCGTTATCACAAGAGGAAGCTTCAAAAACATAAATTATGATGAGTATTTCTCAGCTGATGAATTGAATGACATAAAAGAATTACCTAATGATGATGCTTTAGAAAACAACTTCAAGAAAGAACGTCCTAATGTTAAGTTTGATAGCAAGGAATTATCAAAACCAAACAACGAAATGATAAGACGTACAAAAGAAATATCTCAAGAATACACTAAAGAAAACAATAGCAAAGGACAAACTACATTAACAAAACAAATTGTTCCAACTTCAACATTGACAAAAGAAGTTCAAACAAGTTTTAATAAAGGTGTAAACACTCCAAATAAAGAGGTTAAACCAACTACTACCACAACTACAACAAAGCCAGCAAACAAAGAGGTTAAACCAACTAATACTACCACAACTACAACAAAGCCAGCAAACAAAGAGGTTAAGCCTACAACAACAACTACTACAAAACCTGCAAATAAAGAGGTTAAGCCTACAACTACAACTACTACAAAACCTGCAAATAAAGAGGTTAAGCCTACAACTACAACTACTACAAAACCTTCAAACAAAGAAGTGAAACCAACAACTACAAATAAAGAAACAAAACCTAATAACAAAACTGTTACAAATTCTAAAAATACAAAAACTAACAAGGCTACAACAAAGACTACAAAAAATACAAAGAACAATAAATCTGTTAAATCAACAACTAAAACTACAAAATCATCATCTAAATCAACTAAAAGCACTTCTTCAAAATCAACTAAATCAGAAAAGAAAATAAGCAGATAGTATTATGAAAAGGATTGTAACTGCATTAAGTCTAGTATTGGCAATTCAAACCCTTAGTGCACAAACGCTAAAAGCAAGAATAGAAAATGTAATTGTATATCCTCAAGGAGCTTTAATAGAGAAAACCGCAGAGGTATCATTGAAAAAAGGAGATAACACCTTTTACATAAAAGACAACTCGCCGAGATTATACAACGAAAGCCTACATTTTCAAACCAATAACGACTATCAAATAATCAGTTACAATCCTTTGTTGCAATACAACGAAGACTACAAAGAATATGTCAAAACTCTCCCACAACAAAAGCAACAATACTATATCAATCTTCAAGACTCTATTAAGGCTAATGAAGAAAAAATAGCAGTAATAAAAGAAAATATACAAATAACTCAAAAACAAATCACTGCACTTGATAACTTCCAGCCAATTTCAAGCCCACAAACAATAGACACAGTGGCTAAAATGAAAACCGCCTTGGAGTATTATCAAACCAAGATGACAGAATTGAAAACCACTTTAAGAAAACAACAAAAACAACTCACCACATTAGAAAAACAATACAAAGCCTTAGAAAAACAAAAACAAATATTCCAACAAGAATACTCCCAAGAATTGCTTTCAAATGCCGAAAAAAACTACACAATCAAAGTAGAAATCTATTCTAAACAAGCAATAGAAAAAGCAGAATTAAAATATTCTTACCTTGTTACAGCAAGTAATTGGTACCCTATTTACGATTTGAAAATTAACTCAAAGGCAAGCGATAACCAAATCTCTCTTCAAGCCAATCTTTATCAGCTTTCGTGTGAAGATTGGAAAGATGTAAACCTTTCTTTTAGCAACGAAAACATAGGAAACAATACATTCTTACCCGAACTTTCGCCATATGTTGCCAATACCCTTTCAAACAGAGATGGATTCGTTAAAATGTCGTTAAAAAGCGCAAAGATAGAGGAAGAAGAAGCAGAGGAAGAAGTTACATCAGGCCTATTGGGAAGAGAATTTCATTTAGATAGAAAAATAAACCTTGCATCTACTTCTCAAAAGAAAACAATCAATATCTTTTCACAAGATGTTAAGATAGATTATAAATACATCATACGTCCAAAACTAACAAATAAAGCATACCTTCAAGCACTTATTCCTAATTGGCAAAGCCTTAATTTAATAGATGCACAATGTAATATATATCATGATAACAAATACACATCTACAACAAAGATTTCTCCATCTACAACGCAGACTGATACCCTTGTTTTGTCGGCAGGAGTAGATGAAAAGATAGCAGTAGAAAGAAAAGTGTATAAAACAAGTCCACAAAAAAACGTTTTCTCAAAGACAATAGAAACAACAGTAGAAATAGAGATTGTAATAAAAAACAATAGTGAGAACACAGTGAAATTAGAGATTGAAGACCAAATACCAATCATACACAACAATCCCGAAATCACCATTACACCAATAGACATTCAAGGAGCGGAAATCGATGGAGATGGAATTCTTTCTTGGAATAAAGAATTAAAAGCCAAAGAAAGCCTAAAACTAAAAGTAAAATACCAAGCAAAATACCCAAAAGGCATAAAGCTAAACTTGAATTAAAGAAAGAAAAAAATAACTCTTTGAATTAAAAAAATAAAACAAAGAATTATTCCAATAAAACAAAGAAAAATTCAGATTTTTCTTTGTTTTATTTTTTTTGTCTCTAATAAATGCTTGTTTTATACTCGCTTTTTTTGTTGTTATCAACATAATTTGTATATTTGCTCCTTATAAATAGAATACTATGTCAAAGAAACTAATTATATATATATCATTTGTTTGTTTTTTTCTTTTCTCTTTTGCTCAAAATAAGGCTTTTCTAAGTGGTGTTGTTTTAGATGAGAATGGTAAGGGAGTGGAATTGGTGAATATAGGTGTGGTTAATTTAGATAAACCTATAGGTGCTACTACTGATTCAAAGGGTAAGTATTCTCTTTCATTGCCTGCAAATAAGGAATTAAAGCTTGTGATTAGTTGTTTAGGGTATGCCACAGAGCAATTAAACATATCTTTAAAGAACGGGGAGAAAAAACAAATTGATTTCAAGCTTAAAAAAACTGCGGAGACACTTGGTACTGTGGAAATTAAGGGTGATAACTCTCGTGTTGAGGGTGTAACTCGTATTACTACTGATTGGGCAAAGAATGCAGTAGGGCCAACGGGTGGAGTTGAAAATTTATTAAAGACTTTAGACGGTGTGTCTTCTAATAATGAGCTTTCTTCTCAATATTCTGTAAGAGGGGGAAATTTTGATGAGAATCTTGTGTATGTAAATGATATAGAGATTTTTCGTCCTTTGCTTGTAAGGAATGCGCAACAGGAAGGGTTGAGCTTTATCAATAGTGATATGGTTGGCGACATTGTTTTCTCTTCTGGTGGATTTGATGCAAAGTATGGAGATAAAATGTCTTCGGTTTTGGATATTCGTTATAAGAAACCACAAGAGTTTGGTGGCAATGTGTCTTTGGGATTGTTGGGTGCGAGCTTTCATTTAGAGGGATTGATTGGTAGTCGTTTGACTTATCAAATGGGATATAGAAGAAAAACTAACAAGTATTTGCTTAATTCTTTGGAAACGCAAGGGGAATACAATCCAACGTTTAACGACTTTCAAGTTTACTTAACTTACGACATCAACGAAAAGTCTGAGCTTGCTTTCTTGGGAAACGTGGCTGATAATAAGTATAATTTTATTCCGGAAACAAGGGAAACCTCTTTTGGAAACTTCTATGAGATGTTGAAGTTAAAGGTTTATTTTGACGGACAAGAATTAGATAGATTTTCTTCTTTGTTTGGGGCTTTTATGTACACTTATAAACCTAAAAAAGACTTGGTTTTAAAGTTGATAACATCCGTTTTCAACACTAATGAAAAGGTGAATTATGATATTCAAGGGCAGTATTATCTTTCGGAAACAGGTTTAGGATTTGGCGATGATGAAGGTTTAGAAAGAGGAATTGGTACTTACATTGAGCATGCTCGTAATAACCTTTCTGCAAACGTTTATAACATAGAACACAAAGGTGTAAAGATTTACGATAACGGTAATTTGTCATGGGGAGTTAAGTGGCAATATGAATTTATTGAAGATAGAGTAAACGAATGGAAAATGGTAGATAGTTCGGGTTATAGTATTCCTTCTTTACCCGATAATATAGGAATCTTTGATAGTGTTTTCTCTCCTCAACTCAACAATGTGTTTAAGTCTAATAATTCAATTGTTTCAACACGTCTTTCAGCATACGTTCAAAAACAATGGATTTTCTCTTATGATTACGGACAATGGTATGCAAATCTTGGAATAAGAGCACAATGGTGGGATTATAACAAAGAATTTCTTCCTTCTCCAAGAGCGAGTTTGAGTTTTAAACCAAACATAAAGCAAGATATATTGTTTAGGTTTGCTTGTGGTATGTATGCACAAAGTCCTTTTTATAAGGAGTTAAGAGATGAGCATGGAGCAGTTCATTCTGATGTTTTATCTCAAAAGAGTTTACACTTTGTGCTTTCTTCCGATTGGAATTTTACAATGCTTGACCGTCCGTTTAAGTTGATGTCTTCTGCATATTATAAACATTTATGGGATTTGAATCCTTATTATTTGGATAATGTGCAAGTAAGATATATGGCAGAGAATAATGCAGTTGGCTATGCAAGAGGATTAGATGTGCGTTTGTTTGGAGAGATGATAAAAGGCATTGATTCATGGATTAGTTTCTCTCTTATGAACACAGAAGAAGATATTGAAGGAGATGGGAAAGGATATATTCCTCGTCCAACCGACCAATTATACAACATCAGTATTAGTTTTCAAGACTATATTCCAAATATGCCTTTTATAAGAGCTTATTTAAGCTTTAATTACGGAAATGGTTATCCTTTTGGAGCTCCAAATACTCCAAGATATATGCACACAAATCGTATGCCGGATTATTTAAGAGCAGATATTGCTTTTACTTTCCGTATAAAAGATGAAAATACTTCATGGGCTCAAAACAATTTCTTGAAATACTTTAAGAAAATATGGATAAACGTAGAATGTTTCAATATATTTTCAAACAAAAATGTTGTTTCATATTTTTGGGTAGCTGATTATAGTAATAAATATTATGGAGTGCCAAATTACTTAACTCCATTCCAATTAAATGCTAAACTAACAGTAGAATTTTAATAACTTTTCTTATGATAAACCAAATGCCTCAATTATTAAATATTGATATTAACTTATCTTGCAAGCCTAATGAAACTATTTCTTTAAGGAATGATATTAAAATGTCTTGTTTTCATGATAAGGATTCCGAAATAATACGTTTGGAGTTTATGTTTATGAATGCAGGAAGCGTAAATCAAAGTAAGTTTTTCGCCTCTGCATCGGCTTCCTCTCTTATAACAGAGGGTTGTGGAAAGATGTCTGCAATTGAGGTTGCAGATAAGTTAGATTATTATGCGGCATACGTTGAAAAGGTTACTGAAAGAGATGCTACAAGTTTAGTTTTCTATTTCTTAAAGAAATATCAAGAAAATCTTTTACCTCTTATTGAGCAAATTATTAAAGAGGCTAACTATACTGATAGAGAGTTTGAACTTTATATTGCTAAACAAAAACAAAATTTTGAGATAAATGCTCAAAAAACTGCAATGATGGCCTACAAAGGTTTTTATAGAACAATCTTTCCAGAGCAACATTCATTATCATTGTTTGGAGAGAAAGAAGACTTTGATAAATTGACTGCTCAAGATGTAAGAGAGTTTTATAAAACATTCTACACTTCTTCTCAAAGCGAAATAGTGCTTTCTGGAAATTATTCAGATGATTTCATAAAGCAAATAGAAAAATACTTCGGGACAGAAAAGTGGGGAAGAAATGAAAACTTGGATTTGAAAGATTATACTATCACTACAAAGGATTTAAGTGAGGCTACTTTTAAACTAATAAATAAATCAGGCGCAGCACAATCAAGTATAAGAATGGGTTGTGTTAGTTTAAATCATAGAGATAAGGATTTCTTGCCGTTTAGTGTTGTGGTTTGTTTGCTTGGAGGCTATTTTGGTTCTCGTCTTATGATGAATATAAGAGAAGATAAGGGCTACACTTATGGTATATCTGCTAATCTTTCAGCTTATAGATATGCTTCTGTTCTTTCTATTTCTGCTGATGTAAAGGCTGACAAAGCAAAGGAATCATTGAACGAGGTAGAAAAAGAAATAATAAGATTGCAAAATGACTTGGTCCCTGAAAGTGAATTGTCGCAAGTTAAAAATTATTTAATAGGGGATTGCATTAGAAATTTAGACGGAGCTTTTGATAAAGCAGATAAGTACTCTTTCTTAAAGAAGATGAGCTACGAATATGACTACTACAAAGATTTTCTTCTTACAATAAAGAATATAACGATTGAAGATATTAGAGATTTATCTCAAAAATATCTTGATTTACGTTATATGTCAAAAATAATTGCAGGTGATGACAAAATAATTACGTAATATGAAAAATATACTCTCAATATTATTGTTTTCTTCCTTTGTATTATTAGGAAGTTTTGCTAAGAGCCAAAATACAATTAGTGTATATTGTGCTCAAGTCAATGAAGATGGTAGCACAACTCTTTATTACGAGACTGTAGAAGGCGCAGGTTTTGTGGAATACGTTATATCTGCCTTTTCAGATGTGGAGAATGCTTATTCAAGAGTAGGGGAAACAACAGATATTAATCAAAGTTCTTATACTGATAATGTAAGAAATGCCAATTTTGAACAAATTCGCTATTTAGTTACTGCCGATTTTGGAGAGAATATGCGTCCTTTTGGATATATAAGGACCATTTTTCTTACTTCAACATTAAACAACGATAATACAGCTTCTCTTTCTTGGACTTCAATGGGTAGCGATATTCCAGAAGGTAGCGAAAACAAACCATATAAGATTTATAGAAAACTAAAACGTCAAGATACGGATTGGCAATTATTAGCCTCACAAACTCAAAGGACTTACACAGATAATTTACCTATTATTTGTTCCGACTCAGTCTTATATAAAATAGAATTAGAGAACGATAATGGTTGTGTTTCTCGTTCAAACCAAGTTTTACATGTAATAGGAGATAGCGAAATTCCTAATATGCCAACTTTGCAACGCATAAGCGTAAATCAAAACTCACAACAAATCTTTCTAGAGTGGATTCCTTCAACCTCAGATGATGTTTTAGGTTATGTAGTTTGTAGCGGAAATCCTTGTGTTGCTTTAGATACAATTTGGGGTTCGGACGCATCTTCTTATACTTGTTCTCAATGTTCGACAGAGCAAGTAAACTCATTAGCTATTATGGCTTTTGATACTTGTTTCAATACTTCGCTTCGTACAGACAGACATTCAAATATGGTTCTTGATATACAAAGAGAAAATTGTAGTGATAAGGTAAATCTATCTTGGAATGAATATGAGGGATTTGATGTTCAACGATACGAAATCTATAAACAAGAAGGTACTTCTGCTTTTACTTTAGCAGGAAATACTCAATCTTTGAATTATCAATTAACAATAGATGCTACAATTCCTAATTATTCATTTTATGTTGTAGCAGTTGGAAACAATAACATAAATTCATCTTCAAATGCCAAGACTTTAACAATCTCTTCTGCACAACAACCTGAATTTGTTGAAATAAGAAAAGTATCTGTTAAAGATAAAAATCAAGGGGTTGAATTAGAATTTTTCGTAGATGCAAGTATAGTAGTTAATAAATATCGTTTGAAAAGAGCAGAGAATGGAGGAGAATACAGAGTTATAGCAAATATTGCTTACACAGGAGATAACACAGTGCAATATGTGGATAATATTTCCTTGGAGAATAATAAAAATGACTATTCTTATATATTTGAAGCACCAGATGCTTGCAATCTTGTTTACAAAGCCTCAAGACCTGCTTCAATTATGCGTTTAGAATTAACAGAAGTTGATAGAAATACCAATGCTCTTTCATGGAATGCTTACAATTCTTGGGATAATGGAGTAGGGGTTTATGAAATTTATCGCCAACCTGAATCGGAACCAGCACCTATTCTTTGTGGTACATCAGGTTCTTCATCTTTTACAGACTTTATGGGAGATGTGATTACGGCTTCTGATAAAACAAATTATTATGTAAGAGCTGTGGAAGGTGGAGCAGGAAATGATGGAAAGGTTCAAACAGCCCTTTCTACAAGAGCAAGCATAAAAAGAGAAACCGTAATATTTATTCCAAATGCTTTCACACCTCGTGCAGCCGAAGGTAATAACGAAATATTTAAACCTACATGCTATTTCGTTAAGCAAGGAACATATTCAATGAGAATTTACAATAGACAAGGTGCATTGATATTTGAAAGTCGCGATACTGAAATAGGTTGGGACGGAACCTTTAAAGGAGAATACTGTCACCCTAATACATATATATACATAATAGAATTTGTAAATTCAGATGGCGAAAAAGTTGTGAAAAAAGGAACTTTAGCACTCGTAGAATAAAAAGAAATAAGAAAAATCATGAACAAAATAGAAACTATACTTACCCCTGCACTTTATCCATTTCGCAAAATGAATGGAGAACACAATGTTGTAGTAGTAGATATTCTTAGAGCAACAACCTCAATCTGCACAGCACTTGCCAATGGAGCAAAAGCACTAATTCCTGTTCGCACAATAGAAGAAGCAAAGGCATATAAAGATAAAGGATACCTTGTAGCAGGCGAAAGAATAGAAGATACATTTCCATTTGCCGATTGGGGAAATTCTGCTTTGGAGTTTACAAAAGAAAGAGTTGAAGGAAACGAAATAGTACACTCTACAACAAATGGAACAGTTGCTATTTGCCTAACTCAAACAAGTAATCCACATCAAATTCTTATAGGAAGCTTTTGCAATCTCTCTGCTTTGGCAGAATATTTGATTAAACAAGACAGAGATGTGCAAATCTTGTGCTCTGGTTGGAATAATACATTTGCATTAGAAGACGCAGTGTTTGCAGGAGCTTTGGCAGAGGAAATTTTAAAGGCTGATAATTTTGAAAATAAGAACGATTCTACTCAGTGTGTCTTAGAGCTATGGAGAGCAAGCAAAGACAATTTGAGAGAATATATGGAAAAAGCATCGCATATTCATCGTTTAAGAAAGCATAAGATGGACGACGTGTTTGATTACACCTTTATGTTAAACACTTGTGATGTAATACCGCTTTTTGAACAAAATAAAATAATAAATGTTAAGTAATATCGTTAAGTATGTATTAACTAAAAAACAAAATGACTATGAAAAAAGTATTTTTTGCCTTAGCGGCAGTTTTGATGTTATCTTTAACATCTCAAGCTCAAGTTAAATTTGGAGCAAAAGCAGGTTTAAACCTTTCAAGAGTTACTGAAGCGGTAGAAACTATGACACCAGGATTTCACGCTGGTATTTACGCTCAAGTAAAATTACACCCAATGTTCTCTATTCAACCAGAAGTGTTGTATTCTATGCAAGGAGGAGTTGAAAAAGATGTAAATGAGATATTGAATCAAACAATATCTTCTAAAACAACTCTTACTTCACACAATGTAATTGTTCCTATTATGTTACAATTCTCTCCTATTAAAATGATTACAATAGAAGCAGGTCCACAATTTGGATTTAATTTAGGAATGTCTTCACATAATGTAGTAACAACACAAGGCCTTGTTAATACAGAAACAGAAAGTGATTACACTTTTGAATCTGATGATTACAATATGTTTGATTTTGGCTTAGCAGCAGGATTAAAATTAAATGTTGCAAGTAATGTAAATATTTATGCAAGATATAACTTCGGTTTAACAAATGTATTTGTTTACGAAGATGACGAAACAATGAATCAAAACTTAATGTTAGGAGTAGGATTCACATTCTAAGAAAGAAAAAATAATAAATAATCAAAAAGGCTCTCAATAATATATAGTTGAGAGCCTTTTTTGTATCTTTGCGAAAAAATAAGGAAATCTAATATGCAAGAAAGTAATATCATAATATACACCACCGATGATGGTAAAGCAAAAGTTGTTTTATACGCAAAGGATGGTAATATTTGGATGAATCAAAACCAAATAGCAGAACTTTTTGACACCTCTATACCTAATATTAGTATGCACATATCTAATGTATTGAAAGAAGGAGAGTTAGTTGAAGAATCAGTTATTAAGAATTACTTAACAACTGCCTCCGATGGTAAAAATTATAATGTTACTTTTTATTCACTTGATATGATTTTGGCTATTGGTTTTAGGGTTAGGAGCAAACGTGGTACGCAATTTCGTATATGGGCAAATCGTAATTTAAAGGAATATATGGTAAAAGGATTTTTAATTGATGATGAAAGATTAAAAAATCCTGATGGCAGACCTGATTATTTTGATGAATTATTAGAACGTATTAGAGATATTCGTGCAAGCGAAAAGCGTTTCTATCAAAAGGTTAGAGATTTGTTGTCTTTAAGTAGTGATTACGATAAAAGCGATAAAGCAACTCAAATGTTTTTTGCAGAAACTCAAAACAAACTCCTCTATGCCGTTACTCATAAAACAGCAGCTGAACTTATTGTTAGTCGTGCCGATGCTTCGCAAGCAAATATGGCATTGACTTCTTGGAAAGGAAATGTTGTTCGTAAGCAAGATATATACACAGCAAAGAATTATCTTTTAAATGATGAAATAGACATGCTTAATCGATTGACTATTTTGTTTCTTGATTCAGCAGAATTAAGGGTGAAAGAACGAAAAGATTTAACCCTTAACTATTGGCGAGATAATGTAGATGCACTTCTTAACTTTCAAAATAAAGATGTACTCAAAAACGCAGGCTCTATTTCCAATAAACAAATGGAAGAAATAGTTGATGCAGTGTATGAAGAGTTTAATAATAGAAGAAAACTCTATGCTGCACAACAAGCCGATAAAGATGATTTAGCAGAATTGGAGGAGAATATAAAAAGAATAAAAGAGTCTTAATATTGTATTCTAATACTCTGTTTTGTCTTCCTTGTTTCGCCATTTGTCAAATGGTAAAACGGAGAGTGTATGTGTTACTTTCTCTATTGGAAGGCTACGGTCTTCTTCTTTTAATGGTATTTCGTCATATATATGTTGGTCGTCAAAGCCTGCAAGTGCTGCATCTTTTCTTGTAGCGGCGTAATAAATGTGCTGAATCCTTGCCCAATAGATTGCAGAAAGGCACATAGGACAAGGTTCGCAAGAAGAATAAATCACACAATCGCTTAAATCAAATGTATTTAAAACTTTGCAAGCCTCTCTTATGCAATTAACCTCTGCGTGAGCTGTTGGGTCGTTGTCAATAGTTACGCTGTTTCCACATGTTGCGATAATTTCTCCCTCTTTCACAATAACAGCTCCAAAAGGTCCGCCACCGTTTTCTATATTCTCCATGGCTTTTTCAATAGCCTTTGTTAAGAAAAATTCGTGTTTCATATTACTCTCATTTTATAAAGATAAAAACGTTCTATTGTTATTTTTCTTATCTTTGCACCTTAAAAAATATTAAAAAGATGAAAAGAATATTAACTTTATTGTGTGCAGTATGTTTCACATTCTCTTTATCTGCACAAAAAGTAGTAGAAAATTATTCACTACTCTCAACGGCTGAAATACAAAAGCCATTTATGATAGACAGTCTTGACAATAACGGAAAAGCATTCAATCTTTTAACAGATTTCAAATGCTTATCAGCAGATGAAAGCAAGGCAGTGAAAACCTCAGTTGATGAAAACGGATATTTAAACTTTGCAAAGCAAGACAAAGACTATGTCGTATCGCTTGGGTTTAGAGTAAAAACCGATAAAAAAGAAAAGCTAACTTTCAAAGTTATAAGCAACTGTGCTTTTAAAGCAGACTTTGTAGAAAAAAGCAAAGAAAAAAATGAAGAAGTCTTAGATACAATTAAAATTTCCTTAGACTACAATCAAGGAATCAAAGACATATTTTTAAATCTTTTAGTAAGAGAAAACTCTCAACTTAAAATAGAGGTTGAAGGTGAAGCATTGCTTGGAGATTTCTCAATGAAAACACCTTTGGATTTAGAAACAATGCTTCAAGGCAAAACCCTTAATAGTGTAAGCCTTTCTCCAAAAGGTAATTTCTATGTATTGAAAAGCAGAGAAACCGACAATAAAGGTAAAAATAATTGGAAATGGGAATTATACACAAAAGAACATAAACTAATCTTTGCAAGTGAAAAGAATTATGGTGTAGCATGGTTGCCAGAAAGCGAAATGCTTTACTATACTGAAAAGATAAACGGAGAAAACTCATTGCTTGTTTTCAATCCAAAGGACTTATCTACAAGCGTTATCGCAAAAAATATTCCAAGTGGTAGCATTAGTTTCCTTGATAACGAACAAGGATTTATCATAACAGTATCAGATAAATTTGATGCAAAGAAAAAAGATGTAGAACTTCTACAATCACCAGAGGACCGTTCTGATAAAAATTGGAGAAATCGTACAAATCTTTGGCTATATCGTTTAGGCACAGCATCACTTCAAAGACTTACATTCTCTTCTCATAATGTTTATTTATGCGATGTTAATTCCACATCAGACAAAATCTTATTTGCAGTTTCATACGACAAATACACAGAACGTCCTTTCGGATACAAGAAATTCTATGAAATGGACTTAAACACAATGCAAACAGAACTAATATGCGAAGATAAGTTTGCTTTTGGAGTTGAGTATTTAGGAGATGATAAACTAATATTTATGACCTCTGCCGAAGGATTTAACTCAGTTGCAGCAAAGATTGGCAAAAAACAAATCGCAAATATGTATCACTACACATTAGTTGTGATGAACAGAGCAGACAAAAGTTTAAATCCAATTTTAAAAGACTTTAACCCATCTTTAAACTCATACGAAATAATAGGGGATAAACTCTATATGACAACAACAGACAAAGACTCTATCAATGTTTATTGTATGAACCTTACAACAAACGAAATTAAAAAGATAGACTTACCTTGCGATATGATTTCTTCTTTCTCACTAAACAAAGAAGGCACAAAAGCAATGTATATAGGAGAAAACTACAACAAACCACAACGTCTGTTCGCATACGACTTTTCTGCAAGCAAACAACTACAATTCCCAAAAGAAGCAGAATATGCACAAATGGAATTAGGAGAAATGCACATTTGGAACTTCGATTACAAAAAGACTACAATAGAAGGAAGATATTATTTACCTGCTGACTTTGACTCTACAAAACAATATCCAATGATTGTTTACTATTACGCAGGTACAACACCAACCGATAGAGCTTTCGCTTGGCGTTACTCTCCATATCTTTACACAGCAAGAGGCTATGTAGTATATGTACTTAACCCATCAGGAACAATAGGCTACGGACAAGAATTTGCAGCACGCCACGTAAACGCTTGGGGCGAAAGAACAGCAGATGAAATCATAGAAGGAGTAAAACTATTCTGCAAAGAACACAGCTTTGTTGATGCAACAAAGATAGGCTGTATGGGAGCAAGCTATGGAGGATTTATGACACAACTATTAGTAACAAAAAGCGACATATTCGCTTGTGCAATCTCACATGCAGGAATCTCAAACATAACATCATATTGGGGAGAAGGCTATTGGGGATACTCTTACTCAACAGCAGCCGCAGCACACTCATATCCATGGAACAATCCTGACCTTTACACAAAACACTCTCCACTTTTCGCAGCCGATAAGATAACAACACCACTTCTATTATTACACGGCTCATCAGACACCAATGTTCCAATAGGAGAAAGCATACAAATGTACAACGCACTACGCCTATTAGGAAAAGATGTAGCCTTTATAAGCGTTAAAGGAGAAGACCACGGAATAGTAGATTACGAAAAACGATTAGAATGGAACAACTCAATCTACGCATGGTTTGACAAATATTTGAAAAACGACAAATCATTCTGGGAAAGCCTTTATCCATCAAACAATTTGAACGACTAAGCAACAATGAAAGAGAAATTATTAAAATACTTTCCACAATTAAGCCAACATCAATTAGAACAATACGAACTATTGGCAAAAGAATTTCTTTCTTGGAATGAGAAAATCAATCTCATTTCAAGAAAAGATACAGACAATATCTTTGAACATCATATCCTTCACTCGCTTGCAATAGCAAAGGTGTGTAAATTTAAACCACAATGCGAAATAATGGATATAGGAACAGGAGGAGGATTTCCAGGGATACCACTTGCGATAATGTTTCCCGAAACAAAATTCTATTTAGTCGATAGCATAGGAAAGAAAATCAAAGTAGTACAAGCCCTTGTAGAAGCCTTAGGATTGAAAAACGTAGAAGCCGAACAAATAAGAGCCGAAAACGTAAACCGCCAATTTGACTTCATAGTATCAAGAGCCGTAACCTATTTGCCAGACTTTATGCAATGGACAAAAGGCAAGATTTCAAAAATACAATACCACGACCTTGCAAACGGAGTATTGTATCTAAAAGGAGGCGATTTAACAGAAGAACTCTCAACCATAAAAAACAAGTATAAAATCTACGACATAGACCAATATTTTGAAGAAGAGTTTTTTGAAACCAAAAAAGTAATACACGTAAAAATCGCAAAATAAACAATAAACCAAAAAAGAAAACGTTTAAGAAATAGATTTTTTCTTTTTCATGGGCTTTATTTATCAGCGGGAGTTTTGAAAAGAACTTCCGCTTTTTTTGTTTTCTTTCCTAAAAACTTAAATCATACTTTAAATATTTATGATTTTTCTTGATTATTTAAAGTATGTTTAAAATAATTCTTATTTTTGAAATCCAATAAAACAAATAATCATGACAAAGAAACAAGCCTTACAAGCCTTTGAAGAAAGAAATGTACGTACAATTTGGGACGATAAGCAAGAGAAATGGTATTTCTCAATAATAGATGTAGTAGCAGTGCTTACAAATAGTGTAGATGCAGCAGCATATTGGCGAAAGTTAAAACAAAGATTGAAAGATGAAGGAAATGAAACCGTGACAAATTGTCACAGGTTCAAAGTGCCTGCACTTGATGGTAAGATGAGATTAACTGATGTTGCTGATACAGAGCAATTGTTTCGTTTAATTCAATCTATACCTTCTCCAAAAGCAGAGCCATTTAAACAATGGATGGCGGAGGTTGCAAGTCAAAGAATAGACCAAATGCAAGATCCAGAGCTGTCAATAGAGCAAGCAATGGCAGACTATAAACAATTAGGTTATTCAGAGGCTTGGATAAATCAAAGATTGAAAAGCATTGAAGTAAGAAAAGAACTCACAGATGAATGGAAACGCACAGGGGTGAAAGAAGGAATAGAATTTGCAAAACTTACAGACATCATAACAAAAGAGTGGAGTAGTTTAAAAACAAGAGAATACAAACAATTAAAAGGACTGAAAAAGGAGAATTTACGAGATAATATGACAAATGTTGAATTGGCTTTAAACATACTTGCAGAAGCATCTACAACCGAAATATCAAAACAAAAAAATCCAAAAGGCTTTCAACAAAATGCTAATATTGCAAAAGAAGGAGGAAGTGTTGCAAAGGTGGCAAGAAAACAATTAGAAGAAAAATTAGGACGCTCAGTTATTTCTTCATCAAAAGCAAGTGATTTTCTTCCTCCAACAAAAGAAATGTTAGACTAATATTTTGAGAGAGTAAAACTCACTGTTTTTTTAGTGTTTTTCGTATTAATAAATAATACGTATTTTTGTAAAAATAAATCATTAAAGTGTATGCAATTAAACTATTTAGTAAAACTTCTTCGTGAATTGTATGAGGAAAATAATAAGACGGTTTTATCCTATCCGTATGTAATAAATCTTTTGGAAAATCCTACTGAGGAACAAAAGGGACAATTAGAAGGTGGAAAAGGAAATCCTGCTGCTGAAATAAGTAAAATTAACTCTTCGGCGGGAATGGCATTTAATTATTATAAGTTATTTGAAAAAGCAAAAGGTGTAATAGTAGAATTTGAATGGAAAGAGTCTATACCTTTAACAAAGAGTACTGCACCTGCTAATATAGATGTGAGATATGAAACAAAGGATGGTACAATCTATTTTGTGGAGTGCAAATATTTAGAACCTTATTATCAAAATTATACAAAGAATAGGAAAGCTTATTTTGATACAAATCGTTATCCGTTTGAAAATAATCACGCTGAATGGAAAGATTTATTAAAGCAAGAAGATAAGTTTGAAGTTTACGATGTGCCTCAATTATTTAGACATATGCTTGCTATATATAGGCATTCTTTAAAATTTCCTGATATTTATTCTAATAAGAAAATAGTATTAAAGAGTGTGATTTGGAAAATGTCTGATGAATTTTTAGAACGATACAATAAAATTGAAAACAACAAAAATAAAGAAAAAAATCGAGAAAGATTAGCGAAATTGTTTGAGGAAAAAGAAAGGGCTGAAACAATTATAAATGAGTTTGCTAAAAAAATATGTTGGAATAATTTTACTTTTGAATCACAATATTATAATGATATTATTGATGATATAAAGGGAACAGAAAGATATGGAGATTTCTTGAAACAATACTCTATAAAAGAAAAATAGAATGTTTAATTCATTTTTGAGAAAAGCAGAAGTAAGAAACAACTTCTGCTTTTTTAATTTTTTCCTTAGGATTTTTTTTGGTTTATCAAAGGGGGTGTCAATTTCACTGACAGACATGAATAATAATATGAATAAAAATAATATTTATTTGTAAAGAAAGATTTTTTCTTTGTTTTAAAAAAACGATTCTTAGCTTTAAAAAATTGATTCTTTGATTCGCTAAAATTTTTCTTTGTTTTTTCGGAAAAATTCTTTGTTTTTTTTGAGGGTGTTTTGAAGGTGTGTTTTTTTTTGATTAAAAAGGAGTGGTTTTTGTAATCAAAAAATAGTGTAAGGAATAAGGAATTGCTCTATTTATTTTGCAGAGAATGAGTGTGTAATGCTCAAAACAAAAAAAGGAAGTCTAACGACTTCCTTTCTCTTTGGCGGAAAGTGAGGGATTCGAACCCCCGGACCCGTGAAGATCAACGGTTTTCAAGACCGCCGCATTCGACCACTCTGCCAACTTTCCGTCTGCAAAGGTACGGCATTTTTCTTTACTGCCAAATTATTTCGGATTTTTTGTGTTTTCTTTTTTCTTAGTTTTTTGATTTATAGGCTGAAAAAAATTATTTAATTCATTTATTTTTAAATTTTGTAAATAGGGGAAAATATAGTATCTTTGCAGTTTAAAGAAAAAATAATAAAAAAGATATAGTATGGAAAAGAAGGATTTATTAAAAGAAGTTGTAAAGCATGTAGATATTAAACAAATTGATTCTACACAAATTATTGATGCAATGCGTGATATGAGTTTCTCTTCAAGAGATACTGCTAACGCTGCTGATATTTTTCAAAGAATGATGAACGATAAGGAATGTTCTGTTATATTAACATTGGCTGGTAGTACTTCCGCAGCTGGTTGTATGCAAGTTTATGTTGATATGGTGAAAAATAAAATGGTAGATTGCATTGTTTCTACAGGTGCTTCTATAATTGATATGGATTTCTTTGAAGCCTTAGGTTTCAAACATTATAAAGGAACTCCTTTTATTGATGATAAGTATTTGAGAAGTAACTATGTTGATAGAATTTATGATACTTACATTGATGAGGAAGAACTACAAAATTGCGATGCTACAATTAAGATGATTGCTGATTCATTGGAGCCTCGTCCTTATTCTTCAAGAGAGTTTATTTGGGAACTTGGTAAATGGTTGTCAGAAGGTAATGCTAAGAAAAAAGATAGTTTGATTCAAACTTGTTATGAACACAACGTTCCTATCTTTGTTCCTGCTTTTTCTGACTGCTCTGCTGGTTTCGGTTTGGTAATGCACCAAGTGGCAAATCCTGAAAAGCATCTTTCAATCGATAGCGTAAAAGACTTTTTGGAATTGACTCAAATCAAAATCAAAGCTGGTACAACAGGTTTGTTTATGGTAGGTGGTGGTGTTCCTAAAAACTTTGCACAAGATACTGTTGTTTGTGCTGAGGTTTTAGGAAAAGATGTTGATATGCACAAGTATGCTGTTCAAATCACTGTTGCTGATGTTAGAGATGGTGCTTGTTCTTCTTCTACTTTGAAAGAAGCTTGTTCTTGGGGTAAGGTAGATACTACTTTTGAACAAATGGTTTATGCTGAGGCTACAACTGTTGTTCCTTTGATTGCTTCGTATGTTTATCACAAAGGTGATTGGCAAAAAAGAGAAGCTAAGAATTATGCTAAATTGTTTTAATTGATTTAATACACATAGACTGAATATGGAAAAAAGCAAATTAGGCTTAGATTTTAATAAAGTGGCACATGCAAAAGAGCTTGCTAAGATTATTTCTGACCAAGTGCAAGATTTCGTTGCTGGTTATTCAACTGTTGCTTGCGAAAGAACATTGTGTCGTTTGATGGGTGTTGATGGAATAGATGAAAGCGGTGTTCCATTGCCAAATGTGTTGGTTGATTACCTTAAAGAAAAGGGTATGCTTTCAAATGGTGTTTTACCTGTGCTTGGAAATGCTGTTATGCAAACAGGAAAAACTCCAAACGAAATTGCAGAATTGGTTGGAAAAGGTGAGTTGGATTTAGCAACTTTGCCACAAGGTGATATGGAAAAAGCAAAAGAAGCTTTACAACCATTCATCGATCAATCAATGGAAAGAATTAAAGCAAATAGAAAACGTAGAGAAAACTATATTGAAACAATAGGTGAGGGTCAAAAACCATACTTATATATTATAGTTGCAACAGGTAATATTTATGAAGACGTTATCCAAGCTCAAGCTGGTGCAAGACAAGGTGCAGATATTATTGCTGTTATCCGTACAACAGGACAATCTTTATTAGACTATGTTCCTTACGGTGCAACTACTGAAGGATTTGGTGGAACCTTTGCTACACAAGAAAACTTCCGTATAATGCGTAAGGCATTGGACGAAGTAGGAGAAGAAGTTGGTCGTTATATCCGTTTATGTAACTATTGCTCAGGATTATGTATGCCAGAAATTGCAGTAATGGGTGCATTAGAAGGATTAGATGTTATGTTGAATGATGCACTTTATGGTATCTTATTCCGTGATATCAATATGCAAAGAACTCTTATTGACCAATATTTTTCAAGAGTAATCAACGGCTTTGCAGGAGTTATAATCAATACAGGAGAAGATAACTATCTAACAACTGCTGATGCTTTTGAACAAGCTCACACAGTGTTAGCTTCTGACCTTATCAACGAACAATTAGCTTTCGCAGCAGGATTGCCAGAAGAACAAATGGGATTAGGACACGCATTTGAAATGACTCCTGATTTAGAAAACGGATTCTTATATGAGTTAGCACAAGCTCAAATGATAAGAGAAATCTTCCCTAAAGCACCTTTGAAATATATGCCACCAACAAAATTCATGACAGGAAACATATTCCGTGGACATATTCAAGATGCTTTATTCAATGAAATAGCTATTTGGACAGGACAAGGCTTACAGTTATTAGGAATGATGACAGAAGCAATCCACACTCCATTTATGTCAGATAGATATTTATCAATAGAAAACGCACAATACATATTCCGTAATATGAAAAACATAGGCGATGACTTAGAGTTCAAGAAAGACGGAATAATGCAAACAAGAGCTAAAAAAGTATTGGACGATGCTATTGAGTTATTAGAAAAGATGACAGAAGAAGGATTGTTCAAAGCATTAGAAAAAGGAATCTTTGCGGATATAAAACGTCCGTTTGATGGAGGAAAAGGATTAGCAGGAGTATTCGCAAAAGGAGAACACTACTACAATCCATTTATTGACTTAATGAAAGGAAAAGGAGGACAACAATAATGAGTGGCGGATTATATTCAATGGAAGCCAAGAACTTCGATACAGAACTTGACTTAACCAAAGTAAAACCATACGGAGATACAATGAACGATGGTAAAACTCAATTAAGTTTTACATTACCTGTACCTTGTGGAGATGAAGCAATAGAAGCTGCAAAACAACTTATGAAAAAGATGGGATTTGAAAACCCACAAGTTGTATATTATAAAGAATTAACAGAAGGCTTTACATTCTTCAACTGTTACGGAAGCACAGTGCATACAGTAGATTACTCTACAATCCATGTTCCAAAAGTAGAATCTAACGTTATGGATATGCACGAAACAGACGAATTTATCAAAGAAAGAATCGGAAGAAAAATCGTTGTAGTAGGAGCATCAACAGGAACAGACGCTCACACAGTAGGTATAGACGCTATCATGAATATGAAAGGCTATGCAGGACACTACGGATTGGAACGCTATGAAATGATAGAAGCTCTAAACATGGGAGCACAAGTATCAAACGAAGAATTTATAGCAAAAGCCATAGAACTAAACGCAGACGCATTATTAGTATCACAAACCGTTACACAAAAAGACGTACACATTCAAAACCTTGTAGAATTGGTTGAAATGTTAGAAGCAGAAGGATTAAGAGACAAAGTAATCCTATGCTGTGGCGGAGCAAGAATCTCACACGAACTTGCAAAAGAATTAGGATACGATGCAGGCTTTGGAATGAACACATACGCTGACGACGTAGCTTCATACGTAGTAGAAGAGTTGGCAAGACGTATGGGAAAATAAAACAAACCAAGAACAAAACAACAAACAAATATGGATAAGAATCAAGTAAGAGAAGTCATAGCAAAGCGAGCAGCTTTGGAACTTCAAGATGGATTCGTAGTAAACTTAGGCATAGGAATACCAACCCTAATACCAAACTACCTAAAACCAGGAGTAAACGTATTACTTCAAAGTGAAAACGGATTGATAGGAATGGATTCAGATGCTAAACCAGGAGAAGAAAACCCTGAATTGATAAACGCAGGCGGTGGATTTATCACAATGATAGACGGAGCCGCAACCTTCGATTCAGCAACTTCATTTGCTCTAATCAGAGGAGGACACGTAGATGCCTCAATCCTTGGAGCAATGCAAGTAGATGAAAACGGCGACCTTGCAAACTGGATGATACCTGGAAAGAAAATCCCAGGAATGGGAGGAGCAATGGACTTGCTTGTAGGAGCAAAAAGAGTAATCCTTGCAATGGAACACACTGCAAAAGGAAATCCAAAAATCCTTAAAAAATGTACATTGCCACTAACAGCCAAAGGACAAGTAAATATGATAATCACTGAAATGGGCGTAATGGAAATCACACCAAAAGGAATAGTATTGACAGAAATTCACCCAGAATTCACAGTAGAACAAGTTCAAGCCGCAACAGAAGCAGAACTAATCATATCAGAAAACCTAATACCAATGCAACAATAACAGCATTAAGTAAATAAAAACTAAAAAGGGAACTAAATTACGTTTAGTTCCCTTTTTTTATCTTCCGCCCATAAGGAAGAGAGTGGTTTTGGGTAAAAGGCGTTTTAATATATAGAAAATTCCTAAGCCGATAAGGATTGTGATTATTGCCCATAGGAAATAAAGTACAGTCATTCGTAAATCGGAGGTTGGGGGAATGATTGCAAATAATATATTCTTATATAAAGGTAATAGGATAGCGTGATGAAGGTATAGGAAAAAGCTTCCTGCTGTTAGGAATTTGTTTTCTTTCCATTTTTCATTTTCAACGAATTTTGCAACCAAGCTAACTACAAATCCCATGCCTATTACAACGCTTATTCTTCTTATATAAATCCAAAAGTCAAAATCTTTTACGCAAAAGGTTGTGATTACAAACAAAAGATAAATCACTCCTAAAACAAGTGTATGAGATTTGACCAAATCGGTAAAGCATTTCTTGTTGATAGAGAAGAATGCTCCTAAACAGAAAAAGAAAAACGCCTCTGTTTTCCAACAAATACTACTGCTAAATAGCCATAAAATACCTAAAATCAAAGGAAAGACAATCTTTAATCTTTTTGTTAGCCAATAAATGATAGGAGATAGGATAGAGGCAAGCATTAAATCGCCAATAAACCAAAGGGGATAATTAACGGGGTGATGATTGCAATTTCCTCCAAAAGCCTTTAACCAATCTTTCATTTCAAAACCTTTTCCGATAATATAACCATCGCTCAAAAGGTTATTGATAATAATGAATAATATGTCCCAAATCAAAAAAGGAATAAGCAATGATTTAATTCTCTTTTTCAATTTATTTAAATAGGTGTTAAAAGAAAAATCACTTGTTTTGTAGAAGAAAAGAAATCCCGAACAAACAAAGAATAAAGGTACTGCAATTCGTGCTATGATGTTAGAAAAAATAAATCTCGTACTCTCATAGTAAACGAAGTCTTCGTTTGAGTTAGGTAGTTGAGTGTGAATTAAAATCACTCCAATAATTAAAGGAAATCTTAAAAAAGAAATAACCTTAGATTGTAAAGACTCGCTTGAAACCTCTTGCATTGTTTTGGAATTATGTTGAAGTAATTATCTTGCTTTAATGGTTTGAAATTCAATTCTTTTGTATTTCTCTTTACATTTTACGCAGTGCAAATATAAAAAGAATAAATTGACTAACAAAACATTAGTAATCAATAAATAATTCTTTGTTTTAATTTTCTAATTCTTTGTTTTAATTTTTTCTTTCTTTGATTTATTTTTCTCTTTCTTTGCTTTATTTTGCGTTTTCTTTGAAAAAAGGTGAGTGAATATCAAAAAAAAATGTATATTTGCAAACTTAAAGAATTTAATTTTTTATTTAATAATCCAATATTTTAAATATAGTAATATGAAAAAAGGATGTAGATACGGTACTCACCGTGTGATTGAACCAAAAGGAGTGTTGCCTCAACCAGCAAACAAGGTAGATAACAATATGGATGAAATTTATGATAATGAAATCCTTATTGATGTTCAAACTTTAAACATTGACTCTGCTTCATTTACTCAAATTGAAGAACAAGCAAAAGGCGACAAAGAAGAAATCGCAAAAATAATGATGTCTATCGTTGAAAAACAAGGAAAACATCGTAATCCTGTAACTGGTTCTGGTGGTATGTTACTTGGAACAGTTGAAAAAATAGGTGATGCTTTAATTGGAAAAACTGATTTAAAAGTTGGTGATAAAATAGCTACTTTGGTTTCTTTATCATTAACTCCACTTCGTATAGACAAAATCAAAGATATTCGTCCTGATATAGACCAAGTAGATATAGATGGTAAAGCTATTTTATTTGAATCAGGAATTTACGCAAAAATACCTGCTGACTTACCTGAAAACTTAGCTTTATCTGCATTAGACGTTGCAGGAGCTCCTGCTCAAACTGCAAAACTTGTTAAGCCAGGTGATACAGTTGTTATCATTGGAGCAGGTGGAAAATCTGGTATGCTTTGCTGCTACGAAGCTAAAAAACGTGCTGGCGTAACTGGTAAAGTAATAGGAATATGCCACAGCGAAAAATCTACAAAACGTATGATGGATTTAGGATTCTGTGATGAAGTATTCTCAGCAGATGCTACTCAACCAGTTCCTGTAATGAAGAAAATAGAAGAATTAACTAACGGACAAATGGCAGATGTTTGTATCAACAACGTAAATATCCCTGATACAGAAATGACATCTATCCTTGTTACTAAAAACACAGGAGTTGTTTACTTCTTCTCTATGGCAACTTCATTCACAAAAGCAGCATTAGGAGCAGAAGGAGTTGGTTCTGACGTTACAATGATAGTAGGAAACGGATATACAAAAGGACACGCTGAAATCACTCTTCAAGAATTAAGAGAATGTGAAGCGTTGAGAAAAATATTCACAGAACTTTACGCATAATTTTAAAATTATACGCAAATGCAAGTAAATAGACGTAAAGAGTTATTTCCAAACGTATCGGACGAACAATGGTTCGATTGGAAATGGCAAGTTAAAAATCGTATAGAAACCTTAGAAGACTTAAAGAAATATATCTCTTTAACTAAGGAAGAAGAGGAAGGAGTTGCCAATGCTTTAAAAACATTAAGAATGGCAATCACTCCATACTATCTATGTTTGATTGATGTAAACAATCCAAATGACCCTGTTCGCCGTCAAGCAATTCCAACAGGAGCAGAATTACATCAAGCAGATGCAGACTTACTTGACCCTCTTCATGAAGACGAAGATAGCCCAGCACCAGGACTTACTCACCGTTACCCAGATAGAGTATTGTTCCTTATAACAGATATGTGTTCTATGTATTGTCGTCATTGTACTCGTAGAAGATTTGCAGGACAAAACGACTGTGAATCAACACAAGACAGAATAGACAAATGTATAGAATATATAGCAAAAACTCCACAAGTAAGAGACGTATTACTTTCAGGAGGAGATGCACTTATGGTGAACGATAAGATGTTAGAATCAATTATTCAACGTCTTAGAGCAATCCCACACGTAGAAATCATTAGAATTGGTTCTCGTACACCAGTTGTATGTCCAATGAGAATAACTGATGATTTGGTAAATATGTTGAAGAAGTATCACCCAATATGGTTAAATACTCACTTCAATCACCCTAATGAATGTACTCCAGAAGCAAAAGCAGCATGCGAACGCTTAGCAAATGCAGGTATTCCATTAGGTAACCAATCAGTTCTTTTAAGAGGAGTAAACGATGATGTAAGAGTATTCAAAAAACTTGTACACGAATTAGTTAAAATGAGAGTACGTCCTTACTATATCTACCAATGCGACCTTTCAATGGGCTTGGAACACTTCCGTACACCTGTATCAAAAGGTATTGAAATCATAGAAAACCTTCGTGGACATACATCAGGCTATGCAGTACCTACATTCGTAGTAGATGCACCAGGAGGAGGCGGAAAGACTCCTGTAATGCCACAATATGTAGTTTCTCAATCACCAAACAGAGTAGTGTTAAGAAACTTTGAAGGAGTGATAACAACATACACAGAACCTGAAAACTACATACCAGGTGAATGTGATGTAGATTTCTTAAAAGGAACTGAAATCAAAAATGATGGAGTTGCTTCTTTATTACAAGGAGAAAAACTATCATTAGAGCCATCACATCTTGCACGCCACGAAAGAGTGAAAAAGAACTAAATAAATCCTTGAAGGAATGCCTTTTATTGAGGAAGTTCTAAAATACAAAAGCATTTCCTTCGTAGGAATGGAAAAAAATGCGGGGAAGACTCAAACGCTAAACTATGTGTTGAGTCGTCTCCGCACTTTTTCTAATATAAAAATAGCGCTAACCTCAATAGGCGTTGATGGAGAAACAACAGATATTGTAACCTCTACTTCAAAACCCGAAATAGAAATATATCCAGGAACAACATTTGTTACATCGCAAGCCTTATATTCACAAAAAGAAATAGTTAGTGCGATAGAAGAGGTGTCAAATCAATACACAGCCTTAGGCAAACTCATTACAGCCAAAGCCATAACAAGAGGAAAAGTCCTACTTGGAGGGCCAAGCAACAACAAAAGCCTAAAAGAATTTATAGAAAAACTCACACAAACTCACGATATAACCCTTG
The DNA here is from genome assembly GCA_017647785.1 of Bacteroidales bacterium. Lineage (GTDB taxonomy): Bacteria > Bacteroidota > Bacteroidia > Bacteroidales > P3 > Onthomorpha. The sequence continues at coordinate 3,454 of JAGCJW010000014.1, read as the reverse complement.
TAGATGGAGCTTTATCGAGAAAATCCTTTGGAAGCCCCTCAATCACGCAAGCAATGATACTCTCCACAGGAGCATCGCTCTCAGCATCACTTCCTGTGGTAGTAAAAAAAACCAAATTCATCTATCAAATGACACAACTCCCACAATATCAAGGAGAATATTACGAAGAATTACAACAAATAGAAAACGGAATATACGCCATTACACAAGAAGGAATAGTGGATTTAGAAATCCCTTCCCTAATGATGATAGACAAATACAAAGACAAAATCTTCACATACGGCAAACGCTTATTTGTAGCAGGAGCTTTAAACGACAAATTCGTTCAACTACTAAAAATACAAAAGAATCCACAAGAGATAGAAATCATAATAAAAGACTTTACAAAAATCTTTGCACAAGAAGACAACGTAATACAATACCTAAACAAAGGGGGACAAATCAAAGTCCTTGAAAAAACCAACCTAATAGCCATCACTGCCAATCCAATTTCGCCAACAGGCTATAATTTCAATAACGAAGAAATGTTAGAGGCCCTTAGAAAAGAGATACCAATCAATATATATAACATAAAACAAATATAAAAATGACATTCCAACAAGCCATAAGCCAAAACCCAAGCCTACAAGCCATCTATTCACAAATGGAAATCCAAACTCCAATGGCAAGGCATTTACTATTAAACACCCCATTCTCCACAAGCAAACAATGGATAGAACAACAATGGCAAGAAATAGAAAAATGTCAAGCTCATCTCCACACCCTAAACCACCAAAACTCCCAACGCTTCTTTATGCAACTATCAAACATACACGACATAAAAGGAAGCATAAAACTCTTACAACAAAACCAAATCCTTGATGACGTATCACTATTTGAAATCAAAGCATTTTCACTAAATATCAAAAAACTAAAAAAAGACTTCCCAACAGAGCTATTTCAACTACCCGACCTACAAGAAGTAATCAATATCCTTGACCCAGAAAAATTAGAAAACCAACAATTCTATATATATTCCGCATACAGCGAAGAACTAAGCCAAGCACGCAAACTATGGCAACAAGCCAAAAACGAAGAAAACGAACAAAAAGCCCATAGCCTCTATGTTAAAACCCTTGAAATAGAACACCGCATAAGAGAAACCCTTGGCATAAAACTATTCCCATATATCCCAGCCCTATTGAAAGCACTTGACACCGTAGCCAAAATAGACCTCGCCTTCGCAAAAGCAAAACTAACAATAGAATACAACTTCAAGACAGCTACAATCACAACCGAGAAAAAAATAAAATACCAATCCATCTTCCACCCACTAATTAAAAACTACCAACCAATAGATGTGGAAATAGGAGAGGAAAACTACCTAATAACAGGAGCAAATATGGCAGGCAAAACAATGATACTAAAAACCCTTGCCCTAAATCAACTCCTATTACAATACGGCTTTATGCTCGCCTGCGAAAAAGCCGAACTAACCCTTGTAGAAAACGTCTATACCTCCATAGGCGATGGACAAAACGAAATGCAAGGCTTATCCTCCTTTGCTTACGAGGTGAAGAACCTGCATAATATCATACAAGAAGTAAAAACAAATAAAACCTTCCTTGTACTCGTAGATGAACTTGCACGAACAACCAACCCAATAGAAGGAAAACAATTAGTAGAAGGCTTTCTAAAAGTCTGCAATCAAAAAGGAAGCTTCATAGTAGTAACAACACACTATTCCAACATAGAAGCCCCATGCAAACGAATGAGAGTAAAAGGCTTTAAACACCAAGAACTAACCCCACCAATCAAAATAGAAGACATCTCAAAACACATAGACTACTCCCTAATAGAAGACAAAACCAATCAAGCCCCAACCGAAGCCCTAAACCTATGTCGTTTACTTGGCATAGACCAAGAATGGATAGGAGAGAGTTAAGAAGGTTATTTATTTATAATCCAAAAACCGTTTTTAGTGCTACCTTGACGAGATAACACACTCTTTGATTTAAGAGAAGCAAACAAACGTTCCGCTTGACGTTGAGAGATTGATAATAATAATGCCACTTCTTTTATTGTTAATCTATTATTTTCTATGATAAGTTCTAAAACTTGATGTTCACTTTCGGTTAAATCATAATTTCTACCGACATTTCTACCGACATTTCTACCGACATTAACATCAATTTCATTACCTTGATGAGTTTTAAGAGTTGTTAGAATTTCTCCAAGCATAAATTCAATAAAAGGACTACATTCTCCCTTACAAGTACTTTGAGAAATTGCATCGTAATAAGCCTGCTGATTACTATACACCATATTCTCCACAGGCAGATGTTCAAAAATAGGATGCAATTTACCAAGAATAAGTGATTGCCATAAACGTCCCATTCTACCATTTCCATCACTAAAAGGATGAATAAATTCAAATTCATAATGGAAAACACAAGAACGAATAAGTAAATGATCATCAGAAGAAGCAAGCCATTGCATTAAATCTTCAATCAATCCTTGTACACGATTAGCAGGAGGAGCCATGTGTACTAAACCTTTTTCAGAGAAAACACCTACACCACCTTGACGAAAGCGTCCCGCATCATCACTCAAAGCAAACATCATAGTTCCATGAGCTTTCAAAAGGTCGGTAATACTAAACGGATTTAATGAACTATATAATTCGTATGTTTTTATAGCGTTTTTAACCTCTTGAATTTCACGCAAAGGAGCAATAACATTCTTACCATTGATGATATCTTGCACTTGATTTTCGCTCAAATTATTCCCTTCAATAGCAAGAGAAGAATGAATAGTACGAATACGATTAGCCTTACGAAGTTTAAGTCCCTCATTTTCTAAACGAATAGCATAACGTTCAATCTGTGCTGATATTTCAGCAATCAAATTTATGGTTCGAGATGATATTTCAAAAGGTGGTATGTACATTATTTACTCTTATTTTCTTGCAAATATACAAAAACTTATCGTAATTTCTTGTTGATAATTAAACTTCTTAGCCATAGACCAAGATTGGCTTTCGTGTTGCGAAGAGAAATAAGGTTGAGGCTGTAAATAAGTTTTTCATTTTTTTTAACATTTTTTAATTAAAATCAAAGCCCGAAATACTACGAAAATTTGAGCTTTGATTTTTTCATTTGCAAATTCCTTAAGCATTTAGAGCTAAGCAAAATCTTGTTAATCAATGGTTTAATATTTTTTAGCCCTTATTTAAGCCATTTTTAAGCCAAAAAAGGCTGTTTTTTTCTTGATTTTGGCAAAATTAAACGGCGTTTGGTTGAAATTAAACGCCGTTTAATTTTTTTTAAACGGCGTCTGGTGAAAATTAATCAGCGTTTGGTGAAATTCTATCTTCGTTTCAGCAAAATTACTCTTGATTTTTGTCAATTTTTTTGAGGAGATGAGGTGTTTTTTATTAAGAAAAAGTGTTTATTTATATTTAATAATAGAGAGA
>JAGCJW010000013.1 GCA_017647785.1 Bacteroidales bacterium | reverse complement strand
GCTAACTCTATTGTAGTACGCATTTTTCCGTTTATTGAAACTGGATATTTGAATGTGTTTTCTACAAGTACGCTTTCGTCATATTGAGGGAAAGAGGCAAATGATATACTTCCTTCATGTCCCATAAGATTCCATAGTTCTTCTGTGATATGTGGTGCAAATGGTGATAATAAAACGCATAATGGTTCTAAGATTTCTCGTTTGTTGCATTTCAAGTCGCCAAGTTCGTTTACGCATATCATGAATGTTGAGATTGAAGTATTGAAAGAGAATCTTTCTATGTCTTCTTGTACTTTTTTTATGGTTTTGTGTAGTGATTTTAGTTCGTCTTTTATTGCTTTTTCTTCGCTTACGCAGTAGTTATTGTCTTTATCGTGGTACAAACGCCAGAATTTACGTATGAATCTGCTGACTCCTTCTATTCCTTTGGTATCCCATGGTTTTGATTGTTCTAATGGTCCAAGGAACATTTCGTAAAGTCTTAGCGTGTCTGCTCCATAGCGCTCTACTAAGTCGTCTGGGTTTTGTACATTGTAAAGGCTCTTACTCATCTTTTCGATTTCGTGTCCGCAAATATATTTTCCGTCTTCTAAAACAAATTCTGCGTCTTTAAATTCTTCTCTCCATTGTTTGAATTTCTCTATATCCAATACGTCATTATCCACAATGTTTATATCAACGTGTAATGGGTCTGTGTCATATTGGTCTTTTAGATTGAAGGATACATATTTGTTGGTTTGTTTTACACGATATACAAAGTTTGAACGGCCTTGTATCATTCCTTGATTGATGAGTTTTTGATATGGTTCGTCTTTGCAAACTGCTCCTATGTCGAAAAGGAATTTTGTTATAAAGCGCGAGTACAATAAGTGGCCTGTTGCGTGTTCACTTCCGCCAATATATAAATCTACGTTTTGCCAATATTGGTTTGCTTCTTTGGATACAAGGGCTTCTGTGTTATTTGGGTCCATGTATCTTATAGAATATGCGTTTGAACCTGCAAATCCTGGCATTGTATTGCAGTCAAAAGGATAACCATCTTTTGTTTTCCAATCTTTTGCTCTTGCTATTGGTGGTTCTCCGCTTTCTGTTGGTAAGTATTTATCGACTTCTGGTAATAGTAATGGTAGTTCGCTTTCGTCTAATGGTGTTGCTATTCCGTCTTTGTAATAGATTGGGAATGGTTCTCCCCAATATCTTTGACGTGAATAAATAGCATCTCTTAATCTGTAATTGATTGTGCCGTAGCCTAAGGCGTTTTCTTCTATATATTCTATAGCTTTTTTGATTGCATCCTTTACATCTAAGTCGTTAAGAAAGTCAGAGTTTACTATTTTTCCTGCTTTTGAATCTTTACTTTCTTTCCATAGTGAAGTGTCTTCTTGTTCTTCTCCGTATGGAACTACAACTTGTTCTATTGGAAGATTGAAATGTTTTGCAAAAGCAAAGTCACGACTGTCGTGTGCAGGTACTGCCATTACTGCTCCTGTACCATAGCCTGCTAATACGTAGTCTGATATCCAAATAGGCACTTTTCTTCCGCTTAATGGGTGGATTGCATAGCTTCCCGTGAAGACTCCTGTTACTTTTTTAACTTCTGCTTGTCTTTCTCTTTCGCTTCTATTTTTTGCCCATGTAACATATTTTTCTACTTCTTCTTTTTGTTCTGCTGTTGTAAGAGAAGTTATCATTTCGTGTTCAGGACAAAGTACCATAAAGCTAACTCCGAAAAGTGTGTCTGCTCTTGTGGTAAATACTTCTAAGGTTGCTCCTTCTTCTGTTTTGAAATACACTGCTGCTCCTTGGCTTTTACCTATCCAGTTGCGTTGTATTTCTTTTAAAGAGTCAGTCCAGTCAAGTCTATCTAAGCCTTCAAGTAGTCTTTCTGCGTATGCTGTGATTCTAAGCGACCATTGACGCATTGATTTTCTTTCAACAGGATAGCCACCTCTTACAGATACTCCATTAACTACTTCATCGTTTGCAAGTACTGTGCCTAATTCACTACACCAATTCACCATTGAATCTGATAAATAGGCTATTCGGTAGTTCATTAGTATGTCTGCTTGTTCTTTTTCGCTGTATGAAGCCCATTCTTGTGCTGTAAATTTTGTTGGTTGTGAATTTGCAGCGTTTATATTTTGGTTTCCTTCTTTTTCAAACACTGAAATAAGTTCATCTATTGGACGTGCTTGTTTTGCATCATTGCAATAGTAACTCTTGAATAGTTGAAGGAATGTCCATTGAGTCCATTTATAGTATTTCTCATCGCAAGTTCTTACTTCTCTATCCCAGTCATATGATAATCCAAGTATGTCTAATTGTTGGCGATAGCGGTTTATATTGTTTTCTGTTGTGATTGCAGGGTGTTGTCCTGTTTGTATTGCGTATTGTTCTGCTGGTAATCCATAAGCGTCATAGCCCATTGGGTGCAATACATTAAAGCCTTGCAAACGTTTATATCTTGAAAAAATATCAGAAGCTATGTATCCAAGAGGGTGTCCGACGTGAAGCCCTGCTCCTGATGGGTAAGGAAACATATCCAAAACATAATATTTTGGTTTATCAGCTTGAATATCTGCTTTAAAGGTTTTATTCGCTTTCCAATATTCTTGCCATTTACTTTCTATTTCTCTGAAATTGTATTCCATATCTTGTTTATTTTGTTTCTATTAAACTTAATTCTACTACGTTTTCTACGTGATGTGTATGTGGAAACATATCTACCGGACGTATTTTACCAACTTGATAATAAGGAGATAGCATTTCCAAGTCTCTTGCTTGCGTTGCTGGATTACAGCTTATGTAAACGATTTTACGAGCTTTGATTTTGATAAGCTGATTTACTACACTCTCTGCCATTCCTGCACGAGGTGGGTCTGTAATTACTACATCTGGTGTACCATGTTCGGCAATGAAATCATCAGTTAGTATTTTCGCCATATCCCCTGCAATAAATGTAGTATTGTTTATTTGATTGTATTCAGAGTTTAAGCGTGCATCTTCAACTGCATCTTCAACATATTCTACCCCAACGACTTTTTGTGCAAGGTGTGCTATGTAATTAGCTATTGTTCCTGTACCTGTATATAAGTCATATACAGTATCTGTTGGTTTTATTTCTGCGAAATCTGCTGCTATTGAGTAAAGACGTTCTGCTTGACAAGGGTTAGTTTGATAGAATGTTTTTGGACGAATTTTAAATTTGAGTGTTTTGTCGCTATTGTAAGCTTGCATTGTTTCAGTTATGTGGTCGTTACCACTATACAATAATATATCTTGGTCTGATATTGAGTCGTTGAGTTTTTCGTTAATGCAATACATTAAAGATGTGATTTGCGGAAAATGTTGCTTTACATTGTCTAATAAAAGCTTTATTTCCTCACTTTGTTTTGCAAAAATAACAATCAACATCAACTCTCCTGTGGAACTTGTTCTTACAATCATTCCTCTTAAAAAGCCAACATGATTGCGTATGTTGTAGTATTCTAAATTTCTTTCTTTGGAATATTCTCTGATATGATTTCTTAGTTGATTGGAAATATCATCTTGCAATACGCAATGTTGTATATCTATTACCTTATCAAAGAAACTTGGTGCATGAAAACCTAATGCTCCTTGTGGAGACTTTTCATCATTTGGATTTTCAACCCATTGCTTTGTAGAAAAGGTAAATTCTAATTTATTTCTGTAATAGTAGATATTCTCCGAAGGGAGTATTGATTGCATATTTGAGCAATCTACTTTACCTATTCTTTCAAGATTATCTCTTACTTGTTGTTGTTTGTATTTTACTTGTTCGGAATATTCTAAGGTTTGCCATTTACAGCCTCCACATTGTGTAAAATGAGGACATTTTTGCTCTACTCTTTTATCTGAATACTTGTGTATTTTTACAGCTTTGGCTTGTGCAAAACTCTTTTTCTTACGATATATTTCCAAATCTACTACATCGCCCGGTACAACAAAAGGAACAAATATTACCATTTCATCTACTTTCGCAATAGCATTTCCTTCTGCTGCTGCATCTGTAATTAATACTTGTTCTATTAGTTGTTTTTGTTTTGTCTTTCTCAATTTCATTGTTGTATTAAAAAAAAAGAAGCATTGTTTTTCGTCAATGCTTCTCGCAAAAAATATCTTTCGATTTTTTTCTTTTCTCCAAAAGAGTGGTAAAAAACTATCTTTCGTCAGAAACTGTTAATTTATGTCTGCCGTGTGCTCTGCGAGCTGCTAAAACTCTTCTTCCGTTAGCTGTTGACATTCTTTTTCTGAATCCGTGTTTGTTTACTCTTTTTCTGCGTGAAGGTTGATATGTTCTTTTCATTTTTATGTTGTTTTATTTTTTTCGGACTGCAAAAATACATCATTTTTTTTGAATAGCAACCATTATTTGATAAAAAATATTCATTTATACTACTTTTTTCTTATTTTTTCTTGCTACAAATAACATTTTTCGTAATTTTGCCAGAGTTTTTTGAAACTATGGATAAAAGATTAAACGAAATTCTTGCTTTAGAAGATTGGCAAGTAGAACTAATAAACCTTCTTAATACGGAAAGATTAATAACAAAGTTTCCGTATTGCAGTATATTATACATGTATGCTGCTCGTTTTAGTTCTATATTAAACAATCAAAACAAGGAAGTTTACAAATCACTATCTGCAGCTTACATTGCAGACAGAACAATATTGAAAGGATTTTTAGAAAAACCTATTTCAGTTTCACCTGCAAAGATAAAACAACAACAAAAAGAAATTGCAATTAAAACGAATAATGATATTCTTGAAGAAATTAATCAATATTCAGAGCCTGATTTATCAGAAAATCCAACAAAAGAAGAATTGATAGAAAGATTTTTAAGAATAGAAAATCCTAAAGTTTCAACTTCTGAAGATGAAGACTCAAATCCTTTCACTATAGATAAAATCATTAAAAATAGTGCCTCAAAAGAGTTTAAGAATGTTACTGAAACTATGGCTAAAATCTACTTACAACAAGGAAATAAATTGATGGCACTGAAAATTTACGAACAATTAATGATTGATAATCCAAAAAAAAGTATTTACTTTGCAAATCGGATTAAAGAAATTAAAGAGAGTAATTAATAAAAAATAGATAAAAAAATGTTTGTATTAGTAACCGTATTAATTGTTATTGTAGCAGTTTTATTAGCTATAGTTGTTCTTGTACAAAATTCAAAAGGTGGTGGATTGGCAGCTAACTTTGCTTCTCAAAATCAAATAATGGGAGTAAGAAAAACAGCTGACGTTTTAGAAAAAGCAACTTGGATTTTAGCGGTAGTAATGCTTGTTTTATGCCTTACTGCAACAGCTTTCACACCTGGAAAAAACAGAGTAGAGAACACAAATGGAACTCAATTAGATCCTAATGCTATAAAAACAACAGTTCCTGCAAATCAACAAGCACCTGCTTTACCAGCAACACCTGCACAAAGCACACCAACAAATCCTGCTAACTAATAAAGGATTTATTATAAATAAAAAAATACAGTGTGTACGAATGATACACACTGTATTTTTTTGTATTGTATTTTCTCTCTATTTATTTTTCCCAAGCAATTCAAACATGTTATTTTTGTAAGTTTCAACACCCGGTTGATTGAATGGATTAACTTTTAACGTGTATGCACTTAACGCACATGCAAATTCAAAGAAATATAACAAAGCTCCTAATGTTTTTTCATTTATCCTATCAACACTAACTATAAATTGAGGAATACCTCCGCTTATATGCGCTTGTTTAGTCGCTTGCAATGCAATTTGATTAATTTGATTCAAAGTATGTGAAAGCAAATAATTTAATCCATCTTTATCATTTGAATCGAATGGAATTTCTATTTGTTTATTAGCATTTTTAACTTGCAAAGTTGTTTCAATCATCAATTTTTCTCCATCTTGGATATATTGTCCCATAGAATGAAGATCTGTTGTGTTTAACAAAGAAGCAGGAAACAAGCCCTTACCATCTTTCCCTTCACTTTCTCCAAAAAGTTGTTGCCACCAACGAGCAAAGTATTGCAAAGTTGGTTGATAGCATAAAAATGCATCTATTTTTTTACCTTTTGAATATAATAAATTTCTAAAACCAGCATACTGCCAAGCGGGATTAGAGATTGATTTATTATCTATTAAAACCGCCCTCATTTCTCTTGCACCTTGCATCATAGCTTCAATATCAAAACCCGCAACAGCAATAGGCAATAAACCGACAGGAGTTAAAACTGAAAATCTTCCTCCAACATCGTCTTTTATTTCAAAACTCTTATACCCATTTTCCTTTGCCAATAATCTTAAAATACCTTTTTCTCTATCCGTTATAGCAATTATTCTTTCTTTAGCCTCTTCTTCTCCATACTTTTTCTCCAATGCACGTTTTAATATTCTAAAAGCAAGAGCTGGTTCTGTTGTCGTACCAGATTTAGATATAACACAAAGAGAATAATCTCTTTCTTTCAAAATTTCCAACAATTCTGCCATATAATCTTCTGAAAGATTATCTCCTGCATATAAAACTAAAGGATTATCACGTTTTGAAATCAATGACTCAAAAGAAGAACTCAAAGCCTCAATAACAGCTCTCGCACCTAAATAAGACCCTCCTATCCCTATTACTACTAAAATCTCAGATTTATTTCTAATAAAAGATGCAATCTCTTTTATTTCCGATAGATTTTCATTATTCAAAGGCAAATCTCTCCAACCCAAAAACTCTTTTCCTTCGCCATTTGCATTTACGATTAGATTATGAGAAGAAAGCAATTCTTTTTCTAAAGTTTGCAATTCCTCTTTTTCACAAATACCTGCGAAATCAAAATCTACTATTATCATATATAAGTTTATTAATTTTACAAATATACAACATTTTACCAATCTATAGGTTCAATTCCTTTTGAAATTAAATAATTATTAGCTTGAGAGAAGTGTTTTGAGCCAAAGAATCCTCTATAAGCACTTAACGGTGAAGGATGAACAGCCTTTAAAATCAAATGTTTCTTTGCATCAATAACACTTCCTTTTTTTTGTGCATATGAACCCCATAGCATAAAAACTAAATTCTCTTTCTTTTTAGATAAAATCTCTATAACCTTATCAGTAAATTCTTCCCAACCTTTATTTTGATGAGAACCTGCTTTGTGAGCTTCAACAGTCAAAGTAGCATTTAACAATAAAACTCCTTGTTTTGCCCATCTTGACAAATCTCCACTAAATGGCATTTGTTTTCCTAAATCAGTTTCTATTTCCTTATAAATATTCCTTAAAGAAGGAGGTAAAACACAACCATCTTGAACAGAAAAGCACAAACCATGAGCTTGTCCTGGTTCATGATAAGGGTCTTGTCCAATAATAACTAATTTTACTGAATCAAAAGGACATAAATCAAAGGCAGCAAATATATTCTTTGCTTGAGGATATATGATTTTAGTTTTATATTCAGAATGAATAAAGTTTCTCAACTGCCAAAAATACTCTTTATCAAATTCACTTGACAGTTCATTATACCAAGACTTATCTATTTTAACATCCATAATTCATTAATTTAGTTTTTTTACAAACGACACAAACTTTATCTTCATTACTCAATGTTGTAAAAAAAAGATAAATTTTACCACCTTCTTTAATTTTTGTTTTCATTCTTATTTCCTTTACCGTTTGAGGAAAATTCCTTACAGTAATATTTGCTTGTTTTATATCCTTTAATGCTTTTGGACTAGCATTTCTCAGTTCCAACACCTCAAAACATCTCCCTTCAAATCCTTCTATCAAAACATCGGATGTAAACAAATGAGAATGTCTATGCAGTTTTCCTATATTATACTTTTCTGATATAGCATAAAACAAACCAGATTTTAGTATAGAAGTATTAGGTTCGTATATATATTTTAAAACATCAGAAGTAAAGAAATTATTGCTTGAATTCGTTTTTTCCTTTCTTGAAATAATTTTATTGAAATCAAGAATCATTTTATCGTTTTCAAGACTTATCGACTTTATATCTACACAATGATAATTTATATCTTCAATTTCTTCGTTTACAATCTCAACTAAAATTTCTTTACACTCATTTTTAAGCGACACAATATGAATATCGCTAATATTTTTAAAAGCATTCTCAATTTGTTTTAAATCCATCATTGGCGAAAGTTTTAAAATAATTCGCTTAGCCTTTGATTGTAAAACATCAATGAGTTTTAAAACATTTGGTTGTGAGGCTTCTATTCCAAAAACCTTATTTTTATTTTCATCTCTTCTTGCAGGGTCAAGGTAAATTACATCAAAACTTTCGGCAGTCAAAATATAATCTTCAGCATCTGCATTTACACAACAATAATTTGTAGAATTCAAGCAATTAAAATTATGCATTAACAAATCAACTAATATTTTATTTTGCTCAACACAAACTATAGATTTCACCCTTTTTGAAAAATAAATATCATCTATTCCAAATCCTGCAGTCAAATCTAATAAAGTTTCTTGCTTATCCACAAGTAATGATTTATAAAAAGCAGTATATTCCGAAGAGCTCTGTTCTAAATTCAGTGACAGAGGAAATAAGAAATCATCTCTTTTTGTAAAAAATGGGAATTTATCGGAGAATTTTTTTCTTAATTTAATTTGATTAATGCAAAATAAATAATCAATATCCCCAACAGCAGTTTTATGATATTTCAAAAAAAGTTTATCAATATCTCCATCAAAATTCTCTCTAACAAAACTTAATTCACTTTCATTCAATCCTCTCATATCAAAAAATAAACTATCTTTGTAAAATTATTATTTATTTAGATATTGCAAAGCTATGAAAAAATTGTTACAAATCCTCTTTTTAGGTATTTTAATTTCATCATTTACTGCTTGTATTGATGAAGATGATTTTAATTTTGATTCACTTGCGCAAACGACTATTAATCCTACAATAAATGCGCCTTTAATTAATACCGAAATTACTTTAAGTGACTTTCTTGATTTAGAGCAATTATCCGATACTGCCAATGGTTTTGAAATTATTCAAGTAAATGAAAACGGAGATTCTTACCTAGAATTAGCTCTTTCTTTCAAAGACTCATTTGATATAAGAGATTTTAGAGAACAATTTGAGGTTGTAAATGATATAAATATAGATTTAATAGATTTATACATACCTAACTTAGGAGATTTAGGCTTAGAAGAATTAGAAACATCTGAAATATTATACTATTACCCAGACCCTTCAGTTTCTGCCAAAGATATAAGTATAGAAATAGAAGAATTGGAAGATGAAATTAGAATAGATAGTATATATATTCTTTCTGGAGGATTGATTATTCACCCTACTAACGTAGCACCTCTTACTGCCTACATAGAATTTACTTCAAATACTATAAAGAGCAGAGAAACAGGAGAATTATTTTCTCAAAGAATACAAATATCCAATACAAATAGTTTGATAAATCAGACACTTGATTTATCAAACTACACAATATTTTTAAAAGATTCTATAGTAAACAATACTACTAAAAACTTCATAGACTTAAAATACAGGTTAATATTCAATATAGCAAATGAATTATACCAAGGAGATAACCATGATATTGATATAGACATCTCTTTAACACCTCTTACATTAGACGCTGTATTTGGAGATTTAGGCAATAAAGAATTTAATGTAAACGGTTCTGTTGCACTAGATTTCTTACAAGATTCGCTTTTAAATGCAATAGCAGAAAGTAACAGCATAGACTTTGAAAAATTTTCTTTAGAACTTTCAACTTCTACGAATATAGGTGTTGATATGAACATAATACCTTCTATTTATACCTTAACAAGTGATGGACAAACTTATAATGTTTTCAATCAAATTAATCCTATAACAATAAATGGAGCTAATGTTTTAGGAGAAACAGCCTACACAAACAACATCGTATTGGAATCAGACGCAAGCGCTATAGAAGTATTCCCTGATTCTTTAATTTATGATATCAATTTTAACTTTAGAGACAACAACTTAAAACACAAAAACAGCGCTCACTTTATATCACCTAATGATGCCTTTGTAACACTTGATGCAAAAGCTTCCCTACCTTTAAAAGCCAAATTAAGCAATCTTCATTACGAAATAGATTTTGATGCTTTCAAATTTGTTGAAGAAATGAATTATCTTAGTTCAACAACATTACAATTCTACATAGAGAATTCATTCCCAGTAGATTTATCTATTGATATTTATTTAATAGACAGCAATAATGTTGTATTTGACACTTTAATTACTGAACCTTTTTTAATCTCTGGAGCAAACATAGATTCAGAAGGATACACTTTGTCGCCATCTGCTAAAAATGTCAAAATAACATTAGAAAACAACAAATACGAAAGTTTAAAAAAGTCTTCAAAAATGCGACTTACAGCAACACTTAATACATCTTCAGATAGTCAAGGGCAACAACCTTACGTCAGATTTTCTAATGACGCAAAAATAAAAATTAAAACAAGTGTTAGTGTTACTGGAAATATCACACATTTTAATTTTTAAAGAAAGGATAGTCTATGAAAAGAAATAATATTAAAATAGTATCATTTTTAGTAGTTTGCTTAACATTGTTTACAAACACAAAATCAAATGCTCAAAAAGACATTCTTTACTTTTTAAGAGAAGCTCCACAAGTTACTCAATACAATCCTGCAATCACGCCAAATACAGACTTTTACCTAACACTTTTACTTGGTACAACCGATATAGGTTTACATACTTCTGGTTTTTCTTACCACGATTTAATACACAAACATCCTATTTATAGTGATTCTCTTCAACTTGACTTAGAGAATTTCAGAAACAGATTGAACGATGATAATTTCATCAATTTCAATTATGATATGGATTTGTTCGGATTTGGTTTTAAAGCTGGCAAAAACTACTTTAATTACGACTTGTCATTAGCTATAGATACTCGTCTCAACTTTTCAAAAGGTATTTTTGACTTTTTATTAGATGGAAGCAATGCAGAAAATGGTTCAATTAGACTTTTAGATGGACAATTATTAGAATTAAATGCTTATATCTGTAATTCATTTGGTTATGCAAGACAAATAAATGATAAATTACACATTGGAGCAAAGTTTAAACTTTTATTAGGATTAGCAAACATTCACACAAATGATGCAAATCTTGAAATAAAGTTTGATAACAGCGAAAAAATTTCTGCACATGGAGAGATTGATATTTTAACTTCAAACATTTTAGGAAATGTAAACATAACTTCACTTTTAAAAGAAAATGCAAGCGTTGAGTTTATAATGAATCAAAACATCCAAGATATAGTTAATCAAAGCAAAGGCAATTTAGGTTATTCATTTGACCTAGGCGCAAGTTATAGATTATTAGATAATTTGGAATTAAGTTTAAGTGTAATTGACGTATTTAGTGTTTTGAACTGGAAAACAAACGCTTGTCAAATTGTAAACAGCAAACCTCATGAAGAAATAGTATTTGAAGGTATCACTTCAAGTATTGATAGTGTTGAAGCAAACTTTGAATCTCAAATAACTGCTCTTGCCGATAGTTTAACTTCAGCTTTGGATATTAGCTCCCAAAATTTAGATTCTTACACTTCACATCTGCCTGCAAAGATTTATTTAGGAGCAACTTATAACTTTGGAAAAGTAAATTATTTACATGCTTTGTTTAACACAAAAATAGGAAATGGGAAAATTTACGATACTCACTTGTCTTTATTCTACTCTTTACACACAAAATTACTTTCTTTGAGTTTTGGAAATACGTTCAGAAGTGCTAATTTATTCAATCCAAGTGCTTTAATCAGCTTTAAATTAGCAAGTTCTCAATTATATATAGGAGGAAATATTCACACAAACAAATCTTTCAATGTAGCAGATTTCAATGGACTTGACGTATTTGCAGGAATAAATATGTTAGTAGGACATAATAAATATTGGGAAAAAGAAAAGTTCAATAAAAAGAGTAAAAAAGAAGAAATTATTTTAGAAGAACAAGAAACAACCCTATTAAATTAAGGGTTGTTTCTTTTATACTCTTTTGCTAAATTTTCAAGAGCTTGATTTTCTAATCTAAAGACAGTCCATTCGTCTAAAGGTTTTGCTCCCATTGCCTTATAGAAATTTATAGATGGTGTATTCCAATCTAAAACTATCCATTCAAAACGTGGGCAACCATTTTTCACTGCTTGATTTGCCAAATAAGACAAAAGCATTTTACCATACCCCTTACCCCTATATTGAGGTCTTACATACAAATCCTCTAAATAAAGTCCAGCTTTCCCTCTCCAAGTAGAGAAATTATAAAAATACAAAGCAAAACCAAGACTCTCTCCATCATCTTCTAATAAGACAACATTAGCTTGTTGTTTCTTAAAAATAGATTCTTCTAAAACTTCTATAGTTGCTTCAACTGCGTCAGGTTCTTTTTCATACTCTGCAAGCTCTTTTATAAATTGTAGAATTATAGGGCAATCACCTATTTCTGCTTCTCTTATTTTTACCATAAAAAATAGTTTTAAACATTTGTTATTTTGGGTACAAAAATACAAAAAAAATAAAACAAAGAATTTTCCAAAAAAAACAAAGAAAAATTCCGAAAAAACAAAGAAAAATTTTCAAAAAACAAAGAATTAATTTTCTAAAACAAAGAAAAAACAAATAATTGATTGACAATACAAAAATTTAGACTATCTTTGCAAGAAATTTAAAGAAAAATTAGTTAATACATTGTAAAATATTTAAACAAACAAAAGACATGGCACAAGTACATAACTTTAATGCAGGTCCTTGCGTTTTACCAAAGCAAGCTATCGAATCTGCTATCGAAGCAATCAGAAACTTCGACAACACAGGAATAGGTATACTAGAAATCTCTCACCGTACACCAGGTTGGGAAAGAATAATGGCTGAAACAGAACAATTATGGAGAGATTTATTAAACATTCCTGACAACTACGAAGTATTATTCTTAGGAGGTGGAGCTTCAACTCAATTCTTCCACGTTGCAGCTAACTTATTAAACAAAAAAGCTGCTTACCTTCAAACAGGTGTTTGGGCTAAAAAAGCAGTTAAAGAAGCTAAATTCTACGGAGAAGTAGAAGTTGTTGCATCTTCAGAAGATAAAACATACTCTTACATACCAAAAGGATATACAATCCCTACAGATGTTGACTATTTCCACATCACAACAAACAACACTATCTACGGAACAGAAATAAAATATGACATGGATTGTCCAGTTCCATTGGTAGCAGACATGTCTTCAGACATTATGTCAAGACCAGTTGACGTTTCAAAATATGCTTTAATCTATGGTGGAGCTCAAAAGAACGTTGGTCCTGCAGGTGTTACTTTCGTTATCGTAAGAAAAGACATCTTAGGAAAAGTTGAAAGAAAACTTCAAACAATGGTTGACTACAGAACTCACATTGGAGAAGAAAAAAGAAACAAATCAATGTTCAATACACCACCAGTATTCCCTATCTTCGTAATGCACGAAACTTTAAAATGGGTTAAAGAAGAAATAGGTGGCGTTGAAAACATGAACAAAATCAACACTGAAAAAGCTGAATTATTATACAACGAAATAGACAGAAATAAAATGTTTGTTGGAACTGCTGCAAAAGAAGACCGTTCTATCATGAACGTTTGCTTCGTTATGGCTCCAGGATACGAAGACAAACAAGATGCTTTCTTCGCATTTGCAAAAGAAAGAGGAATGATTGGTATCAAAGGACACCGTTCAGTAGGTGGATTCCGTGCTTCTATCTACAACGCTTGCCCAGTTGAATCAGTTAAAGCTTTAGTTGCTTGCATGCAAGAATTTGAAAAATTAAACGCTTAATCTTTTAGAAAATGACAAAAGTATTAGTAGCAACAGACAAACCTTTCGCTAAGGCAGCTGTTGATGGAATAAGAAAAATAACAGAAGATGCTGGATTTGAATTAGCTCTTTTGGAAAAATATACTGACGTAAACGATTTCTATGCAGCAGTTGCTGACGTGGATGCTTTAATCGTACGTTCTGACAAAGTTACAAAAGAAGTTATCGATCACGCTAATAACTTAAAAATAGTTGTTCGTGCTGGAGCTGGATTTGACAACTTAGACCTTGAAGCTTGTACAGCTAAAGGTATCGTTGCAATGAACACTCCTGGCCAAAACTCAAATGCCGTAGCTGAATTAGCATTAGGTATGATGATTTACATGGCAAGAACAACTTTCACTCCTGCTACAGGAAGCGAATTAAAAGGCAAAAAAGTTGGTATCCACGCTTACGGAAACGTAGGTCGTTTAGTTGCTGAAAAAGCAAAAGCTATGGGAATGGAAGTTTGGGCATTTGACCCATTTGTTACTGCTGAAAAAATGCAAGAAGAAGGCGTTCGTCCAGCTGCAACAATAGAAGAACTTTATTCTAACTGCGACTATGTATCTTTACACATACCAGCAAACGATCAAACTAAAAATTCTATCAACTACGAACTTCTTTCAAAAATGCCAAAAGGAGCTTGCTTAGTAAATACTGCAAGAAAAGAAGTTATCAACGAAGCTGATATGGCTAAATTATTAGCAGATCGTCCTGACTTTAAGTATATCACTGATATAGCAGCAGGAAACAACGATGAATTAGCAGCATTTGCTCCTCGTTATTTTGCAACTCCTAAGAAAATGGGTGCGCAAACAGCAGAAGCTAACTTAAATGCAGGTTTAGCAGCAGCTAATCAAATAGTAGATTTCATCAAAAATGGTGTAACTAAATTCCAAGTTAATAAATAGAATTTAAGATATTCCAAAACAAAAAAAGAGTTGCCGATTATTCGACAACTCTTTTTTTATAGACATATTTAAGATTAAATTGTTTCGTTATAAGCCTTATTTAAACGATTCATTGCTGTAATCAATTTATAGAAATAAACGTATGTTAGAATTGCAGGTACTCCGCCAGAAATTGATGCCATATTTTCTTCAAGTCCACAAAATTGTAAAATAATTATTATTGAATAAACTGCAACCAAAGGAACAACAAAATATGTTACAAATGTAGATGCTCCAAATTTATAATTCACTTCTCTTCTTTTTAATTCTTTGCCTATTCTATCTGAGATTCCAAACAACCAAATAAAGAGAAAAATTGTTAAAGCAAAGAGTAAAACATAAGAAATCTTTGTTATAATCATTGATTTTACCCAGAATCCTAATGCAAAAAGCAAACCTGCTCCTATAAGCATAAGCCACAGATATATATAATTAAAGGTTTTCTTTCCGTCTTGTGCTACAATATTAATTTCTTTTGACATTCTAAAAAACATAAATGCTTGATAAATATGTCCTGTTATTATATCAAGCAAGACATACATAGGAAAACTTCTGTCAGTTGGTAATTTTTGTTTTTCTTCCATAGTATTGTATTTTTAATTTTTTATTTACTTTTGCAAAAGTAAGAAAAAAAAACAAAAAACATGTCAATTAAAGATAATATTATAAGCTATAACAATAAGATAAACGGCAATGCGAGATTGATTGCTGTGTCAAAGACAAAACCGGTTGAAAACTTACAAGAGGCATACGATGCAGGACAACGTCTTTTTGGTGAAAACAAGGCCTTGGAAATGAGAGATAAATACGAAGTTCTTCCAAAGGATATAAAATGGCATTTCATTGGTCATTTACAAACAAATAAGGTTAAATACATTGCCCCTTTCGTTGAATTGATTCACTCGGTTGATAGTCTTCATCTTTTGCAACAAATCAATAAAGAAGCAATTAAAAACAACAGAGTTATAGATTGTTTATTACAAATAGACATTGCTCACGAGGAAACAAAATTTGGTTTAGAAGAAGCTGAGGCTGATGCGTTGTTATCAAGCGAAGAATTTGCTCAATTAGAGAATGTTAGGATTTGTGGTTTAATGGGAATTGGTTCTATTACCGATGACAAAAATAAAACAAAGAAAGAGTTTAATAATTTAAAGAATTATTTTAACGAAACAAAGAATAAATTTTTTAATTCAAAGAGTTATTTTTGCGAACTTTCAATGGGCATGTCAGAAGACTTTGAAATAGCTCTAGAAGAAGGCTCTACACTTGTTAGAATTGGTAGTTCAATTTTTGGCGCAAGAGATTATGCTTCAAAGAATTAAAGAAAAAAAATATTTTTTGATTTAAAAGAATTGTCGCAATTTGAAAATAAATTAGTACCTTTGTAAAAAATAAATCATAAAAAAAAGACAGATTGATATGGATTTTGGAGAATCAAGAGAGAGAGAAAGAGAAGATGTTTTTTCCAAAGCTGTTAAGGCAGGGAAGAGAACTTATTTTTTTGATGTAAAGGAAACTAAACAAGGCGAAAAGTATCTAACTATCACTGAAAGCAAAAGAAAATTCAATGGTGATGACGGTTCGTTCACTTACGAAAAACATAAAATTTTTCTTTACAAAGAAGACTACGCTAAATTTCAAAACGCATTAAACGGAGTTATCAATTTCATTGAAACAGGTGTAGAACCTGTTTTTGAAGACGATGCTTTAAATGCAGTAGAAGAAGAATTTAATGCAGAAATTGAAAACATTAAATTTGACTAATTTATTAAAATTAAAATAATGTAAAAGCTGCTTGTTTGCTTAGCAGCTTTTTTTTGCAAGAAAAATTTAAGACAATATAAATGGGTAAAGTAATCGCTATTGCGAATCAAAAAGGTGGTGTAGGGAAAACAACAACTGCTATAAATTTAAGTGCAGCCCTTGCTATATTAGAAAAAAAGACATTGTTAATTGATGCTGACCCTCAAGCAAATGCCTCATCTGGTGTAGGCGTTGAGCAAAAGGATGTAAAATTTTCTATTTACGACTGCTTGATAAACAATACTGATGCAAGAGAAGCAATAATTAGCACATCTACTCCTAATTTAGATCTACTACCTGCAAGCATTGACCTTGTAGGTGCAGAAGTAGAGTTGCCTAAAATGGAAGACAGAGAAGAAAAACTTAAAAAAATCATTGCTCCAATTAGAGATGAATATGATTACATAATAATTGACTGCTCTCCTTCTTTAGGATTGGTAACTATTAACGCCTTTACTGCTGCAAATAGCGTTGTTATACCTGTTCAATGTCAATACTTTGCCTTAGAAGGCTTAGGAAAGCTACTCAATACCATCAAAATAGTCCAAAATAGACTAAATACAGAATTAGAAATCGAAGGAATACTACTAACAATGCTTGATGCGAGATTAAGACTTAACCGACAAGTTGCAGAAGATGTAAGACATCACTTCAGGCATATTGTTTTCGACACACTAATTTACAACAATGTCAAATTAGCTGAGGCTCCTAGTCATGGCAAAAGCGTAATTATGTATGACGCAAGCTCAACAGGAGCAGTTAATTATATGAATCTTGCAAACGAAATAATAGAAAAGAACACTTCTGAAAAGAATTAAAACAATAGATTGATATGGCAATAAAAAAAGGTCCCGCATTGGGAAGAGGGTTAGAAGCTTTATTAGGAAATATCGACACAAAAAACACTTCAGACAACAAGGTTAGTTCTGTAACTGCCGAGTTGTGTTATCTTCCTATTGAAAAAATAGATCCAAACCCAGATCAACCAAGAAGAGAGTTTGATGAAACATCACTAAACGAACTTGCCCAATCAATCAAAGAAAGTGGTGTCATTGTCCCTATTACAGTAAAAAAAGAAGGAGAAAGATATATTCTAATCGCAGGAGAAAGACGTTACCGTGCAAGCAAGATTGCAAATCTTAAAGAAATACCTGCTTATATCAAAATAGCAACTAAGCAAGAGGTAATGGAGATGGCGTTGGTTGAAAACATACAAAGAGAAGACCTAAATGCTATTGAAATTGCTCTTTCATTAAAAGCCTTAATAGAAGAGTGTGATTTAACACAAGAAAAGATGAGTGAACGCATCGGAAAGAGTCGTTCCTCTATCACAAACTATTTAAGACTTTTAAAACTTCCAGCAGAAGTACAATTAGCTCTTCGTAACAATAAAATATCTATGGGACACGCTCGTTCAATCATTGGATTGGATGATGAGCAAGCACAAATCAGTGTTGTAAAAGATATAATTGAAAAAGACCTTTCTGTAAGACAAGTAGAGCAAATTGCAAATCGTCTAAAAGAAGAAGCTAAAACACAACCTAAAAAGAAAGAGAAGAAAGTCCTACCCGACTTTTACAAAACACAAAAAGAAAAACTTATTAAGAGATTAGAAACAAACATTGAAATAAGTCGTTCACAAAGAGGAAAAGGAACAATAACTATTTCCTTTAAAAACGATTCTGACTTTGAAAGAATAATCTCTCTATTAGAGTAAGTAAGGAAAGAAAGTATGCAATGAAAAAGTGTATTGTTTTTTTGCTAAGTTTGTGCATTTGCTTGACAAGTTTACTTGCACAAGAGAATAAAGAACCACATTCAGCAAAAAAAGCAAGTACTTTATCCGCCATTTTACCAGGAGCAGGGCAAGTTTACAATCATCAAGCGTGGAAAATCCCTATAATATATGCAGGAGCTGGTGCAGTAACTTACTTTGCTGTCACTAATTATAAGAACGCTATAAAGTTCAAAACAGAGTATTACAACAGAATTGAAAACAATGATGCAGACCTACTTGCAGATTACACAAAATATAGCGATGAAAGCATACTATCTCTCTACGATGCCTATAACAAAAACTTTCAATTAAGCATTGTAATTGGAGCAGCTGTATATTTATTAAACATAGTAGATGCAATGGTTTATGGACATTTGTACGAATTTGACATAGACGATAATCTAAGTGCAAAGATAAGTCCATTCTATCTACCCCCTACCTCATTCAATACGCATCAAATCGGATTAAGTTTAAGTATAAAATTAAAATAAAACACATAATAACAGATGAGAACACTTATTACTAACATTAAAAGTTTAGTTCAAGTTGAAGAAAACAAAAGAATTGCAGTATGTGGCGAAGAAATGTCAAAACTAAACTGCATAGATAACGCTTTCCTTATTGTAGAAGATGACAAAATTGTAGATTTTGGAGAAATGAGTAAGCTAAGTGAAACAAATGCAGAAAAGATTATTGATGCAAACAACCGTTTTGTATTACCATCTTTTTGTGATTCACACACTCACTTAGTTTATGCTGGTTCTCGTGAAATAGAATATATTGACAAAATAAAGGGATTGAGCTACGAAGAAATAGCTAAACGTGGTGGAGGAATATTAAATTCTGCTAAACGTTTGCAAGAAACAAGCGAAGACAAACTTTACGAAGATGCAATGCAACGTTTAGAAGAAATAAAATCCTATGGTACAGGAGCAGTTGAAATAAAATCTGGCTATGGACTTACAACAGAAGCAGAGCTTAAGATGTTAAGAGTTATAAAAAGACTAAAAGAAAACTCTCCTTTAACAATCAAAGCGAACTTTTTAGGTGCTCATGGAGTACCAATGGAATATCGTGGACGTCAAAGTGAATTTGTAGATTTAGTAATCAACGAAATGATACCTCGTGTTGTTGAAGAAAATCTTGCAGACTTCATTGACGTATTCTGTGATACAGGATTCTTCACAGTAGAAGAAACAGATAGAATGTTATTTGCAGGAATGCAAAACGGCTTAGTACCAAAAATTCATGCTAATGAATTAGATTATTCAGGAGGAATTCAAGTTGGAGTAAAATATAACGCTCTTTCAGTTGATCACCTTGAATGTGTTGGCGATGAGGAAATAGCGTGTTTAAAAGCTTCTCAAACGATGCCAACAATTCTACCAGGCGCTGCATTCTTCTTAAATATGCCTTACTCGCCTGCAAGAAAGATGATACAAGCAGGACTTCCTGTTGCAATGGCCTCAGACTTCAATCCAGGTTCATCACCAAGCGGAAACATGCAAATGATTTTAACTTTTGCTTGCGTAAACTACAAACTTACACCACAAGAAGCAATCAATGCAACAACTCTTAACTCTGCATACGCAATGGGAATTAGCGAAACTCACGGTTCAATCGCAAGAGGTAAAAAAGCAAACTTCTATATTACAAAAGACATACCAACAATAGAATACATACCTTACTATTATGGAACTAATAAGGTAGAGAGAGTATTCTTGAATGGAAAGGAACAATAAAATATTACTTCTTCTTTTTCTTCTGAACAGAGTAACCGAAGAAGCCTAATTGTTCACCTACGGAATAATACTTACCATGAGAGTAAGTCATAAGTTTAGCGGATTGTAAATCAAACAGTCCGCTTTCTTTATTTATATACTTTTCATCGGCATGAACGCCTACTACATTTGCTATAAACATATCATGAGAACCCAATTCCTTTATTTCAACAACCTTACATTCTATACATAATGGACTCTCTTTTATCATTGGAGCAGAAATATTAGGAGCTTTCTCAGGTGTAAGCCTCATCTCTTGAAATTTATTAAAATCTCGTCCTGACTTTACACCACACCAATCTGTTTGTTTCGCAAGTTTTTCTGTTGTTAAATTAAGAACAAATTCTTTTGTACGAGAAATAATTGCATGGGAATGGCGAGATTTTCTAAGGCTTATATAACACATTGGAGGGTCTGTACAAATTGTTCCTGTCCAAGCAACAGTTGCAATATTATATTCATCTATAGTTTCTCCACAACTTACCATCAATGCAGGCAAAGGGTAAATCATAGTACCCGGTTTAAAACTCACTCTACTCATGTCGTAAATCCTTTGAAGTTATTACTATTTTTTCAGGAACAAACTTAGAAACATCTCCATTAAAACTTAATATTTCTCTTACCAATGAAGAACTAATTGCAGCATCATCAGGCTTTGTCAAAAGGAATATTGTTTCTATTTCATCATCAAGCTCTTGATTAATTCTTGCAATATTTCTTTCATATTGGAAATCAACAGAATTTCTCAAGCCTCTCAATATATACTTTGCACCTACTTGCTTACAAAAATCTATTGTTAAACAATCAAAAGTACATATTTCTATATTATCATAATCTTTAAATGTTTGCTTAATCCATTCTATTCTTTTTTCAAGAGAAAACACAGAGTTTTTTGCGCTATTACTACCTATTGCAATAATAATTTTATCAAACATTGACAAAGCTCTCAGCACTACTGATTCGTGTCCCTTTGTGATAGGATCAAAACTACCTGGAAATAAAGCGATTCTTTGATTCATTTTATTAATACGAAGTTTTATTTATATTTCTATCCAATTCCCTACTGCTTCTTTCATTAATCATATAAATTATTCTAAAACTCATATAATTATTTCTAAAATCTCGTGACCATGATCTAAAATCTGGAGTTCCTGCTGTGTAACCATTATAAAACCAAACATCATCTCGTATTGGAACAACAGAGTATTGATAACGGAAACTGAACTTAAATTTTTCCCAAACCTTAAAACGTATGTCTGCAACTACACATAAATCATTTCTATTAAAACTTGGTAACACTCCATCAACAGGACGCTCAAAGGATTGTATAATATCTTCTGGTAATCCCCAATCTTCATTTATTTTAAACAAACGTCCATATTGAGCACCAACACCAAAGGTCCAACCTCCTCTTGTATCCACATAATGCACCATAACAGGTATATCAACATAATGTAAAGAAGTATTGTATTTAAAAGGGTCCATACTTTCTTTTGCTCCTCTTTGAGAATACAAAAGCTCTAAACTCGCTTGCCAACCTTCATTTGGTTTCCTCATATTAAAGGGAACTATCATACCAACCCCTGCCTGAGGAGAGTATTTTGAGTAACCAAAAACTTCATCTCCGTCAATTTGAGCTGCATTTAAGCCCGCTACAACGTATGCTTTTAGCATTTGAGCAGAAACATACGAAGAAGAAAATAAAAATAACGCTACAATTAAAATAAATTTACGATAATTCATATAATATTTTTTAAAATTTCATACTTAAAGAAATACGTTTCCTTTCATAATCAACAGCAATTACCTTCACTCTTACCCTTTGATTTAGACTCAAAACATCATTTATGTCATTTATAAACTCATTTGAAATCTCACTAACGTGCACTAAGCCATCTTGATGAACGCCTAAATCCACAAAAGCACCAAAAGCAGTAATATTTGTCACTAATCCCTCTAATTGTTGTCCTACATATAATTGCTCTATTGAGTCAATACCATTATTAAACGTAAACTCTTCAAATTTAGTACGAATATCCCTTGAAGGTTTTGCTAATTCTTTTACAATATCTGTTAGAGTTGGCAAACCACAATCGCCTTTTATATATTTACTAAGATTGATTTCCTCCCTCTTAGAAGCATTATCAATCAAGTCTTTCACCTTACAGTTCAAGTCTTTTGCCATTTGCTCCACAATAGAATAACGTTCTGGGTGAACCGCTGTATTATCCAATGGATTTTTTGAGTGACGTATTCTAAGAAATCCTGCCGATTGCTCAAATGCTTTTTCGCCAAAACGTTTTACCTTTAACAAATCGTTTCGAGAAGAGTAAGCTCCGTGTTGATTTCTGTACTCAACAATATTTTTAGCCAAAACAGGACCGATACCAGATATATAAGAAAGCAACTGATAACTTGCAGTATTTAGCTCAACTCCTACTTGATTCACACAGCTTTCAACGGTTTTATGTAGGCTTTCGCTTAAAAGATTTTGATTAACGTCGTGTTGATACTGTCCAACGCCTATTGATTTTGGTTCAATCTTGACTAATTCTGCCAAAGGGTCTTGTAAGCGTCTTCCAATGCTGACTGCTCCCCTTACAGTAATGTCATAATCTCCAAATTCTTCTCTTGCAGTCTCAGAAGCAGAGTAAACAGATGCCCCACTCTCATTAACAACGCTTATTATTAGATGTTTTGAGAAATCTATCTTGCGAACAAAACGCTCAGTTTCCTTTGAGGCCGTACCATTTCCTATTGCTATTGCTTCAATATCGTATTCTTTTACATACCTTATTAGAGTTATTTCCGATTCTCTTTCTTTTAAATGAGGGTAAATAACATCGTGAGAAAGCAATTTACCGTTTGCATCTAAACAAACAATCTTACAACCTGTTCTAATCCCTGGGTCGATAGCAAGAGTTCTTTTTTCTCCCAAAGGCGAACTCATTAAGAGTTGGCGCAAGTTTTGAGAAAAAACCTCTATTGCTTTTATATCTGCTTTTTCTTTTAGCTTTGCTCTTAATTCATTCTCCAAAGAAGGTGCTAAAAGTCTTTTATAACAGTCTTCACACGCTTTTTGCTTTTGCTTACTTGCTGAATTATTTTGTCTAATAATCCCTCTTGAAAGCACTTCAACGGCGTCTTGGTTATCTTCTGGCAACAAAGAAAGGTTTACTTCTCCTTCTTCCTCTGCTCTAAAAAGGGCTAAAATTCTATGGCTTGCTGATTTCATTGCATTTTCTTGCCAGCCTAACCATTGTTCATACTTAGAATTTTCTTTATAACCCTTTGCCTTGGAAACTTTAATCAGCGAATTGCGATTAAAGTAGTTACGCATTTTTTGTCTAACACTTACATTTTCGCTTACCC
Organism: Bacteroidales bacterium; assembly: GCA_017647785.1. Lineage (GTDB taxonomy): Bacteria > Bacteroidota > Bacteroidia > Bacteroidales > P3 > Onthomorpha. The sequence continues at coordinate 45,290 of JAGCJW010000013.1, read as the reverse complement.
ACTCTGCAATGATATCTCTGGCTCCCAACAATTCTTCTTCGGAATATTCACTTAAATTCATATTCCTTTCTTGCATAATCTGTTTTGCTAAAGGTTCTAATCCTTTTTCTTTGGCTATTGTTGCTCGTGTCCTACGTTTTGGCTTGTAAGGTAAGTATAAGTCTTCTAAATCAGTAAGTGTTTGTATTTGTTCTATCTTTTGTTGTAATTCTTTTGTTAATAGATTTTGTTGTTCTATGCTTTTTAAGACTACTTCTTTCCTTGCCTCTAATTCTTTTAGTTTTTTTAGAATGGTTGCTATCTTATCTATTTCTACTTCATTTAACCCTCCTGTCAATTCTTTTCTATATCGTGCTATAAAAGGGATTGTGCAACCACTTTCAAGTAATTCTATTATGTTACTTATGTTTTTTTGCGAGAAATGAGTGCTTTCTGATATGTAGTTAATGTATTTTTGCATTATTGTATTCCAAATAGTCTTTTCATCAATTCTTTTTCTATCATATCGCTTCGTCTAATGGTTCGTTTCGCCCATTTAATAAGCGTTTCTATTCGTCTATCATCAGAAAGGTGATAATTAGCTCCGCTATTTCTTAATCTGTCGGTTAAATTGTACATTGTAATTGCGGCAGAGACTGATATGTTGAAACTTTCGGTAAATCCATACATTGGAATCTTCATATAAATATCTGCATTTTCAACAACTTGTTGAGACAAACCCTCAACCTCGTTTCCAAATACAATAGCCATTTTTTCATTTATGTCTAATTGTGGAAGGAATACGTCTTTTTCGTGAGGGAGTGTGGCAACTATTTTATAGCCTTGTGATTTCAATTTATTGATACAGTCAAGTGTATTGTTTTCTTTTTTGTTATATCTATGCAAATCTATCCATTGGCTTGCTCCTAAGGCTACATCTGGATTTATTTGATAGGTATTATTATTTTCTATAACGTGTACTTGTTGTATTCCTACGCAATCGCAAGTTCTTAATACGGCTGAGGCATTTTGAGATTGATAAATATTTTCTACAACAACACATTGCATATCTGTTCTTTCGCTTATGACTTTTTCAAACAAGGCTACTCTTTCCGGAGAAATCATTTCGCAAAGTGCTGCATAATAAGATTGCTTTTGTTCAAAGGTTAATTTATCTATATAATTCATTTTACAAGCGTTTTTTAGCGTTCTTTTTTGCAAATATACTACTTAAATTCGGTACTACTAAGAAAAAAGATTTTTTTCCTTTGAATTAAGAAATTATTTCTTTGTTTTTTGAAATTATTTCTTAGAAATATTCGTAATTTTGCAAACAAATTTTTCAAATTTTATGGCAAACGTTAAACAAAATTTTTCAAGTACTTTAAAGACTGTGGGTAATATTCTTACCACATCTAAGTTTTGGGTAGAATTACTCATAATGACTCTCGGAATGATGGTTACTGCTTGTGCGGTTTACTACTTCCTTGTTCCAAGTAAGTTGATTATTGGAACAATTTCGGGTTTATCTATTGTGATAAGCGGAGTTTCTGAACAATTATTTGGAATGGCTTTACCTGTTTCAACAGTTATTCTCGTAATCAACGCTATTCTGTTGATATTAGCCTATTTCCTTATAGGAAAAGAGTTCGGTATTAAAACAGTTTACACAGCCCTTATTCTCGGTCCTATGATTAGTGTTTTGGAAACTTACTTTCCTTACGAAAATTTCATACGTGAAGGCGGTACAATCCCTTCTGTAATGGGCGATATATGGTTTGACCTTTGTTGTTTTGTGCTTTTGTTGAGTGCGGCTCAGACTGTGCTTTTCAGAATAAACGCTTCAACTGGTGGACTTGACATTTTAGCAAAGATTGTAAACAAATATTTGCATTTTGATATAGGTGCGTCAGTTTCTGTGGCGGGTGCGATAATTTGTTGTACGGCTTTTGCAATCAATCCTTTCCACATGGTTGTTATTGGTTTGATTGGAACTTGGATTAACGGCTTAGTGGTAGATTATTTCACTGCTGGATTGAATAATAAGAAGAGAGTGTGTATTATTTCTTCACAACACGAACGCCTAAGAGAGTTTATTGTAAATGATTTAGTAAGAGGGGTTACTCTTTATGAAGTTATTGGAGGTTATAGCCAAGAAAAGAAAATAGAAATCGAAGTTTTGCTAAACAAAGATGAGTTCACAAGATTGATGAAACTAATAGACGAAGAAAAGATTGATGCTTTCGTTACAGCAGGAAACGTAAGCGAGGTTTATGGTCTTTGGATGAGCAAGAAAAGCAAACAAAGACGCAAGATTTAAGCTTTGATTTCGTAGGTTTGATATATGATTACTTCACCTTTTGTAAAGAGGGTGAAGTTTTCTTTTACGGCTTCGTTTAGGCTTCCTTCCCACCAATATTTGAATTGTCTATTTTCTATTGGGTAACGTAGGTTTTGGGAGGTTAGTTTGTTGGTTGCTTCTATTGAAAATATTGATACTTGTTGTTTTGCAAAGGATTGGAAGGTAGTTGTGGTGAAAATTGGTGTGAATACTCCATAATCGGTAAACATTCTTATGTTTACTTTTCGTGCATATTCTATTAGTAGTGATATATTGGCTAAGGTGTGGTCTTCTCTTTTGCCTGTGGCTCCTATAATTGCAATATTTTTATATCCTTTTTCAATGCAATAATTCATTGCTTTAGTTAGGTCGTTGGTTTCTTGGTCTGCAATAAAGTGCCAACGATCTAAATATTTGTTTTTCAAACTCTCGCTTACCGAATCACCATCTCCAATTAAAGCTAATGGTATTTTACCAAATTTATCCAAAGCCTCTATTGCTCCATCGCAACAAACAACAGGAATATCTCTTTGCAATAAGGATAAAGGCAAGTGATGTATTGGGAATTCTCCATTAGCCAATACAACTACTTCTATATTTTGAATATTTAATGCGTCTATTTCCTTATTCATTCTTGTGATTGTTTCTTCCATTTAAAGTAACCCATTATAGCTATTATGGTATAAATAAAGTATAGTACGGCTGTAGCGTACAACTGTGTTTGTAAGGACATTATGATAATCAACGGCTCTACGATTATCCAAAATAGCCATTGTTGATAGTATTTTTTTGCTAATAACCACATTGCTACTACACTTAATGCTGTGGAAACTCCATCTAAAAGCCAGACATTGTTTTCTGGTATTTGTTTTAATATTAGACAAATGCTTATTGACAAGGCTATTGTTATCAAAGTCAATGGTAAATAATACTTTTTAGGAAGTGAGGTTATGGCTTTTTCTTTTTTTTCTCCATTTTTCAATACTCCTTTCCATTCTAACCAACCATATACACCAATAAATACGTAATAGACTTGAATTAGCATTTGTGCATATACGCCATTGTCAAAGAATACATAAACATACATCAATGCCATAAGGAGATTGAAAAGCCACAGCCAAGGTGAGGCTTTATATTCTAAAAGAATGTATATTGTTCCTATTATTGCTGCGATTATTTCTATCATTTTATACTCTTATTTTAAGTCCATCGTATGCTAATTGTACATTTTTTGGCAATTCTTTTGATATTTCTTTGTCTTTTCCTAAGAAATGACTAATATGTGTAAGATATGCTTTTTCGGGTTGTAGCTCTGCTATGAGATTTAAGGCTTCGCTTAGTGAGAAGTGTGAGAAATGTTCTTCTTTTCTTAGGGCATTTACAACTAAATGCTTCACTCCTTTTAGTTTTTGTTTTTCTTTTTCGCTTATTGTTTTGGCGTCTGTTATGTAAGCAAAGTCCCCTATTCTATATGCTAAGATTGGAAGTTTGAAGTGCATTACCTCTATTGGTGTTACTTCCAATTCTTTAATTCTTATACTACTATGCGTTTCCACATCTATCTCTTGCATACTAAATTCTGGCAATCCTGGATATTTTGTGTTGGCAAAAGCGTAAGAAAATTCTTTTTTAATGCTTTCTACTGCGTATTTATTCGCAATAATCGGCATAGAACTTTGTTGGAGATAGTTATATGAACGCACATCATCAAGCCCCGAAACGTGATCTCTGTGAGCGTGTGTTACTAATATAGCATCTAAATATTTCACATTAGCATTTAGCATTTGCGTTCTAAAATCAGGTCCTGCATCTATTGTAATTTGTGTTCCTTTGTCGGATGTTATCAAAATAGAAGAACGCAATCGTTTGTCTTTTGCTTGATTAGAAAGACAAACCTCGCAACCGCACCCAATAACTGGTACGCCTTGCGAGGTTCCTGTTCCTAAAAAAACTATATCTAAATAGCCCATTTAACTAATACTGCACCCCAAGTAAATCCTGCTCCAAATGCAGTTAGGATTAAATTGTCTCCTTTTTTGAATTTATGTTGATTTTCAAACATCAACATAGGAATAGTTGCAGAAGTAGTGTTTCCGTATTTTTCTATATTGATTAAAACTTTTTCATTATCAAGTTCCAAACGTTTTCCTGTCGCTGAGATAATCCTCATATTAGCTTGGTGAGGCAATAGATAGTTTATTTCTTGCGAACTTATATTATTTTTTCTCAAAATCTCTTCAGTCGCTTCTGCCATTTTAACAACAGCCCATTTAAATACGGCTTGTCCTTCTTGATAAATGAAGTGTTCTCTTGCATCAACAGTTTCGTGAGATGCTGGCTTAACAGAACCTCCTGCAACTTGGTGTAAGTGTTTTACTCCTTCACCATCTGAATACAATACTTCATCTATGATTCCGTTTTCACCCTCTGTTGCTTCCAAAAGCACAGCTGCTGCTCCATCTCCAAAGATTGGACAAGTTGCTCTGTCTTGATAGTTTACTATTGCAGACATTTTTTCTGCTCCAATCACGATTGCTTTTTTCACAAAGCCTGATTCTATGTATTTTGTAGCAGTTGTCAATCCATAAAGGAAGCCAGAACAACCTGCATTTATGTCAAATCCAAATCCGTGTTTGATTCCACATTTGTGTGCTATGACATTTGCTGTTGCAGGAAAGACCATGTCTGGTGTAACGGTACAACAAATTACTAATTCTATTTCGTCAGGAGAAATATTCTTTTTCTCCAAAATTCTTTTCACAACAATTTCCGCCATATCAGAAGGTCCTTTTTCGCCTTTTAAAATATGACGTTCCTTAATACCAATTCGAGTCATTATCCACTCATCACTGGTATCTACCATTTGACTAAGTTCATCATTAGTAAGGATATAATCTGGTACATATCCTTCTACCGCAGTTATTGCAGCTTTTAACTTTGACATCTTTTTTTCGTTTTTTTTGTAACACAAACTAATTAACAGACAAAGTTTCCTTTAATTGCCCTATTAGGTTAGTTTCGTATATATTCTTTGATTGAAATATCATGCTCTTAATAGCTTTTGCATTTGATATTCCATGTCCTATTAATACTATGGAGTTAGCACCAAGCAATGGTAAACCTCCATATATTTCATAATTGAATCGTGCTACATATTCATCAACAAGACCTCTTTTTGCAAAGACTCTCGCTAATGCTTCGGTATGCTTCATTAACATATTTCCAACAAAGCCATCGCAAACCACAACATCAACATTGTTTTTAAAGATTTCAACAGGTTCTGCATTTCCAAAAAATTCAAAACTCTTGTTTTCTTTCATCAATGCGTGAGCAGCTTGAGTTTGAGCATTGCCTTTTTCTTCTTCTTCGCCGATATTAGCTAATCCAACCTTTGGATTTTCCATTCCTAAGGCAGTTTTAGCATACACACTTCCCAAAATAGCAAATTGAACCAACATTTCTGGTTTCGCATCTGGATTTACACCAACGTCAGTCAAAAGAGTAACTCCTCCATCTACCTTTGGTACAAGTGCAGCAAGACATGGACGCATTATTCCATTGATTACTCCAACAGAATACATTGTTCCAACAAGCATTGCACCTGTATTTCCAGCACTTGCAAAGCTATCTATTTTTCCTTCTTTCAAATAGCGAAATCCTACCGCCATACTTGAATTAGGCTTCTTAGCAAATGCCTTTGCTGGTTTGTCGTGCATATCTATAACTTCGTCTGCATCAACAATTTCAAACAAAGAAGAATCAACTCCGTTATCTTGTAAAATTTGAAGTATATCAGCACTTCGCCCAAAAAGAACTATCGTATCTTCTTTTGATAATTCTTTTTGAGCTAATATTGCACCTTCAACTACAGCCTTGGGTGCGTAATCGCCTCCCATAGCATCAAGCCCTATTCTCATAATATTATTGAATTAGGCTTCAGCTTCTTTCTTTATTGCTTCTTTTCCTCTGTAATATCCGCATTCTGGGCACACTCTGTGCATGATAACAGACGCACCGCAGTTGCTACATGTTGTTAATTGAACTCCTTCAACTCTATCGTGAGTTCTTCTTTTTGCTGTTCTCGTTTGAGAGAATCTATGTTTTGGATGTGGCATATTAAATTATATTTATTTGTTTCAAAATTTTAAATTCTTCAAAGCATCCCAACGAGAATCCGTTTCTTTTTCAATCTCCTCTATTGGGCTTTCTAACATTTCTATTATTTCTCTATTGCATTCCTGATCGTTTCCTTCGGTTTCTCCGTGAACACATCTCATTGGTTTTTCCAAAGTTACATATTCATAAGCAAACGAAGACAAATCCAACGATGACTCATTAAACGGAATTACGTACAAATCTACATCTTGCTCTTCAAACTCTTCTCCAAACTCCACATACAACTTCCTGTCAAAATCCATATCCAAATCCATTTCCTCTCCACATCTATCGCAAACCACTTTCAACACTCCTTGAATATGGAACGCTAATTCCAATTGTTTTTCGCTCTTTTCTAAGTTTACTTTCATAAACAAATCGGCATCAAGAACATCCTCACAATCAAACTCTTCAAATAATTTTTTGTCAATTGTGTATTCAAATTCGTGATTGCCATTTTTCAATCCACTAAACTTTAAAACATATTTCTTACTCATCGTCCTAACCTACTATATGCTTTTAAGAGTTTGCAAAGGTACGATTTTTCTTTAAACTGAACAAGATTTTAATAAAAAAACCTAAGAAAAAACAAAATAAAGCAAAGAAAACTAAAACTATTTCTAAGAAAAAATTCAAGATTTCTTTGCTTTATTAACCCTATTCTTCAAAACGAATATTTGTCATTGTCTTTTCGCAATAGTGACATTGCAATTTCAAAGGTTCTTTATCTACAACCTTGAAATATGTTTCTATTTCCTCGATATTTGTAATACAATTAGGGTTTATACACTTCACTATTTTTTTGATTTCCTGAGGTATATTTAATTGTATCTTTTCAACAACTTCATAATCCTTTATCACGATAAGTGTAGCGTTTGGAGCAACCAAAGATATTTTGTTTACTTCAGTTTCTTCAAAGAATTTATTTTTCACTTTTATGATTCCTTTTTTTCCAAACTTCTTACTAGAAAGATTTGTTCCTATCAACACCTCATCATTGTATTGATCTAAATTAAGAATCTTTACTACCTTATATATTTCGTTTGCAGGAATATGGTCAATTACAGTTCCATTATCAATAGCTGAAACAACAAGTTCCTTTTTTCTTTCGTTTGACATATCTAATCTATTTATTTAATTATTTATTTTACTCCTAAAATTGCCGCCATCAATGCTTGACGAACATAAACTCCATTTTGAGCTTGTTGGAAATAATAAGCGTATGGTGTTTTATCAACATCAGTTGCAATTTCGTTTACTCTTGGCAATGGATGAAGTACTTTCATTGTTGGTTTACAACCTTTAAGTGTTGCAGCATCTAAAATATAACAATCTTTCACTCTTTCATATTCCAAAGGATCAGAAAAACGTTCTCTTTGTATTCTTGTCATATAAATAATATCAGAGAATGGAATTACGTCTTCTAAATTTGTATATTGATAATATTCCAATCCCATATTCTTTATGTGCATTTTTACAGAAGAAGGCATTTTCAATTCCTCAGGAGAAACAAAATGGAATGTTGCATTAAAGTTACACATTGCTTGAACTAAAGAATGCACTGTTCTTCCATACTTTAAATCTCCCACCATAGTAATATTCAAGTTATCTAATCCACCTTGTGTTTTTTGAATTGAATATAAATCCAACATACATTGAGTAGGGTGTTGATTAGCTCCATCACCTGCGTTTATAACTGGCACACTTGCAACCTCAGAAGCATAACGTGCAGCACCATCTCTTGGGTGACGCATAACAATTAAGTCAGAATAGCTACTAACCATTTGAATTGTATCGTGAAGGCTTTCTCCCTTTTGAAGACTTGTTGCAGCTGGGTTACTAAAACCAATAACCCTTGCTCCTAACATATTAGCAGCACTTTCAAAACTTAGACGTGTTCTTGTAGAAGGTTCAAAAAATATAGAAGCTACTACTTTATCACTCAAAATAGGTTGCTTTGGTTGTTTTTCAAACTCAGAGGCCAACTCCAATATTTGTAAATATTCTTCCTTTGTGTAATCTGTAATTGAGATTAAGTTTTTTCCTTTTAAGTTTGCCATAATATCTATAATTTGTTTTTTACTATAAAAAAATTCATTCTAACATAAAAAAAACGACTTTCAAAAATGAAAGCCGTTTTTCAAATATCTCTTAAAATATTCATTTAAAGAGTTATTACTCTTTTCACTAAAAACACCAACAAGTACTGAATATTTCATTTTAGTCTTAATTTTATTTCGCAAAGGTAAAACAATTTTTTACAACAACAAAAAAAATGATTACATTTTTCCTTTTATTTCTTCAGCCTTTTGGAAATCAGCCTTTGCTTTTGCCATATCTCCTTTTTTCTCATAGGCTTCTGCTCTACTTAAATAAGCTTGCCAAAACAAACTATCAACCTTTATTGCAGAATTAAAACATTCTATTGCTATATCGCAGTCTTGTTTTTCTACTAAATTGATATATCCTACATTATGTAAAGCATCAGCATGGTCAGGCTTAATTTCTAATAATTTTTGATAAGTTTCCAAAGCTTGAGCTATTGCATTATGTTCTTGATAAAATAAAGCCAAAACATACATCGCAGAGTAATTATTTGGATTTATATTTATAGTACTATTAAGATACTCTACTGCAAGTGCGTCTCCCTTTATTGCATAAAGCAAACCTAATTCCTCGTATGCTTGTTCATAATCAGACTTCAACTCAATAGCCTTTTGATAATCCTTTACCGCATTTATTGTATCTCCTTGTTCTTTCAAAGCCCAACCTCTAAGGAAATATGCAGTAGGATTTAACTTATCCAATAAAATCGCTTGCTTTACATTAAACATTGTATTCTCATAATCTCTCAAATACAAACTCAATTCAGCAGTTTTCAAATAAGCCTCTATACATTTTCCATCAACTTCTTTTGCAGTTTGAAGAGAAGAAAAAGCCAAAGCACTTTCTTGTTGAGAGAATAAAATATCAGCTTGCAACACATGATATTCAGCAACCTTACCATTTAAAGTTACAGCTCTTTGAATATCCATAAGAGCATCTGCATATTCTCCCTTTTCATAAAGCACCTTTGCACGCTTAAAGAACAAATCTGCGTCATTAGGTTCCTTTCTAATCTTTGCATTCAAATAAGAAATCTTATCTGACTCTGACATATTTTCAAAATCCACTTTTTTATCTTGTCCACCACAAGACAAAAACACTCCAATAATAAAATACAACAATAAATTTCTAAAGTTCATCGTACAACTATTTTTTTACTTTCAATTTATAAAACTTACAAAAATCAGTTAAAACACAATTATCACACAAAGGCTTTCTTGCCTTACAAATATACCTTCCCAGCAAAATCAACTGATGATGCATATCTGCAAGATTATCATGTCCTTTTAAATTAGCCAAAAGCTGTTTTTCCGTTTCCAAAACAGTTTTAGCATTATTAGTAAGACCAATACGAGCAGACACTCTATGAACGTGAGTATCCACAGGCATTACAGCTTGTTTATAAAGCACTGCTGCCATAACCATAGCAGTCTTTCTTCCAACACCTGCTAAGGTTTGCAACTCTTTTGTATCATTTGGAATTTCACCATCATAAACCTCATGCAAACGAACAGCCATTTTCTTCAAATTCTTAGTCTTTGCATTAGGATAAGAAATACTTTTAATATAAGAATAAATCTCTTCCTCGCTACTATCTGCCAAATCCTTAACACTCTTATAGCGCTCAAACAAAGCAGGAGTAACAACATTCACTCTCTTATCTGTACATTGAGCAGAAAGAATAACTGCTACCAATAACTGAAAAGGAGTCTCATAATTCAACTCCGTATCAGCATCAGGGAATAAACCATTCAGCCTATTTACAGTCAATTCATAACGCTCTGCCTTCTTCATACACTCCTACTCTAAACTAAAATCAACAACAACAGGATTATGATCAGAATATTCAAAAACATCTTGCTTATAATCCAACACCTCTATTCTTTCACTCGCAAGAATATAATCTATTCTAAACTTTGGAAGTAAATCATTATGAGTAGATGAAAATCCACTACCTCTCTCAACAAAACTATCCTTTAATTTCTTTGTAAGAATCTCATAAGTATAAGAATAAGGCGTTGCATTGAAATCCCCAAGCAAAAGAAAATCACCCTCTGTTTCATTAATAACAGAAGTTAATTCCCTAACCTCCTTAGCCTGTTCTTTATTAGTTTCTAATAACTTTGCAATAATCCCCTTACTTGTTTCCTCCGAAGTAATCTCTCCATCTTTCAATTTATTAACCTCATCTTTCTCCTCATCAGACAATTTATAAGAATCCAAATGCACATTATAAACTCTAAATTGCTTTTTATTCACAGCAATATCAGCATAAGTCTTTGAATAATATTTTTTACTCATAGGGAACAAAGCACCCGAACGATTAATAGGATACTTTGAATAAATAACACTACCCCTTACATAATTTTTTGCATTATCAGGAGCAAAGAAATAAGCATACCCCAACTTATTTGTCATCACATAATGAAAACAAGATTCAGACTTCTTAACCGAAGCATACTCTTGCAAACAAACAATATCAGGAGAAAGAGATTCAATCAACGATAAAATAGAATCCTTATTCCTTATAGCTATAGTTCTATCATCTTTCGCACCTTGAGAAAACGCCTTTACATTATAAGTCATCACAGTTAAATCATTCTCCGTTTTATCCTCAGAAGAATTAATCCCCACAAAACGAAAAACAAAATTAGAACCAATTAAAACAACAGCCAATGGCACTAAAAGATATTTCCATTTCAAGAACAACCATAAAAAACAAAACAATAAATTTATAATCAACAAAAGTGGATAAACATAAGACAATAAAGAAAGTTCTGGAATATACTCCGGACTAACTCTTACCGAAACATAAACACCCAACAATAAGAGAACAAAAACCAAATTAATTATATACAATACCCTTTTAATCATATTACTAATGTAGTTTTATTTTTCAATACCTATATTTTCAAATTTATCTAATCTCCATTCCCTATCTATTTTTAACAAATTCCAATTACAAACAACCTTATTACCAAACTCATCAATACACTCCACTTCCACCACAGCAAAATTTCCATTTATATCAACCTCTCTTACATTGAAACTCTCATAGACAACCAAATCCCCTCCTAATTTTTCATTAATTTCTTTCTCATTCCATTTTTGATAAAAATCACTAACAATTGCCTTTACGACATCTTCATCCCTGCTCTCATTTGAGCAAGAAAACAACACCATAGAAAGAAACAACAAAAGTAAAGTTCTTTTCATAACAATAAAATCAGACGGCAAAAATAATAAAAAACTTCCTTTTTCAGCAATCTTTTTATTTAAAAAGCCAAAAACAAAAACAACTCCGAGAAAGACAGCATCTATTCTCGGAGTTGTTTTTTTTCCTTTCTTTGCTTTTATTGAATGATTACTTTCTTATTAGCAAAGCCATTTTATGGTTTTTAAACGATGTTTAAAATATCATTAAACTTACTTTAATCTTGCTTTAATTGATGCTACAAAGGTAAAAATAATTCTTTGAATTAAAAAAATAAAACAAAGAATTAATCTTTTTATTCTTTGTTTTATTTTATTCTTTCTTTGTCTAAAATTTTTCTTTGTTTTTTTCAAGGGTTTCTTTGCTTTGTTGAACAACAACAATAAGTCAAAGAAAAAAGAGATACTTGGCGAGAGTATCTCTTTTCGTTTTTAAGAATTTGGCTTATCTTAATTGATTTAGATATTATGTTTACATTTTCAGTTTTAATCCTAAATAGAATGTTCTTGGCTGTGTTGGTCCATAGATGTATCCTGCATCTCTTTCAATTCCTTTATCAAAGTCTTTTTGAAATGAATTAAATATGTTGTTTACTCCTACTTTCAGTTGTAAGGTATTGTTTTTTGTTAGTTGGAAGTCGTAATTTAGTGCAAAATTCAAGTCAAAGAACCTTTGTGTTGTTTCCATTCTGTCTTTTTCTATGTAGCCTGCATAATGAGGCACTTGCATTTTGCCTGTATATGTTCCCGAAAGGTTAATTCCTAAATTTTTTATCGGGTTATAATCCAAACTTATGTAGCCATAATCATCGGGACTACGCATTAGTTTATCTGTTCCTGCTACTGTGCTGTCTTCTGACCAATATTCTATTTCTTTATAGCGACTTGATTGTAGTGTATAGGCTGCTGAAAGAACTAATATGTCTTTATATGCCATTTTTGCTGTAAGGCTAACTCCTTTTACTATTGCTCCCGATGCATTGTAGCGTTCTTGTATTGTGGAGTGTGTGATTGTGTCATGGCTTTTTGTTCTTAATGCAAATACATCATCTAATACTGTGTAGAATCCTTCTAATAGGAAATTCAATTGCACATTGTCGTTGATTTGTAGATAGTAATCTGCAGATAGACTTGCGCTGTGTGAGTATTCTGGGCGAAGATTTTCTGCTAATACTGTTCTTACGCTTTCTCCTCCTACTTGTGTTATATGCAAGTCTTCGTCATATACTTGTGGTGCGCGATATCCACTTGAATAGCTTGTTCTTAGTTGTAGGTTTTCTTGTGGTTTGTATAGTAAATTCACTCTTGGTGCTACTACAGCTGAGGATAAAAGGTTGTGTTTATCTATTCTTGCTCCTAATAATAGGTTTACTTTTTTGCTTTTCCATTCCGATTGTAAATAACCTCCTATTACGTTGGCTGTTTGTTGTGTTCGCATATTGTAACCCTCTATTCTATCATCTAGACTATTGCTATTGTATTCTAATCCGTAGGTTATGTCTGCTGTTGCAAAGAATAGTTTGTCTAATTTGTGTAACGCCATTGCTCCTGCAAGGAATGTTAAGTCTTGTGTATTGCCATAGGCATTTGGGTCTTGGTTTGCTCCGTAGTAAGAGTTTCTTTTTATGTATTGTGTAGAGGCATAGGTGTTCAATCTATTCTTTCCATCAAGTGAAACGTAGTTGTAATTGAAGTTTAGCGAGTGAATATTATGTTTTGTCATTTCACAAATATCACTTTTGTGTGGTTGTTCATTTAATTTATTTCCTCCTCTTCTGTCTTCGTTTGTTGTGTGATACTCCAAGTTGAGTTTGTTTCTGTTGTCTATGTTATAGAATATGTTTGTTCCAAAGGATAGGTTTTCCAACATTCCTAATTCGGTAAATCCATCGCCATCTGCATCAAAAGCTGAGCGTGTTCTATAGGTTTGATAGAATGATGCTCCTGTTTTTTTGTCTTTACTTAGGATTGCTCCATTTACATTTACGTTTTGTGCATAAGAGGTTCCACCTATTAGTTGTAGGTCTGTTGAGGCTGTGAAACTTGGTGAGATTGGCTCTTTTGTGATTATGTTTATCGTTCCTGCTATTGCGTTTGCTCCAAATAGTGCTGAGCCACCTCCTTTTACTACTTCTACTCTTTCAATCATATTCACAGGCATTTGTTCTAAGCCATATACTCCACTGAGTGCACTCATCAATGGACGTGAATCTATTAGTATTTGTGTGTATGGACCATCTAATCCGTTTATTTTTACTTGTGGGAATCCACAGTTTTGACAATTGTACTCTACTCTTACTCCACTTTGAAAAGGAAGAGCTTGTACAAGGTCTTGTGCGTTGGTTTTTTCAAATTGTTTATTTGAGAGAACTGTCACTATTGTTGGGGCTTCCTTGCGTGATGTTTCGTTTCTGTTTGCAGAGACTACTACTTCGTCTATTGTAACTGCATGAGGCTCTAATAAAATGTGAGCATGTGGGGTTTCTTCGTTTTTAACCTCTATTTCTGTTTCCAAAGTCTTGTATCCTAAACAACTAATCACTAAGGTGTATTTACCTTGTTTTAGTTCTCTTAAAAGAAAGCTTCCTGTTTCATCTGTTGTTGTTCCTTTGGTTGTGTTTTTTATCATAACAGTTGCATAAAGCACTGCTTCTTTTGTTTCTTTATTGAAAACGTGTCCTTCAATTGAGAATCCTTCGTTTTGTTTGTGAGTGTTTTGTGCAAAGGCTTGCACTGTCATTGAAAGAATCAATACAAGGGGTAAAATAAATTTTGTGTTTCTCATTTTTATAGGTTAATTTTATTTTTTTGCAAAATTACATTCATTTTTCTAGCCTCACAATACTCAAATGTAGTGATTTTTTCATTGTTTTAGAACTTTATATACCCTTTATATGTTATTCAAACAAATCTTAAAAACATTAGTATTATGAAAAAATTATGTTTAATTATTATGGTTATGTTTTTCAATGTCAATCTAATAGCACAAACCGATTTGATAAAAAGTGTTATTGATGGTAGTTTTTTTGAGTTCCCTCAAATAAGGGAAAGTGTTTGTGATATGCGTATGTTTTTCCCTACAAAGGGTGTTAAACCTGCGGAATATAATCGCTATGAGTTTAAGATAAAGAGCGATGATGATATTGCAAATATTATGTTAGAGACTTTGAATGGAGAATTGATTTCTTTTGAAGAAAGTCTTGAATTAGCAAAGGCTGATGGCATTATTGTTTTGCATAGAGGGAAAATTGTTTTTGAAAGGTATTATGGTTTTTTAGAGCCGGATGGTACTCACGCTGTTATGTCTGTGAGCAAAACTATGACAGGTACGCTTGGCGCTGTGCTTGTTGCTGAAGGTGTACTTGATGAAACAAAGACTGCTTCATATTATGTACCTGAATTGCAAGGCTCTGCTTTTGGCAATGCTACCATTAGAGAATTGCTTGACATGACTACTGCTTTGGATTACGATGAAGATTACAACAATCCTTCTTCTCGTATTTGGGAATTTTCTCAAGCAGGAACGCCTTATCCTAAGCCTGAAAATTATACTGGTGCGAAAAGTTATAGAGAGTTTTTGCAGACCGTTAGACAAAAGGGTATGCATGGAAAAAAGTTTGCTTACAAAACTATAAACACTGATGCTTTAGCTTGGGTTATTACAAGGGTTTGCGATAAGCCATTGGCTGATTTGATTTCTGAACGTTTTTGGAAACCAATGGGCGCTCATGTTGAAGGTTATTATCAATTAGATGCTACGGGTACCGAATTTGCAGGTGGTGGATTCAATGCTTCTTTAAGAGATTTGGCTGCCTTTGGAGAAATGATAAGGAATGATGGCTTCTTTAACGGCAAACAAATTATACCAAAAGGTTTATTAAATGATATGATTGTGAATTCTAATGCAGATAAGTTTGATAAGGAAAGTTATCCTTTATTAAAAGGTTGGGCTTATAGAAATATGTGGTGGGTTACAAAGAATAACGACAAGGCTTTTTGTGCAAGAGGTGTACACGGACAGACTATTTACATAAATCCTACTGCTGAAATGGTAATTGTTCGCCTTGCTTCTCATCCTAAGGCTTCAAATAATGTAAACGACCCTTTTTCTCTACCTGCTTATCAAGCTGTGGCTGATTACTTAAGAAACAAGGACTGATTACCAGTCCTTATTTCTTTCTTGTTCAATTGTTCCTTCTTGAATTTCTTGTATGTAATTACTACAATCCATATCAGTAGTAATTGTAGGAGGTCTGTCAAAATCTCCTTTATAGAAATTAAGTTTTGAGTCTTTTTCACATCGCTTCATAAACAAAGCATAAACCGGTAATGCCATTGAAGCTCCTTGTCCTAAGGCTGTTGAACGGAAGTGAATACTTCTTAACTCTCCTCCTACCCAAACGGCTGTTGCTAATTTAGGATTTATACCTATAAACCAACCATCAGAGTTATTGTCTGTAGTACCTGTTTTTCCTGCAATAGTACTTGTAAGACCATATCTGTATCTTAATCTTCCTCCAGTTCCTCCATCAACAACGCCTTTCATTAATTCCAAAACTAAATAAGATGTTTCTTCATCTAATGCAGAGTTACTTTTAGAATTAAATACCTCTAATACCATTCCCTTGCTATCACATATTTTAGTTATAAAAATAGGTTCTTTATGAATTCCTTTGTTTACAAAAGTTGCCATCGCTCCTGCCATTTCCATAACTGACAAATCTGATGTTCCTAAACAGATTGAAGGATAAGCTTCCATAGGTGTTGTAATACCCATTTGTTTTACTAAATCAACAACTGCTTGTGGCGTAGTATAGTCTTTTATCAAAGCTGCAGATATGTAGTTTATTGAGTTAGCTAGCGCCCATTTCAATGTTACATTTTCGCCTTCTCTACAGTCTTCATTAGAGTTTTTAGGAGTCCAATTATCATAGTCTTCAAAAGTCACTGGTGAATTTTCTATTTCATAGCAAGGTGATAGCTCACTATCTCGCATTGCTGCTGCATACACAAACGGTTTAAAGGTAGAACCAACTTGACGTCTTCCTAATTTTGCATTATCAAATTTAAAATGTTTGTAGTTGATTCCTCCTACATACACCTTTATATGTCCTGTTTGAGGTTCTACTGATACCATTCCTGTGTTTAAGAAGTGTTTATAGTAACGTAAAGAGTCCCATGGTGTCATTGTTGTATCTTTATCTCCATTCCAAGTAAAGACTCTCATAGAGGTTTTTTCTTTAAAGTTAGCTTTTATTTCTTTTTCTGATAAGCCTTCTGCTTTTAAGTAACGATACCTATCAGAATTTTTCATTGCTTGAACGTAATATTTTTCTATATCTTCTTTGCTTATTCCTGTAAATGGTGCATCTTTATAACCTTTTGTATGTTTAAAGAATTCTGCTTGCAAGTTAGTGAAATGTTCTTTAACAGCCTCTTCTGCATTTTTCTGCATTTTGTAGTTTATTGTAGTATATATTTTTAGTCCATCTTTATGAACATCATAGTTTTCTCCGTTTGCCTTATAGTGAGTTTTACACCATTCTTTCATATAATTACGAAGCATTTCTCTGAAATATGTTGCAATACCTTCATCATGTGATTGAGGATTGAATCGTAGTTTTATAGGTTTTGCAACTTTTTCTTTCAATACATCTTCTGTGATATATCCATATTTTTGCATTTGATGTAAAACAACATTTCTTCGTCTATTAGCATTTTCTGGATTTCTCACAGGACTATATGCAGTAGGAGCTTTCAATAAACCAACTAAAACAGCTGCTTCTTCAACTTCTAATTCAGATGGTAGCTTTGAAAAAAACACTTGAGAAGCTGCTTTTATTCCATAAGCATTACTTCCATAATCTACTGTATTTAGATACATTGATAGTATTTCCTCTTTAGAGTAATTTCTTTCAAGTTTTACAGCAACCACCCATTCTTTCAATTTAGCAAATACTGTTCCTAAAGCTGTTTTTTGTTCTCTTGGGAAAAGGTTTTTTGCTAATTGTTGTGTCAGTGTACTTCCTCCTCCAGAGCTTTTATCTCCTCCTAATACGGTTTTTGTTAGTACTCGAAGCAAGGAACGAAAATCTATTCCAGAATGTTCATAGAATCTAGCATCTTCTGTTGCTACAAGTGCGTTTATTAGATTTGGAGATATATCTTTATAGGTTACGTTAGAACGATTTTGTATCCCTATGTAACCTATCAATTCTCCAGAATCAGCATAAACTTCTGTTGCAAGATTTGCTTTAGGATTTTCTAGCTGTTCAAAGGTTGGCATAAAACCTAAAACACCTAAAGACAATAATATAAAGAATGTCACTACTGCAATTATAATGCAGATGTAAGATCCCCACATTATCTTTATACACTTACTGAAATTATTATTTGTTTTTTTCTTATTCATATCAAAAAGTCTTTTGATTCTTAATCTTGATACTCTATATGTAATCCTATATCAGATATTCCTCTCAATGTACTATCTGTTGTAGCTTGTCTTAGCTCGAATATATATTTTCCTACTTGGTCAAATTTTACATTCTTTGCAATCCAAAAACGATTATCTTTCATTTTTGAACTTCCTTTTCCCTTCCATGTTCCATCTGGATAAGAAAGATAACATTCTATTGTATCTTGTTTTGTAACCTTTCCATTAGGTAATATGGTATTCAAATAAAAATATATATTACTATAAGGATAGTCTATAGTATTACGTATATTGATTGCTAATTTATAGGTCTTTACTGTGTCTTTTATATCGACTTCATAATACAACTTATCGCTTATTTTCCATGACTCTTGACTTACTTGTTTGTTATCATCATAAACAACTTTTGAGTTACAAGCCAAGAAAACTATTACGACTATTAATAGGTATATTATCTTTTTAATTTTCATTGAAATCAGGTTTTAATGATGTTTTATCACTTTCTAATTTTTCAGCATATGATTCTAAATCTTTAACTACTTTATTTTTAGAATTACTTGCTATTATCATCTTTACTGTATCTGCTGATAATGGGATTAATTCGATACTTCCTTGATATGAATACCAAAATATTTTCTTAAAGACATCAACTTTATGATATACAGCCTTCCCTTTTTCGGTGTCAAGGATTACACCTAATTCTGGTATTTTATTTAAAGATTCTACATATACGTCGTATTCATAGTTTAAACAACACTTTAATTTTCCACATTGTCCTGCTAATTTTTGTGGATTAGGGAATAATTGTTGAGTTTTTGCTACTACTGTAGAAACAGAATTGAATGTATTCAGCCAAGTACTACAACAAAGCTCTCTTCCGCAAGTTCCTATTCCTCCTAATCTACTTGCCTCTTGCCTTGCCCCGATTTGCTTCATTTCTATTCTTATTCTGAACTCTTCTGCTAAAGATTTAATTAATTGTCTAAAGTCTACACGTTCGTCTGCTGTATAATAGAATATTGCTTTCGTGCCATCACCTTGAAATTCTACGTCATTAACTTTCATTTTCAAGTTATAACGATTGGCATAATCTCGTGTTTTGAAAATCATTTCATCTTCTTTTCTAACAGATTGAAGCCATTTTTCTATATCCACGGCTTTTGCTCTTCTATATAGCCTTTTAAATTCTGAATTAGGGTCAATTTTTTTCTTCTTCATTTGAATTCTACAAAGCTCTCCCGATAAGGTTACAATACCTATATCATGTCCAGGATTGCCTTCAACAGCTACAACATCTCCCTCTGATATTTCTAATCCGTCTGGTAGTTTGTAGAAATCTTTTCTTGAATTCTTAAATCTTACTTCAACTATATCGCAAGCATTTCTATTAGAAGGGGTTTGGATATGTCCCATCCAATTATGTACATTCAACTTTGAACAATTATCTATTTCCTTTTTAGATATCGGTTTATAAGAAACAGGTTCTTTACTACAACCTCTAGACAATAAATCACTTACTTGGAATTTATCCTTTTCAATATCTGGATCTTCATCAAAATAGGGGTGAACAAATTGTTCTAACATCTTACTTGGCGAAGCATATTCATCGTTGATTATTTTCTTTTCTCTTTGTTCTATTTCTTTAATTTCGTTTTTTTCTGAGTCCATTTTATAAAAAAAATATTGAATTTATATATTTATAATTTACTTATTGACGCTATTTCTTATTATCTTTCCTATATTTATTCCTAAAGTCAGGAATATCATTTTTGCATTGCCATTTCTTGTTACTTCCAATATTGCTTTCTCTGTTAGTTTATAAATACTCAACAAACTTCTTGGAGTAATAAATTTTGAAAAATTGATTTTAAAATCTCTTTCTTCTTCTGTAAAATTATCGTTGCTATCAACTTTTAATTCGTTATACACAAAGCATTCTTTATACAAGACTAAGGTATAATTCAAATAGTTTTTTAATTCTTCCCTTCCCATTTTACTAATTTGCTCCACCAATTTTAACATTTCTGATATTGAAGAATTATAAACATAAGCCAATCTATTGAATTGAATAAATAATTTTCTGTATTCAATATTGGTATCATTAGTTCTTGAAAATGCTTTTATCAAATCCCCACCTGCCATTCTTACGACATTCTCAACATCTTCTACACCTTCTTTTAACAGAAATTCTTTCATTGCCTCATCTGATATAGGAGGAAGTTTCACTAGTTGGGTTCTTGATAAAATAGTAGGCAACAAAGATTCACTATTTTCCGCAATCAAAAGGAAAAGTGTGTTTTCATAAGGCTCTTCTAATATTTTTAGAATCTTATTTGCTGAATCTTCTTGCAATTTATCTACGCCCCAAATAATATTAATCTTATATTGCGATTCGTATGTTTTAAGAGTTAAATTCTTGATTATAGTATTTGCATCTCTAACATTTATTATACCTTGTCTATTATCAACGCCAAGTTCCTGATACCAAGATTCTAAATCTATATAAGCATTTCTTGACAAAACATAATTCCTAAAACATTCTATATAATCTGCACTTTCATTATTCTTTTCAACGTTTTTTGTTGCTGTATTAGGAAAAGTAAAAAACAAATCTGGATGAGAAAGTATTTGATACTTTACACAAGAAGGACACTTACCACAAGAATCTGCTTTCAGTTCTCCTTCTTTTACATCTTCATAAATTTGCTTATTTGTGCAAGAAACAAATTGAGCATAAGCCAAAGCAAGAGCAAAACCACCATGACCTGCACTACCTAAAAATAATTGTGCATGGCTTACTCTATTACTTAAAACAACATCTATAAGTGTGTTTATCAAGTTTCTCTGTCCTACAATCTGCTCAAATCGCATAATAAACTACTATTTTTAATCTACAAAGATACGATATTTTCCCATAAAGAAGTAGTTATAATCAAAAAAAAGCGAGTTTTATCACAAAATAAAACTCGCTCTATCTATAAAGTTTATTAAATCCTAATATTCAAAAGAGAAATTTTCTGACATAAATTCATCTTCTGCTTCTGGTTTTTGAACTTCTTCTTGCTTAACTGTTCTATTTGAAACAGACTTTTGCAATGAAGCTATCATAGCACCAAGCATTTTTGTCATTTCCATTAGAACTTCAACAGAAGCATCATTTTGTTCTTGTGTAAAGATACCTTTTTTGTATGCAATAGCAGTGTAAACAACACATTCTCTAATTGCAGCCTTTGCATCTTTCAAGAATTGAATCAATTGAGTTTTGTGACGTGAAGACCCCTCTGCAATATTCAAAGAAACTTCATTTGCAGAGTGAACAAGAGGTTTGTAAACCAAATCTGCATCCATTCCATTTAATTGACAATTTTGATTAAGCAACCAATTAACATAATCTAAAGATTTGTGATACACTCTTAAATCTTCAAATCTAAAAAAGCTGTTTGAGTTGATTTGTTTTTCCATAACAATATTTTTTTAGTTAGTTTTTTCTTTTACCTATTTAATACCAGCAAAATACTTCATAAATTGAACTCTTAAGAATGCAGAACTTTCATTATTCTTTTCCACTGCAAGCTTTCCTTTAAATTCATCTAAAGATTCAAAATTATGTTTTTGCATCCAATCTTTTAAGAAGGCTATAGACTCTTCTATAAATTCTGTTCCTTGTTCATAAATTGCCGAAACAGTTTGAACAGTATTTGCTCCTGCTAACAATAACTTGACAACATCTTGAGGCTTATGTACTCCACCACCAGCAGTCAAAGGACAATTCACAACATTAGCAAGAATAGCTGTCCATCTTATTGTTCTATGTAAATTACCTGGAGACGAGAATACATTAGCAGGTTCAATTGTCATTGTATCTATATTAATATCTTGTTTAAAGAATTGATTAAAAATACTTAAGTTATCAATTCCCATCCACGAAAGTTTTTGTGCAAACCTTGCCAACGAAGAAAAATAAGAACATATCTTAACTGACACAGGTATACTTACAACCTTCTTTACATCACGTATGACTGTTTCGTAAAGTTTCTCTATTTTTTCTGTAGTCATATTAACATCAGAAGGCAAAATAAGCATATTTAACTCAATACCGTCAGCTCCAGCTTGTTCCATACGACTTGCAAGTGCTGTCCATTGAGAAGAAGAAACACAATTCACACTTGCAATAATAGGAATAGAGACAGCTTCTTTTGCTGACTTGATTAAACTAATGTATTTAGCCAAAGATTGTTTTTCTGTGTGAGCTACAATATAATCATATGTTTCATCAGCATATTCAAATGTATTAGATTGAGAATAATTACAAGACATTTCTTGCAAAATTTGCTCTTCAAACACGGATTTCAATATAACCGCACCTGCTCCTGCCTTTTCAATTTTCTTTAAAGTTTCAACGTCAGATGTCATTCCACAACTACCAACGATAATAGGGCTTTTAATATCCAAACCCATGAATTTAGTTTCTATATTCATAGTTTTACAGTTTTTTAGATGAGCAAAGATAATAACAAATTCAAAATACAACAAATTTTTTGCTAAAAAAATATATATTAAGATTAAAAAACAAGACAAAAATCCTCTTGGTAAAGAATTTTATTAAAGAATTTATTGCAAGAGATATTGTTTTTTTATAAGAAAAACGTATCTTTGCAAGCTGAAATTAAAAAGGAGTTATACAATGAATACAGAAAACATTAAAGCAAACAACGAAAACGAACAAGAAAACAACGGTTTAAACGTAGGAGAAATCGTTTCACAATCTGAAAAGTTTATAGAAAAAAACAAAAAAGCCATAATAGCAATCATAGCCGTAGTTGTACTTGGATTAGCGGGCTATTTCTCGTACCAAAACTTTGTAGTAGCACCTCGCGAAAAAAATGTACAAGAAGAATTGTTTGCAGCACAAAAATATTTTGAGCAAGAAGATTTCGAAAAAGCCCTTAAAGGAGACGGAAAACACATGGGATTAATCTCAATCATTGATGAATACGGCTCAACTAAAGGAGGATCTTTAGCAAGTTACTATGCAGGTAACATTTACCTAAGACAAGGCGAATACAACAAAGCAATAGAATACTTATCTAACTATAAAGGAAACGATAAAGTTATTTCAATTCAAACTAAAGCCTTAATAGCAGATGCTTATGTTGAATTAGGACAATTAGACAAAGCTATAAGCAATTATAAAGAAGCAGCAAAATCAAATAACGTAATGACAACACCTTTTGTTCTTTTAAAACTTGGACAAGTTTATGAAATGCAAAAGAATAATACAGAAGCTTTAAATTGCTACAAAAGAATTAAAACTGAATTTCCTGCATCACAAGAATACAGAGAAATCGAAAAATACATATCTCGTTTAGAAAGCCTTCAATAAAACGAAGATTCAATAAAATAAAACGAAGATTTAAAAAAATGAAATCAAGATTCAATAAAATAAATCTTGATTTCATTTTTTTATGTACATTTGCACAACGAACCAAACGTAACAATTAAAATATGGAATACAATTTCTTAAAATCAGAAAAGCGTGGAGAGATTCTAATTCTTACGATTTCTGCTCCAAAATCGCTTAACGCATTAAATTCAACCATACTTGCGGAAATAGATAGCTTTGTTTCTAACATAGAAAGCAATACGAGAGTTTTAATAATCACCGGAGAAGGAGAAAAATCCTTTGTTGCAGGTGCTGACATCTCTGAAATGGCAAACCTTAATCAAGCAGAAGGCGAAGCATTCGGCAAAAGAGGTGCTGATGTGTTTAGAAAGATAGAAACTTTGCCTATTCCTGTAATTGCAGCCGTTAATGGATTTGCATTAGGTGGCGGTTGCGAATTGGCAATGGCTTGTGATATTAGAATATGTTCAACAAATGCAAGATTTGGACAACCAGAAGTTGGCTTAGGTATTGTTCCTGGATTTAGCGGAACTTATCGCCTTACAAAACTTGTTGGAATGGGAATGGCAAAACAACTAATCTATACAGGAAAACCAATAAAAGCAGAAGAAGCTCTAAGAATAGGATTGGTAAATGCTGTTTATGAACAAACGGAACTTATGAATGAGGCTATCAAAATGGCTGAAAGCATAATTGTAAACGCACCTTTGGCAGTTGCTTACGCAAAAGAATGTATCAATGAGGAGTATGACCTTTGTGCAGATGAAGCAATAGCATACGAAACTAAGTTATTCGGAAAATGTTTCGCAACACAAGACCAAAAAGACGGTATGCGAGCATTTTTGAACAAAGAAAAAGCAGTATTTCAAGGCAAATAATAAATGAACAATTAAAATATAACCAAAATGAAAATTTGTATAATCGGAACAGGAACAATGGGTAGCGGCGTAGTTCAAGCATTTGCACAAGCAGGAATGCAAGTGATTGTAAAAAGCCGTAGCCAAGCAAGCTTAGATAAAGCAGTTGCAAGAATAAGCAAAGGTTTAGCAAAACTTGTTGAAAAAGGCAAAATGGAGCAAGCAGCTATGGACGCAACGCTTGCAAACATCAGCACAACAACTGAATACTCTCAACTTGCAGATGTTGATTTGGTGATAGAAGCAGCAGTAGAGGAAATGGAATTAAAGAAAGAAGTGTTTGCAGAATTAAGCAAGATTTGCAAGCCTGAAACTATCTTTGCAACCAACACCTCATCGCTTTCAATAACAGAAATCGCTGCTTGCACAGATCGTCCTGACAGATTCATCGGAATGCACTTCTTCAATCCAGCTCCTGTAATGAAGCTTGTAGAGGTGATAAAAGGACAAAAGACAAGTGAAGAGGTTTGCGACAAAATCGTAAATCTTGCAACTGAAATGGGAAAAGTTCCTGTAAAAGTAAACGAAGCACCAGGTTTTGTAGTAAACAGAATATTGATTCCTTTGGTAAACGAAGGTGTAGGTATATTAGCAGACGGAGTTGCAAGTGCAGAAGAAATAGACACTGCAATGAAACTTGGAGCTAATCACCCAATGGGACCTTTGGCTTTGGGAGACTTGATCGGATTGGACGTTTGTCTTGCCATTATGGAGGTTCTTTACAACGAATACGGAGATCCAAAATATCGTCCTCACCCATTGTTACGCAAAATGGTTAGAGCAGGACTTCTTGGTAGAAAAACAGGAGAAGGATTCTATAAATATTAAAAATCGAAAGCCGAATCGTTTGATTCGGCTTTTTTCTTGTCATTTTCTTTGGTGCATAAAAAAAAAAAAAACTTATATTTGCAAGCGTAAAACAAATAAAAATTCAGTGATATGAAAAGATTGTTATTTTTAAGTGCGTTTTTATTCGCATTAAGCTTTGGTGCATTTGCCCAAGAAGAAGTTAAAGTTGAGGAAGAAGTATTTGTAGTTGTAGAAGAGCAAGCAGAATTTCCGGGAGGTATGGATTCAATGTATGCTTACATTGTAAAAAACCTTAAATACCCTGAAAAAGCAAAAGAAAAAGGCATTGAAGGAAGAGTATTCGTTAGTTTCATTATTGAAAAAGACGGTTCAATTTCAAATGTTAAAATTTTACGAGGCATAGGCGGCGGTTGCGATGAAGCATCGGTGGAAATGATAAAAAATATGCCGAAATGGAAACCGGCAAAGCAAAGAGGAAAACCCGTAAGATGCCAATTTAATTTGCCAATCAATTTTGAACTACCAAAAGATAAGGAATAAAAAATACAAAACTAAAAAAGCGTGATGAAAAACTTCATCACGCTTTTCTGTTTACTTGGTTTTGTAATCTTATTTCAAAGGGCTGTAATCCTTAGAGTATCTTAACATTTGTTCAGTGTAGCCTTCTTCGTAAGAAATCTTTACATCGGTGATTTTTCCGCTCTTATCCTTAACAGCAGTGTAAACAGGGTTTACAAATCCCTTATAAGGAGCGATGTTTAACTTAGTATAACGGTCAAGCACTTCCTTATGCAATTCAGCATCTATCTTAACTGCGTAATTTTCTACTAAATCTCTTGCAGCATTGAAGTCTCCTGTTGATTTAATTCTTTGGATTTCTGCCAAGAGTTGTCCGAACAAATTACGCAACATTTCATAGTCGTTTATCTTTACAAAGGTTTCGCCATCGCGTTTAACCATTTCTATTACGTCTTTACCATCTTTTCCAGCTCCTTTACCGTGTTCGTATGCCCAACGTGCGATTAAGGCTCTGTCTCTCATGTGTGATTCTTCTATTTGGTCGCCTAATTTTATTCTTACAATCTGTGTCAATAGTCCGTTTTGCATTTGGCTTATGTAACTAGCCTTATAGGCTTCTGCATCAGGCAATAATCCTAATTCAACCATCTTTGCGTCTGCTAAATAGTACAATGCAAATAAGTCTGCACGAGCTTCTTCTATTGTACTGCCGTATGCTTTCAACGCCTCAGGATCTACGCCTGGCAAAAGCTTACCACTACCATGTCCTAAGCATTCATGTAAGTCTGTATGCAAATCATCAGTAAATTGTCCGTACTTTTTGATTATATCAATCTCTGTTTGGCTGTATGCAAACTCTTCAAGCATTCCGCTACCGTTAGAAGATTGAGCGTAAGCCTCTGTAAGATTTCCGATAGTTACTGATTTACTTCCGTGCTCTGCTCTAATCCAGTTGCTGTTTGGAAGGTTGATTCCAATAGCTGTTGAAGGGAATAAATCTCCTCCAAGAATTGCTGCATTGATTACCTTTGCAGACACTCCCTTTACGCTTTCTTTCTTATATTCTTTTGCAACCGGTGAATTGTCTTCAAACCATTGAGCGTTATTACTCATAGCCTCTGTTCTCTTTGTAGCTTCTATGTCTTTGAAATTAACTATACTTTCCCAAGATGCTTTCATTCCAAGTGGGTCTCCGTATGATTCAATAAAGCCATTTACAAAATCAACCACAGGTTCTGTGTTTTCTGTCCACGCAATGCTGTATTCGTCAAATATCTTCAAATCTCCTGTTTCGTAAAAGGCGATTAACTTATCTATAACCTCTTGTTGTTTTGCATCTTCTGCGTAAGGACGAGCCAATTTCAAGTTTTCAACTATCTTTGTTATAGCCTTACCATATTTTCCGTTAGCAATCCAAAGGTCTTCATAAATTTTTCCATCTTTGTCTTTTACCAAAGTAGAGTTCATTCCATACATTACAGGGTGTTTTTGGTCGCCTTTTGCTTTTAATTCTGCATAGAATTTTTCAGCTTCCTCTTGTGTAACGCCTTGATAGTAGTTGCAAGCACTTGTTGCAATCAAATCAACTCCTTCTGCAAGGTTTATTTTCTTTGGCATTACGTTTGGATTGAAGATAACCTCTGCAATTTCATCTGAACACTTAGTTTGTGCTACGAACCACTCTCTTTCAAATCCCGGAACGAACTTTTCGCTTCCGTAATGGTGGTGAATACCGTTGCTAAACCAAACTCTCTTCAAATATTCCTCCAATGCCTTGAAGTTTTTGTCGTTTTTATCTCCTTTGTAGTTTTGATAAACTTCTTCTAACATTGTACGAATTTCAAGATTGTAGCGTCCGTTTTGGTCAAACAAAATATCCCTACCCCAAAGTGCTGCTTCATTCAAATAATATATGAAGGTTTTTTGTTGAAGGCTTAAATTCTCAAATCCTTCCACTTCATAATGCAAAATTTGCACGTCAGCAAAACGCTCATCTGTGTAATTAAATTCTTTTTCTTCTTGAACTTTCTCGCTACAAGCAAAAGCCGAGAAAGCTGCTGTAAACAACATCATTGTTTTTAAATGTTTCTTCATAATTAAATAAAAAATAATTTGTGTTTAAATTTCAATTTACAAGTGTATTTCCCCTATCCTATTTGTTCTATATGAGTTAATCCTCCATTGTTTCCTACAACAAAATCATACGAACTATATCCTTCATGGACAAAATCCTCCAAAAAGCAAGGTTGATTCTTATAAAAAGCCCTACAATAAAAAGTATCTCCAACAGAAAGTTTAGAGTTTTTAGAATCAATCACTTCAAATTTAGATTCTCCCAAGTGCTTCAAATGACAAATTCTATTTGGCTCCCACTTAATCATCACAATATTTCCCTCTAAAACATCTTTTGCATACAATGGTTTAGGAAGTATTATTTTAGATGAAAGAGAAGAATTACTATCACAAAAACACCTTTCAAAAGTTCTATAATCTTCATAACCAACATAAGAAGATAAAATATCCAAGGTTGTTTCTCTAACATTGTTATATCCTCCTATATATCCCCATACACGTTTCAATGTACTAATAGACAAATATCCATATCCTTTTTCTTTCAATTCAGAAGACAAAAGAGTAAAATCATTTGTCGTTCTCATTTTTCTTCCTATTGCTTCTTCAACAAGAGTTTTTAAAATCAATATATTTTGATGTGTACTTGTCATATAATTTCACTTTCTTTTAAAATTAAAATACTTTTTTTATTACTCCAAAGCCTGTGGATTAAGTTTAGAAAACACACTATCTTGTTTATATAATTCCAAAGACTCTTTCGGTACTAAAAATACTATTTTAGATATATCAGTTTCTGAAAATAAATTATTACCCGTTACTGGTGGAATTTTAGCTCTTAAAATCAACGTATCTAAATTTGGATTTTTAGAAAAGACTGACTCTTGTAGAGTTCTTAAATTTTCTCCTAACTCTATCTTTCTAAGTTTTGCCCTCATAAAAGCATAACCCTTTACAATCTCAACAGAGTTTGGTAAAACAATTTCTTCTATTCCTGTATCGAAGAACGAGGACCACGCAAGCGTCTTTAAGTTTTGAGGCAGTTGAATAAAACCTACCCTCTCGCAATCGGAGAACAAAGCCTCGGAAGTTTCCTTTAAATCACATTCAAAAAAGACACTATCTACGTTTTTCAAGTTTCTAAACAAATATTTAGGAAGCGACTCTATTGTCTTTTCAAATACTATCTTTTTAATGGTAGGACAATTAAAGAAATAATTTTTTGCTTCAAGCGTATCTATGGTTTGTAAATTTCTTGATTTAACAAAAACATGCGAGAACCTTGTTCCTGTAAACACATCTCTGTCTATTTTCTCCAAACCCAAAGGCAAGACTAATGTATCACCTAATTGCAAGCATGAAGAAAAAGACCATTCTCCCAAATATCTAAGATTTTCTGGCAATTTTACCTTTGTAAGTTTCTCATTACCGAAAAAAGCATAGCGTTCTATCTTTCGCAACGGAAATTCTCTAAAACGATACTTTATAGTTTCAGGTAAAATCATTTCTCCTTCAACTTCTTGATTAGAAAGAATGACTGCCTCTGAGTCAATTATCTGAACACGCAAATTTTGTCCCGAAGCAATTTGTGTTTCAAAAGGTTTAGAATAATAATGCAACTGATTATAAGCAAAATAAGAAACAATAGCAACAACAATCAAAATCACAATGCTCGGAATTAGCCAACGCCTTGCTGAAAACATTGCATTATAAACA
Source organism: Bacteroidales bacterium (assembly GCA_017647785.1). Taxonomy (GTDB): domain Bacteria; phylum Bacteroidota; class Bacteroidia; order Bacteroidales; family P3; genus Onthomorpha. The sequence goes on along the minus strand of JAGCJW010000013.1, from coordinate 15,627 downwards.
TAGTTTGAATTAGGATAACGCTGTTTTCTTGAATGCTTACAACATTTCTTTGCAACATTTTTGTAAGACTTAGGAAAAATCTGTTGCAACACCCTTCCAAAGCTGTAAATATCACTTCTAAGGTCAAGCTTCCCTCCTTCCATTTGTTCCGGAGAGGCATATTGCATAGTGAAAGCAGGTTCTTTGAAAACGGCATAGTAATCCGTATCGGCAAGTCCAAAATCTATTAACCTTAAATTATTGCCATTGTTTGTTATAAGAATATTTGAGGGTTTTATATCCCTATGCACCAACTGCAACTCGTGATAATAATCCATTGCATCAAGCAGTTGTTTTACTATCTTTTTACGAGAGGCAAACGAAGGATTGCTTTGCAAAAACTTATCCAAAGGACGACCGTCTATGTATTCCATTACAATACACAAACCTAAGTCATCAACACACTCCATGCCATAACACCTCACTATATTAGGGTGATTAAGGCTTATAAGTATGTCAAATTCCTTTGCAATCAAGCCTTGATAGAGCTTATCATCAATATACTCCTCTCTAAGCCCTTTAAGAATGAAATATTTTCCGTAACGAACAGCCTTAAACAAACGATTATAACCCGCCGAAGGCAATTCCTCAATTATTTCAAACTCATCGGACATTCTGAAATTGCGATTTGGCTCTTCAAGCCAGCCTGAACTATCTGTTAATTCAAAACTCTCCACAATGCAAAGATAAGAATATTTAACAAAATGAAGAATAAATTTGTTGTAAAAGGCTGTTTATTAAAACTGTTTTAAAAGTTTTATTTATTAGAATTAACTATAAAATCTTCTTCTTTTAAAGTAAATGTAAATTCTGTTGAGATAGAATATATATCAATGCGTTTGGATTGCCACAAACTTTGTTTAAAGAAATTTCTCTCCTGAGAGCAACTCTCTTCCTTTGTCCAAATTTTCACAATCTTTCCTTGCGCATCGTTTAATCTTACAACACAAGAATCATATTCAAATAATCCTTCATCAAATCCGAAACAAGGATTATTATAACTAAAAGCAGAATGCAAAAATGCTGTATGCTCAGGATAAACTATAGCTTCCCTATAATTATACTCATAGCCACTTAAAAGAGAAACGTGCAGAGTTGAACCAGTATAATTTTTCACATTATAAATCATCTCATCTAAATACTCTTCCTTCTCTATGCACGAAAAAAACATAGATAAAGATAAGGCAAGAAATAAAAACTTTAATTTTTTCATAGACAAAGCTTTTAATTTTCCATTAACCCTAAATTAATATCTGAAATATCAAAAATATACACCCATGTATCTTTTCCCTTATGAAGTTCCCAATCGTCTTCTCTGAAAAATTCTTGTTCAAGAGAATTAACATCATAATTTTTTCTCCACACTTTCAACACTTCTCCATGTGCGCAATCTCTTTTTACAACGCAAGAATCGTATGGAGCAAGGATTGAAAGAAAACTTTTAGACCATGAGTCTTCCCAATATTCTATTTGCTCTCCCTGTTTTATAGTCATACATTCTGGCTCACCATATTTGTATCCCATAAAATAGACTTGCTCATACGAAGTGTTTTTTATTTTCAAGAAAGTTACGAAATCAGGCTCACATTGAAAGCAAGAGAACAAAACAAACACAACTCCTGCTAAAAAAATCTTAAAATACATTCTGTTTTTCATCGCTGTAAACTTTAATTTTTGCAAATGTAGAAACATTTGAAAGAACAACAAAAAAATCATATCCAAAATTTGCAAGGATATGATTTTTTTTTATCTTTGCCACGCAATAAAAACTTAAAAACTATGAAAAGAATAATCATTTTAGCTTTTTTATCATTAGTATTAGTAAGCACAAACGCCTTTTCGCAAGACACAATCGCAGTAAAAGAAACAAAAGAATGTAGCAAAGGCATAAAAACAGCAGAAGATGCCATAATAGTCCAATTTTTGATTGAGCACAAAAACTATTTCCACGAGTTCGATTTAGATTTCCTTAAAATGGATTTAGAAAATCTTTCAAAGGAAGAGCTAAAACTCTTTATGGAGACAGACTTTGTTAATCCAAACGTAAACTTTGCCGTTTCAATTCTCACAAATGTTTTAGGCGTTGATAGATTTGTTATAGGACAAACAGACATCGGATTATTAAAACTGCTAACCGCAGGAGGATTGGGCGTTTGGGCAATAATAGATTGGTTCCAAATAAAAGAATTAACGCAACAATACAACTTCAATAAAGCGTTAGAAATCATAGAAATAATAAAAGGCTAAAATAAAACAAAGAAATAATTTAATAAAGCAAAGAAATAATTTTTTAATTCTTTGCTTTATTTTTTTAATTCAAAGAAATATTTAACTAATATTGCTTATGATTCAAAGCAAAGGCTAAGATGATAATCCTTTACTTGATATTGTATATTATATTGACTGCCTATTGTTAAAGAATTAGCAATTACTGAAAATTTATTAAAGCCTCCTGCTATCCCCTCGCCTGTGCATTTAACGTAGGCTTCTTTTTGTGTCCATATTTTTGTGAATGCTTCATCTTGTTCTTCTTTTGGCAGTGAAGAAAGATAGATATATTCCTCTTGATGAAAGTAGCGTTTTGCTAAATTGAGGTTACATTTTCTTGTGTTTTCAATATCTATTCCTATCTCTTTATTGTGGAGGGCTATTGCTATGAGTGATTTTGTGTGAGAGATAGAAAAATGTAGATTTTCATTATATAAAAAATAAGGTTTGCCTTTTTCCTTCACTGCAATAGTGGTTGGAAAAGACAAACCTTTTTCTTTGATTATTGAAAGTAATTGTTGTTTTGCAAGAAGTGAGATTTGCTTTGGGCGAGACAAAGATTTGTCAATGCCAAACGCCTTTTCACATTCCTCTATCGTGCAAACAAAATATTCCAATTTTATTATTTTATGTCTAATAACTCTACTTCAAATATCAATGTGCTACCTGCTGGAATTGTTCCTACTGCTTGGTCGCCGTAAGCAAGGTCTGCTGGTATGAAGAATTTGTATTTGCTTCCTATACTCATAAGTTGCACTCCTTCTGTCCAGCCTGCGATTACTTGATTCAATGGGAATGAGATTGGTTCGCCTCTTTCTACTGATGAATCAAATACTTGTCCGTTTAAAAGCGTTCCGTGATAGTGTACATGTACAGTATCTGTTGCTGCTGGCTTTCTTCCTTCTGCTCCTTTTATAACTTGGTATTGTAATCCGCTCTTTGTTTCAAATACTCCTGGGTTATTGCGGTTTACTTCCATAAATGCAGCTCCTTCAGCTCTTGCTTTCTTTCCTTGTTCTGCCATTTGAGCTTGTTTTTTTGCTTGCATTTCTTGTTGCCAACGCATCATTACTTCATTTTTTTCTGTTTCTGACAAAAGGTTTTCGCTTTTTCCTGTTGCAGCTGCTTTTAATGCTTCAACTAAAACGTCAATATCTATGTCGTATCCTTCTCTTTGGAAAGAAAATCCTATATCTTCTCCTATGATATAGCTAATTTTTTGTGTGTCGTTTGTTAATTTCATTTTCTTTTTCCTTATTTTACTATTGTTAATTCATCTATCAATCTCTTTGCTCCTGCAAATTTGTCCATAACAAAAAGAACGTAACGTGCATCTACGTTGATTGTTCTTTGCAATTCTGGTTCAAATGCAATATCTCCGCTCATTGCTTCCCAGTTTCCGTCAAATGCAAGTCCTATTAGGTGTCCTTCTGCATTCAAGATAGGGCTTCCTGAGTTTCCTCCTGTAATATCGTTGTTTGAAAGGAAGCAAACAATTAGTTTTCCGTCTTTATCTGCATATTGACCATAGTCTTTTGCTTCGTAAAGCTCTTTTAATTTTGCAGGAACAATGAATTCCGGATTTGTAGCATCTTCTTTTTCCATCAAACCTTCCATTGTAGTTACGTAATCGTAGTGAACAGCGTCAGCAGGATAGTAATCCAAAACTTGTCCGTAAGTCATACGCATTGTAAAGTTTGCATCAGGGTATTGAACCAAAGTGTTGTCCATTTTTCTTAATGCTTCAACAAACAACATCTTTGCTTGTGCAAATTTTGCGTTTGCTTCTTTAAATTCAGGTGATGTAAATGAAATCAAAGTATAAGCAAGCACTGCAACTTGTCCGATTTTATCTTTTTGGAACGCCTTAAAATTAGGTTTCTTTGCAAACTTTTCAAAAGCTTTTCTATTGGTTAAAACTGATTCTTCAAAGGCTTTGTTAACGAATTTATCAGGATTTTCTTTGTACTCTTTAAGAATTTCCGCTTCTTGCACACTTGGAACAGTCAAAAGCAAGTTTGCCAACGCCTTAAACATTTCTTTTTCTGTTGCAAGGTCTGTTGTAGCATAAAGATTCTCTATTTCACCGGTCAAAGCTGCCATAAGCAAAGGAAGACCTTCCTCAGGCACTTGACCGGATTCAATCATTCCTGCATACATTGAAGAGCGGAAAGCTGTCAATGCTGTTTTTGAAGTCATAAGACCAAGATTTCCATACCAAGAATATTGATTTGCTGGTTCAGCTGCAATAACTTTGCTTGCCGATTCAAGGTCTGATATAACATTTCCGTATCTTGCTTGTCTGTCTGCATCTTTTGCAATCCATTCTACAAGACGGTCTTCAATAGCTTTTTTCTTTCCGTAAACATCAAGGCGTTTCAATCCTCTCAATTCGCCTTTTTTGTTTTTCCAAAGGTTCATATAGCTTGCGTAATCAGAAGCATATTTTAGGTTTATCGCATTATCTGTGTCCATCATCTTCTTCATAACCGGCAAAAGAGCTTCTCCCGCTTTTATAACGGCAGGATCGGAAATGTTAATAGTGTTTGACACTTCGTAAGAGGTCATATATCTTTCTGTTGAGCCGGGATAACCCCATATCATTGTGAAATCTCCTTTTTCAACGCCTTTTATGCTGATTGGAAGGAAGTGTTTTGGTTTGTAAGGCACATTATCTTTTGAGTATTCGGCAGGTTGATTGTTTTTGTCTGCGTAAACTCTGAATACAGAGAAGTCTCCTGTGTGTCTTGGCCACATCCAGTTGTCTGTATCTCCACCATATTTTCCGATTGATGCAGGAGGAGCGAACACAAGACGAACATCGTTGAATACTTCATAGATAAACATATAGTATTCCAAGCCTTCAAAGAACGGTTTCACTTCTACTTTGTATTTTCCTTCTTCCGAATACTTAACAACCAACTCTCCAATGTTTTTTTGTATTTGTTCTTCGCTTGCTTTCTCAGGAGTGTTGATGTTTTCTGCCAAAACGTCTTTTGTAACATCTGCCATTCTCACAAGGAATGAAACATACAAGCCCGGAATCGGAAGTTCTTCTTCATAAGATTGAGAAACGAATCCATTATTCAAGTAATCGTGTTCAACAGTTGATTGAGAAACGATTGCATCATAGCCACAATGGTGATTTGTAAACATCAATCCTTTGTCGGAAACAATCTCTCCTGTACAGAAATCGCCCATTTGAACGATTGCATCTTTCAAAGATGAGTTGTTAATGCTGTAAAGTTCTTCTGCAGTAAGGTGCAAGCCCATTTTTTGCATATTTGCGTAGTTCAACTGCTTGAAAAACATTGGCAACCACATACCTTCGTCAGGTTTTGGTGCAGGTTTGGCAAAACAAACGCCAAAACTAAGTACGAAAGCCATTAACGTTAAAAGTGTTTTCTTCATATTGATATATTTTTAATTTGTTTTTATAAATATTGTATTGTAGATAATTTTTCTAATTTAAAGATTTCTTGAGCACAATTTAATATTTGTTCAGATGTTATTTCATCTATCATAGCATAAGTATTGGAAAGTGTATCTACCTTTCCGTAATTCAATAGCATTTTCCCTATTGATAGCATTTCATTTTGATTGGAATCGCAACTTATTGCTAATTGTCCTTTCATTTGTTGTTTGAATTTACGTAGTGTTTTCTCTGGTAATTGTTCTTGAGTAAAATAATCAAGCTCTTTATTTATGAGTTTAATTGTTTTATCCATATATTTCTTATCAGTACCTGCATAAATGCTAAAAACACCAACATCAGAATATGCTGTGTAATTTGATTCTATTGTATAGGTAAAGCCATATTTTTCTCTAATATGCATATTTAAGTATGAGTTCATGGCGTATCCTCCAAGCATATTATTCAATAAAGTAAAGGCTGCTTTCTTTTCATCCTTGAAACTATATGCTGATGTTCCTATTACTGCGTGAGATTGATATGTATCGCGATTGTATATATTTTTTACTCCATATTGAATTTGTGCTTTTTGTCTCTGGCGATTATCTTTCTTTGTTGGTTTTGAACCAAAGTATTTTTCGCAAAGCTTAAACCATTTATCTGCACTTGTTGAACTGACGATAGAAACAACCATTTGGTCTGTGAAGTAATTGTTGTTTATGAAGCTTTTTATCTTTTCACTTGTAAAATTATTAACATTTTCTGGTGTTCCAAGTATTAGTCGTCCAAACGCATGGTTTCCAAAAAGCTGTTTCTCAAACTCATCATATATAAGCTCAGATGGAGTATCTTCGTAAGAGTTTATTTCATCTATTACAACTACTTTTTCTTTGTTGATTTCTTTTTCGGGAAAGATAGATTCAAATACAATATCGCTTAATAGTTCTACAAATCTTTCATTATATATATCAAGAAAACAACCATACACACAAGTTTCTTCTTTAGTCGTAAAAGCATTCAACTCTCCTCCTACTCCATCTATTCGATTTAAAATCTGAAATGCCTTTCGTTTTGTTGTGCCTTTGAATACACAATGTTCAATAAAGTGAGCGATGCCATTTTCTTCTAATGTTTCATCTCGAGAACCTGCGTTAATTATTATACCACAATGAGAAACGGGAGAAGAAGAATATCTATGTATTATTCTTATCCCATTTCTCAAAGTTTGAATACTATATGGTGTTTGTTCCAAATCTATCTTGATATTACATAAAAGTCGCCGCCTATTTTTTCTTTTATTTTCACGGCTAATTTATTTGCTTCATCTAATGAACGTCTTGAACCATAGCTTACATAATACACTTGTTCTCCTCCTTGAACTCTGTTTATTATATAGCTGTCATAACCAAGACTTTTAGCTTTTCTCGCTTTCTTTTCTGCTTGAGCTTTATCCTTAAACGAACCACAAACAACATCACAACCTAACTTAGAATAGTTTTGAACTACAACAGGTGAATTATCAACAACTGTTTCTGCTGGTTGTTGTGGAGTTTCTTCTTTCTTTTCTTGTTTTGTTGTAGTTTTCTTTGTAGTTACAGTTGTATTATTTTTGATTGGTTTTGGTGCAGGAATAGGATTAGCTTGAACTTCTTCTAAAATAGTTTCAGTAGAAGATTCTGTTACTTCAAACTCTTCTTCAACTATTGTTTCTGTTGGAGTTTCAACAACTACAATAACAGGCTCTTGTGCTTTTGGTTTGATGTAATAAGATAACTTTTCTGAAATTGGATTCATAAACTTGTAGTTTTTAAGCAATCCAAAATAGTGAGCTGCTACTAAACCTCCACAAGCCAATATTAAGAATAATAGAATGAATAATATTGTAAGCAAGATTCTTTTTTTACGTTTTTTAGCTTTTTTCTTTTTCTTATCTTTCTTTTTATTTTTTTCTTCTTCCTCTTTCTCTTCTTTCTCCCTTTTACTTGCCTCAATTATTGCTTGAGCTCTTTCTCTTAAATCTTCATCAGCAGGCTTTATATCTTCTATCTCAACCTCTTTTTCTATTTCTTTAACTTCTGTTGCTTCTGCTTGAGTTTCTACTTGTAATTCTTCTTTTATTTCTCCTTCTTGTTTCAACTCTTCATTTTCAGAAAAAACTACTGCTTCAGTATGCTCAACTATTTCCTTTATTGGCTCTTCCACTATTGATTGAATAGTTTCTTCTGGTTTTAGTTGAATTACAACAGGCTCTTCTTCTACTTGTGGAACAGACTCTTCAACAACTTCTTCTACTTTATTTTCAGGATCTATTGTACGAATAAGCTCTATTGTTTCATCGTTATTATCAAATGTTTTAACATCTTTTAAAGGTGCAAAAGCGAATGAATTATCCATCAAGCTTAATTTTTCACTTGCTTCAAATACATAATTATCTAAATAATCTTTTGATAATGTTCCCAACTCTCCAATTTGAATTTTTTTACCTGATTGGATTTTCTCTTTTAAAGATTCTGCATATTGTTTTACCCAAACAAGAGCTGTTTCGTGAGATATGAATTCTTTATCTGCCATATTAATAACAAAATTCATATCATTGTTTTCTTCAGCTTTAAAAGTCAATTTTCTACAAGGAGGTCTTATTTCCCCTGTTAAAGAAGATATTCTTGCAGATTGTGTTGAAACATAAAACGTTCCTAGACCAACTAATTCTGCACTATCGTTTTCTTTTAAGTATTCGTATAAATTTACCGCTACGTTCATATTATTTTATTTCTTATTTATCAATTCATTAACTCTATTCAAATCTTCAGGAGTATCAACACCTATTGTTTCAAATTGAGTTTCTTTTATTTTTATTCTATAACCATTTTCTAACCAACGCAATTGTTCTAAACTCTCCAATGTTTCCAACTTTCCTTTTTCCAATTTCACTATTTTCTTCAAAACACTAGAGCGATAAGCATATATACCTATATGTTTAAAAAACACTCCATCTTTTAATGCTTTTTCCTGAGATACATCTCGCGTAAAAGGGATTGCACTTCTTGAAAAATACAAAGCGTTATCATTAGAAAACACAACCTTTACAACATTAGGATCATTCAATTCACTTTGATTCTCTATTAGTTTTGAAAGAGTAGCTATATCTACGCTTTCATTATCAAAGCAAGACAAAACCTTTTTTAGTTGCTCTGTATTTATCAAAGGCTCATCTCCTTGCACATTCACAACAACATCAAAGTTCTCTCCCTTCTTTTCCAACTCACATAATACCTCTTCACATCTTTGTGTTCCACAAGTATGCTGAGAAGAAGTCATCATAACATTTGCATTATAAGCAGTTACCTTATCGTATATACGATTATCATCAGTCGCAACAACTACCTTATCAAACAATCCAGATTCCACAACAGCATTATAAACCCACATTATCATAGGTTTATCTTTCAAAATAGCCAAAGGTTTACCTGGAAATCTACTACTTGAGTATCGTGCTGGAATTATTGCTATTGACCTCATCTATTCAAACAAACCGTTTATTTCTGCATTAATTTGTTCCACAACAAGTCCTAAATCCTTAGGATTTTCTGTTATGTTCAAATCATCCATATTAATAATAATCTTACGATTCTTATACTCGTCAATCCAATTATTGTAACGATTATTAAGAGAACTTATGTAATCTAATCTAATACTGCTTTCATACTCTCTTCCTCTTTTTTCTATTTGCTTGATAAGCGTAGGCACAGAAGCCTTAAGGTAAATCAATAAATCCGGAGGAGTAATAAAACTTTCCATTAAGTCAAATAAAGACTTATAAGTTTCATAATCACGAGTATTCATCAAGCCCATCGCATGCAGATTCGGAGCAAATATATACGCATCTTCGTACAAGGTACGATCTTGCACTATATTTTCGTAAGTATTTCTTGAATCTATAACATACTTAAAACGTTTGTGCAAAAAATAAACCTGAAGATTGAATGACCATCTTCTCATATCTTCATAAAAATTGGCAATATAAGGATTGTCATCCATTTGTTCATAAATAGGAGTCCACTTAAAATGCTTGGCCAACAACTCTGTCAGAGTTGTTTTTCCACTACCGATATTTCCCGCTATTGCTATGTGCATTGACGTTTATTATAAAAATAATAGATATTAATTCTTGCAAAATTACAAATAAGTTCATAATCTTCAAAAAATAAAGCAAAAATTCACCATTTCTTCCTAATTACTACCTCATTGCTCTATTGACTACTTCCACTGTACTACATGAACTATTTCCCTCTTTGTTTACTTGAATTTGAACAGGAATTTTCTCTTGCAATTCCTCAACATGGCTTATTATTCCTACTCTTTTACCAACTTTTCCATGCAGTAAAGACAAAGTATCTATTGCTGTTTGCAAGACATCTTTACTTAACGAACCAAATCCTTCATCAATAAATAATATATCAAGAGAAAGCCCTTGACCCATATCACTTAAAGCCAAAGCTAAAGAAAGAGAAATAATAAAACTTTCCCCACCCGAAATTGTTGTAACAGCCCTACTGACAAATCCCTGATAAGCATCTTCAACCTCAATCACAAAACTACCTGGCTCAACCCTCAATCTATATCTATCCGTCAAAACTTTCAAATGATGATTAGCCGAATTAATCAAATTTGCCAAAACATAGCTTTGTGCAATCTTACGAAACGTAGCTCCATCAGACGAACCAAATATAGAATTTAACTTATTCCATTTATTATACTCTACTTCCTTTTTTTGATACTCTACCAACAACTTATCTCTATTTTTTTTATTCTCTTCAAAAGCATTTAAACGCTCTCTAAACGTACCTATGTTCTCGATAACACTTTGATTTTCTTCCTCTAATTTAGTAACATTTTGAACAATACTATCAAAGTTTTCATCTTCTTTTATTTTTGGCTTATGAGTCAAATTAGCATCATAATTATTTTGAGCAGTTATCAAATTAGCATTTATTGCTGTTACTTTATCAGCATGTTCTTTTAATTGTCTTTCATACTCAACAATAGTACCTTCAGCAATGTAATTCAAATTAATTAATAAATTCTCATCATATTGAGGATTTTCATTCAGATAATCTTCTATACTTGAAATTATTTCGTTTTGAGCACTTAACAAAGTATCTTTTTGTGTCAATGTAGTCAATAAATTATCTTTCAAAGCACTTAATTGAGTATATAAATTCTGCACACATTCTACTCCTTCACTCTTTAAGTCATTCCATTCCCCTTGCTTTTCCAATATAGCATTAAACACATTCTCTACTTGCTCATATTCATTTGTTAATCCGTCGTATCTTTCTTTTGCTTTTTGATATTTAGACTGATAATCTCTATACTCATTTGTTTTAGCACTCAATACATCTACATACTCTTTGCCATTTTCTTGCCACTGCAGGTTTTCCCCTTCTTGATTCTTTAAAAGAGCATTAACACTTATTATTTTCTCTACACTTTCACTTACTCCAATAATATCTTTTTCTCTAGTCTCAATAGCATTTCTACAAATGCTTAATTGATTCTTTAAATCATTAAAATGATTCTTTAAATCACTAAAATGATTCTTTAAATCATCAAATTCTTTCTTTGAATCATTTAAGCCTTTCTCTATCCCCTCTCCTTGAGATATAATATTTGCAATATTTTCTCTTTCTTGCTCTAAATTCTCTTTACTTATCTCTAAATTCGTTATTCCTGCCCTTTGACAAATTTCTTTAAATTTATTTTCTGCATCCTTTAAGATTTCATCTTTATCAAAAGCTTGCTTATCTCTTTCATACGTCCTTTGCTCTGCTCTAATTTCTCCCTCTATTTTATTCTTCTCTGCATCTATTATTCCATACTCTCTCTTTGCAGTCTCATAGTTTTCTTGTAAAGTCTTAACCAATTCATTAATCACATCTTCATTTGGCAATTGATTTATTATCTTTTGCCTACAAATAGGACAAATATCTCCTTCATTTAAACTTTGACGTATTGTTATAGCAAACTTATCTACCGTATCTTTTTGCTTTTCATATTGCAATCTACATCTCTCTAAATTTGCTTCTTTTTCATTAAAATCAGGTTTGATTCTTTCTTCTAAATCCTTAGTTTTTGAATCTATATCCTCTTTCAATTGTTTAAGATTAGCTTCTACCCTCTCTCTTTCATTTCTTTTTTCATTTAGATTATCTATACTCAAAGAAAGTTCTGTTAATAACAGTTGTCTATTGCGTTTTTCTGCTAAATTAATAGCATTTAACTTTTCTTCTTTCTCCGAAATCTGCTTTTGACACTCTTCAATCAACTTATTTTGATTTTCAAGCTTTTCTTCATTAGCTTTATTTTGTTTAGAGAACTGCTTTTCATCTTCCTTTAATTCTATAACTTCCTGCTTATAAGACAATATAGAATTAATATTATCTATTATTATTCTAGAATTCTCATATAAACTCTCAAAATTCTTTTCCCCTTCAAGCCATTGTTCAATCTGTTGTAAATCTTTCTCGGATTGTTTTCGTGTTTTAAGAAGATATTCCTTACCAGACAACAAACCCTTGCAAGTTTGCTTAAGACCTAACAAAGACGTCTCAAAACTTTGCAGTTGTTTAACATTACCTTCTCTCTGACTTATTTGATAACGAATGTTTTGAGTATTTTTCCATTCATTAACACATTTTTCTATCTTTTTATAAGAATCACTTGCAGATATTTTATCAAGATTATCTTTCTCTTTTTTAATCTCTCCTAAAGCATTAAAAAGAATTACATCCTTCTCTATCCAATCTCTCTTATTCTTTTCTATTGTCAAGGCTTTTTGATTCACATTCAAAACATTTTCATTTTCCTCTAACTGCTTTTTACAAGACTCTATTTCTTCCTCATTTACTTGTGGCAATCTATCTAATACTTCAGATAATCTTTCTTTTTCAGTCTTTTTAACCTTTGTTTTATCGTATATTTTCTTACCAATCTTTGAATAAATATCTATCCCTGTAAGTTTTTCTAATATATCCGCCTTATCGTTATCGCTACTATTAAGAAATTTTGTAAACTCTCCTTGAGACAACATCACAGTTCGCAAAAATTGTTCAAAGTCCAAACCTATAACAGAAGCTATTTCAGCCTTTATATCGTTATCTTTATCAAAACAAAAGTTCTCATCAATATTTTTTAAACACCTTTCCTTCGGTTGTAATTTACCATTGACAACATTTCTCGCCCTACGAACCGACCAATCAGCTTGATAAAGCTTACCATTATTACCAATAAAAGTCAAAGAAACAGAACATTCTGCTGTGTTTCTTCTCATCAATTGACGCACATCATCAACACCTATATCATTATCTCCATCTTTTGTTTTACCTTGAATTCGTGTTGCTTTCAAACGAGGAGTTGTTCCATACAAAGCTAAACATATACAATCAAGTATTGTAGTCTTTCCACTACCTGTTTTACCTGCTATTATGAATATCCCACTATCAGAAAGTGGTTCTACTGAAAAATCTATAGTTGCGTCTTCTATAGATGCTATATTATGTATTGTAAGTTTTTGAAATTTCATATCATTGTGGTTTTTATTCTTCTCTTGCTTCTCTTTCTATTTCGTCTAAAACATCATTAAAGATTTCTTGCATTTGTTCATCAAATACAATTTCTTTATGTTCTGCATATTTTCTTGCAATATCAATAGGCGACTCTGCGCTAAACTCACTAAGACTCATCGTTTGCAAATTTTCTGTAGTTTGTTCCTTCCTTCTTGTATTTATAAAGCAAAGTCTCGCTTTCTTGCCTTGCATCAAAACATTTGCTTGCTCGTATGCTTCAGAAGGTAGCATATTTTCTATCTCTACATTCAAACGAATATAAGCACTCTTATCATCTGGAAAATTTTCAAGCAACTCTTTAACATCCTCCCATGAAGAAAAATCCTCTGAAGGCAAATTTACCAAAGGACAATTATCCTTTATTTCAATCTTCTCTACAACAGGTGTAGAATTATGTGAAGCTATATCCACAATAGATACTGTATGAGAAAATCTTTCATCAAAATTCACAGCTAAAGGAGTACCACAATATCTTACCTTATTATTCGGTCTATCTACAAATTGCGACTTATGAATATGTCCCAAGGCAAAATAATCATATCCCTCTCCTATATTCTCTAGACCTACACTTTCTATACCACCAACTATTCCTTCATTAGCATTATCGTGACCAAGAAAATCACAACCAAAAACAGTGGTATGCGCCGACAAAACAACCGGTAAATTATTCTTATTTAGCTCTTCCACTTTATCTAATAAAGAACTATAAAAATCTTCTGGCATATTACGATTACTACAATACGGAACAGCTATAACAAAAGCCTTATTCTCAATTTCTATTATATGATTTTCAGGATATTCTCTATCAACACTTCCTATTGTATGCACATTTAAAAACTTCCAAGGCTCACGAAAAATCTCGTGTTTTACAGCAGAGTCGTGATTACCCGCCGTAATTATGATTTGCATATTTGGATTAGCATTATGAATCTGTAAAACAGCCTCTGTAAACATAGTTTGAACTGCAGAAGAAGGCTGACTTGTATGATAAACATCTCCACATAAAAGAAAAATATCAGGTTTCTTTTCTTTAACAATTGAAACCATTTGTTCCAACATAAACTTTTGTTCTTGCATACGCTCAAATCCATAGAGTATATGCCCTAAATGCCAATCGCTTGTATGTAATAATCTCATTATTAATTGAAATAAAGGTTTGCAAAATCTTCAAATTTTGCCATAATAATCAAATTCTATTATTTTAACATTCTCTTTCCTATTTTTAAACTCTGATTAAATAGGTTTTAAACAATTTCTTCATCAAGAAAAGAGAAAAAGCCTCATTAAATCTTAACAATATTTCTTAAAATTCTCTGCTTGTTCAAATATTCCTTTATAAACTGCATCGTTTGTTACAGGTGGATAGCCATATTTATCTAAAATAATAATCAAATCCATTTTCAACTCCGATTTTATATCATCTCTATTTGCCCAATCGGTGTATTTCGATTTGTCATCAACTATATTTTTTATCTCTTTTGCCAATTCCTTTGCCTTATCTTCTGGATAATCAAAAGTAAACTGCTTTGCAACTGCAATCAAAATATCAAAGAATGCTTTTTCTTCATAACTTATTCCTAAGTCTTTAAAGCTTTGTTTTTCTTTATTGACCTCCAAAAGAAGTTCTGCCATTTGTTTAGCTACTTCGTTTAAGACTTCTTCAGCGAATATTGCACTATCTTTTCTTTCATTGTATTTTTTCACAAGAAGATTTAAGCGTTGCGAAAAATCAACTCCCTTTATCATATTGACATTCTTAAATTCGCTTATAACCATTCTAAGAAGTCGTTCCATTAGTTTCACCTTAGTATTTGGCAAAGGGAGTTTTGCTAATTTTTCCATATACTCTGCACTAAGCAAATCAAGGTTTTCTTTTTCATTGCCAATCTTAATTATTTCTTCAACGCTTTCAGAGAGAATAGCCTCCTCAATCATAACACTTACACGCTTATTCATTTGCGTAACATCTGGCTTTCCTCCTTTTGTGATTTTATAAATTATTGACCTAACACCGCAAAAGAAATAAATATCTTCCTTTTCTTCAAAAGAAATTTCTTCTCTATTGCAACAAAGATTAAAAGCAGATTTTAATTTTTTTGTATGCCCCATAAAAAGATTTTCTTTTTCCTCTGTTGATTGTATAAACTCTGCTCCTTTATTCAAACAATCCAATTGTTCTAATGGTGTTCCATTTGAAAATTTGGTGTAATCAAAGTTTGCAAACATACGGCGAAGAATATCTAACTCATCTTTTACCATAATTATAGATTTCTCCACTGCTTC
>JAGCJW010000012.1 GCA_017647785.1 Bacteroidales bacterium | reverse complement strand
TTCCCCATTGTCCTGGAATATCTTTATAATATTCATCTAATCTAAGACCTTGAAAAACTATTGGCTGGCTCACATCGCCCTCTGCCTTTAAAGTGGCATCTTTATACACCCAAAATTCAGCAGAGTTTTGAAAATGTATTCTCGTATTTGCACTTAAATTAAGAGTATAAGCAGAATCCACAGCACAAACACCTAATACAACGTGAGGTTTATCACTTTTCCATTCAATATCGTTACCGTTTACAATAACTCCACTAGTTTCTGGATTTTCATGAGCCATTGAAAACCAAATTGTGTCATATCCTCCATTTTGATTAGAGGACAAAAGATAATGACTTGGTTTGTGATAATAGGCATCTTGTCCGTAAGCATGCAAAAGGACTTTTTGGCTTTTATTATTAAAGAAAAACTCTATAGAGTCTTCAACAAGTAAAGGATTTGACTGATTGTTATAATCCAATTCCAATCTCACGAAAATATAAAGACTATCCCTTGCTCCTATTTCAATATCCCTTGCAACAAGACTTGTATCTCCATCAACATTTAACCTATAAAAACTTGCACTTCCCGACCCCAATGTTATTCTATCTATTTTCACTGCTTGGTTTTCATGATTATAAACCATAAGGGTTTTAGTTATAGAACCAATAGTTGTAAAAACAGTATCAAACATAAGAGTATCGGCACTGAATTTTAGTTCTACCGCAGGCGAAGAAGTATAATCATTTTCATCTACGCAAGAGGTAAAGCTAAAACCAAGCATCAAACAAAAAAATGCTAAAAATAAAAATGTAACCTTTGAAGATAGTTTCATATTTCTTCTATTTAACTTCAACTAAAATGTATTTTCTTTTACCCATTTTTAGTTTTTCAGCATATTCTAATTGAGCTTTTCCACTCTTTCCGCTTTCTTTTAAGAATGGGTCATCACATTGATGTCCCTTTGCAACTAAATCTAAACTTGCTTGGTCGATTGCAACAATATCTCTTGAAGCTAAAATTCCTATATCTTGTGTAAAAGGTGCAGGAGCTTTAGAAGAACAATCGCACACAGAAGAAATATTTGCTAATACATTTATATATACCATTGGTTTAAGACTTGTAGCAACATAAGCATATTCTACCAATCTTTCCAAGAATATATCACCTGTTAATTCCACTTTTTTAGGAGAGAAAAGCTTTAATGGACATTCTGCAATACACTTTGCACAACCAATACATTTAGTCGTATCTATTTCTACTCCGTTCTCAATACTGATTGCAGAAGCAGGACAATTTCTAACGCAGTTTGCACAAGAAACACATTCGCTTGGTTTGTTTACTTGTGGAATATCCGATGCGTGTTGTGCCATTTTACCACCAGGAGATGCAAATCCCATTGCAATATTCTTGATTGCACCGCCAAATCCCGCAGAGCCATGACCTT
The DNA here is from genome assembly GCA_017647785.1 of Bacteroidales bacterium. Lineage (GTDB taxonomy): Bacteria > Bacteroidota > Bacteroidia > Bacteroidales > P3 > Onthomorpha. The sequence continues at coordinate 25,738 of JAGCJW010000012.1, read as the reverse complement.
TGAAGTGTGAATAGATTATGTAATTATCATAATCCATGAATCCCTTTCCAAGTTTCACATTCTTTTTATAATGCTTTAAGCCCATTCCTTCTGTAGAAATATCAATCTCTCCGTCCTTATCCAAAATATCTATTGGTGCAAAAGTAAATCCATGTTGCTTTGCCAATGCGATATGTTTATCAGTAAATCTTCTTTTGCTAACATAAAGCACATTTGTTTCTACCCATGTAGCTTTTGTTTCTTGCATTAACAAACGGGTTAATTCAGGATTTAAAAAGTTTTTATTACCCTCTTCTCCAAAATGTATCTTTACTCCTGTCTTTCCTTGTAAATCAACTCCTAAAAGCTTGTATAATTTCAACACATTCTCTGGTGTAATTTCTTTTACATAATAAACAATAGACACATCTTCGTCTTTTGGTTGAGAATCATTTGTTGCGAAAGCAGAAAAACCAACAAGACTAAACAAAATCAAAAATAATGTGAATTTAAATTTCATAATACAATAATGTTTTTATATTTTTACAACTGCAAAGATAAATATTTTTAAGAAAAATACAAATTCATTAAACAAAGTCTTGGTATTTTACATTTATATTGTATATTTGCAAGAGCATTTCCAAAGAATATGGCGTTTAGACAGTTCAATGCAAGTGCAAAACCTTAAATTCAAAAGACGACAACAACTAATCCAAAAGTAATAACTAATGGAAAAGAGAATTGGAACAATAAGTATAATCATCTACCGCAGGGAAGTAGCTGCGCAGGTAAACGAAATCATTAGTCAATACAGCGACTTTATTTTAGCACGTCAAGGATTACCTTTGCCAGACAAGGGATTGAATATTATTACCCTGATAATCGAAACCACATCTGACAACATTAATGCTTTAACAGGCAAGATTGGAAGATTAAAAGACGTAGAAGTAAAGTCAATATTATCAAAGAACATTCAGAATACAAATAAAGAATAATTATGAATATAGAAAAACGCAACACAAACTTTATAGACAGAGATAAACTCTATGGTTTGATAGAAGGAAAAACACCTACAACAAATGAAGTTAATGAAATATTAAACAAAGCCTTAAAGTTAAAAGGACTTAATCTTGAAGACGTAGCTTGTTTGTTAAGAGTAACAGACACAGATACTATTCACAAAATAATGGAAACAGCAAAAGCCGTAAAAGAAGCAATATACGGAAAACGTTTAGTTCTTTTCGCTCCTATTTATACAGGAAATATGTGCGTAAACAATTGCACTTATTGTTCTTTCCGTAGAGATAACAAACTAATCAAAAGAAAAATTCTTACAATGCAAGAGATTGCAGAAGAAACATCAGCACTTTTGAAACAAGGACACAAGAGAGCTCTTTTGATTTGCGGAGAAAACAACAAAAACGGCACAGATTACATGGTGGAAGCAATACGCACAACCTACGGAGTAAAGGAAAGAGGCGGAAAAGACTACATTAGAAGAATAAACGTTGAGCTTGCTCCAATGGAAGTAGAAGATTTCGCAAGATTAAAAGCAGAAAAAATCGGAACATACGTTTGTTTCCAAGAAACTTACGACGAAATAAAATACAAAGACTTCCATCCTGCTGGCACACCAAAGGCAGACTACTTATATCGTTTGACTGTAATGGATAGAGCAATGGAAGGAGGAGTTGATGACGTAGGAATAGGTGCATTATTCGGACTTACAGATTACAGATTTGAAGTTTTGGCAATGATGGAGCACGCAAAACACTTAGAAGAATGCTATGGCTGTGGTCCACACACTGTTTCTGTTCCAAGAATGGAGCCTGCAATCGGCGCACCTACGGCTGAAAACATCCCAATGCCTGTAAGCGATGACGATTTCAAGAAACTAGTAGCCATAATCCGTATTGCCTTACCATATACCGGCATAATACTTTCTACAAGAGAAAACGACAAAATGCGAAACGAGTTAATAGAATACGGAGTTAGTCAAATCTCAGCAGCAAGCAAAACAAACCCTGGCTCATACGCACACGAAGAAGAAAACACCGGTACTCAATTCTCAACCGGCGACCACAGAACATTAGAAGAGGTGATTTCCTCATTGATAGACGGAGGTTACATTCCTTCATTCTGCACAGGCTGTTACAGAAAACACAGAGTAGGTGGCGATTTCATGGACTTAGCAAAACCAGGCTTAATAAAACAATACTGCTTGCCAAACGCAATGTTCACTTTCAGAGAATACCTTGAAGATTTCGCCTCAGCAGAAACCAAAATGAAAGGAATTGAGTTGATAAAATCAATGTTTGCCGAAGTAGAGAAAAAAGAATTGATAAGAAAGATTGAAGACAATCTTTGCAAAATAGAAAACGGAGAAAGAGATATTTACTTCTAAGAAAATAATTCTTTGTTTTAAAATAATAACTCTTGAAAAGAATTTCCTGAAATCAAGAAAGGATTTTTTCTTTTCAAGAGTTATTTTTATTTTTCTTTGTTTTTCCGAAATTTTTCTTTGTTTTTTCGGAAAAATTCTTTGTTTTTTTTCAAGCGTTTCATTGCTTTTATTGAATGATTACTTTCTTATTAGCAAAGCCCCTTTGTGTTTTTATTCTCACGATATATATTCCACTTTCAAGATGTGATACATCTATGGTTTCAATGTTTTGTTTGCCCTCTTTCCTTAACACAACTTGTCCTAAACTATTATGGATTTCTATTTCTCTTATCTTAAACGATGATTGCACTGTTACAATATCCTTTGCAGGATTTGGCTGTACGCTCACAAAATGTGATATATCCAAGTCAGATAATCCACTTTCTCCACTCCCTTCATTATCTTCATTGTCATTATTATTATCCGAATTAGAAACAGAAGAATAGAAACCTAGTCCTAATGGAGGGCATGATTTATTTGGTATAACTTCCATTGATAATATTCCATAAGAATATACTACCGAATAAAAGTCGCATCTGTTTTCTTTTAATGGGACCCAAATATTTTCTCCCGGCCAGTTAAATAGTGGTTCGTACTTTACATCGCAAGCATATAGTCTTGTAAGATTAGAAGTGTCAGTTAGAAAAAACACATCTTCTTCAGAGAAGGCATATAATTGCGCTTTTGCGAGATTTGGTCGTATTATAGTGTTTGCAATTCCTCCTGTCGTAGCAGTATCTGGCCATTCCATAAATATATAAACAAATCCATCTAAATATAATGTACTATCAAGTGCTAAATGCAAAAGACTATTGTCAAACATTTGTGAATAACTGTAATTATCTCCATTCTTCAAATAGTAATCTTTTTGATAAATTACATTAAGGTTTTCATCCATTATTCCTAATTTGAAGTTTGCTCCTATATCGTTTGAAAAACCATAAGGTAAATACAATGTAATTTGTCCACAAATACCTTCTATCGCTGTTTGTTCATTTAGCATAATTCCTTGTGCAACCGATTTTGGAAACACAGTATCGCATACCATCAAAGAAACCTCTTTATCGTGGCGATAAACTAATTCAAATAGTGGGTCATAATGTCCTTCATCAAGACAATTACAAGAATCTACAACCTCAGGCAAAATATAAGTCGTACTTATTGTATCTGCTGGATAAGAATCTATATCTAATCTTATTGTATCTGTGGTTTGTGAATAAGTGAGCGTTCCAATTAAAACTGCTCCTAAAATAAATAATGCTTTTTTCATATCTTAAAAAAGTATTTAAAATAAAATTAAACTTGATTTAATCTTGCTTTGATTGGATTTATTTTAACGATGTTTGCTCAAAGCAAGAATGGGGAGCAAACATCTCTATTTGCTTAAATTGTTTTTGCAAAGGTAAGTTATGCTTATTGTAATTTGCATAATATTTTTGTTTGATGCTACAAAGGTAAAAATAATTCTTTGAATTAAAAAAATAAAACAAAGAATTAAAAAATTATTTCTTTGTTTTATTTTCCTTATTCTTTGTTTTATTTTGTTTATAGTCTGCCTTTTTTTATGTAGGTAAAGACAAGGCGAAATATCATTAGGAAATTATAGCATAAAGAAGTGATTAATCCGTAGTGATTACACATTATGCGAAATCTTTCTTTGTTGGCTTTCATTATATGTTTGCTACTCAATCCTCCTGATAGGAATTTAGATATATATAGCTTTGTATTGACTATTTTTTTTGCGTTTTCAATTGAGGTTAGCACCCAATCGTAATCGGCTGTTATGCGATAATTGGTGTTGTACTTTGGTGCGATTGTGCGTTTTATTAGAATGGATTGATGACACACTGTCATTCCCCAACGAAATGAGTTTTTGGTGAGTTGTTTTGGTGGTCTGAGTCTGCGACTTCCTATTTCTTTTTGGTTTTCTGCAAGTATCATTGTGTCGCCATAGTAAATATCTACATCGTCTTGGTGATTGGCAAAGACTTTTTCTAAGGTATCGGGAGAGTAAAACATATCTCCTGCGTTTATGTATATGAGATAATCTCCGCTTGCTATGTCTAAGCCTTTATTCATAGCGTAATAAAGTCCGTTATCGGGCTCACTTATCCATAGGTTTATGATGTCTTGATTTTCTTTTATGATTTGTGTGGTGTTATCCTTGCTTGCTCCGTCTATTATTATGTATTCTATTTCTGAATAGGTTTGTAGGCGTAGTGATTTTATGGTTCGTTTTAGCATTTCTGCTGAATTGTAGCAGACTGTTATGACTGAGACTAATGGTTTTTTGTGCATTGTGTTGTTTATTTTTTATTAAAACGTATTTTGTTGCCGTTTAGTGTAAAGATTCCTTCATCTAACATTTGTCTTATGAAGTTTATTGTTTTTTCTCCTTCGGGAAATTCTGTATTGTTCTCAAAATATGTGATTGGTTGTTCGCCTTGCAAGAGTATTTTTATTATTTTTTCTTCTATGGTTTGGTTTGAGGTTTGTGAGTTAAGGCATTTGTCGCATTTTTTGCAAATTGGTGTTTCTATGTCAAAGTATTGATGTATGTATTGTTCTCTGCACTTAGCGTTTTGAAGGTAATCTATCATTTTTTCTGCTCTTGCAATGGATAGGTCTTTTAGGGTTTGATAGTTTTTTTCGGATATGTAGAGTTCTTCTTTCTTTACTCTGTCTTGTAGAAAGACTATGTATTCTCCTGCTTTGAATCGCACGTATGTTATTACACCCATTTTTTCTAGACTTTTGAGTTTGAGAATTACTTTTTCTTTATCCCATCTTAGATAGTTGGCTATTTTTTGTTCGTCAATGTAGGTGTATTCTATGTTGTTGCATTCACATATTCTTAGCAAGCTTGCTAATAGTTGTGAATAGTCATCAGAAACTTTTAGTATGCTTCTTATTTCAAAATCATTTGTTTGTATTTTTACTTTTGAAATGGGGTATTCTCTTTGATTGTATTGTAGTATTGCTTCTCTTGAAAGAATTTTCAAGGTATTGAATACTGAAACGAAATCAAAGTGATATTTGTAACAAAACTCTGTTAGCGAGAAGTTTCTTTCGTAATTCTTGCCATCATAGTAGGTTATGTTGTATTGTGAGTAAAGTGAGTTGTAGATTTCTTTAATTTTCTCCATTTCGGGATATGACATCAAAACTCTTTTTCTTAGATTGCTGATGTCTTTTACATGCCAATAGAGTATGGCGTAGGCTTCTTTTCCATCTCTTCCTGCTCTTCCTAATTCTTGGTAGTATTCTTCTATACTTGAGGGTAAGTCAAGGTGAATTACAAAGCGTACATCTTGTTTGTCTATTCCCATTCCAAAGGCTTTGGTGGCTACCATTACTTTAAGTTCACCTCTTTGCCATTGTTCTTGTCGTTGTTTTCTTTCGTAGTTACTTAATCCTGCATGATATTCGGCAACAGAGAGATTATGCTTTTTTAATTCTTCTGCATAGAGTATTGCATTTTTTCGGGTGGAAACGTATATCAATCCTGTGCCTTCATATTTTTTTATTAATTCTATTGTTTTGCCTATTTTGTCATTGTCTTCAAACACGAAATAATGCAGGTTTTCTCTTTGAAAACTTCCTCTTATGCAATTTTGTGTATTAAATTCAAGATTTGTTTGTATATCTTCTATTGTATGAGTGGTAGCTGTGGCAGTTAAGGCAAGGATTGGCACTTGTGGATAAGAGTCTCTAAGTGTTGAAATTTCTCTATATTCAGGGCGAAATTCATGTCCCCATTCTGATATGCAGTGTGCTTCATCTACTACGAAAAGACATGGTTGCATTTTACGGAGATAGTGTTGAAGTACTTGATTTTTCAAGCGTTCTGGTGCAATAAACAAGAATTTATAGTTCATTGTTACTACTTTATTCAACACTTCATCGATACTTTTATAGGATGTTTCTTCGCTCAAACAACAGGCTTTTATTCCTTTTTTGGTTAAGGAATCTGCTTGATCTTTCATTAGGGAAATCAATGGAGAGATTACTATACAAATTCCAGATTTCATTAATGCGGGAACTTGATAACAAAGGCTTTTCCCTCCTCCTGTTGGCATTAGGGCTAAGGTATCGTTACCTAAAAGAACTGAGCTTATGACTTGTTCTTGAATTGAACGAAAGGAGTCATAAGCCCAATATTTTTTTAATACTTGTCTTGCTTTTTCAAGCATTGATTTATTCCTCAAAAGTAAACGGAGAGTCAAAGTCTTTTAACTTTCCTAAGATTTTATCTTTATCGGATAATATAGGATTGTCTATTTTCCAATCTATATTCAAATCTTCATCTGACCAAAGTATGCCTGATTCAGATTCTTTATTGTAGAAATTAGAACATTTGTAAGAGAATATTGTGTTGTCTTCCAAACTTACAAAAGCATGTCCAAAGCCTTCTGGAAGATATAGCATTCTCTTTGTTTCAGAGTCTAATTCTACTGCTTTGTATTTACCATAGGTTGGAGAACCTTTTCGTAAATCCACTGCAAAGTCTATTATACTACCTCTAACAACCCTTACTAATTTAGCTTGTGCAAATGGTGGTTTTTGAAAGTGTATTCCTCTCAACACTCCTTTTGATGACATTGATTCGTTATCTTGTACAAAGGTTTGGTTAAAACCTAATTGAGAGAGTTTTTGTTGATTGTAGGTTTCGCAAAAATAACCTCTCTCATCACGAAAGACGTCTGGTTCTATTATTAGTAATCCTGGTAATTCTGTTTGTAGTATTTTCATTTTCTTATCCGTGTATTGCTTTGTTGTATGCTGCTTCTATAGCTTCCATTACTGCTTCACTCATTGTTGGGTGTGGGTGTACGCTTGATGCTACCTCTTCTGCTGTAAGTCCTTTTTGACGTGCAACTACTATTTCAGCAATCATTTCTGTTACATTGTCGCCTATCATACTGCAACCAAGGATTTCATCTGTTTTTGCATCTATTACTACTTTTACAAAACCATCTCTGTTTCCACTTGCTGCAGCTTTTCCTGATGCCATGTACATGAATTTACCTACTCTTACTTCTCTGCCTTCTGCTTCTGCTTTTGCTTTTGTTAATCCAACAGATGCTACTTCTGGTGTAGTGTATGTACAACCTGGTATATTAGAATAGTTTACTATTTCTGGGTTTTCACCTGCTATTTTTTCAACGCAAACTATTGCTTCACGACTTGCAACGTGTGCTAATGCTGGTCCGTGTACTATGTCGCCTATTGCATAAACACCTTCTACATTTGTGCGATAGTATTCATCTACTTCTATTTTTCCTCTCTCGAATTTTACGCCTGCTTCTTCTAATCCTAAGTTTTCTATGTTAGTGCTAACCCCTACTGCTGAAAGTACTACATCGCATTCTATTACTTGTTGTCCTTTTTTGCCGCTTATGTTTACTAAACATTTTTCTCCACTTGTATCTACACTATCAACTGAGGTTGAAGTAAGGACTTTCATTCCGTTTTTCTTGAAGCAACGTTGTAATGTAGAGCTTACTTCTTCGTCTTCATTAGGAACAATGTTTGGCATGTATTCTACAAGTGTTACTTGTGTACCTAATGATTGATAGAAGTGTGCAAATTCACTGCCTATCGCTCCTGAGCCTACTACTACCATTGATTCTGGTTGTTTTTTCAAGGTCATAGCTTGGCGATATCCTATAATTTTTTCTCCATCTTGTGGCATATTTGGTAGATTACGAGAACGCGCTCCTGTTGCTAAGATTATATGTGTTGCTTCATAAGTTTCTTCTTGTCCTTCTGCATTTTTAACAACTACTTGTTTGTTTGCGTTTAATCTTCCTTCGCCTTCTATTACTGTTATGTTGTTTTTTTGCATTAGATGTTCAACTCCCTTACGCATATTTGTTGCTACGGTACGTGAACGTTCAACAATAGCTTCCATATTTGGTTTTGCTGCTGAGGCATCTAACTCTATGCCATAGTTTGCAGCGTGCTTCATATATGTATAAGCTTGTGCTGATTTTAAAAGGGCTTTTGTTGGAATACATCCCCAATTCAAACATATTCCACCTAAGTTTTCTTTTTCTACAACTGCTGTATTAAATCCTAATTGTGCGGCTCTAACTGCCGCAACGTATCCTCCTGGACCGCTACCTATTACTATTACGTCAAATTTCATTGTTATTATTTTTTAATTTTATCTATTGCTTCTGTTACGTTGATTGCAAAGTCTGCTAATTTTTCACATTGTGCATACATTGTGCTATAAGAAATTCCTGTTTGATAAGAATATTCGTTTTGTTTTACTGCCTCTGTATGCTCTGTTCTTAATTGGTCTCTGTATTCGTTAATTCTATTTTCTATTTCTTTGGCTTTATCCACGCTTACGTTGTGATAGTTACTTGAAAGATTTGCATTCATTTCTAATATTGCTTCTTTTACTAACGAGAACATCTTTTCAAGTTTTCCCTTCATTTCTTCGGTGTAAGAAATATTTTGTTTGTTTTTGCTTTCTATTGTAAGTGATAATTGATAACAAGAGTCGCCTATGCTTTCAAGGTTATCTACTATTCTTAACATTGCACTTATTTCTTGTGATGCGCCAAGGCTTAATCCTTTTTCTGAAACTTTCGTTAGATAGTTCGCAATCTCTACTTCCATTCTATCAGTTATTTCTTCATACTTTTTAGTTCTGCTGAATAACTGGTCAAATTTCTTTTCATCTTTTAACTCAAATAATTCTGGAATAAAGTCATACATTCTCACTACTCGTTTTGAAAATGCTTGTATTTCTTGTTTTGCAGGTTCTATTGACAACTCTCCTGCTGACATAAAGCCTGATGGAATAAATTTAAGTCTAAATTCTTCTTCTTCATTAGTTGGTATTAACTTCTTAACTAACTTTTCTATTGAAGGAATAAACCAAACCAATATTAAAGTGTTTGTTACATTAAAACAACTATGGAAAAGTGATAATGCCACTGGCACTGCAGATGCTTGCACCATAGGATTTGCTCCTTCTATTGACTCCACTAATTCTCCTATTAGAAATAAGAATGGTTTAATAAGAATCAACGCCCATACAACACCTATTAGATTAAATACAGAATGTGCTAATGCTGCTCTTTTTGCTGTTGAGTTTGCCATAAGAGCAGATATGTTTGCTGTAATAGTTGTTCCTATGTTTTCTCCTAATACTAATGCTGCAGCTACTTCAAAACCTATCAATCCCTGTGCACACATAACCAAGGTTACTGCCATCATTGCTGAAGAAGATTGTATTATAACTGTCATCACAGTACCTATCAATACGAATAAGATATATGATAAGTAACCATAGTCTGACATAGATGCTATAAAGTTTAATACTGGTGCGTATTCTGGTTGTTTAAAGTCTGGCATACCTGATTGTAATGCTTCAAGTCCCATAAATAATAAGGCAAAACCTATTAAAAATTCTCCTATTGATTCTTTGCCTTTTATGAATAAGAAAGGTGCTGCAACTGCTATTACAGGAAATATTATTGTTGCAATAGAGAACTTAAATCCTAAAAGAGAAACTATCCAAGCTGTTACTGTTGTTCCTATATTTGCTCCCATGATAACAGCTATTGCTCCTGTCAAACTTAGCAAGCCTGCATTCACAAAACTTACTACCATTACTGTTGTAGCCGAAGAAGATTGTATAAGTGTTGTGATTCCTGCTCCTGTTACTACTCCACTAAAACGATTTGATGTCATTTTTGAAAGTATGCTTCTCATCTTATCGCCTGCTATCTTTTGCAAGCCATCACTCATAACTTTCATTCCATAAAGGAACAATCCTATTGCCCCTACAATTTCTAATACTTTTAGTAAGTTATCCATCTTTCTTTTTAATTGTTTTTCTTTTAAAAATTTGGGAGCAAAGATACGACTATTTGATTTAATCTTCAAATATTATAATAAAAAAAGGATTCAAAAAAATTTGAATCCTTCTAAAAAATATGTATTATGAATTGTTTACTCTGTTATTCTTTTTTCAATAGCTTCCAAGTTCATTCTAAATTCCTTATCTGTTTCGCAACTGTTTTGAACAGAACGGCAAGCATGAAGAACTGTTGCATGGTCTTTATTACCACATTTATTTCCTATAGTTGCTAATGAAGATTGAGTATGTTTGCGAGAAAGGAACATGGAAATATGTCTTGCTGCAACTATCTCTCCTTTTCTTGTTTTAGAAAGCATTGTTTCAACAGGTATTTTAAAATAGTCACAAACTACTTTTTGAATATATTCTATTGAAATTTCTTTGGTATTGCTCTTAACAAATTTATCAATCATATCTTTTGCTAAGTCCAAAGTGATTTCCTGTTTCGCTATACTAGAACGAGCAATTAATGAAATTAAAGCGCCTTCTAATTCTCTAACACTTGAATTAATATTATATGCAAGATACTCTATCACATCTTTTGGCATTGTGATACCATCCTTAAATAACTTTCTTTCTATTATTTGTATTCTCGTTTGAGCATCTGGCATTTGTAAATCTGCACTCAATCCCCATTTCAATCTTGAAATCACTCTTTGTTCCAAGCCTGACAAGTCTGCAGGAGATTTATCAGAGGTTATAATCAATTGCTTATTCGCTGCATGTAAGCTATTAAATATTTGGAAAAATACTTCTTGCGTACCTGTTTTATTAGCAAAGAATTGAATATCATCTATAATTAATACATCTATCATCATTTGATAGAATCGCAAAAAGTCATTACGAGTATTATTCTTGGTACTATCTACAAATTGTTGAAAGAACTGTTCTGCACTAACATAAAGAACTGTCTTTTCAGGAAATCTTTTCTTTGTTTCAAGACCTATTGCATGCAACAAGTGAGTTTTTCCTAAACCAACCGAGCCATGAATAAATAATGGGTTAAAAGATGTTTTACCAGGATTTTGAGCAACTGCATAACCTGCTGAACGAGCTAATTGATTACACTTTCCTTCCACAAAGTTATCGAAAGAATAGTTTTCATTTAATTGAGAACTAACTTGCACTTTACGGATTCCTGGAATTACAAAAGGATTTGGTAAGTCTTTAGCTTGGGCATCTAAATTAACTGGTATATTTTGTGCAAAATTTTGAGTAGCTGTTATATTATTTGAGGGCAATACAGAATTTCCTGCAGGACTATTTGCTCCTTTATCAACTGCAATAGAATATAATAATTGTGCATTATGTCCTAATTCTTTTCTTATAGCAGCACTCAATATATCTATATAGTTTGCCTCTATAAATTCATAAAAGAACATACTAGGAACTCTTAAAGTCAAAGCGTCATTTTCCAACTTTAAAGGTTCCAATGGCTTAAACCAAGTATCAAACAACTTCTTATCAGATATGTTATCTCTGATAAATTCCAAGCATTTTTCCCAAACTTGTTTACAATCCTTTTGCATATTCATAGTTAATTCTATTATACAGTCTTATTCTCTTGTTTTGCACAGCAAAATTACTCTCTTATTTCTGAAAAATAAAATCTATTTTTTTTTGTTATATTGATTTTTTTGTTTTATAATTGAGATTTCATTTTTGTTTGTCCAAAATAAGGACAAACTCACAAGCTTTTTTCTAAATAGCTCATTAATACAAAGATTTAAAGATTTCAAATACCTAAATCATGTTTTTAACACCCCATAGAACTTTTTTTTCACAAAAAAAAATATTTTAGAAGTTTTTTTTCACGTTATATTGTTAAAATCTTTTGTGAATTATTCTTCACAAAGAAATTCCAATCTAATAGTAGATGTTGGAGAAATGGAATTTTCAAATTTTAGCACATTTCTTTTTTCTACCAATACTTCTATTTGGCAATTCAAATCAAAAATTTGTTGTTTTTGTTCCGCATTATTTTGCTTTAAGATATTCATTACCAAGTTCATATCTTCATATGCAAAATAAATATTGTATTTATTCTTTACTTGTTTTTCTATTATTTCCGCTTGAGCAATACATTCAGCGGAAGACTCTTTATATGCTTTTATCAATCCACTTACACCCAACTTTGTACCACCAAAATATCTAACGACAACTAATAGCACATTTGTTAAATCATTAGACTGCAATTGCCCATGTATTGGTTTACCTGCTGTAGAAGAAGGCTCTCCGTCATCATTCATTCTAAATTGCTCCTTATCTGCACCTATAATATAAGCATAGCAATGATGAGTTGCATCGTAATACTTTTTCTTTAATTGAGTCAAAATTTCTTTTACTTCATCTACCGACGTAACGGGATAAAGAAAGGATAGAAATTTACTACCCTTTTCCTTATATATACTCTCTACTGCTTTATTTATAGTAAAATACTTTTCTGCCATTTAATCATAAAGATTTTCTTATTGCAACATAGGTACTATTCTATTCAAAGATTTAATAAATATGTCTATATCTTCAAAATCAGTATATAAAGCAAAAGATGCTCTTGCTGTTCCTGGAATATTATAATGTTGCATCACTGGTTGAGCGCAATGATGTCCTGTTCGTATTGCTACTCCAAGCTGGTCAAGCAAAGTTCCTACGTCAAATGGGTGTGAATTACCAATGAGGAATGATATTGCACCTGCTTTATGTTCTGCATTTCCAATTATTTTTAAACCCTCTATGCGTTCTAATTGCTCTATGGTATATTGCATTATCTTATCTTCATGAGCAATTATATTATCAAAGCCTATTTGTTCTATATATTCTAATGCTTTACCAAATCCAATAACGTCTGAAACAGAAGGTGTACCCGCTTCGAAACGATATGGAGCAATATTATAAGTAGTCTTTTCAAAACTAACTTCTTTTATCATTTCACCCCCTCCTTGATAAGGGTACATTTCTTCCAAAAGTTCTTTTCTTCCATAAAGTACTCCTATACCCATTGGAGCATATATCTTATGAGCAGAAAAGCAATAGAAATCGCAACTTAAATCTTGCACGTCCACTTTTAGATGTGGTATTCCTTGAGCGCCATCGGCAATCAAGAAAATATTATCATGCTTTATTTCTCTAATATAATGGAATATATTTTTAATATCGTGTATTACTCCAAGTGAATTTGATACCTGAGCGAGGGATACTATTTTAGTGTTTTCATTTAAAAGACTATCTAATTTAGAAATATCATAAGTTCCGTCATCATTTATCGGCAATACTCTCAATTTCGTTTTTGTTCTCTCACAAGCCATTTGCCAAGGAACTATATTTGAATGATGTTCACTTTCCGATACTATTATTTCATCACCTTCTCGCAAATAATGAGATAGGCTTGATGCTAATAGATTTAAACTCTCTGTTGTGCCACGGGTATAAACTATCTCCGAACTATGTTCTGCATTTATGAATTTCCTTATTTGTTCTCTTACCTGTTCAAATTTATCGGTTGCAATTTGACTTAAAGTATGAACTCCTCTATGCACGTTAGCATTATATTTTTGATAATATTCGCTTATTGCCTCTATTACCGGCAAGGGTTTTTGAGTAGTTGCTGCATTATCAAGGTAAATAAGAGGTTTGTTATTTACTTTGATATCCAAAATAGGAAAATCTTTTTTTATTTGTTTTATATCCATTGCACTATTTTTCTAAGACTAAATCTGGTATTTGTTCCATTGTTTTAACGTAATGGAATGTCAATCCTTCTAAATATTCAGAGTTTATATCCTCTACATCTTTTTTATTACTTTCAGAAAGAATGATATTAGTAATCTTTGCTCTCTTTGCTGCAAGTATTTTTTCCTTTATTCCACCTACTGGAAGAACCGAACCTCTTAAAGTTATCTCTCCTGTCATAGCAAATTGAGAATTAACTTTTCGTTTACTGAATAGACTATATATTGCAGTAAACATAGTTATTCCTGCACTAGGTCCATCTTTCGGTGTTGCTCCCTCTGGAACGTGAAGATAAATATCTACGTTTTCAAAATCTTCATCGCCTAATCCTAAACTTTCAGCATTTGATTTTATGTATTCATATGCTAAAGTTGCAGATTCCTTCATCACGTTACCAAGATTTCCTGTAAGATTGATATTTCCTTTTCCCTTTCCTTTACTTGCCTCTATAAAGAGAATCTCTCCTCCTACCGAAGTCCATGCAAGTCCCGTTACCACGCCTATCATATCTTTTTCCAAATGAATATTGTGTGATGCAATAGGTAATCCTAAAATATCTGATAAGTCAGAAGATTTTATTGCTTTTTTATATTCTTCTTCTTTTACGATTTGAACTGCTCTATATCTAACTATCTTTGCAATAACTTTATCTAATTGACGAACGCCCGACTCTCTTGTATAGTCGTTTATCAAAGCACTAATAATATCGGTTGAAAGCGAAATATGCTTTTTCATCAAACCATGTTCGGAAAGCTGTTTTGGAAGAAGATGTTTCGTTGCTATCATTTGTTTTTCTTCTTCTATGTAGCCTGAAACGTCAATCACTTCCATTCTATCAATTAATGCAGGGTGAACATTTGACAAACTATTTGCCGTTGCAATAAACATTACATTAGATAAGTCGTAATCTATATCTAAATAGTTATCATGAAATGATGTATTTTGCTCTGGGTCCAATACTTCAAGCATTGCAGATGCTGGGTCGCCATGAGCACTCATTCCCGACACCTTATCTATTTCGTCTAATACAAAAACAGGGTTTGAACTTTTTGATTTAGAAATAGATTTCAATATTCTACCAGGCATTGCTCCTATGTATGTTCTTCTATGTCCTCTTATCTCGCTTTCATCTCCCAATCCACCAAGTGCAACTCTTAAATATTTGCGTCCCACTGCTTTCGCAATACTTTTACCTAATGAAGTCTTTCCAACGCCAGGAGGACCTACCAAACATAAAACAGGAGACTTCATATTGCCTTTTAATTTCAATACTGCAAGATATTCTATTATTCTTTTCTTTACTTTCTCCAATCCATAATGGTCCGCATCTAAAATCTTTCTTGCTTTATCTAAATCAAAATTATCATTAGTAAATTCATTCCAAGGCAAATCTATCATAAAATTCAAATAATTCAACTGAATAGAATAATCAGGAGAACTAATATGCATATTTGATAGTTTTTTGATTTCTTTTTCAAATATTTCAGCAACTTCTGCTGTCCATTTCTTATGTTGAGCCTTTTTTCTTAATTCTGCTATTTCCAAATCGCTTGGAGAGCCGCCTAATTCTTCTTGAATAGTTTTCAACTGTTGAGTAAGCAAATAATCTCTTTGTTGCTTATCCATATCAGAAGAAACCTTCTTTTGAATTTCTAATTTAAGTTTTTGTAATTCTAATTCTTTATTTAAAATTGCTAAAACCTTGTTTGCTCGCTTTGTAAAGTCATTTAATTCTAATAACTTTTGCTTTTCTGATACTGCAATATCTAAGTGTGCAGCAACGTAATTAAGTAAGAAATATGGATTTTCTATATTTTGAATAGCAAAACTTGGATCAGTTGGGATATTAGGAGTCATTTTCAATATTCTTAAATAGACATCCTTTACCGCTTCGGCAAGTGCCATATAATTCTTTGGCAAATCCTTTGCACCATCGGGATATTCATTAACTTTTCCAAACCAATAAGGTTCTACTTGTACCAATTCTTCTAATTCAAATCTATCCAACCCTTGTAGGATTACCATTGTAGTTCCATCAGGCATATTAAGTGTTTTCACCACTTTTGCCATTGTTCCTACTTTATACAAATCAGAATTAACCGGATCATCAATAGAAACTGCCTTTTGAGCAACTACTCCTATTATTTGTTTATTTTTATAAGCAGTTTTTATAAGTTTAACTGATTTTTCGCGTCCTGCTGTTATTGGAAGAATTACCCCAGGAAAAAATACATTACCTCTCAATGGTAAAATAGGTAATATTTCCGGCATATCAGAAACCGATAAATCTTTTACATTCTCCTCTGTTAGCAAAGGAATTATTTCAGGTTCTCCTCCCCCCATCATATCTGTTAATTCCAAGAAATCTTTATTTAGCATTATCTTAGTCTATTATTTTTTAAGGTTTGTGTGTAAACGTTTCGCAATATATCTTTATCCTCTTCACTCATCTCTATATGTCTTCGTTGATACATCTTTTCCGCTACTTCTATTGCTTTATCTATATCGTATTTTTTTAATCCTGTAGTTCCACCCCATGCAAAAGACGGAATATAATTTCTTTGATAACCATGTCCATAGATATTAGAGCTAACCCCTACGATTGTTCCTGTATTGAACATAGTATTTATTCCACATTTAGAATGGTCTCCCATAACTGTTCCAAAGAATGTTTGCCCTGTTGGAACAAATGTATTTTTTTCTATACTCCACACTCTTACTTCTTCGTAAGTGTTTTTAAGATTTGAAGCATTTGTATCTGCACCTATATTACACCACTCTCCTATTACTGAATTTCCAATAAACCCATCATGCGCTTTATTGCTATATCCAAAAATTACTACGTTAGACACTTCTCCTCCAACCTTTACATGAGGACCTAATGTTGTTGCTCCATAGATTTTTGATGCCATTTTCAATACCGAATGTTCACACATAGCAAATGGTCCTCTCACCACACTTGCCTCCATTATCTCTGCATCTTTACCTATATATATAGGTCCTTCTTTTACATTAAGTATTGCGCACTCTACAACTGCACCCTCTTCTATGAATATATTTTCTTTATCACCTATAACTCTATTTGTTTCACTCAATGGTGCAGACTTTCTTCCTTCTGTAAGTAATTTAAAATCTTCTTTTAACGCTCTATCGTTATAAACAAATATATCCCAAGGATATGTTATCTTTAAAAATTCTTCTTCAACCACTACCTCTTCAGAAGTTTCTTCTTCCGACAAGAATTGCTCTTTTGTTTTATACATCGCAACTATATTGTCTCCACTAGTTAGAGTTTGCCCTATTTTCAACCCTTTTATAGCCTCTACCAATGCAGGAGTTGGACAAATAGAACCATTTATAAGCATCATTTCCTCTGATTGTAAAGTAGAATATTTTGCAGACAGATAATCCTCGGTTATTGTTGAAGTTTTTTCTCCTAAATACTTTTCCCACTTTTCTCTAATAGTCAAAATACCTATTCTTATATCACACACTGGACGTGTATAAGTCAAAGGTTTTAAAGAATCTCTTGATGCATCAAACAAAATATAATTCATAAGTCTTGGTATTGGTTGTTTTTTCAAAAATCTTTGAGTTACAAAGATACAAAAATATTATCAACAAAGTATAAAAAAAACGTTCTAAACTTTTTTAGTGTAGAACGTTTTCTTTGTAAATCAACCTTGAAATATTATTTTAAGGTAGTTTTTCTATTTTTGTACTTATTCATAAACTTATCTACACGTCCTGCTGTATCTACCAACTTAACTTTACCTGTAAAGAAAGGGTGAGATGTGTTAGAAATTTCCATTTTGATTAGAGGATAAGAAACTCCATCTATTTCAATTTCTTCTCTTGAAGCAGCACAACTTCTCGTTATGAACACTTGTTCATTAGACATATCCTTAAAGGCACAAAGTCTATAAGTTTTTGGATGAATATCTTTTTTCATTTTTTAATTTTTTTGCCGTTTAGCCCATTTTTACTAAACGGATTGTTAAACATTACTTTTAATTTCGGTTTGCAAAGATACAACTTTTATATCAGATAGCAATACAAATTTTAAAAAATTTATTCGTTTTTGCTTTTTTCGTTTTCTTCAAGTAGTTTAACCTTTGCTTTCAATAGCTGAATTTCCGATTTTGCTTTTTCTATTTTTTTATCAAATTCTGCTTTTAACAAATCTGCTTGTTTGCTATTTGCCAAGAAACCAAGATTGTTTTCCCATACCATCAAATCATTTTGCAATCTTTGCATTTGCTCCATCAAAGCATTCTTTTCTCTTGACAGGTTTCTCTTACCTTCAGAAGCATCTAATTTCATTTTAAAGTTATTCAAATTAGATTCCATTGAATCTGATTGCAATTTATCAAAGTGAGCATCTATCGCTTTACGAAATTCTGCATACAATCTGTTTCTTTCATTAGTAGAAACAAATCCTACTTCCGCCCATTGACGTTGAAAATCTTTGATTACATCTAAGTTATGTTGCTTATCTTCTGTGAAAGAGAATTCTTTTACAGCTTGAATCAATGCTTCTTTCTTAGCAATATTTTCTCCCTCTGATTGTTTACGTTCTTGATAATCATGAGATTTACGTTCAAAGAATTTATCGCAAGCCTCACGGAAGCGCAACCATAATTTATCAGATTGTTTCTTTGCAACATATCCTACGTTCTTCCATTCTTCTTGCAACTTTAATAAATCTTCTGTTGCACGTTTCCAATCGCTTCTTTCTGCAATAATTTCTGCTTGCATGCAAAGCTCAACTTTCTTTTGATAGTTTTCATCTTGCGCCTCTCTCATCTTTGCAAAAGCGACTTTCTTATCTTCATAGAACTTGTCGATAGGTTTTTTAAATCTATTCCATATATTTTCATTTTCTTCTTTTGGAACAGGGCCTATTGTTTTCCATAATTCAAATAATTCATCAACCTTTTCAGTTGCTTCATTCCATTCTTTAACGGTTGCAAGTTCTGTTTTCAATAAATCTTCTAACTTTTCGCATAATGCAGTTTTCGCTAAAAGATTATTATTTTGTTCTTCTCTTATCTTTTCATAGTGTTCTTGACAACGCTTGTTTACAGCATCAGAAGCCTTTTTAAATCTTTCCCAAATTTCATCGCTCTTATCAGCAGAAACTCTTCCTATTTCTTTCCATAATTGATGACATTCTTGCAATTGACGGAAAGAATCATTGATAGAAGGTTCCAATAATAAATTCTCTACTCTCTCGCAAAGAGCGATTTTCTTCTTCATACCTATTTCTAAAAGTTCTCTATTGATCTTAACTTTATCATAGAACTTTTCAATTAGGAAATGATAAGATTCCCATAAAGTATTAGCTTCAGAACGAGGCACTGCCCCTATTTCTTTCCACTTGTTTTGTATTTGATTAAATGTATCGTATATTTCCTTCAAAGAACCCTCTTGTTGCAAAAGGACTCTCAACTCTTCAAGAACTGCTTTTTTCTTTTCTAAATTATCAATCTTATCTTGCTCTTGTTTTTCCAAGTGTTTTTGTCTTCTTTCTCTATATTCTCCATATAGTTTACGAAAGTCTATATCTAGTTGATCTAATTCGTTTTTGTAGTCCTCTTTATTTCCTCCATCTGCAAGGAATTTTTCCAAAGCAGCAGCATACAACTCTTGAGATTTATTATCAAAGGCAGCTTTAATCAGTTTTGCTCTTTGTTTCAATACATCAAAGTCATTAGCATCAATCAAAGATTGAAATTCTTTTAACAAGTCTTCTCTCTCAAGTGTTTCGTAATTCTTTGTTATTTCTTCAATACTTTCTTGAAGTAGTTGTTCGTTTTTTCCCTCTTGTTGTTCAACAAGATTTTCGGAAGCATTCATTAAATCGCTCATATACACATTTAATTTTATTTAGATAGAAAGTTGTTTTGTTTGTTTGATTATTCTACTATTTTAAAAATTTAAAGTTGCAAACTTATAACATTTTTTTTGAATAATAAAAAAAAGAATAATTTTTTTGCTGATACAGAAAAAAAGCATAATTTTGCACCCGCAATGGTTCACGAATGCTTGTTTTAAGCAAAGTGATTAAAAAGGAATCAGGTGAGAATCCTGAACAGTCCCGCTGCTGTATGTTCCGTAAAATGAATAATAATCTTAGCCACTGTTAAAACAATAATGGGAAGGCGTTATTCATGGAATAAGTCAGAAGACTTGCCTTGCGAAAATAATAATAAATTTCAGTCTTCGAGGAAAGGACTAAATTATGAGCAAGAAAAGTATAATATCAATCATCTTATTCACATTATCGTTTTGCGAATTATTCTCGCAAGATAGCTTACGCACTGTCATACTCGACAAGGTTGAGGTAATAGACTCTGCAATGCATGACGACAATAAGCAATCAAGTTCTCAAAAAATCAAAAAAGAAGAACTAAAAGCATTACCTGTATATGATATTGGTCAAGCAGCAAAATATCTTGGTGGAGTAACTATAAAAGATTATGGTGGAACTAATGGACTAAAAACTATTTCCGTTCGTGGACTTGGCTCACTCCATACCAATCTACTTTATGACGGAGTAAGCATAAGCAACACTCAAAGTGGACAAATAGACCTTTCAAAATTCTCTGTCAATAATGTAGAAGAATTAAGTCTTGATAATGGCAATCGCATAATGAATATGCAGACTGCAAGAAGCCTTGCAAGTGGTAGCGTACTTTCAATCACTACTAGTCGTCCTTCATTCTCTCTTAACTCAAAAACCAATGGAGATTTATCGCTTACTTACGGTAGTTTCAACCTATTTAATATAAATGGGAATATAAATAGAAAGGTAAACGAAAAACTTATAATTAACTTTAACTCCGAAATAGTAAACTACGAAGGCTCTTATCCTTACACCCTACACTATGGAAATGGAATAAACGATAGTTCTTCAATAGAAAGAAGAGAAAATAACGATATGTTTTCAGCAAAAATTGAAAGCAACATATTTGCAGACTTCTCATCTCAAAGCACACTTAAAGCAAAGATTTATTTCTACTATGACGAAAAAGGACTACCAGGCCCAACAACACTCTATTATCTTAAATCTGCGCAAAGAATTTGGAACAGAGATTTCTTTGCACAAAGCGCTTTCACTCATCACTTCAACAAGAATTTATCCTATAAAACTCACTTAAAAGCAAGCTTAAATTACACTCGATACTTAGACCCTTATTATAATAATAATCAAGGCTTTCAAGAAGACATATATAAGCAAAATGAAATATATTACAACAATATAATAGCGTGGCAAAACACTGCAAAAACACTATCATTTAGCCTTACTAATGACTTATCATTAAGCAATCTTGATGCCAAAAATAAC
Organism: Bacteroidales bacterium; assembly: GCA_017647785.1. Classification (GTDB taxonomy): domain Bacteria; phylum Bacteroidota; class Bacteroidia; order Bacteroidales; family P3; genus Onthomorpha. The sequence continues at coordinate 4,354 of JAGCJW010000012.1, read as the reverse complement.
TATGAATTCAACCCTTCTCGCTTTGCATCATTCTCTGCAATCACTAGCGCATACAAATACCAAAAACTAAGAATAGATTTCAACATATTACACACATTCACAAAAGATTGGGCTAGCAAACATAAAGCATTTGAGAAGCAAAATCACATCTCTCCATTCCTTTCCGCACTCTTTAAATCCGAAAACTACGAAATCAGTCTATTCTATAAAGATATATTCCGCGCACCTACTTTCAACGACTTATACTATAACGTCGTAGGAACACCAAACCTAAAACCAGAAAAAACGAAACAATATAATCTTCACACTGCTTTATTCTTTCAATTCGGCGTTTTAAATCATCACAACATCTACTTCGCAGCAGACTTCTACCACAACAAAGTAACCGACAAAATAGTAGCCGTACCAAGAAACAACCTCTTTATTTGGAGTATGGTAAACTATGGAAAAGTGCTTATTAACGGCTTAGAATTTAAGTTAAACTACACTAACGAAAGAATTATAAATCAAGAAAATATGAAGTTTAATATCAATATGATTTATAATTATCAATACGCAGTAGATGACGACAAAAATAGCAACACTTATAAACACCAAATCCAATATACCCCACGCCATAGTGGGAACGTAATAGCAAGCATAAACTATAAAAAACTAACCCTTGCTTATACACTTTCAGCAGTTGGAAAAAGATATACCATGAATCAAAACACAGAAAGAAACTCCCTACCCGCATACTCTGAACATTCAATCAGTTTAAGCAAAACTATTAAGAAATACGAAATAAAACTCTCTTGCAACAACCTAACAAACGAGCAATATGAAATAGTAAAGAGTTATCCGATGTGTGGAAGAAACTATAATTTAAGCATAAAATACAAATTTTAAAAACATAAAAAAAAGATGAGAAAACTATTTAATTTAAGCGTATTATTCGCTTTATTAGCAAGTTTTTGCGCTTGCGAACCAACAAACCCAGGAGAAGACGACACAAACGCTCCCACCCAATTAGGCAAAGGCTATTATGTATTATGTGAAGGTACTATGGGAAGAAACAATTCCTCTCTTGACTTTTACGACATAGTAAAGCAAAGCAACACTATCGACCTATTCCAAAGCATAAACGGACAAGGACTTGGTGAAACAGCAAATGATATGACGGAGACTTTGGGTAATCTATACATTGTTGCTACAGGTAGCAACTGCGTAATGTCAGTAAACAAACGCACTTGCAAAAAACTTGCACTTATCCCTATTACAACAAGCGAAAATCCTCAACCAAGAAACATAGTAACAGAAGGAGCTTACGGATATGTATCTTGCTTTGATGGACACATTTGCATAATAAATCTACAAACAAATAAGATAGATAAAACTATAACTACACAAGGTAGAAATCCTGAGCAAATGGCAATTAGCAATGGCAAACTATACGTTGCTTGCAACGGAGGATTGGACTATCCAAACTATGATAACAAAGTAGAAGTTTACGACTTGGAAACTTTAAATCTGATAAAAACCATAGAAGCTGGCATAAACCCAGGAAATATGATAGCAAAAGACGGATACATCTACGCACAAATAAGAGGAAACTATGGAGATATTCCACAAGAACTTATAAAGATAAATACTCAAACAGATGAAATAGAAGAAAGAGCAAATATAAGCATCAACTCTTTCGATATAGTAGGCGACAAAATCATTTTCACAAACACCGATTACGCCACTTATACAACATCTTATAAGACTATCCCTACTAACAACTTGAACGCAGCAGCAGAAGACTTCATTGCAAATATGCCAGCAGATAAATCAATAATGAGTCCTTATAAAATCTCTCACGATGAAAATAATATCTTCATCACAGACGCAAAAGACTACTCATCAAACGGCAGATGTTTTGTGTTTGATTACGCAGGCAATTACGTATTAGACTTTGAAACCTTCACCTGCCCAACAAAAGTAATCAGCAAGCAATAATAAATCCATTTATACTTATTTTTTATTACTAAATCAAAAAGGTTCGACTAAATTAGCCGAACCTTTTTTTTGTTTTTAATTTCTTTTTATTCTTTAATAACCTTTCGCATTATTGCCTTGTCGTTATTTGTTAAGCGTAAATAATAAGCACCACTTGGCAATGATTCAATGTTTATTTCTCTTGCATTAGAGAAAGTAAGAACACATCTACCTGTTAAGTCAATTACTTCTATTCTTTCTATTGTTGAAGAGAAAGTAATTTTGCTATCAGTTGGGTTAGGATAGAATGAAAGTTCTTCATATTCTACGTCTAACAAAGAAACACTACTTAAAATATTTAAAGTAATTATACTATCGCAACCTTCTATTGTTTGGAAATATTGAACATAAGTACCTATTTCGCTTTCGTTAAAACCATTTTCAGTATATACATCACCCTCATTAAGAACTGTATCTATAACAATATTATATGAAGGATTAACTGTAACGGTTAAAGTAACAATACTGTCAGTTCCATTAACAGCAGTAAATGTTTGAGTATAAACTCCCGAATTAGTTATGTTAATACCTCCAAAATCCAAACTTGCACCCTCACAAATTGTAGCAGATAATTCTGCTCCTGAAATAATAATATCAAAATTAGCAATTAGAGTTGTATCTCCATGTAATTCTATTATTCTCGGATTTTCTGTATGTCCATCACTCCAATTTACAAATCTATAACCCGAATTAGCAATAGCAGTAAGAACAGCTAATTCACAATTACTTTCAATCTCAACATGACCAGCTAAAGTATTATTTGATGAAACATTAACATCAAAACCATTTTCATAAATTCTATTATTAAAGAAAACATTCCATAAATTACTTGGATTAGAATAAGCCTCTAAACTGCCACAAGGGACTGTTAAAGAAGCAGAATTAGGATAAGGGAATGAAGTATTATCAAAAATAGTAGGAGGATTAACTGCTAAACAATTAACATTTAATAAAAAGTTGCAATAAGCAAAAGCATTTCTTCCTATATGATTTACTCCACTACCAATATTAAGCAAAGTCAAACTACTACAATCTTCAAACGCAGAATTTCCAATAGAAGTAACACTATTAGGAATGTCAATAGAAGTTAAACTACTGCAATTATAAAACGCATTATTTTCAATAGAAGTAACACTATTACCAATAGTAACAGAAGTTAAACTACTGCAATTATAAAACGTATTATTTTCAATAGAAGTAACACTATTACCAATAGTAACAGAAGTTAAACTACTACAACCCCTGAATGCATTATTTCCAATAGAAGTAATACTATTAGGAATATCAATAGAAGTTAAAGAATTTAAAGAACAAGCAAAATATGCAGGTATTCTTTGTACACTATCACCAATATTTATTGTAGTTATAGAACTATGGAAAGTAGAATAATCAAAATCATTACAATTTATAGCATTAAAGTTTAGAGTTGTCAAATTGGTACAAAAAAAGAACGCTTCATATCCAATAGAAGTAACGTTATTAGGGATAGTAACAGAAGTTAAACTATCGCAATTATAGAACGCATAATTTCCAATAGAAGTGATACTATTAGGAATATCAATAGAAGTTAAACTACTGCAATTCCTGAACGCCTCATATCCAATAGAAGTAACGCTATAATTTATTTCATCATAAGTAATTGTCGCAGGAATATTTGCAGTTGTGATTGAAGAATTAGCATAATAAACTTCTACTTCTGCTGGATTTGTTGATGTTACTTTGTATTGCAAACTATCAACCCAAAACCTTGTTTGTGCGAAAAGCACGTTTGCACATAATAGAGTGCAAATTAAAAGTAATGTTCTTTTCATTTTTTAAAATTTTTTATGTTTTTAATTTTTTTTATTCCTCAATTAAAATATATTAAAAAAGACGTGGACTTTGTCTTATCGTAAATTGAGGTTCGGGAATAACCTATATGCCAAATAAGAAAAGCCCACGATATACTCGCAGGCGTTCTTTTCTTATTTTATTGGCATATTTTTTGAAATTTTCCCGATTTCAATTTACCAAAAATAAGCAAAAACGCTTTTTATCCGTCTTTAAAATTTTTTAAGTCTAAATGTAATTATTCTTTTTTTCCTTTTATTTCTCCAATTTTAAGGGTTTATCATTTCGCAAGCAAATTTATGAATATTTTGAATAGTAACAAAATTTTTTTTGGTTCTTTTTTGTTCTTTTTAGACTAGGCAAATCTCTCTATTATTAAATATAAATAAACACTTTTTCTTAATAAAAAACACCTCATCTCCTCAAAAAAATTGACAAAAATCAAGAGTAATTTTGCTGAAACGAAGATAGAATTTCACCAAACGCTGATTAATTTTCACCAGAC
>JAGCJW010000011.1 GCA_017647785.1 Bacteroidales bacterium | reverse complement strand
TATTGTATTTTCACGGCAAGCAACGTTGTGCTACATGTGTTGCAATAGAGGAAAACACAAAACAACTAATTGAAGAAAGATTTTCAGAGCAGATTTCAAAGGGTGAATTAGTTTTTAAAACGATTGATATTAACGAAAACGAAACTCTTGCCGACAAATACGAAATCACATGGTCTTCTCTCGTTCTTGTAGATAATCAAAACGGAAAAGAATTTGTGGAAGACTTAACAAATTTTGCATTTACTAACGCTTTAAATTCTCCCGATGAGTTCAAAGAAGGCGTAAGCAAGACAATAAACAATATGTTAAACAACTAGAATATGGAAACAATACAATCTTTATTAGAAAGTAGCACTACTCCTATTCTAACAGCCTTTCTGCTTGGTCTTCTCACAGCTTTGTCGCCTTGTCCTTTGAGTACAAACATTGCCTCTATTGCTTACATTTGTAAAAACATTGAAAGCAAAAAACAAATATTACTTAATGGACTTTTATACACCTTAGGAAGGGTTTTTGCCTACACTTTACTTGGCATAATACTAATATCCTTACTAAAAAGTGGAACAAGCCTATTTGGAATACAAAAGTTTCTTGGCAAATATGGAGAAATAATACTTGCTCCTAGCCTTTTGATAATGGGAGTCTTTATACTATTTAGCCACAAACTTAAATTACCTTCAATAGGCTTTAACAAAGACGGAGAAAATCTTACAAAACATGGCTATCTTGGAGTATTTCTTTTAGGAGTGTTGTTTGCATTAAGTTTTTGTCCTACAAGCGGAGTTTTTTACTTCGGTATGCTAATTCCAATGTCGGCAACATCTTCAATAGGCTATGTTTTACCAATTCTTTTTGCTCTTGCGACAGCCCTACCCGTAATAATTATTTCTTGGGTTTTGGCTTTCAGTGCAGAAAAGATAGGCAAGACTTACGGAAAGATGCAAAAAATTCAAAGATACTTGAACTTATCGGTCGGAATCATCTTTATTTTAATAGGAACTTATTATTGTATTAACCTTTATTTATAAATATGGAAATAAAAGTATTAGGTCCAGGTTGCACCAAATGTAAAACAACCTTTAAAGCAATAGAAAAAGTCATCAAAAAAAACAATCTTGATGTAAAACTAACAAAGGTAGAAGACATAATGGAAATAATGAAATATAACATTATGGCTACTCCTGCTGTGGTAGTTGATGAAGAAATCAAGATTAAAGGTAAAGTTCCAAATGAAAACGAAATCAAAAATCTATTAGGCTTATGATACAAAGTTTTGCAGATTATGTGGTTTATAATCTTTTTGGATTAGACGAAAGCAGTCGTTTTGGTGTTGCTCTCAACTTTTTCCTTTACGATAGCATTAAGATAATCCTTTTACTCTTTTTTATAAGTTTAGTAATGGGAATAATCAATGCTTATTTCCCAATAGAAAAACTAAGAAACTATCTTTCTTCTCATAAACTCTATGGTTTAGATTATTTTCTTGCAGCCTTATTTGGAGGCATTACTCCTTTTTGCTCTTGCTCCTCAGTACCACTTTTCATAGGCTTTGTAAGAGGTGGTATTCCCTTGGGTGTAACTCTCACTTTCCTTATTGCCTCTCCTCTTGTAAGCGAAATAGCAGTTGCTATGTTTCTTGGAACATTTGGACTTAAAGTAACACTAATCTATATCATTAGCGGAACTCTTCTTTCTATGATAGGAGGTTTTATTTTAGGCAAGATGAGGCTTGAAAAGTATTTAAGCAATTGGGTAAAAGAGGCGCAAATTCAATCAAACCTACAAAGCGAAGAATGGAAAGCGGAAAAAACTCCTTTCTTAAAACGTTTGCCAACTATTGCTCGTGAGTCTTGGGGAATTGTAAAAGGCGTTTTGATTTATATTGTAATAGGTATTGGTATTGGTGCTACAATGCACGGTTATGTTCCTGAGAACTTTTTTGAGAGGTTCCTTTCTGCTGAAAATTGGTGGGGAGTTCCACTTGCTGTTTTATTAGCTGTGCCAATGTATGCTAATGCAGCGGGAATTGTTCCTATTGTTGAAGTCTTTGTTGCAAAGGGTATTCCTTTGGGAACGGCTATTGCGTTTATGATGTCTATAATTGGATTGTCTATTCCTGAGGCTACAATGCTTAAAAAAGTGATGACTTGGAGGCTTATCGGTATTTTCTTTGGAGTTGTCTCGCTACTGATTATCCTTTCTGGTTATTTGTTTAATTTTTTCTTTACTTCATGAAATTATTTCTTTGTTTTAACAAAATAATTCAAAGAAAAAAAATAGCGACTCTTTGAAAAAAAGTCGCTATTTTTAAGGTTTATTGTTTAATCACTTTTCGCAGCGTGGTCTTTTCATTATCTGTTAATCGCAAATAATAAGTACCACTTGGCAAAGCGTCAATATCTATTGTTTTTGCATTAGAGAAGGTAAGGATTGTCTTTCCTGTTAAGTCTATTACTTCTATATTCTCTATTGTTTGACTGAAAGTAATTTTGCTTTTTGTAGGATTAGGGAAGAAAGAAAGGTTTTCAACTTCTGCTTCTTCTAAACCACTATCTGTTGCGCAATCTTCCTCAATTCTATCGGCAAATAAAGTACTCCATAAGGAGTTAGCAGAACTATAAGCCGCCAAACTACCGCAAGGAACGGTTAATATTGCATCGTTAGGGTTAGGGAATGCAGTGTCATCGCTTATTACAGGAGGAATTATTGACAAACAAGTAACGTTTTCCAACAATTCAGAATTACCAAATGCGCCACTGCCAATATAATTAACATTGGAACCCAAAGTAACTGTTTGTAACATAATACAATCAGTAAATAAATTCTCACCAATAGAAAAAATACCATTACCAATAGTAACAGAGGTTAAAGCAGGACAATGTTCAAAAACATTATTACCAAACTCTTCAACACTATTAGGGACAGTAACAGAAGTTAATCTATCACAATTTGCAAATGCTCTATATGCTATAAGCCAAACTCTATAATTCGTTCCATTATAATTAACAGTTTCAGGAATATTTGCAGTTGTAATTGAATTATCAGCATAAGTAAGAGTTGCCAATCCAGGCAATAATTCAGGATATATTTCGTATTGTAATGAATCAACCCAAAAACTTGTTTGTGCAAAAAGCATATTTGCACATAATAGGGTACAAAGAAATGATAATGTCCTTTTCATTTTGTTAATTTTTAATTGTTAATTAAATTATTTCTATTGTAAAATTCTCACCTGCAAAGGTATATAATAATTATCTAAGCACAAAACTTTTTTTTATTAAAAGATTCGGACAAAATTCTTGCGAAAAAAAAGAGCGACTCTTTGATTTGAATCGCTCTTTTGGCTTATTTGATTGTTGGTGTTTATTCAACTATCAATTTTTGTGTACTGATTGCTTTGTCAGTTACTATTCTAATGTAGTAAACTCCACTTGCAATATTGTTTAAGTCGATTGTGTAGGTTGAGGTATTTGCTTTCATTGTGTTTTCGCTAAGTATTCTTCCTTGCAAGTCGCTAAGTATTATTTTAGCATCTGAATTTAGGTTTTCAACTCTTAGAGTTGCTTGTGCAGAGGCTGGATTTGGATAGATATTTGTTTTTAACTCTCCTTTGTTTTCTACATCTGCTAATGCAACTCCTTCCGAGCCAGAGAATATAGTTATTTCTTTAACATTAATTATTAACGGAGAGGTTCCTATTGCTTGAAATGCAAGTTGATAATTTGATGAAAGATGATGCAGTGTTACAACATCTAAACCAGAATTAGTAGTATAACACTCTCTTAAAACGCTCCATTCATCGCCTTGATTTTCTCTATAAAGAACTCTCAATCCATAGTCAGTATAATTCATTGAATTTACAACGCTATATCTATATTTAAGAGTAGGCTCAGGTAAGGAAACAAGATTAAGAATTGGTGATTCTATCGTTACAACATCAAGTTCTGTTGCTTCGTAATATAATTCATGATCATCTAATATTACCCAATTGTTTTCTTTTTCTTTATCAATAATCCAACAAGACAAATCATCTGATTCAAAATCTGCTAAATACGGATAATCCGTTATTGCCTCGCAACGAGTGTGGAATGTTATCGTATCGGTAGGATAAGATAATTCTCCATCACAATTTGCCTTTACATAAACATAGTAAAACGTATATGGATTAAGATTTTCTAAGGTAATTGAAGGTTGGTCTAAGGCAGTAACTGATTGAAATTCCGATTCATTTTCTGCTTTGTAATAAACTTTCCAAGTATTGTGTGTTTCATCATTGTCTTGCCAAGAAATAAAGGCTGTTGTTTGCAAAACATTATTAGCAACTACCGAATTGGCAACAGGTTTAAAGCAAGTAATAATATCTCCTACTTCTTCCACAACTACATTATCTATCACAGCACCTTGAATATTTGTACCAACAAGACGATTTACCCAAACAAAAACAAGTTTTCTCACCTCGTTATATGGTGTTGGAATTGTAACACTCAAAGTCTGAGTTTGTGGAATACTATCTATTATATAAGAATTAACATCTCCATCTCGCGTATTAGTTATCAAAACATCTTGCGAATAATTCTGCGTAGCAAAATCCAAAATAGCAAGAGAAGGCTCAAAGTTTACATCTTCTGGAAGGAAAAAGACTTTCAAATAAGTATTATCACTTCCTGTAATTTTCACATCAAAACTTATTCTAAGAGAATCTCTCTGTCCTAATTGTAGATGTTTCTCTGCTATAACAACCGATTGAATAGAATTATTAATATTAGTTGAATAGCCATTATCTCCTGTTATGAATAGAGAAGAATTTGAAGTCAAATCACTTTGACCAACCCACCAACGAGTTTGAGAAGCTCCATTTTTAATTATCCAACCATTAGCCCCTACTCCTTCAAAGTCACAACTATATGGTAAAGTTGCAACTTCTGTCAATGTAGTCAATGTAATTTCATCAGAAACAAGTGAAGAATTTTCTCCACAAAAGCCTTGTATTTTTATATAATAACGAGTTGCTCCTCCAAGATTTGAAAGCATAGCATAGTTCTCGGTAGTTGTCAAAGTTAAATACTCTGAAGAATATTCATCTCTATAAGACACAACATAATTATCTGCATTTGTTTCACCCCAAACTAATTCTATTGAATTAGATGTAATATTCAAAACATCTATCTCTTCAACCTTTGAACAAGGTGATACGATCAATCTCACATTATCAATTGCTGCTGGTGTTAATGTCTCGGAGGTGTTATTATATCCATAAGCTGCAAAAACCAATCGTTTATCGCCTGTTATGTTTCCAAGAAATATTCTTTCCGATTGCCATTGTTCTGCAGAATTTAAAGTAGCAAGGGGAAGGTTCGGCAATTGTGAAGTAGGCAATGGAGCAATATCTGTAAGATAAACTCGTAATCCTCCTAAATCTTCTTGATACAGAATTCTACCCACACATTTCCAATCAAACAATAGTTCAAAATTATTTGCCGTTTCGCCAAACGATATATCTTGATATAGATATGCTATTGTATTAGCCTCACCCACTGAAGCATTATAGCTAATTCCTCCATCAGTTGATATATATGCTGACATACCATTTGTATCTACAGAAGTAGCAGAGCCAATTGCCCAAGCATTTATACTCACACCATTAGAAGAAGTACACCAAGTCACACTATCTGAAAAAGTAGTTTCAAAAGGTATTGATTTTGGCTCTCTCAATGTTGTAAATGTTGTTGTTGCCCAATCAGAATACACTTCATCTTGACAAACACATCTTACAGCAATAGTATAAAATGTTTCTTCTTCTAAATCCGACAATGTAAAGTTTGTTTCTGCAGAATACATTGTAGCAAGTGCATCAAAATCCTCCCATTCTCCTTCAACAATTACATATTCAAAATATTCAGCATTATTATCAAGAGTTAGAAAATCAACAAATGCTAAATTACTTCTTATACTTTCTGGTATGACTTGAAGATTGTGTGGAGGCTGACAATCACTCCAATTATCTATACTAAGATTATCTATACATAAAGTATTGTAAGCATCAGCTACTGTACTTTCTGCATAAAATGCTATTTTGATTAGTCCTGTTAGTGCTTGATTATTTTCATCTACAAGTTTAATATCAATAGGTGTTGGTTGATTTGAAAGAGAAGATAGATTGTGTAGGGTATCTTCATCATTATCTTTGAAAACTATAGCCTTGTGCATATCCCAACTCTCGCCATTATCAGTTGATAACAAAACAATAAATTTATCATCATCGCCACATTGAGTTGTTTCATCATTGTTAGTTTTTCTTGTTGCAAGGTCAAAGACAATTTGTTTAATCGTTGAGTCATTTCCTAAATTGATTGGTGGAGTCACAACCCAATCTTTCAAATTAGAGGCTCCTAAATTAACATACAATCTCTTGGAACTTACTCCATTAAGCACAACATCATTAATCTGCCACGAAGAATTAGGACTTAAATCTGCTGTATATGTAGTATCATAGGAAGAAACAAATCCATTATAAAGTGTCCAACAATATTGCTCTTCCAATATATTTTCTTCAAAGTTAACCTCCAAAGGCGTTGGCAATATTGTACAAGGTGTCATGATAGAAAAAACTTCATCATTAAAGAAAGGCTCATCTCCTTGCTGACAGATAACACCTATTTGTAATTGATAAATTTTTTGATACTCTATTGAATCTGCCAATCTATAAGGGAACGAATCGCGAGTCAATCCTGTGATTTCTCTATACAAAAGTTCATCTGCTTCTTTGTAGCGTAAAACGTATGAAGCATTTGTATTGAATTGGTCTAATAGATTAACAATTAGATTAGGCGAATCATCAACTTCTTCAACTGCTAAACCTAAATCCACAATTCTTGCACAATCATTTATATCTATTGATATATTATCTATAATTGCAGACAAATGATAAACAGGAGAATAATTAGTTGTTGTAAATGCAAATACTAATTGATAAGCTCCGTTGTATCGGTTTGCAGGTAAAATGATTTGTTCTCTACGCCATTGAGTTGAAAGATTCAACTGTCCTGTTATTGCATATTCTTCGCTTATTGTTTGTCCAAATGGCATAAGATACACTTTCATGTAATCGCTATTTTCAACCCCTTCACACATCCAATCAAAGAAAAGTTCATATTCTGCTCCTGAAACAAAATCTACATTTAAGTAAGCATAACAGTTTAGATTATTTCCAGAAGAATAAGATGCACTTGTACCATTATCGTTTGTTACATAAAGAGCTTGTCCTTCTAATGTATCTCCATCAAATGTGCTGTTATAAATTCCACCCAACAACCAATTATTTTGTGTTGAAGTTCTGGTAAAACTCATTTCAGGAGTTGTGTTTTCTGTATTGAAATCAAATGAAAATGGTACAGTATATACCATTGGCAATATAGCCTTAGTGGTATCGCTCCATTCACCTCCACATAATTGAGATGCTGCAAAGACGTATGTTGTTCCCGCCTCTAATCCATCTAAAATATATGGAAGTTCTTCATTTCCTGATATAATTTCAATCTCTGCACTCTCTGCATCAAAATTATGACTTACTGTTTCTGGAGCATAAGCTATTGCAACTCCTGCACCAGATACATTATCTATATCATAATTTATAGAAACAGAAGTTCCAGAATAGGTATTCACCTCAAGGCCATGCACCTCAAAACAATCAGGTATATCACTTACGATAAAATTATCAAGATAAAATGTTGGATTTGGCTCTCTTATAACAATGGCTATACGATAATTTCCAACATAATCACTTAATAGAATTTCTACCATCTTCCATTTTGAAACAGCAAGCGCACTATCGTAAATAGTTGTAACATATTCACAATACACTGTATCTTCTGGAGAAGAGTAATCAACAATGTCTGTATTGTAGAGATAAATATCCATTTTTGGCATAGGCTGACCTTGGTAGGAATAAGGAAGTTTATATTGAAAGTTAAGACGTTGATTTCCATTTAAAGCAAATATTGGTGATATAAGCCAATCATCAAATACCATATCAGAAGAAATACCTAATGCTTGATAGCTCATAGCACCACTTCCTTTTATTCCCACATTAGAAACAGACTCCCATCTATAATATTGTTCTCCTCCGTTAATTCTTTGCCAACAATAATTAGAAGAAGTAGCTTGATAAGGAAAATGATCTTTTTCAAAATATTCTTTATAAGGATATTCATCTGTTATACCACAAGGGGTAGATATTGTTAGAATATTTGACGGCATTGAAATCCCTTCTGTTCCACAACTTGCTACAACTCTATATTCTATTACAGAAGAATATGGCAAGTATGGCACTTCAACAGGATTTTCATTTTGAATTGTATCCCATACTGTTTCTCCCGCAAGTCTGTATTCTACTATATATGATGCAGCTTGATTTACTGTATCACTTATACTTACTACCATTGATGCGTTTCCATCAACATCTACTATAGTAGAAGAAAAGCCCATTGGTATTGCACACATTGAGGCTTGCACTCTTAAATTATCTATTGCAGCAGGAGGATTTTCCCCATTGAAACTATCGTTTTCCCAAGTAAAAACTAATTGATAAGTCCCCGAACTTATAGTTTGAGGAATTGCTGTTTCAAATCTTCTCCATGTATTTTGAGTATTATTTAAGGTTCCAAGAAGTATAAATCCATTAGTAGAGCTTGTCAATTCTTGATAAATAGGAACTAAATATACTCTTAAATTATCACAGTAATTTTCCCCTACTAATTTGTAGTCAAAGGAAATTCCATAATAAACGCTGTCTAATATCTCTATCAAAGTTGAAAAGTGAGAAATTGACTCCTCTGTGTTATTATAAGAATTTGTCAATCCACCATCCTTACTTATATACAAAGCGTTGCCTTCTGTAAACACACCATCTACATCTCTTGTATTATTTACCGCAGGACCAACATGCCATTTACTTTCCCCAATATGAGTAAAACGCCACTGTGATAAATCGCTTACATCATCAAAATCCTCTTCGTATGTTGGATAAATAAAACAAGCATCATTTGGCTCAGTAATAAAAGATAATTCTTGCTGAAAACTATTGTTGTTACTACACCTTGTCCACACTCTAACATCATATTTTGTATAAGGAAGAAGAGAGGTTAACGTGTAAGTCGTATCGTGTATTTCATTACTTTCATTTATCCACTCCTGATCTGTATCAAGTTTGTAATCTAAGGCAAAAACCGTTGAAGAAGGATCGCTAGGGGTCCAAGAAATTTTCACATCGTTTGCAAGTAAGATTTCTGCAGATAGGTTGATTGGAGGATAACAATAGTCCTCTGAAGGAAACATTCCAAACTTCGTAACAGGTCTATAATTAACTACACCTCCAGAACCGTGAGTTGAATTTAAGTCGTATGCTTGATTATCATTATATCTCTGAACTGAATAACTATCAGAAGCAGATACTTTAAAATTATAACCAAAAGAATATGAATTATCCGATTTTACAACCGCTACAACTAAGTTATTTTCTCCCGAATATTCAAAGACTTCAGGAAAAACAAAAGTTGTCCAACCATTTGTCAAGTTTAAAGCACCTGAAAAGACTTGAACAAATCCTTCCGATGAAGAAAAACTATTTAAAACCGAATCACTTGTTTCCTTCATGTAAATACTTATCGTTCCAGCGCTTAAGGATTCATTTGTAAAATAATAACTTATACTTGAAATTTCACCTGCAACCAACTCACTTCTTTTATAAACACTCTGAGTATAAGAATATCTATAATCCAAAGAAAGCGGTAATTTTGATGATGTTAGAGTTGAAGTGGTATCTCCAATGATAATTTCTACCTGTGCCGATACTTGCATTGCAAGTAATAATGACAAAATAAATAATATTCGCTTCATGAGATAAGGTTTTAAACAATTACTTTTTACCCCCCCAAAGATATAAACTTTTATTTATACCACAAAATTTTTTCTTTGTTTTAATAAATTCTTTCAAAGAATTAAAAAAATAAAACAAAGAAAAAAAAGAGCGACTCTTTGAAAGAATCGCTCTTTTGCTTTATTTGATTTGTTGAAAAATTATTCAACTATCAATTTTTGTGTACTGATTACGTTGTCAGTTACTATTCTAACGTAGTAAACTCCACTTGCCATATTGTTCAAGTTAATTGTGTAAGTTGTTGTGCTTGCACTGATTTCTTCTTGACTCAATATTCTTCCTTGGATATCGCTGATTACTATCTTAGCATCTTGGTTCAATCCGTTGATTTGTAGTGTTGCTTGTGTGTTTGCTGGGTTAGGATAGATTGTTGCTGTCAAACCGTTTGCAATTGCATCATTCAAGCCTGATAATGTAAAGGTTTCTACTGCTCCGTATGCTGTACCTGCTTCGTTTGTGATGTATGCACGGAAGAAGTATGTTTGTCCTTCTGCTAAATCATTTACTGCTTGGCTGAATGTAGCATCTGTAAGTGTTGCAGTGATGTTTTGAACGTCTGCATCTTCTAATGTGAAGTCTGCTACTGTTGCTAATGCGAAGCCTACTGTGTAGTTTTCAGAGTTACCTGCGCTTACTAATGTTGCGTTCAAGGTTGCTGATGTGTTACCTACTTCTGTAGCAGGTGTTGTTGTTACTTCTCCTAATTCAATCACTACTTGTTCTTCAAGTGTTGTGAAGCTTGTTGATACCCATTCTGATTGTTGTTCACCACAGATTGCTCTTACTTCTACTGTGTAAGCTGTTGCTGGTGTTAAGTCAGTTAATGCTTTTGTTGTAGCTGTAAGGGTTTCTGCAGTTCCATTGTTCAATCTGAATTCGTATGTATCTGCTGAGCCTGTCCAAGAGATTTCAGCTGTTGTTTCTGTGATGTTGCTTGCAGAAAGTGCTGTTGGTGCGTCACATGGTTCTATTACAGGCAATGTTGTGAATGTTGTTGATACCCATTCTGATGTTTGTTCACCACAGATTGCTCTTACTTCTACTGTGATTGTAAAGTTATCTGGCAATCCTATTAATTGTTTGCTTGTTGTTGTAAGGGTTTCTGTTGCATTACCATTAAGTCTTATTTCGTATGCGTCTGCTGTTCCGTTCCATGCAACATCTGCAGAGTTTTCTGTAATATTGCTTACTGTTAAATCTGTTGGTGCGTCGCATGGCTCTGGTTCAGGATCTGGATTGCTTGGTTCACCTTCTGCATCGAAAACATGAATTGCATCAATTGATGCTCCCCAAGCGTTTGCTCCTATTGCTTTGAATGCTATTTGATATGTTTCAGATGGATAAGGTAATGCTACTGAATCTAATAACCAAGTTTCATTTGCAGTTGTATAAGATCTCAATGTTACCCAATCAGATTCAGGACTTGCTTTATATTCTACTATTACTTGTGCTACAGCGCCAGAATATTCAGGATTTGCTACAACATATTTCAAGTAAGGGTTATTCATTTCAGACAAGTCAAATACAGGTGAACTTAATCTTGATTCTCCTACGAAATAATTAATTTTTGCACAATATTGACCTTCATAAGGATCATTTCCATAAGCTCCAGCCACATTAACATTCCAGTTAGTATTACCAAATAATATTTCTGCAGACCAACAAACATCTTGGAAGCTATATGAACTATTGAATCCTTCAAAATAAGGGAATGTTTCTATTGTTGAACAAGCTGTTCTGAAAGATATTGTTGTTGATGCTACAGATAATTCTCCATCACAATCTGTAACAACGTATGCTGTATAGTTTGTCATTGGAGTAAGGTCTGTTAGCGTGTAAGGAACTTCTGTTACTTCTACTTCTGTATATTCTGCGTCTGATGCAGATTTATAGTATAATAACCATGAAGATGCGTTTTCTGCATCCCAGTTTAATACTGCTTCTTCTTCTAATGTTCCTGTGCAAGTAAGGTTTGCAGGAGCTGCACAAGTGTTTTCAATGATTGCAATATTGTCAATAGCTCCTGGTATTCCTGATCCATCACTTCCGTCATTGTACCAATAGAATACTAATTGTTTTGTTGTGTTTGCTAATTCTGAAGAAGCATAGTTTACTGTAGCCCATTCTGTAACTCCACCAGCTTTATCCAACACTACTGTTCCTGAAGGTATAGATGATAAGTTTGTTAAATCAGCATCTGCATCACATAATATTACTGTTAAATAGTCATATACAGAACCCCAAGAAGAAACTTCTCCTCCTGATTTGTATTGGAATGATATTGCATATTCTGGTGCATCACCAAATACAATAGGCATAACAACCCAACTTGTTGAATTATTTTGTTGAGTTGTATAAGCATAATCTGAATTGTTGTTTGAAATATATAATGAAGATAATTCTTCGTTTTCTGAATCAACAACTCCTGTAGATGAACCTATCATCCATTGATTTAATCCTGTAGTAAAGAATTCTGCTCCAAATGGATTGCCTTCTAAATCTTGGAAATCTTGGTAGTAAGGGAATTCAGTAACAGGAACTGCTGTTGTTCTGAATGTAATTACTGATGTTTGAGAATAGTTATCATCTGTTCCACAATCTGTTTGTATGTAAAAACTATATGCTGTTGCTTGTGTTAAATCAGTAAGTGTTATGCTTTGTTCTGTTGTTGCTATTTCTGTATAATCTTCTTCTGTTGATGATTTATAGTAGAACAACCATGCACTATGTGATTCATCTTCATCAACCCAAGAAATAGTTGCTTCAGAGTCTGTTACTCCTGTTACTGTTATGCTTGATGATTGAGGTGCAGGACAATTAGGAATTGGCTCTACTGTAAAGTCATCTAAGTTCCAAGATTCTCCTGCATTTACTGCTACATATTTCAAAGCCATTCTTGCTGTTTCTACTTCGATGTCTGCATATGAGAATGGCCCTACCATAACAGATGATGCTCTACTTAAACCTGCTTGCGGTAATATAACTGTTTCTAAAGCCACAAAAGAAGCTGTATCTGTTGGGTCTGTTACATATCCTACTTGAAATGTTCCTGCTCCTTCTACTGTTGAAGCTGTTGTGTTTGCATAGAATGATAATTGTTGTGTAGTAATATCTTGTGCAAATTCAGGTAATAATAAGAAACCATTACCTTTAAATTCTAAGGTTACTTGTCCTGAATGTGCTGAACCCGCATATCCTTCATGATAAATACGAGGGAATGTTCCGTTGTAAGCTCCACCTGTTGATTGAAGTACAGACCAACAACTAAACATTAAGTTTGCTGCTTCTTGATTTCCAAGTACACTTTCGAAGTCTTCAAACCAAATTATATCTTCTATCGGAGCACATCCTGTTGTAAATGTAACAATATCTGAATATTGACTAAGCTCATCGTCCTCACATACTGATTGGAGTCTTGCTTTGTACATTGTAGCAGGTTCTAAATCTGTTAAAGTAAATTCTGTTCCTGTCACTTGTGAAACTTCTGCTTCTGTCCAATCTTGATTTGTTGGCACAACTTCAAGATTATATGCAAGTGAAGTTTCATCTTCTGCCCAAGTAAAATCTACTGTTGTAGATGATGTAACTGCAGCAAGACCTGTTGGTTTAGGACAAGTTACTTCTCCTAAAGCTACTGCATCTATGAATGTTCCTGAACCAGAATTTGGAGTTAAGTTAAATGATACATAAATTTCTTGGCCTGCAAATGAGCCTAAATTAACTTCTTTCAAAAAGAAACCTGAACTGCTACCTGGGTAAGCAACAGCATAGACTTCTTGCCAAACTGGTTCTTCTAATGAAGTTGCAACTTCAATAGTAAAAACATTCAAATGAGCGTAAGTTGGGTAATCTGCGCCCATGTAAAATGTAAGGGTAGTTGTTGCTTCAGCAGTATATGCTGGCATAATCATTCTACCATTAGTTCCTCCCCAAGCCAAAAAAGCGCATTTATCACCATCGTATGCTCTTGATGTAGACTGCGTCCATGAACCTGTTATAGTCCAATCCTCTGGTGGGAAAGTACCCTCAAAACTCTCAAAAATTGCTTGAGAGAATCCTTGAATAGTGACAAATAATGCCACTATCAACATTAATAATTGTTTTTTCATAACTATTTTATTTTTGTTATTAAAATATTTTATGTTTTTATACCCTTTGAGCAGATCCTAACACATTTACTATTTTGTGTTCATACAATGCTTTCAAATTATCTCTTGCTGGTCCTAAATATTTTCTTGGGTCAAATTCAGCAGGCTTTTCTGCTAAAACTTGTCTTACGGCTGCAGTCATCACAATACGTCCATCAGAGTCAATATTCACTTTACAAACTGCTGATTTTGCTGCTTGGCGTAATTGTTCTTCTGGAATACCGATTGCATCTTTCATTGCACCACCATATTTGTTTACTATTGCAACTTGATCTTGTGGAACAGATGAAGAACCGTGAAGAACGATAGGGAATCCTGGTATTCTCTTTTCTATTTCTGCCAATATGTCGAAACGCAATGGCGGTGGGATAAGAACACCGTCTTCATTTCTTGTACATTGTTCAGGACGGAATTTATTTGCTCCATGAGATGTTCCAATAGATATTGCTAATGAATCAACTCCTGTTTTCTTTACAAAATCTTCCACATCTTCTGCTTTTGTATATGTGCTATGTTCTGCAGAAACCTCGTCTTCTACTCCTGCCAATACTCCTAATTCTCCTTCTACTGTTACATCGTATTGATGAGCATAATCAACTACTTTCTTTGTAAGAGCGACATTTTCTTCGTATGGAAGGTGAGAGCCATCTATCATAACAGAAGAGAATCCGTATTCAATACAAGATTTACAAAGCTCAAAACTATCGCCATGGTCTAAGTGCAAAACAATTGGAATTTCACAGCCTAATTCCTTTGCATACTCAACTGCACCTTGTGCCATATAACGTAACATAGTCTGATTAGCATATTTTCTTGCTCCTTGAGACACCTGAAGAATTACAGGACTTTTTTGTGCTACGCAAGCTTGAATAATTGCTTGCAATTGTTCCATATTATTAAAGTTAAATGCAGGAATAGCATAGCCTCCTTGCATTGCTTTGGCAAATATCTCTCTTGAATTTACCAAACCCAAATCTTTATAATTTACCATTGTATTATTTATTTTTGATTATTATTCGATTGAATATTATTTACAATTGTTTGAATTTTTGAATACAATTGTTTACTACTTTTAACCAAAGGTAAGCGTAGATTGTTTTGACAAACACCAAGTATTTCTAAGGCAGCTTTTATTCCAACAGGATTTCCTTCTTCAAAAATAGCTTTTGAAAATGGTAATAAATCTTCGTGTACTATTTTTGCTTTTTTGAAATTAGATTTTAAACAATAATTAACCATTTCACTCATTTGTTGAGGTAAAGCATTTGCTGTTACTGAAATAACACCTTGCATACCCAAAGCCATTAAAGGCATAACTAAAGCATCTTCTCCAGAAACTACCGTAAAATTACTTGGTTTATTAGCCAAAATTTCCATGCATTGCATAATATTTCCAGAAGCTTCTTTTATACCTATTATATTAGGAAAGTCATTTGCTAATTGTAAACATGTGTCTGCATTTATATTCACTCCTGTTCTTCCAGGAACATTGTAAAGAATTACAGGCACAGGAGATGCTTCTGCTACAGCTTTGTAATGTGCATAAATACCTTTTTGACCAGGTTTATTGTAATAAGGTGTTACAGATAGAATTGCAGATATATTTGTTAAGTCAGTCTTTTTTATTGTGTCTATCAAAAGTCTTGTATCATTACCACCCATTCCTAAAACGATAGGTACTCTACTCGCATTTACATCAATAGCAAAATCCACACAAGCCATAATTTCTTGTTGATTAAGTGTAGGATATTCTGATGTAGTTCCCATACATACTAAATAATCCACACCACCTTCTATAACGTGATTTATCAATTTTTCATAAGAGGTAAAATCCACATTACCTTGTTTGTAGAAAGGTGTTACTAAAGCTACACCTGTTCCTTGTATATCAAATTTTTTCATATCCTTTTCTATATAATAATAATTTGTCAAAATTACAAAAAAAAACAATATGACAAAAATTTATCTTTTAAATAAAAAAACATAGGTATATTTGCAGTAAATTTTTCTTGATATGAAAAACAGAGGATACAATTATAAAATAACGTGGATACTTTTATTTTTAGGCATTGCTTTAATGCTAACATTCCTTTTCTTTATTCACAATACAGTTACTCATATTCGTAATGATGAAATAAAAAAGATAAAAATTTGGGCCAATGCAGTGAGCCGAAAAATAGAAGTATTAGATAATGTAAAAGACTTTTTTGACAATTTAGCAATAGATGAACATCACAAATTAGAGCAATTCGTTGCTGCACACAAGTACATTCTCTCACAACCTCTTGATAGCGAACTTAATTTTTACTATGATTTCATATCTCATAACAGAACTATACCTGTTATCATTACAGATGAATTCAACAATATTTTACTTTTTCAAAACATTGACATAGATAAAAATCAAACAATTTTAAAAGACGATTTATTAGAATCATTTTCAAAAAATCCTCCAATAGAATATACCGCAAGCGACATTAAGTTTAAACTTTACTACACTGAGAGTTTAGTGTATTCTAATTTAAAAAACACACTGTATTATCTCACATACGATTTCCTTACTGAAATTGTAAATAATTCAATTTCCATTCCTGTCATCATAACTGATAGTAGTAGAACGAATATCATAGCTCATGGAAATATAGACAAGAAGCTTTTACATAGCAAAATCTTAAATAAGACTCTTGACGACATGGAATCCTCTAATAATTATATTAGTATAAATCTACCTAATTATCCTAATGCCAAGATATTCTATGAAAGTCCTACTTTCTTAACTTTTTTAAGATACTACCCTCCTATACTTACTCTTTTGATTATAATTTTTGCAATATTGATTTTCCAATTACTTAAAATCACGAAAAATGCAGAACAAAATTCTATTTGGATTGGTCTAAACAAAGAAACTGCCCATCAACTTGGAACCCCTATCTCATCTTTACTTGCTTGGGTAGAATATCTTAAACTGAACCCTGAAAACGAAATGGTTTGTAATGAACTTACAAAAGATATTGACAAACTAAACGTAATTACTCAAAGATTTTCACAAGTTGGCAAAACCCCTAAAAAAATAAGTCTTGATATTGTTAATGTAGTTGCAAATTCTATTGATTACATCAAAACTCGTACCTCTAAAAAAGTAAATTACAATATTATACTACCACAGCACGAACAAATTAACATTGAATTAAACCAGCATTTATTTGAATGGGCATTAGAAAACCTTATAAAAAATGCTATAGATGCGATGAGTGGCATTGGAGATTTGACAATAGAAATGAAAAGCGACAATAAAAAAATATATATAGATGTAAGCGATACAGGAAAAGGGATTTTAAAAAGGGATTTCAAAAAGATTTTCTACCCTGGATATACAACCAAAGAAAGAGGTTGGGGAATGGGGTTATCTCTTGTAAAAAGAATAATAGAGGAATATCACAAAGGAAAGGTCTTTGTAAAACAATCTTCTCTTGGAAAAGGAAGTACATTTAGAATTATTCTTAAAAAAGAAATATAATGTCAGGCATTTACATTCACATTCCTTACTGTACACAAAAGTGTATCTATTGCAATTTTTATTCTATTGCCACAAAAAAAAGCAAAGACAATTACATAAAGACATTAATTAAAGAAATTGAAAAGCGCAACACCTATCTTTCCTCGCCAATCAAAACACTATACTTTGGAGGAGGCACACCAACTTGCTTGAATAAAGAACAATTAGAAGAAATCATTATAGCACTAAGACAAAATTTTGACTTAACTCTCTTAGAAGAAGTAACAATAGAAGCGAACCCAGAAGACGCAAATTCCGAACTTTTAGAACACCTTTTAAAATTAGGATTTAATAGAATTTCCTATGGAATACAAAGTTTTAATAACGAGGATTTAAGACTTTTAAACCGAAGACACTCCTCGCAAACAGCGATTAACGCCATAGAACTTTCAAGAAAAATCGGTTTTTCAAACATTAGCTTTGACCTTATGTTCAATCTTCCAAATATGACCTTAGAGAAATGGGAGAAAAACTTAGAAAAAGCGGTGGAATTGCAGACAGAACACATCTCTTGTTACTCTCTCACACGCGAAGAAGGGACTATGCTTGATAAATTAGTCAATAAAAAAATTATTTCTTTGCCTTGCGAAAATGATTCAGTCATTCAATTTAATAAAACAGAGAGTTATTTAACGCAAGCAGGCTTTGAGCATTATGAGATTTCAAACTATTGCAAAAAAGGATTTAAAAGCAAACACAACTCTGCATATTGGAGAACAGAAGAGTACATCGGCTTAGGTGCAGCAGCACATTCTTTCAATATTTCTTCACGCTCGTGGAATCCTGAAAACATTGAGCAATATATCTCTAACATAGAAAACAATATAGAGCCTTTTACCGAAATTCTTTCAGAAAAAGACAAATACAATGAATACATTATGCTTTCGCTTCGTACGAAAGAAGGCATAGACTCAAAGTATATTGAAAATAATTTTCCACAATATTTCTCTCATTTTAAGAAACAAAAAGAAAAAGCCAAAGAATTGTTTAAAACTCCTTGGCTTCTCAACGATAGAATAGCTCTTGAACTTATGATTTAATTCTATTTCTTTTCCCAAACTTCAAATCTAAAACTCAAATCCTCCTTTTGGTCATACAACATTGGAGAAAGACGTTTTATTTCCCATTTTTGTTCATCAATCTCAGGGAAAAACACATCTGCTTCAAAGTCTTTATAGACTCTTGTAACATATAATTTATCTGCCTTAGGCAACAAAGCTTTGTAAAGACTTGCTCCACCAATACAAAACACCTCATCTTTTTCTTCTTTCAAAGCCTCCAACACCTTATTGACATCATCAAATAACTCCGCACCCTCAATATGATAATACTTTTGCGAAGAAACAACGATATTTCTGCGATTCTTCAACGGTTTAAAAGGCAAACTTTCCCAAGTTTTACGCCCCATTACAACAGTTCTTTCATTCGTTGTTTTTTTAAAATATTTTAAATCCTCACTCAAATGCCATAGTAAATCATTATCCTTACCTATTGCATTATTTTGAGCAATCGCTACAATCAAACTAATCATACTGCAACCTCCGCTTTAATATGTGGGTGTGAAACATAGTTTTCTATTTTTATATCCTCGTAAGTGAAATCAAAAATATCCTTTACATCAGGGTTAAGCACTAATTTAGGCAATTCGTATGGTGTTCTGCTTAATTGAAGTCTTGCTTGGTCAAGGTGATTTGAATAAAGATGAGCATCTCCCAAAGTATGGATAAATTCTCCCGGTTCTAAATCACATACTTGTGCAATCATCGCTGTAAGCAAAGCATAAGATGCTATATTAAACGGTACACCCAAAAACACATCTGCACTTCTTTGATAAAGCTGACAAGACAATTTACCATTTGCTACATAGAACTGAAAAACTATATGACAAGGAGGCAATGCCATTTGCTCAACTTCGCCTACGTTCCAAGCACTTACAAGCATTCTTCTACTATCTGGTGTATTTTTTATTTGATGAATAAGTTGCGAAATTTGGTCTGTGATTTTTCCGTCTACTCCTTGCCACGCTCTCCATTGCTTTCCGTAAACAGGACCTAAATCTCCGTTTTCGTCTGCCCACTCATCCCAAATTGTTACTTTATTATCGTGAAGATATTTTATGTTTGTATCGCCTTTTAAGAACCAAAGTAACTCATGAAATATAGAACGGGTGTGAAGTTTCTTTGTTGTAAGCAAAGGAAAGCCTTTTTGCAAATCAAATCTCATTTGATAACCAAAAACAGATTTTGTTCCTGTTCCTGTTCTATCTGTTTTCTCGTTACCATTCTCTAATATATGAGAAAGTAAATCTAAATATTGTTTCATTCCTTACGCCTCCATATTCATTAAATCCTTACCAATATCCCTTCTAAACGTCTTTCCTTCAAAATCTATCTTTTCTATATTTTCGTAACACTTATTTAATGCCTCTTGCATTGATGAGCCAAAACAAGAAATCGCAATAACTCTTCCTCCTGATGTAAGTATTTGTTCTCCTTCTCCTGCTTTTGTTCCTGCATGGAATAGATTACAATCCACAACTTGGTCTAATCCTGTCATAAGTTTTCCTTTTTCATAATCTTCTGGATAACCTTTTGAAACCAAGAATACGGTTGTGCAAACTTTTTCAGAAACTTTTAATTCGTATTCATTTAATCTCTCTTTTACAACTAACTCAAAAGCCTCTACTATATCAGATTCTATTCTTGGAAACACACTTTCTGTTTCAGGGTCCCCCATTCTTACATTGTATTCAATAACATAAGGATCTCCTTCTACGCTCATCAGACCTATAAAGATAAATCCTTTGTATTCTATTTCATCTTTTTGTAAACCTTCTATGGTTGGTTTTATAATTCTTGTTTCTACTTTTTCCAAGAACTCTTTTGTTGCAAAATTTACTGGAGAAATACTTCCCATTCCACCTGTATTCAATCCTGTGTCGCCCTCTCCTATTCTTTTATAGTCTTTTGCCTCTGGTAATATACAATAATTCTTTCCGTCTGTAAGCACAAAAACACTACATTCTATACCTGTTAAAAATTCTTCTATAACAACCTTTTCTGAAGCTTTACCAAATTTTGCATTAGCAAGCATTTCTTTTAATTCTGCTTCTGCTTCTTCTAATGTTTGGCTTATCACAACCCCTTTTCCTGCTGCTAATCCATCTGCTTTTAAAACATATGGTGCAGAAAGTGTTCTTAAGAAATCTATTGCTTGTTCTAATTCATCTTTCCCAAAAGATTTATATCTTGCAGTAGGGATATCATGTCTTACCATAAAGTCTTTTGCAAAATCCTTGCTTGATTCCAATGTTGCGCCCTTTTGTTTTGGTCCTATAACCATTAGATTTTTTGTTCTATCATCAGCATATAAACAATCAGATATACCATCTGCTAAAGGTTGTTCATTACCCACAACAAGCATATCTATATTATTATCTATTATATATTGTTTTATTGCTTCGTTATCAGATGATAAATTAACACATTTTGCTATTTGACTTATTCCTACATTACCTGGAGAAACTATTAATTCTGTTGTTTTTTTACTTTCAACTATTTTTTTTGCAATAGCATGCTCTCTCGCTCCTGAGCCTAACAATAATATTTTCATATACCTTATTTTTTATTTTTCTTTTACTATTGAGAAGTCCATTTGCTTTTTCATCATATTGACATTCTCTATTTTTATTTTCACTTTAGTTCCTAATTGATAAACCCTACCTGTATTCTTTCCTACATATCTGAAATTATCTTCATCTAATGCATAAAAATCATCATCAATTGTTCTTATAGGCACTAATCCTTCGCATTTACTTTCATCTAATAAAACATAAAGTCCCCATTTGCTAACTCCAGATATAACTCCCTCAAAAATCTTTCCTACTTTATCAGATAAGTATTCTGCTTGTTTGTATTTCACACTCATTCTTTCTGCTTCTGCAGCTTTTCTTTCCATTACAGAACAATGCTCACATCTTTCTTCAAATACCTCTTTGTTTACACTTGGTTTGTCTTCAAGATACAATTCCAATAATCTATGAACCATTAAATCAGGATAACGTCTTATAGGAGAAGTAAAATGTGTGTAATATGAGAAACCTAAGCCATAGTGTCCTATATTATCTGTTGTATAAAAAGCCTTACTCATTGTACGTAAGGCAATCATATTAATCATAGTTTGTTCGCCTTTACCATTTATTTTTTCAAATAATGCATTAAAGCTTTTCGCTAAACTACTACGACTTTTATTATTGATTGTATAGCCTAATTTACCTATAAATTCCTTAAATACATTTATCTTTTCTTCATTTGGTTCATCGTGTACTCTATATACAAAGGTTTTAGCTTTATTTTTTTGTTTTTGTTTTCCTATAAATTCAGCAACTTTTCTATTAGCCAATAGCATAAACTCTTCTATTAACCAATTCGCTTCTTTAGATTCTTTGACGTAAACCCCTATTGGTTTTGCATTCTCATCTAAATGGAATTTTACTTCTTCGCTTTCAAAGTTTATCGCTCCTGCCTTAAACCTTTTGTTTCGCATTATTTCAGCCAAATTCCATAAAGGCAAAATGTATTCACTATACTCTCCTTGTTTTCCCTCTATTACCTTTTGAGCTTCTTGATAAGTAAATCTTCTATTAGACTTAATAACTGTTTTTCCTATCCATTGAGATACTATTTCCGCATTAGGATTCATTTCAAAGATTACTGAAAAACAGAATTTTTCTTCATCTTGACGTAGCGAACAAACGCCATTACACAATTTTTCTGGTAGCATTGGTATTGTTCTATCTACTAAATAAACCGATGTTCCTCTCTCAAAGGCTTGTTTATCTATTTCTCCTCCTTGTCTTACATAGTAACTAACGTCTGCTATGTGAACTCCAACTTCATAATTACCATTATCTAAAGTTTCAAGTGACAATGCGTCATCAAAGTCCTTAGCATCATCTGGGTCTATAGTAAATGTAACACGATTTCTGCAATCTTTCCTTTTCTTTATTTCCGATTTTGGCAATTCTATTTCTATTTCTTCTGCTTCTTTTTCAGTTGCAGCAGGGAAGAATAAAGGAAAATCAAACTCAGATAAAATTGATTGCATTTCAACATTGTTATCACCCGGTTTTCCTAAGACTTTAACAATCTTTCCAAAAGGATTGTTTGCACTATCTGGCCACTCGGTGATTTCTGCCAAAACTTTATCTCCATTTTTCGCAGTTGAAGCACAATCTAATGGAATAAAAATATCAACAGGCATAAAAGAAGAATCAGGAATTACAAAAGCATATCTACCATGCATTTCCATAATTCCCACAAAACTTGTTTTAGCCCTTTCTATTATCTCTACAATCTGTCCTTCTCTCTTTCTATTTTTACGTTGAGGGAAAAGATAAACCTTTACCTTATCGCCATGTAATGCGTGATAAGTATTATTATGAGAAATATAAATATCTTCTCCTTCATCTACCAAAACATAAGCTTTACCCGTTTGTTTCATATCAACAGTTCCTATGATGTAATGTTTAGGCAAAACATTACTTGTGATATATACGGGATTTAATTTGTATTTACCTTGAGTCGCTTCTAAAATAATATCTTCTTCTTTCATTGATTTCAAATAATTCATAACCATTTGCTTGCTTGCTTTATCTGAAAAACCAAGACGAGAAGACACTTGTTTATAATTAAATGACGAATTCGGATTTAAAGCAAATATTTTAAGTATAGAAGTTTTAAATTCAGAGTTTTGCTTATTTTTATCAACCATAACATTAGTATTTTCCTTTGCAAATATAAAAATAATCTTTGAATATGAATATTAATTCTTTGATTTAGAAAATTAATTCTTTAAATAAAAAAATTAATTCTTTGATTTAGAAAATTAATTCTTTGATTTATTGTCTCAATATTTTTTGTTATCTTTGCCGTTTGATTTTTTATATAAAATATTATCATATTATGTCAGAAATAGCAAGTAAATATAATCCAGCGAATGTTGAAGACAAGTGGTATTCTGCTTGGTTAGAAAACAAATGTTTTAGCTCTAAACCAGATTCAAGACAAGCTTTCACTATAGTTATTCCTCCACCAAACGTAACAGGAGTTCTTCACATGGGTCACATGTTGAATAACACCATTCAAGACGTTTTGGTTCGTAGAGCAAGAATGAAAGGTTTTAATGCTTGTTGGGTACCAGGAACTGACCATGCTTCAATCGCAACAGAAGCAAAGGTTGTTGCAAAACTTAAAGAAGAAGGAATAGACAAGAAAAATCTTAGCAGAGAAGAATTTTTATCTCATGCATGGGAATGGAAAGAAAAACATGGTGGTATAATTCTTGAGCAACTTAAAAAATTAGGAGCATCTTGTGATTGGGATAGAACACGTTTTACTATGGAAGATGCACTTTACGAATCTGTAATAGATGTATTTGTTGACTTATACAACAAAGGATTAATCTATAGAGGCGTAAGAATGGTTAACTGGGACCCTGTTGCCTTAACAGCTCTTAGTGATGAGGAAGTTATTTTCAAAGAACAAAATTCTAAACTTTACTATTTAAAATATAAAATTGAAGATTCAGAAGAGTTTTTAATTGTAGCTACTACACGTCCTGAAACAATTTTAGGCGATACTGCTGTTTGCGTTCACCCTGAAGATGAAAGATACACTCACTTAAAAGGTAAAAAAGTAATAATTCCAATAGTTGAAAGAAGCATTCCTATTATATTTGACGAATATGTAGATAGAGAGTTTGGTACTGGTGCTTTAAAAATAACTCCTGCCCACGACATCAACGACTATAATTTAGGATTAAAACACAAGCTTGACTCAATTGATATATTCAATGATAACGGAACATTAAACGAAAACGGAAAAGAGTATGCGAGTTTAGATAGATTTGATTGCAGAAAGAAAATTGCAAAAGACCTTGAAGCAGCAGACTTAATGTTTAAGATAGAAGACTACAACAATAAAGTTGGTTGTTCAGAAAGAACAAACGCTGTAATAGAACCTAAATTATCTTTACAATGGTTCTTAAAAATGGAAGATTTAGCAAAACCTGCTCTTGAGGTTGTAATGAACGACACTATCAAATTCCACCCTGCTAAGTTCAAAAACACTTATAGACACTGGATGGAGAATGTAAAAGACTGGTGTATTTCTCGTCAATTATGGTGGGGACAAAGAATACCTGCTTACCATTTACCAAATAGAGAATTTGTCGTAGCAAAAACTAAAGAAGAAGCTTTATTAAAAGCACAAGAACTTTATCCAAACGAAAACTACACATTGAATGATTTAAGACAAGATGAAGATGTTTTGGATACTTGGTTTTCTTCTTGGTTATGGCCGATAAGCGTTTTTGACGGAATAAGAAATCCAAACAATGAAGAAATAAAATATTACTATCCAACAAATGACTTAATCACTGCTCCAGAAATCATTTTCTTCTGGGTAGCAAGAATGATTATGGCAGGATTGGAATACAACAAAGAAGTTCCTTTTAAAAATGTTTATTTCACAGGTATAGTAAGAGATAAATTAGGTCGTAAGATGAGTAAGAGTCTTGGAAATAGTCCAGACCCAATTGAACTTATCGAAAAATATGGAGCAGACGGAGTAAGAATGGGTATGTTATTAGCATCTCCTGCAGGAAACGACTTACCTTTTGACGAAAGCTATTGCGAACAAGGAAGAAACTTCTCAAACAAAATTTGGAATGCTTTACGTTTAATCACATCTTGGACTGTTGAAGATATTGAACAACCAAAGAGTTCTGCTCAAGCTATTGAATGGTTTAGAGCTAAAATGAATAAAACATTATGTGATTTAGAAGACGACTTCTCTAAATATCGTTTATCTGAATCTTTAATGAATGTTTATAAATTCGTGTGGGACGATTTATGCTCTTGGTATCTTGAAATAATTAAACCTGCTTACCAAGCTCCAATAGATAGAAAAACTTACGAAGCTACACTTGATATATTTGAAGAGGTGATGAAAATTCTTCACCCATTCATGCCTTTTGTCAGCGAAGAAGTTTACCACATAATTAAAGAAAGAAAAGAAAACGACTTTATAATGCAAGCCTTGATGCCAGAAACTACAGAGGTTAATGAGGCTTTATTAAACGAATTTGAATTTGTTGAAGAGTTTATTACAGCTGTTCGTAGCATCAGAAACGAAAAGAATATAGCTCAAAAAATTGCCCTTCAAGTTTATTTCACAAAATCTGCAGAAGGTTCAATAATAGAAAAGTATAGCGATATTATTTGCAAGCTTTGTAACCTTGACACACTTGAAGCATGCGAAAACAAAGTAGAAAAAGCTATTGCTAAAATGGTTAGAACACTTGAATTCTTTGTTCCTTTGACAGATAATGTAAACAAAGAGGAAGAAATAAAGAAAATTCAAGCAGACATACAATATTACGAAGGCTTTAAAGCATCTGTAATGAAAAAGCTATCAAACGAAAGTTTCGTAAGCAAAGCACCAGAACAAGTTGTAGCGATGGAAAGAAAGAAACTTTCAGATGCAGAACAAAAAATAGAAACACTTAAAGAACAATTAAAAGCATTCTTATAGGAGTATTTTATGACAAATTGTCATAAAGAATTAATTTGGAACAAAAATTCCCTTCTAGTGTTTAAAGAAGTATATTTATAAATAACAAAATAATATAGGAGATTAACGAAATGGCAAATGTAAACGTTAGACCTTTATCTGACAGAGTTTTGATTAAACCTGCAGAAATGGAACAAAAAACTGCATCAGGTATAATTATTCCAGACACTGCAAAAGAAAAACCAATGAGAGGGGAAGTTGTAGCAGTAGGACCAGGAAAAAAAGACGAACCTATGAGCGTTAAAGTAGGCGATCAAGTACTTTACGGAAAATATTCTGGAACAGAAATAGCAATTGATGGTATTGATTACCTAATTATGAGAGAAAACGATATTTACGCAATCATCTAAAAAATTAAAACTATGGCAAAAAACATAATATTCAACACAGAAGCAAGAGAACAATTAAGATTAGGAGTTGATGCTTTGGCTAATGCTGTTAAAGTAACATTAGGACCAAAAGGTCGCAATGTAATAATAGATAAGAAATTTGGAGCACCACATATTACTAAAGATGGTGTTTCTGTTGCAAAAGAAGTAGAATTAGAAGACCCAATCCAAAACATGGGAGCTCAATTAGTAAAAGAAGTTGCTTCTAAAACTAATGACCAAGCAGGAGACGGTACAACTACAGCTACTGTTTTAGCACAAGCTATAGTAAATACAGGTATCAAAAACGTAACTGCAGGAGCTAATCCAATGGATTTAAAACGTGGTATAGACAAAGCAGTTGCAGAAGTAATAAAAGACTTAAAAGCTCGCTCAAGAGAAATAGGCGAAGGAAAAGAAAAAGTAGAACAAGTTGCAACAATATCAGCAAACAACGACAAATTCATTGGTCAAATCATTGCTGATGCTATGGATAAAGTTAAAAAAGAAGGAGTAATCACAATAGAAGAAGCAAAAGGCTTAGACACAACAGTTAAAGTTGTTGAAGGTATGCAATTTGACAGAGGATTCCTTTCTCCATACTTTATCACAAACACAGAAAAGATGGAAGCAATCTACGAAAATCCTTTCATCTTAATCTACGATAAGAAAATCTCAAACCTAAAAGAACTTTTACCAATATTAGAAAAAACAGTTCAAACAGGAAGAGGTCTTTTAATCATCTCAGAAGACATAGAAGGAGAAGCATTAGCAACACTTGTTGTAAACCGTCTAAGAGGTTCTTTGAAAATCGTTGCAGTTAAAGCACCAGGATTTGGAGATAGAAGAAAAGAAATGTTAGAAGACATAGCAATTCTTACAGGTGGTACAGTGATTTCAGAAGAAAAAGGATACAAACTTGAAGATGCTGACCTTACAATGCTTGGTTCTGCTCAAAAAATAACAGTTGATAAAGACAACACAACAATTGTATCTGGTGCAGGAGCAAAAGAACAAATTGACGCAAGAGTTAGCCAAATCAAAGCTCAAATTGAAAAAACTACATCTGACTATGACAGAGAAAAACTACAAGAAAGACTTGCAAAACTTGCAGGTGGAGTTGCAGTAATCTATGTCGGAGCAGCCTCAGAGGTAGAAATGAAAGAAAAGAAAGACCGTTTCGATGATGCACTTAACGCAACAAGAGCCGCACTTGAAGAAGGAATTATCCCTGGCGGTGGAGTAGCTTTCATAAGAGCAATTTCAGCATTAGAAAACCTTAAAGGAGAAAACGAAGACGAAGAAACAGGAATTCAAATCGTGCGCAGAGCATTAGAAGAACCACTTCGCCAAATCGTAGCCAATGCAGGATTAGAAGGTTCTGTTGTAGTAAACAAAGTAAAAGAACTTGAAGGCGATAATGGTTTCAACGCAAGAACAGAAGTCTATGAAGACCTTCACGCATCAGGAGTTATAGACCCAACAAAAGTAGCAAGAGTTGCAATAGAAAACGCAGCGTCAATCGCATCTATGATTCTAACAACAGAATGCGTTCTTTCAGAAATTAAAGAAGAAACACCTGCAATGCCAGCCGCACCAGGAGGAATGCCAGGTATGTATTAATAGATAAATAATAAGCTCAAGAATTACTTTCTTGGGCTTATTGTTTTTTAACACAAAGAGATTATGATACAAAGAATACAAAGCCTTTATTTAGTTATTGTATTAGCATTATCAGTAGCAAGTTTTTGTTTTCCATTAGCAGTATTTGAAACAGACAAATACGATGCTACCGAATATAATCTAATTCCAGAAGCAGTTTCAGCAGAAACAACATCTTTACCTCAAGAAAGCATAGCTTGGAATGCAATATTATTTCCTGTAGCAAGTGGAATATTAGCTTTAGTTGCCATATTCCTTTACAAAAACCGTCCATTGCAAATGAAAATCACAGCATTTGGTTTCTTACTCTCTACAATATATGTTGGATTGCTTTTATTGTGGATAATTTCCTCACAAGAAACAGCAATAAAACTTCAAAACATAGAAGTAACCAAAACAATCTACGGCGTTTCTTCCTATTTGCCAATGGCACAAGTATTATTCTTTATCTTAGCACAAAGAGCTATTAAAAAAGATGAAAAAATGGTAAGAGACTCTGAAAGAATCAGATAATAACTCTAAGAGTTAGAAAAATAAAGTAAAGAAATAATTTAATAAAGCAAAGAAATAATTTTTTAATTCTTTGCTTTATTTTTTTTATTCCTATCTTTGCAAAAACTAAACAAATAAACAAGATGAAAAAAGTAAGATTAAGCATTTTAATATTAGCTATTTCAACATTTTTTGCTCAGGCTGTTGCTTGCACAAGCATATTAGTAACACGCAAAGCCTCAGTAAATGGTTCTACAATGATAACCTACGCTGCCGATTCACACACTCGCTAC
Organism: Bacteroidales bacterium; assembly: GCA_017647785.1. Lineage (GTDB taxonomy): Bacteria > Bacteroidota > Bacteroidia > Bacteroidales > P3 > Onthomorpha. Next base: position 30,628 of record JAGCJW010000011.1, on the reverse strand, counting down.
GGGGATTTATACTATTTGGCAGGCGGAGTACACAAACCTGGTGAAATGGTGCAGATTTACGATTACGGAGATGGCAGACCTCTAATCCAAATTCCACAAGTAGAGCGCACTTTCACCATAATACGTAACGCAAACGAAGTAGGCTTAGGAATAACCGAAACAACCTTTGGCGGAAGAAGTGAGTTAGAAAGCAAAACACCCGCAATAGATTATGGAAGCCTAATAAGACTTGCTTTACAACGTGCATCTAACGCAAGAGAAGCGATAAAAGTAATGGCAGAACTTGTGGAAACATACGGCTATTGTTCAAGTGGCGAAAGTTTTTCAATAGCAGACGACAAGGAAGTTTGGATTATGGAAATGATTGGAAAGGGAGAAGAAAAGGGAGCCGTATGGGTAGCGATGAAAATACCAGAAGGCTGTATTTCTGCACACGCTAACCATGCTAGAATTACAACTTTCCCACTACAAACAGGCAAAAATTACAAAAGTATAAGCTCTAAAAATCTTAAACACATATTCCGTCCAGAAGTAGAAGTAGTTTACAGCCACGATGTAATAACATTTGCACGCAAAAAAGGCTATTTCACAGGAAAAGACCAAGAATTTTCATTCTCTGACACATACGCACCAATCAATTTCTCTGCGGCAAGAGGCTGTGAGGCACGCGTATGGTCTATTTTCCGTCGTTGCAATTCACAAATGGAACAATACGAAGACTATGCCATGGGATACAACCTACAAAACCGTATGCCACTTTGGATAGTTCCAGACCAAAAACTTACAGTTCAAGACGTAATGGAACTAATGCGTGACCACTTCCAAGGGACTAAAATGGATATGACACAAGACCCTGGAGCAGGTCCTTTCAAATGTCCTTACCGTTGGAGACCAATGGATTTTACAGTTAATGGTCAAGAATACGTTCACGAAAGAGCTATTTCCACACAACAAACAGGCTTTTCAATGGTGATAGAATCAAGAGAACACATGCCAACTTTCGCAAAAGGATTAATGTGGTTTGGAGTTGATGACACCTATTCTACGGTTTATATGCCAATTTACACCTCAATGTTAAATGTAAATGAACACTTGCAAGAAGGCAACGGAACAATGATAGAATATAGCGAAAGCTCAATGTTTTGGTTGTTTAACTTCGTAACAAATTTCGCTTACACACGCTATTCTGATATGATAAAAGACATCAGAAAAGTACAAAAAAGAATAGAAGCATCTTACATTATGGACGTAAACAACTTTGACAAAAAAATAGTTCGTCTTTACAAAGACTCAATACCTGAAGCTGAAATAAAAGAACGTATGACTAATTTTTCTAATCAAAGAATCATATCAACATTCTATGAATGGACAGAATTAAAAGAATACCTTATCGTAAAATATATTGACGGCAATATCAAAAAAGAAAAAGACGGCAAATTTATTGAAAGCCCTTACAGAAAAGGTCAATGCGTTATGCCAAAACAACCACAATATCCTGCAAAATGGTATGAAACTATTGTAAAAGATAATGGAGAAATTTTAAAAGTTCATTAAAATAAAACACCATGACTTACCTTATAATTATTTTTGCTTTATTATTAGGAATTATTGGCTTGATTGGAGCTATTGTACCCGGACTTCCAGGTACTCCTCTTAGTTATATCGGATTGTTAATCTTAATTTTTCTTCCAACTTTTCAAGCAAATACAAACCTTCTCATTGTTATGGCAATCATAGCCATAGCAATTACAATTTTAGACTATATAATACCAATCTATGGCACTAAGAAATTTGGAGGAACAAAAGCAGGAGTAAGAGGAAGTACAATAGGGCTTATCGTAAGTATATTTGTACTACCTGTATTAGGTATAAGCTTAGGACCTTTCGGCATTTTCGGAATCATACTTGGACCTTTCCTTGGAGCTTACATAGGAGAAAAATACTATGGCAATAAAGAAAATGCAACAAAGTCAGCAATAGGTTCATTTATTGGCTTTTTAGTTGGCACTTTCATAAAAACAATATACGGAATTATAGCCTTAGGTTTCATAATCAAAGACTGCTGGAATTACTTATTTTAAACACTAAAACAAAATGATAAGAATACTTTTTGTCTGCCACGGAAATATTTGCAGAAGCCCAATGGCAGAATTTATAATGAAGGATTTAGTTGCTAAACGTGGCATTGCAGATAGGTTTTACATAGAATCTTGTGCTACAAGCAGAGAAGAAATCGGCAACTCAGTCTATCCACCTGCAAAAGCAAAACTTGCTCAACATAATATCTCGTGTGCAGGAAAGACAGCGCGTCAAATAACAAAAAAAGACTACGAAGAATTTGACTATATCATTGCTATGGATAGAAATAACCTTAGAAACCTTGTACCATTCGTTAGCGAGGACCCTCAAGGTAAAGTTTCGTTAATGATGAGCTACGCAGGAAAAAACAAAGACGTTGCAGACCCATGGTACACAGGCGACTTTGAAGCCACATGGCAAGACATATCTCTTGCATGCAATGCCTTATTAGAGCAACTTCTCGTAAGCCAATCGTAAACTTTCATACATAACCGTTCCGCAGTAGGAATAATTGAGACTCTCTACCATTGACTGCATTATTTTGTTGTCGGGGTGTGTGTCAATCCTTATACTGCGGAACGTTTTCTTTACCTCATCTTCTGCAAAGGTCATAAAAATTTTACCATAACCCTTTCCAACTCCATTATTCACCACACAAACTCTGTGAATTGTAGCATAGTCTTGCGTATCCATTAACCACTCCCCTCCTTTTAAGTCATCGTATGCCTTTTCTCCCGAATAAACCAACGCACCATAGATAAGAATTTCAGCTCCCTTGCACACAACTCTGCCAACTCCCTTTTCAATGTCCGCAATCACCACATCCCTATTAGGATAGCCGTTTTGCCATTGATTTATCCCAGCTTGTGCAAGTCTTTTTACTGCTCCTGCAATAATTTCCACTATTTTATCTACATCTTTCTTTTCAGCCAATCGCCAAACCAATGTTTCTCTATTCATAATCATTTTAAAAATTTCAGAAAGCAAATATACGATAAAATTATTTTTTCGTATATTTGCATATTGTAAAGAAACTCAAAAATAAATAAAGCTATGAAAAAATTATATCGTTCAAGAATCAACAAAAAACTTTGTGGTGTTTGTGGAGGGTTTGCAGAATATTTTGAAATTGACCCAACAATTGTAAGATTATTACTTATCATATTTGTACTTTGCGGAGGCGCAGGAATATTAGCATACATAGTCGCTGCGTTAGTTATGCAAACTAATCCAAATCAATAATATTAGTATGATAATAACAACGACGAACAATATTGAAGGGAAGCAAATTGCGACCTATCTCGGTATTGTAACAGGGGAAATAGTGGTTAAACTTCAATTGAACCCCTTTCTCAAACGTCAAGACCCTGATAAGAAAAATCGAAGTTCGGGATACGAAAGTGCTTTGTTTGAAGCTAAACAGACAGCTTTAAAACAAATGGAAGAAAGAGCTACAAAACTTGGAGCAAACGCTATTGTCGGCATCAACTTTTCGGTAGATGATTTCAGCGGTGGCTCATACGTTATGGCTTTTGTAAGCGGTACAGCTGTAAAGGCTTACTAAATCTCTTCCTTATCAATCTTCCGTTTTCGTATTTTATTAGATACGAATGTCCTTTCTTTGTTTTGAAAGATAGTTTTGCGTCTTTGTAAAGAAGATTGCATTCTTCTCCTGCATTGGATTTAACGATTATTTCTTTCAATTCGCCTTTTTCCCAAACAATATCAAGTTCAAAACCTCCTCTTGCTAAGACTCCTTTCAATTCCCCTTCGCTCCACGCCTGTGGAAGTGCAGGAAGGATATGCAAAAAGCCTAAATGTGATTGCAAAAGCATTTCTAAAATTCCAGCACTACCGCCAAAATTTCCGTCAATCTGAAAAGGTGGGTGAGAATCCCAAAGATTGTTTAACGTTCCTTCGGAAAGCAAATTATTAAACAAAAGGTATGCTCTATCACCATCGCAAAGCCTTGCCCATTGATTGATTTTCCAACCCATACTCCAACCTGTTGCTCCATCGCCTCTATGATTTAAAACAACCTTTGAGGCTTCTGCTAAATCGGGCGTAAGACTTGGCGAAATAGTTGTGCCGGGGTGAAGTCCAAATAAATGATTTACATGACGATGTTCATCTTTTGGGTCATCAATATCTTTGCTCCATTCCATAAGTTGCCCATAACGTCCTATTTTATAAGGCATTATTTTTTTCAATACGCTTTCCCATTCTTCCCTTTGAAGTTTGTCTTTTTCTAATACCTCTGCTGATTTTATGGCACAAAGCAATATTTCTCTTGCAACGGCATTAGCAAAAGTAGCTCCTTCATCTATTGGTCCATGTTCGGGAGAGGTTGAAGGGCAAGCGGTATAAATTCCATCGGGTCTTTGCCATAGATAATCTACTGTAAAGTTTGCACTTTCCTTTATTATATCGTAGGCTATTTTTTCTAAGTATTGTTTATCTCGACTGTAATCATAATAATCCCAAAGATGAAGTGCAAGCCACGGTCCTGCCATTGGAGAAAAATTCCAACTCATATCCTCGCTACTTAACGGAGAAGTAAATCCAAATATGTTAGAAGAAATTGAGGCAGTCCAACCTCTTGCATCATAATACGCCTTTGCGGTTTGTCGTCCTGGTAGAATCAATGTGCGAATGTAGTCAATCAGCGGAATATTACATTCAATCAAATTGGCAGGGCTTGCTAACCAATAATTCATTTGTAGGTTTATGTTATTATGGTAATCAACTCTCCAATCGCCATCTACTCCCCTTGCCCATATTCCTTGAAGATTGCTTGGCAAATTGCCTTTTCGTGAAGAAGCGATAGTCAAATATCTTCCGAAATTAAAGTATAACTCTTCCAAGGCAAAGTCTTTTTCTCCTTTTCTATAATTTTCAAGACGCAAATCGGTTGGTAAATCTTTTCTTTCTTGATTTGGATTAAGTTTTAGCGAAAGTCTATTAAATAATTTTGCATAATCCTCTACGTGTCTTTGCTTTAAGTCTTGGTAGTCTTTGTTTTTTATTTTTTTAATCGTCTTTTCTGTTGTTTTAATAGGGTTTACTTTTGCGTAGGTCTTTGTGTCAGAAAAATCAGGATTGAAATTCATAAAATAATCCGTATCTCCTGCTAAAACTAACACTACCTCATCGCTATTTTCCACAATAATACGCCCATTTTCCTTTGCTTTAACGCAACCATTCTTTGATTTAATTTTAAATCTCAAAGAAAACTGCATTTTATTCTCCTTTAACGCTCCTTTAAACAAAAGTTCGTTTTCGTTAATTTTCGTAATTTCTATATTCGCTTCGGGATTTGGTCTGTAAAAGAACTCTAAATTTTGTTTCTTTGGTTGATTGGCAGTAAATTTACAAACAATCACACTATCGGGATAAGACGCAAAATATTCCCTTTGGTAGATTGTGCCGTTGTTTTCAAACTCCACTTTTGCCAAAGCCGAATCAAGCAAAAGCATTCTTTTATAATTGGAAGTGTTTTCTTCGTTTAAATGTGTGTAAATACAAAGCTCGCCCAAGGTTGTGTAAGAGCCAAAGCGAAAAGGCTTTTCATTCCAAGCCTCGTATGCTGCATAACCATTGAAATTCTTACGAGTAAGAGAGTCTGCCTTTGAATAATCTTTTTCAAGAAAGGCTTGACGAATCTCTTTCAAAAGATGAGAGGATTGTTTGTTAATATTCCAATAATAAGATGCGCTATCAGAAACATTAGGCCCACCTCTCCAAAGCGATTTTTCGTTAAGCGTTAAACGTTCTATTGCAACAGAGCCTAAAACATTTGCCCCCAAAGAGCCATTTCCAATAGGCAAAGAAACATTTTCCCACTCCCAATCAGCAGAATAGTCATAGAAAGAAAGCGTATCAAGAGAATGAGTAGGCTTATCAAACCAAACTCGCATCTGTGCCTGAGAAAAAACACTCAAAAGGCAAAAAACAACAGTTATATAACGTTTCATAAGATTCAAATTTAAGACAAATGCAAAAATAACAAATTTCAATATATGGACTTAAAAAACAAAGAAAAAAAGTCTTTGAAAAATTCAAAAAAAGCAAAGAAAAAAAAATATTTTTTCAAAGGAAAAATTCAAAAAAGCAAAGAAAAAATTTCCCGAATTTTCGTCTTATTTTTTCAAGGTGTGAATTGCCATTTTTTTATATCTTTGTAATATAAAAAACAACAACGTTCTATAAAACGATATTCTCCACCCACGAAACCAAGAAATTATAACAAAAAAAATAGAAAGTATAATATCAAAAACATATAATGAGTTATGGCAGAAATAAGATATAACGAAAATGGAAGTATTACACTCTCCGTTAATGGAAAAGAAGAAACTTTTGAGCAAGTAAATAAACTTGTCAATTTTCTAAGGGATAATAACTTAGAAATAAGTGTTAATGAAATAAAAACAATCGACAGACAATTATTTAAGGATTTTGATTTAAGGGGATACTTAGATAGTATAAACAAAACTCCCGCCGTTATTGCAGCGGAAACAAATATAACGCTATCTTCAATTGAAAAAATCCTTAACAAAGAGGATGTTAATATGCCTCAATTTAGAGACGTCATTCAATACCTCAATTGTGAAATGTTTCTCGTTAAAGATGGGGAGGAGATTAAATTCACTTCCCATCATAAATGGGGAGATTTCCTTACGAAAACAAGAAGAAAAGCGGGTTTATCTCACCGAGATATTGCAAAACAAGTAGGGTGTACCAGCCCTGTGGTTGGTTCATTAGAAATGAAGCGTTTGCCTCGCTTACAAACATTTTGTAAAATATTAGATACAATTGGTATCAAATTATATATTCAAAGTAAATAAAAAATGAAAGGTTACAAAATCAATACTGACGAATACAAATATAATATCGTCTATTGTGAATTGCTTTCAATTTAGTATCTTTGCATTAGCAAAAACAACATGATGAAACACTACCTTTTGTTATAGCAGGTTGTGAATTGCTTTCAATTTAGTATCTTTGCATTAGCAAAAACAACCTTCGAGCCTTGCGTTGAGTACTCGCTTGCGTTGTGAATTGCTTTCAATTTAGTATCTTTGCATTAGCAAAAACAACATGTGCAAAAAACAATACTGCAATATTATTGTTGTGAATTGCTTTCAATTTAGTATCTTTGCATTAGCAAAAACAACGCAGAGTGGCTTCATTTTTATATTCAGCCTGTTGTGAATTGCTTTCAATTTAGTATCTTTGCATTAGCAAAAACAACATTACTTTACGAATTTGAATACTTTCAAAGTTGTGAATTGCTTTCAATTTAGTATCTTTGCATTAGCAAAAACAACGTTAAACTCAATAGGTTGCCCGAAAGGTCGGTTGTGAATTGCTTTCAATTTAGTATCTTTGCATTAGCAAAAACAACCCCTTGCAGTGTAAGGGTCGAAGCCAAGAAGTTGTGAATTGCTTTCAATTTAGTATCTTTGCATTAGCAAAAACAACGTCTTTTACTGTCAAACCTCCGTAAGTTGTGTTGTGAATTGCTTTCAATTTAGTATCTTTGCATTAGCAAAAACAACAACTCCCGAAGACATAAAAGGCGAAGACATGTTGTGAATTGCTTTCAATTTAGTATCTTTGCATTAGCAAAAACAACCTTCCAAATAAACGAAAAATTTTTCAAGTCGTTGTGAATTGCTTTCAATTTAGTATCTTTGCATTAGCAAAAACAACGGCTCGGCAAGTCTGGTCGGCTCTGGTAAGTTGTGAATTGCTTTCAATTTAGTATCTTTGCATTAGCAAAAACAACACGCCTGTTTTTGTTGTGTTGTGCCGTTGGGTTGTGAATTGCTTTCAATTTAGTATCTTTGCATTAGCAAAAACAACACACTAATATTTTACTATCTAATTCGTTTTGTTGTGAATTGCTTTCAATTTAGTATCTTTGCATTAGCAAAAACAACTGATTGTTTGCCCTTGATAAACGCCATTAGGTTGTGAATTGCTTTCAATTTAGTATCTTTGCATTAGCAAAAACAACCTTTTAAGTCGTTAAAATACGAGCAACCCGGTTGTGAATTGCTTTCAATTTAGTATCTTTGCATTAGCAAAAACAACAGTAGAATGAAGAAGAAACTTCCTTTATATGTTGTGAATTGCTTTCAATTTAGTATCTTTGCATTAGCAAAAACAACTAGATTACAAGAAAAAGGTATTTATTCAAAGTTGTGAATTGCTTTCAATTTAGTATCTTTGCATTAGCAAAAACAACTTTTAGTTTGCGTCCAATCCGTCAAAGACGGTTGTGAATTGCTTTCAATTTAGTATCTTTGCATTAGCAAAAACAACAGTTAATGTGCGTAGAGGCTACCTCTATAGTTGTGAATTGCTTTCAATTTAGTATCTTTGCATTAGCAAAAACAACTGTTAATATGAAAGCTATCACCAGGGACTGTTGTGAATTGCTTTCAATTTAGTATCTTTGCATTAGCAAAAACAACAATTTCATAGCCATTTTTGGCTGATACATTGTTGTGAATTGCTTTCAATTTAGTATCTTTGCATTAGCAAAAACAACCTTGAGTTTGCTTCGTGCTATGGTCAAGATGTTGTGAATTGCTTTCAATTTAGTATCTTTGCATTAGCAAAAACAACGCTCGCACTTGGAGTGATTCTTCCTCTACCGTTGTGAATTGCTTTCAATTTAGTATCTTTGCATTAGCAAAAACAACCTCCTGTTCTTCTTTGTATTCAATAGCCGTGTTGTGAATTGCTTTCAATTTAGTATCTTTGCATTAGCAAAAACAACTGCCCAAGTCAGCCACCGACTGCATTCCAAGTTGTGAATTGCTTTCAATTTAGTATCTTTGCATTAGCAAAAACAACTTTGTGGAGTAGAAGTAGGAATAGCCTGAGGTTGTGAATTGCTTTCAATTTAGTATCTTTGCATTAGCAAAAACAACTTAACATTAAAGGAATTGGACGCTCAGCAGTTGTGAATTGCTTTCAATTTAGTATCTTTGCATTAGCAAAAACAACTAAACATAATATACAAAATAACCATAATAGGTTGTGAATTGCTTTCAATTTAGTATCTTTGCATTAGCAAAAACAACCAAATAACTTCTTATAAGCGTGCAGGTCTGTTGTGAATTGCTTTCAATTTAGTATCTTTGCATTAGCAAAAACAACTTAAACGTAACGCTATAGATTTAAGTAGAAGTTGTGAATTGCTTTCAATTTAGTATCTTTGCATTAGCAAAAACAACGATGTGATAGTAGCTTGGGTTGACGGCGTGTTGTGAATTGCTTTCAATTTAGTATCTTTGCATTAGCAAAAACAACTGTTAACTGAATGTTGTGCTTGGCCGAAGAGTTGTGAATTGCTTTCAATTTAGTATCTTTGCATTAGCAAAAACAACCTTGCTATAACATAGGTAAGTTTTTCAGAGTTGTGAATTGCTTTCAATTTAGTATCTTTGCATTAGCAAAAACAACCACATGATCCTTATTCGGCAACGCTTTCGGGTTGTGAATTGCTTTCAATTTAGTATCTTTGCATTAGCAAAAACAACAATAACTAAATCGGCTTACTCGCTACGCTCGTTGTGAATTGCTTTCAATTTAGTATCTTTGCATTAGCAAAAACAACGGAGGTTTAAGTTCCATTTCGGAATGATGGTTGTGAATTGCTTTCAATTTAGTATCTTTGCATTAGCAAAAACAACAGAATCTGAGTAATAGGCTCGGATTCTGTTGTTTATATATGGTATTAGGATTTAATTTTTCGAAAAATTAGGCTTTGTTTTTAGGCTTTCTTTATTAGTTTTTTATTTTTCTTTGTTTTAGAAAAATATTTCTTTGTTTTTTTGAAATTTTTCTTTGTTCTTTTTCAGATTTTTCTTTGTTTTTTTCAGGCGTTCTTTTTAAAATTAAAATAACTCTAATTGTTGTCCTCCAGCTTGGGCTTTTTGTTGCTTTCCACAATGATAGATTTCTATATCGCCAAATTGTTTATCGGTTATGGTAATTATTCCTACTTTTCCATATTCTGGCAAAAAGTTTTTTACTCTTCTGATATGCACATTCGCATTTTCCTTGCTTGCGCAATGGCGTATATAGATAGAAAACTGAAACATAGTAAAGCCGTCTTCTATTAGGAGTTTGCGAAACTTTGCATGAGCTTTCTTATCTTTCTTTGTCTCTGTCGGCAAATCGAATAACACCATTACCCACATAATTCTATATTCGCTAAATCGTTCCACTTAATTTCAATTTATGCTTGGATAAATGATTTTACGTAATTCTCCCGCATAGCATTTTTGAAGTGAAGAAGTAGTTGTAGTTACCGCCACCATTAAAGGACTTCTTTTCCCATTTATATTCACATCTAAAACAGGAATTGACAATAGTTCTGTCTTTAATTCTTTTGTTAATTCTTGTGTGTTGGGATATTTATCATAGAGTTGCATTACGAGTTTATCAACGTATGGACGATAAGGCTCCATTATGTCATCTGCTAAACAAAAGGCATTGTATTTGTTTCTGTGATGTATGCCTAAGGTTGTAAGCAAGCCACTTGACACCAAGGCTCTCGCAACTATGGCCCTAAGGATTGCATAGCCATAATTCAAGAGATTGTTTGGACTCTCTCCTTCTCTTTCACGAGTAAAGTTTTCTATCATCGGAAAGGCGTTTTGCCAATAATAAACTGCTGCTCTTGCTTCAAGGTTATCGCTATCGCCACTTTTAACTTCTGTTGCCCACTTTTGCATATTGCGCACCTCTGTTCCTCTCATTTGTTTCAAGACTGCGGCTTGGTTTTGAATCTTTGCTATTATGGTTTGTTGCCATAGTTGTTTTTTCAACGGCAAAGAGGCTTCTATTTGATAACGCATGCGTTCGGTTTGTGTGGTGTTGCCAACCAAAGGCAAGTGCATTCCTATCGGAAGGTGGCTTTCGTTGCAAGTAATGACTGCACAGTTGTTTTCTAACAAGGCTTCCAAAACTCCTTGTGTGATAGTGATACGTTTATTGTCTAAAACCACTATTCCTATGTCTTCTATTGGGATTGTTTTAGTAGCCTCCGATTTAAAATGCTCCGGAAGAGAAGAGTTTGTCTCCACTTCCGGAAGTTTTATCACTAATTGCTGATTTCTTAAAGACAAATAAGCGGGATTAGTAAAACATAATGTGCGTTTAATCATAAGGCTTATTTATTTTTTGTTTAAGAAGATTATCTCTCCATTAACTAAATCAAAATCTTTACCTTTAATTAAATAATTAAGTTTATTAATGCTTTGTCTTATTTTCTCAGGCATTTTATTAAAATCTTTAATATTTTCAGTGAATGGGTCCTTTTCAGCGTTTATAGTTTTTAGTAATTGTATTCTTCCATCGCTTTCAAACCTACTAATTACATACAATCGTTGTTGAAGTTTAGAATTATCCATCTCATATAATTCCTTTGTACTTTTTTCACAAATTAACAACATATCTCCTTTCACTAATGAATACGATAAATTCTTTTCATTGTATCGTTGAGGAATATCTTCTCCTATATATTTTCTATTTTCAGATATATTAAACAAACTCCAAACCTTATATTCTTTTTTCTTCTTATCTTCACTTTCATATTTACTCATTGCATACAAATCTCCCACCGTTGCATAGTATTTGTTCTTATAGTCTTTATTAGAAATGTATGTTTGTTCTTTTATTTCTAATGGGTTTTTAACACTTGGAACTACACATCTAACATGTCTTATTTTATTTACTTTTTCGCCTTGTTTATTAAGCATATAAATTCCCTCTGCAACTGCTGTTTTAAAATCTGTTCCTTCTGGGAATTGGCTTTTCATTACATCTATAAGCTTTTTATTAACAATTACACTTTCTAATTCTTTCCAATCTTTAAATCCAGAATCTTGTACATTTGCTTTGTGTTTTAATTCTCTTCGTACAACATAAATTACTTCATCATTTTTATTTTGTGTTATTGCTCCATAGAACGTTTCTCCGTGTAATTGCCCTCTTATTGAATCTCCTTTTATCCAATATTTCGCTTCTGGAATTGGTCTTCCTTTATATTTCTTAATGTTTCCGTTTTCGTCTTTTTCAAATACAACTTTATTGTCGGCATCTAACAAAGGAACTATCTTACCTCTTATTCTTTTTCTTTTTTTCGCAAGAACTAAGGCTTGATTTTTAGAAACATGATCTACTAAAATATTACTTTCTATAAAGTTTCTTATTTCCGTAGCTTTCTTTGGAAGAATGGATTTCAATATTTTCTGAATTTGTTCTTCATAATAAGCTGCTTGCATTGGATCTTCTTTTTGCAAATAAAATAGTTTAAGTAACTCTTCTCTTTTGTTAGGATTTGGAATCAATGTAAGCATTGTTGCATCTATTGCATGGTGAGAATGTTTACTTCTATCTTTTTTATCATAAACACTTTCTATGCCCATAATCTTTCTAAATACAGAAGTAACTTCTCCTTTTTGAACATCAACTTTATTAAATAATGTTTTTAAATAATGATAAGCATATTTTGTTATTATTCTTGTATCATTCAATTGGTTATTACGATAAGAAGAAGACACTTCCGTCATTGTAAAAGTATCTACTTTCTTTTTCCAATAATCATATTCCATTTTCCATAAATGACCTTGTCTAATACAATGGTCTTTTCTATCTTTAGTTTGTGCTTTTTTGGATTCATCTTTCCAAAAATGAATTCTTTCTTCTAAACTTTTTACTTTTTCAATCCAAGGTTGAATACGCAAAATAATATCTTTATAGTTTGACAACTGCGTAGGATATTGATTCTTTTTAACTTCTCTATTAAATTGTGTATAACAAATAGTTTTATTTGAAAGAGAATCATCAAATGACTTACTTCGTGGAATTGTATGTTCTATCTCCACTTTGTTTTCTTCAAATAAATCTGATAAAGTTATAAATTTACCTGTATAAATACATCTATATCCTTGCTCAGACCATAGTTGATATTTTATTTTAGTAAAATCAGATTCCTTATACTGCGTTTTTGTCTTTTTAGACTTTTCTTCGGATTTTATATCAACTATATCTTGTTGCTCTGTCCATATTCTAACTTTATCAATAGCAGAATCGTTTACTTTTATATTAAGTTCGTTTAGTTTCTTCTCTATTTCCTTGTTTATATCATTTCTTTTTTCTTGATATTTTTCTATCGCCCAACGCATATTCGCATCATTAAGTTCTCTTGCTGTTTCTACAACTATGCGAGTATGTTCATCTATCTTTCCTTCTTTGAGTAAGGTGTTTATTTGCGAACGTAGTGTATGTAACACTCGCATTGCCATTGGGTTTTTCAAAGCTGGGATAACAGGACTTCCTAATTGTTTTAAGTATATACCTTCTTCAACTTTTTCTATTTTAGCCATAGGATAAATATCTATCATTGAAGGGTGGTAAATCTTTTTTAAGTCTTTTGGAGTTAAGAATTTGTATTTTGTAGATAAATACTCTGCTAATGATTCTGAAAGTTTTGGAATTATACAATAATCTCTTTTTGTACTTGCAAAGAAGTTTTGATATTGTTTTGTTACTTCGCTTTTTATGTATTCTTGTTCAGGTTTAGTTTTACTTGTCCATTGTTTCTCTGTATATTGAGTTTTCAACACTTTATCTATATCCGAATAATCTTGTTCTTGCAATTTATATTGAGTATTGTGTTCTGCAAATCGGTCTTCGTAGTCTAATGATTTATAATTAGAAATAAGATTGTTTGTTATATTGTATATTTCCTTTATCAAACGATTTTCTCTAATTATGTTATTTAATTCTGCGATTATTACCTCTTTTTCTAATTCCCATTTATCTTTTAATAATTCTGGTAATTTTGCTAATAACACTGAATCTGTATAAGGTATTCCTTGTTTTAAGAATTGATTTATATTCTTAATGGCTTTAAGACTTAAAGAAGAATATCCTTGTTGGATTTTCATCCAAATAGTTTTTAAACCCTTAGTTTGTTTCTCGCTAAATGATAATTCTTTTGATATTTCTTCAATATTTTCTTCTTCATCAAAAGAAAAACAAATGTGCCAAAGATCTATGTAATTGTATTTTATATAGTGTTGCTCTCCTGTCTTTTTATTTATTCTGATTTTCTTTGTTTCAAATACCCAATATTTATAATCTTCGCCTAAAAGATTCTTTAATCTTGCTGAAATAGGACATGCAGAAACGCTTGTATTGTCTTTATAATTTATTGTTTTGTTATCTTTTTCACAATCAAGAGTCAATGCTAATTCTTTTTGTAACCATTCTCTTATTTCTTTGAATTTTAAACTTGTTTTTACTTTCAAGAATTCATCTTTAAAGAGTTTATTTTTTTGCTCTATGGTCAGTGTTTTCCATTCAGCATTAACATCTTCTCTATATCTAATGTTATTTATAAAACACCATGCTCTATATTCTTCAAATTCAGGATGACTTATAGGGCAACGTGCTTTGTTTGGCTCTAATGTACAATTTCCTATATTTCCTTTTTGTGAACGCAATGGGCGTTTATAGAATATTGTACCTATTCCTTTCTTTTCGCTAATTATATGATTATAAAATTCTGATGTTATACTTAATCCGTTTTGAAATTCAAAAATTGCTTCAATTTCTTTTTTGTATTGAGAGCGTACTGCTTGATATTCGCTTGCTTTTATTCTTATTCCGTCTTTTTCTAATCTTGCAAAAGCACAACCGACAGTATGTAAATTGTGTTTAGTCATGTATTCAACTAATTTACCAGACTTCTTACTTTCAGATTGTTTTAATTCAACAACATCAATTTCTTTTGCTGATTCTTCTTGTGTTTGTTCTTTTATCGTTTCTCCTTTGCTACTTTTGAAACCTCTATGTTGTGCAATATGATATAATGCTCTACCTAATTTATATCTATCAATTTGATTTGTAAAGTCAAATTGTCTTTGCATTAACTCTGCTCTTAATTGATATGGACTTGAATAATCAGCTATTCCATCTCCATTAAAATCTAATCTTACCCATTGTTCAAATTCTATTGCGTGAATGGGATATTGTCTTTTCAATCCTTTTTCTTTATCATATTTACTCCATTTCTCTAAATCTTCCATTGACAAAGGACAATAACCTTCTTTTATCAATAATTCAAGAGTTGCCCAAATTCTATACTTTCTTGATTGATATAATCTCCTCGCCGAACGTTTTTTTGTTCTTTCTGCCGCATAGGAAAACTCTCCACTTTTACCTGTTCCTACACCAGATTTAAATATTATGGAATTAAATAATTCTAACTGTTCAGTTAAATTATCTCCGTTATCTGTATTTCTTAATGATATTCCTATTGAGTTTGTTCCTAAATCAAGACCTAAAATTTTTGCCATAATTATTTTTTTTATTTGCTATTCTAAAAATTATTACTACTTTTGCATCAAAGATACTATGTGAAAGACTTTTCACAATAAGGCTATAAGCCGAAGATTTCTAACTCCTGCGTACTCCGTGGGAGTATTTTTTTCTTTGTATGCAACGACAAAGCTACAAAATAATATCTAAATATAGTTATTTTACCATAAAATTTAAAGCGACACTCTTTCGAGTGTCGCTTTAAATTTTATGGTTTTTCTTATCAAAGTAGGCTTATTTTAACCCAAAGTCTTTTAGGTCTTTTTCTACTGTGTTGATTGTGCTTAGGTGGTATTCTTTTTGCAGAAGTTGTATTAGGCTTGGACTTAAAAAGGCTGGTATGGTTGGGCCTAGTTTTATGTTCTTGATGCCTAAGGATAGTAGTGTGAGTAGTATTAGTACTGCTTTTTGTTCGTACCATGCTATGTTATAGATTATTGGTAGTTGGTTTAGGTCTTTTAGGCCTAATTCTTTTCTTAATTCGTCTGCAAAGAGTATTAGCGAGTAGGTGTCGTTGCATTGTCCTGCGTCTATTACTCTTGGGAATTGGGCGTTGGGTTGTAGGTATTGTTTGTTGTAGCGGTATTTTGCGCAGCCTGCTGTTAGGATTAGTGTGTCTGATGGTAGGGCTTTGGCAAAGTCGGTGTAGTATTCTCTTGATGGCATTCGTCCATCGCAACCTGCCATAACGACTACTTTTTTAATCACTCCGTCTTGTATGGATTTTATTATTTGTGGTTTTAGTTTGCTGAGTTGTTGGTGGGCAAAGCCTATGTGTAGTTCGGTATTGTCTATTGGTTCTGGTGGCTTGCATTGGTGTGCTTTTGCTATTATGGTGCGGAAGTTTTTGGTTTGTGTGTCGTGGTGAAGTGGTATGTGGTGTGTGCCTTCTAGATAGGTGGAGCCTGTGGTGAAGAGTCGGTCTTTGTAGGTTGCGTTGGCTGGTGGTGCTACTATGCAGTTGCTTGTTAGTAGTATTGGTCCGTTGAATTTTTCAAATTCTTTGGTTTGTTGCCACCATGAGTTGCCATAGTTTCCTTTGAAGTGTGGGTATTTTTTGAAGTATGGGTAGGCGTGGGCTGGTAGCATTTCTCCGTGTGTGTAAATGTCGATATTTTTATCGGTTGTTTGGTCAAGGAGTTCTTTTAAATCTTGTAGGTCGTGTCCGCTTACTAGTATGCCGGGGTGTTCTCCTATGTTGGATTTTATTGTTGTGTGTTCGGGGTGGCCAAAGGTTATTGTGTTGGCTTTGTCTAAAAGGTGCATTGCTTTTAGGCCGAGTTCGCCTACGCCTAATAGGTATGAGTGTAGTTTTTCTAGGCTTATTTCTTTTTTGTGTATTTGTGATAGGGTTTCTTCTATGGTTTTGTAGATTATTGCATCTTCATAGCCTAGACGTCTTGCGTGCTCAACATAGGCTGCTACTCCTTTTATTCCATAGATAATGGTTTGTTTTAGGCTTCTAATGTCTTGGTTGGTTTCGGTTTGGATTGAGGCTTGTCCGAGTATGGGTGGTAGGAAGTTTAGTTTTAGTTCGTGAATTGGTATGGAATAGTGATGTGCTATGTTTTTGAGTTCGTGTTTTTTGTCTCGGATTTGATGGATTTTTGTACTGACTGCTTCACTGTCAAAGTTGGCATTGGTGATTGAGGTGAAGAGTGCATCGGTTATAAGACGGCTTGCTTGGAGGTCGTCTCGGTTTGTTTGACGCAAGTGGTTGTTTAATACTGATAGTTCTATGACTTCAAATATCAGTTCGTCTAATTGGTTTGCAAGGTGTGGGGTTTTTCCGCATACTCCTGCTTTTTTACAGCCTTGATTATTGGCTGTTTCTTGGCATTGATAACAAAACATAATTCTCTTTTTTTATTGGTTAATAGTTTTGTTATCTTAACATTTTATTTCTTTGGTTTGTTCATTTTTTTCTTTGATTTATTTTATTTTTTCTTTGATTTATTTTTGTAATGTAAAGAAAAAAAGGGAGAACGTTTTGGTTCTCCCTTTTGTATGTGTGTTTTGGTTTTTCTTTATTTTGTTGTTGGAAGGATTTGACGTGCTGCTGTTTTTGGATTGTTGATTGTGTCGCAACCGTTTACGCAACCACCTGGACATGACATTACTTCTATGAAGTTTCCTGGGCATTGTCCTGCTTTTGCATATTGTTTTAATTGACGTATTACTTGTTTGTTCAATCCGTCTATTATGACTTCTTTGATTGCGTTTGGATCTGGTGCTGTAAGTTTAACAGATTCTGTTACTCCACTTATCATTGCAAATCCTCTTCCGTGTCCTACGATGTTTGGATCTAATTGCATTGGTTCTAATGCTTCAAGGTCTATGTTTGATGCTTTGAATAATGCTTCGATTTCTTCGTATGAGATTACGTAATCTACTTCGTCATATAGGCAGCTTTCGCTTCTCTTTCCTACGCAAGGTGATACCATTACTGTTTTTGCATCTGGGTATTGTTCTCTTACGTGGCGTGCTGTATAAACCATTGGTGAAGGTGTTGTAGAAACGTATTGTTGCATTTCTGGCATGTGTTTTCTTACAAGATTCATCCAACTTGGACAGCATGATGTTGTCATGAATGATGCTCCTTCGTGAAGTCTTTCTATGAATTCTTCTCTTTCGTGGTCTGTTGTTATGTTTGCTCCTAAGGCTACTTCTACTACGTCAAAGAATCCTAATTGTTTGATTCCTGCAAGTACTTTTCCGTAGTCTGCTTTGAATTGTCCTCCTAATGATGGTGCAACCATTGCTACTACTTTTTTGCCTTCTTTTATATCACGGAAGATGTCTATTAAGAATGTTTTTTCAAAGATTGCTCCAAATGGACATGCTACCATACATTTACCACAATAGATACATTTGTCTGGGTCAATGTGTTCTATTCCGTGTTCGTCTTTTGAGATTGCTCCTACAGGACAGCTTTCTTCGCAAGGTACTGGTTGGTAAATGATAGCGTGGAATGGACATGCTTCCATACACATTCCACAGTTTACACATTTTTCTGTGTCTATGTTGGCTTGTTTTTCGCCTACTGATATTGCTCCTTTTTTACAAGCGTATGTACATGGTCTTGCCACACATGCTCTACATAGGTTAGTTACTATGTAGTTGTTTTTAACACATGATGAACATGCTTCATCAACAACGGTCATCATTACTGATGTTTTGTCTGTTCTTTCTTGTGCTAGTTTTGCGTAGTGTGAAAGTGGGTCTAATTCGTCTTTTTCATCGTACACGTTAAAGCCTAATACTGCCATTGTTTTGTATTTCAATACGGCTCTTTCTTTGTGTACGCAACATCTTGTGTTTTCTTTGTCTTTTGGACGCATTTCTAATGGTAGTCTGTCTATCTTTTCTACTAATTCATCGTTTAAGATTAGTTTTGATAGACGCATTAGTATTTCGCGTCTTATTTCTACTGCGTTGTTTAATGCCATTACTTTTTACCTTTTTGTATTTTATTTACGTTCCATTCCTAATTGTCTGTAGATTTCATCTAACAGTTTTTCTTCTGTGCATTCTTGTATTAGCACATCTCCTACTTTTGCGTATGGTGGTTTTGCTACGCCTTCCATGTCATGACAGCCTAAGCATGCTGAGCCTATCATTTCTACTTTGTCTTTAATGTCTTCTGGCAAATTCTTTTTCATTTTTGCCAATTCTTCACCTCCTGTTATGTAACAGTAAGTGCCTACACAAATTCTTACGTTTAACATATTTATTTAAGTTTTTATTATATAAATTGCATTTTTACGTCTTTCATAAATTTGTTCTCTAATAGAGAAGCTATGTTTTTTACTACGTTTCTTCGTATTTCAAGTTCCACTGGTAAGCTTGGGTCTTGGTGTGCTACGTTGATTTTTGTTCCAACTAATAGGTCTATTATGTCGGCATCTAATATCATTCTTAGCATATCCCATGCTGGTCCTTGTCCTGAAAGATCGGTTGTTGGACCTTGACGAAGGATTTCTACTAATGCTCCTAAGGTTATAATACCTTCGGTCATCAAGTCTATTCCTTCCATTTCGGATTTTGGTGGAAGTCCTGCTACTATATCGTCTATGTTTACGGTTATTTCTTTTTTAAGTTCTCTTGATAGGATTTGTGAGGTGGTTCCTCCACAAACTATTTTCTTGCCTTCGTATGAGGATACGATTTCGGCAAGATATTTGTCTTTTGTTTCGGAAAATGGTGGTCCTGTACAGATTAAGAGTTTTCTTGGTTTTCTTACATACATTACCACGCAAGATGTGTCGTCTTTTGGTCGAAGTATGTCGTTGAGTTCGGCTTGTTTCACAATTTTCATTGAGAGTTCTCTGGCAGAAATATGTGGGTTTTGTTTCAATACATCTTCTATAAAGTCATATACTGCTTCTCCCCAACCAAATGGCATATCCATATTACCTATTCCTGATTGTGTTACACCATCTGAGAAAAAGATAATTCTATCTTCTTTTTGTAGTTTAAGGTCTGATAGTTTTAGGCGTCTTTCTTCAAGGTTTGCATTGTTGTCGCCTCTGTGTATTATTGTATCGCTACCTTTGATTTCTTCTACTTTACCGTTTCTTACAAGGATTAATGGAGGATTGTCATATTCTACTATTTTTGCTTCTCCATTTGAGTCTACATCTACTATTGTAAAGGTAGAGTAACTAATATTTCTTACACTATCTACTGGTAGTGTATTCATTATAGATTGTACGGTGCGTACTATAGGTTCATGTCTTACTCTAAAATTCATTGCCATTGAGGCAGTCATAGTTGATAACACATTAGCTTTAACTCCACTGCCCAATCCGTCAGAAAGTACTGCTATATTACGATTTTCACCTGTACATTTGCGTAGTAAAACTGAATCTCCACAAACAATGTTTTTATGTTTGTTGTTTTGATAGCTTCCTACTTCTATAAATAGTTTTTCTTTGTTTTGCATTGTAGTGGTTTTATAGATCGAAAGTCAATGGTATATCTTTCTTTTCTTTATCTTGGTGTGATTCCACTATGGAATTTAACATTGCTTCGGTGTATGATGCATTTTCTCCTAATAGAAATGCTATCTTTTGTACCACTTTCATGTTTTCCATAATGACGTCTTGTGTTCTCTTCAAAACTATGTCTTTTCTTACTTCAGGTGCATGTAGGTTTTGAAGTATTCCACATACTAATGAGTAATCTTGTACAGAGAATATTGATAATCCATAGTAGTTATCTCCTTCTCTTATGTCTTGTTCTAAAACATCTACTCCTGTATTAAGTACTGATGAGAAGAATTTATGGAATGGTACTAGTTTCGTTATGTCTGCACCATTAAGTCCTGGATTTGCATCAAATAGACTTTTTACTTCTTCTCCAAGCATTGATGCAAAGATTTCATTAGCATCTACTATCTTTAAGCTGTCATCTACGATTACGATTCCTTGTGGTATTTTCTTTAGCAATATGTTTGTTTTATCTTGTGCTATTTTACGCATATAGGATACACACATATCGTTTTCTGCTCTTCCATCTATTAATGCTTTGGCAAATAATCTACAAGTATCATAGCCACATCCTCCACAGTTTAATTCATCTGCTTCACTCTTTTTATTTACTCGTTTTAGGGCTTCTTGTATTTGTTGTTGTGTGTATTCTTTTTGTTCTACTGCGTTGATGTATTCGTAGCTTTCTGATATATCTAAGTTTTTAAGAATTTCTTCGTACTTATGTTCTGTTTTAAAAGTATTTACATTTTTTAATACTTGCACACGTTTAGTTGCAGAAGAATAACTTTCGTTTGAGCAAGGGCCTTTAATACATCCCCCTTCACAAGTCATAAGTTCCAAAAATGTTTTACAACTTGGGTCTAATTGTTTAAAATCTGAAAGAATTTCTTGTATATTTTGTACCCCTGAAAAAGTCATATATCTTGCATCTACATTTCCAGTGTTGTGGTTTATGCGTGCTTCTGTTGTTGTAATACTATCTATCATATTTGTTAACATTCCACCATCTATCGGATAGAGATTTCCTTTTGAAGCTTTGAATGGGAAGAATACGTCTTCTTCTGTTGGTTGCATAAACTCAAAATAGATTCCCATATCATCAAACAATTCTTTAATTTCTTGGAATGTTAATACGAAATCTATTTTATCATGAAATTGATCTATCTCTGATTTCTTTGCTGCACAAGGTCCTACAAACGCAACTTTAACATTTGGATATATGCTTTTTAAGAATAGAGAGTGCGTAATCATAGGTGAAAATACAGGAACTATTGATGAAGAATATTCCGGATAGTATTTTTTTATTAATTGTACTGCTGAAGGACAGCAAGAAGATATATAAACACCGTTTGGTTGTTCATCTATCCATGCTTTAGTTGCTTCTGCAACTTTTTCTGCTCCTATTGCTGTTTCTGAAACTTGCCAAAAACCTGCTTCTTTAAAGGCTGCTATTACTTTATGAATATCTTCTTTTGCATATTCACTTAAGTAACTTGGTGCTAATGAAACAATTATTTTTTCTTGTCTCATTAATGATTGTTTCAACAAGGCTAAATCGTTTCTTACTTTTTTTGTACCATTAGGACATATTAGGGTACATGTACCACAATATATGCATAAATCTGGAACAATTGAAGCTGAACCAGATTCTAATTTAATCGCTTTAACAGGACAGGCTTTTACGCATCTGTAACAGTCTTGACAATTACTTTTTTCTGTGTAAACAGGAGCAGTTTTTTGCATAGGAAACTTATTTTAAAGTCCGAACTTATTGTTTAATATCTCCAACAATTTTGTCTTATTCACCATTGTAAACATTTCTCCATCAATTATTACAACTGGTCCTTGACTGCATTGTTGAGAACATAATTGTCCTTTGAAAGTAATCTTTGCTTTAAGGTCATTAACTTTAAGATATTCTTGAATGAATTCAAGATTCTTATTATTACCTCTTGCAAAACAAGAACTTCCTAAACAAATTATTATTTCTTTCTTTTCCATTATTATATTGTTTTACTTTTTTAATCTGAAATTAATTTTTTGTAACGAACTCTTTTAGGTGTAGTATCTCCTAATCGTTTTTTCTTATTTTCTTCGTATTCTGAATAAGAGCCTTCAAAGAAATAAACTTGTGAATCTCCTTCAAATGCTAATATGTGAGTAGCAATTCTATCTAAGAACCATCTATCGTGAGATATTACTACTGCACAACCTGCAAAGTTTTCTAAACCTTCTTCTAAAGCTCTCAATGTGTTTACGTCAATATCGTTGGTAGGTTCGTCTAATAACAAAACATTGGCTTCACTTTTTAGAGTCATTGCTAAATGTAAACGATTTCTTTCCCCTCCTGACAAAACTCCTGTTTTCTTATTTTGATCAGTTCCTGAGAAATTAAATCTTGATACGTATGCTCTTGAGTTAATCAATTTACCTCCCATTGCTATTTGTTCATTACCTGCAGAGATAACTTCCCAAACATTCTTTTCAGGATCAATATCTTGGTGTTGTTGGTCTACATAACCAACTTTAACTGTAGGACCTACATCAAAAGAACCTGTATCTGGAGTTTCTAAGCCCATTATCATTCTAAATAATGTTGTTTTTCCTGCTCCATTAGGTCCAATTACTCCAACTATACCTGCTGGTGGTAAAGAGAAACTTAAGTTTTCAAATAATAATTTATCTCCATATGCTTTAGAGATAGAGTTAACTTCAATTACTTTATCTCCGAGACGAGGTCCATTTGGTATAAATATTTCTAGTTTTTCTTCTTTTTCTTTTACATCTTGACTCATCATTTGTTCGTAAGAGCTTAATCTCGCCTTACCTTTTGCTTGTCTTGCTTTTGGAGTCATTCTTACCCACTCTAACTCTCTTTGAAGAGTCTTTCTTCTCTTACTTTCTTGTTTTTCTTCCATCTCAAGACGTTTTGTCTTTTGATCTAACCAAGATGTGTAATTACCTTGCCATGGAATTCCTTCTCCTCTATCCAATTCTAATATCCAACCTGCAACATTATCTAAGAAATATCTATCGTGAGTTACTGCGATTACTGTTCCTTTATATTGTTGTAAGTGTTGCTCTAACCATTCTATACTTTCTGCATCTAAGTGGTTAGTTGGCTCATCTAACAACAAGATATCTGGTTCTTGTAATAAGATTCTACATAATGCAACACGTCTTCTTTCTCCTCCTGAAAGATTTTTTACTAATGCATCATCTGGTGGACAACGCAAAGCATCCATTGCTCTTTCAAGTTTATTATCAAGATTCCATGCGTCATATTGTTCCATTAATTCTGTCAATTCTCCTTGACGTTCAATAAGAGCAGCCATTTCTTCATCACTCATTGGTTCGCAGAATTTCATATTCACTTGTTCGTATTCTGCAATCAAATCAGCAACTTCTTTTACTCCTTCAAGAACAATTTCTTTTACAGTTTTTGTGTCATCTAATTGTGGTTCTTGCTCCAAATATCCAACAGAATACCCTGGAGAAAAATGTATTTCTCCTTGATGAGATTTATCTAATCCTGCTATTATTTTCAATAGAGTTGATTTACCAGAACCATTTAAACCTATAATACCTATTTTAGCACCATAGTAAAATGATAGATATATGTCTTTTAGTATTTGTCTGCTTGGTGGTATTAATTTTCCAACACCAACCATTGAAAATATAATCTTTTTATCGTCTTGTGCCATAGTTATTTATTACAATCTATATTAACTAATTATTTTCATATCTTTTAAATTCAATTGTAAAGATGTACGTCCTTGAAAATCATTTTCATCTATTTGATAACAAATATCAAACATACCACCTTTACTTATACTCTTTTGATATTCTGCCATACCAAATCCTATGCAATCAAAAGGAAATGATGATTTTTCGCGAGAAACTGCCGAAAGCTTTAAATGTTTACTTCCAACGGTTCTTGCAAAACCTGTATCCATTAAACGTTTACTACAAAATATAGGAACATTGTTTTCAGGACCAAATGGAGCGAACTGTTTTAATATTCTAAATAAGCGAGGAGTTATATTACCTAATTCTATTTCCATATCTATTTCAATTTCTGGGATCATTTGTGTATCAGAAATTGATTCTTCTACTTTCTTTTCAAATAAGATTTTAAACTCTTCAAGATTCTTTTCAGGTAAACTTAAACCTGCAGCAAACTTATGTCCACCAAAGTGTGTAAGTAAGTGAGAACAAGATTCTATAGCAGTGTAAATATCAAAATCCTTAACACTTCTAGCAGAACCTGTAACTAAATCATTACTTTTTGTAAAAACGATTGTAGGTTTATAATACTCTTCTATAAGACGAGAAGCAACAATTCCAATAACTCCTTTATGCCAATTTTCGCCATAGATAACAGTTGATTTTTTACTACTTAAATCAGCACAATTTTTCAATACTTCTTTTGCTTCTTCAGTCGCTATTTTATCTAAATTCTTTCTTTCTTCGTTATTTTTGTTTATCTCATCAGCTATCTTCTCAACTTCCTCTCTACTTTCTGATTTAAGCAATTCTACAGCCTTTCTTCCACTTTCCATTCTCCCTGCAGCATTAATTCTTGGTCCAACCAAAAACACCAAATCAGAAATAGTTAATTCTCTATTGAAATAAAGTTTCGAATTTACTTCTGGCTTAATTTTACTATAAGATAATATTGCTTCTAAACCAACACGAGGACATTTATTTATTACTTTTAAACCATAATACGCTAACACTCTATTTTCACCTGTCAAAGGCACAACATCAGCAGCTATACTTATCGCAACAAGGTCTAAGAAATTTAAAATTTCCTCAAATGGCCTATTTTTTTCTTTCTGTATTGCTTGTATTAATTTAAAGCCAATACCACATCCACTTAATTCTTTATAAGGATAATTAGAATCTACTCTCTTTGGATCTAATACTGCCCAAGCATCTGGCAAAGTTTCTGAAGGCAAGTGGTGATCACAAATAATGAAATCTACACCTTTTTGTTTAGCATATAGAATTTCATCATGAGCCTTTATACCACAATCTAAACAAATAATCAACTTAACATCATTATCTACAGCATAATCTATGCCTTTTATAGACACTCCATAGCCCTCTGAATAACGATCTGGAATATATAAATCTATATTAGACGAAAAACGTTCAAGATAGGAATAAACTAAAGCTACTGCAGAAGTGCCATCCACATCATAATCACCATAAACCAATATTTTTTCACCTCCCTTTATTGCTAGCAATATTCTCTCTACTGCCTTATCCATATCATCCATTAAATAGGGATCGTGTAAATATTCGTATTTCGGTCTAAAAAATCGTTCTGCCTCTTCGTAAGTTGTTATTCCCCTTTGCACTAACAACTCTGCAACAATTTCATATGTAAATAAATCATCGTTGCCTGCATTATCTTTCCCTACACACAACTGTTCAGCTAAGCGACTGACCACTTCTTTTGCACCTCTTTCCTTATAAGCCCAACGTTTTTCCATATAAATATTTTAATTGACAAAATACCACCATATTGATTTACAATTACTTTACACTTCTACAAAACAAACACACATCATACCTAACATTCCTTTTTGTATTCAAGATGGGTATTTTAAACTGCAAAGGTACAGAATATTTTTTAAAATTAAAATTTATAATTTAAAAAACATCTATTATAACACTCCTCAAAATTTAGTAAATACAATTTAGTAAAAAAATAAATTGTAAATTAAAGAAAAAAAGCAAGGTGCGATGTAGCCTAAAAAACAAAATCTTTATATACTTACATACATCAAATACGTCTATTAACACTCTTTTGACAACGATGAAATATTGATTATTTCTTATTTTCTAAAATTGTTTTATGTCTTTTTATTAATGTACCAGACTTTATAGTCTCTACTTTTAGAAACAAAGTTATTTTTTCTTTAAAAGACAAACAAACTTTATCTTCATTCATTTTCCACCATTTATAAAACTTAACTGGTTCGTCTGTGTATGGAATTATTGCTGCAACTAATTGCTTATACCCTGGATACTCAATCCAAAGATTAAGCCCCATAACATCTCTAAAATATTCAAAATGCTCCTGTAGTAATTTAGATTGTAAATATTTATAATCTGGTAGGAACAATTTATATTTTCTTATTGCTTTATCTAAAGCAATAGGATTGTTTGTAATCCAATTACTAATTTTCATCGTTTGATTATCTAAAGTTAACAATCTATTTGAATCATAAACTTCTCCCTCACAAGGTGGAAATATATTTAGGTTCTTATTATTTTCAGATTGTGAATAATCATTATTAAATACTTTTACAACATTATTTTCTAAAAATTGAACAATGTCTATATGATTTCTTTCTCCCCCTGGATAGATTTCAAGTAATTCATCATTTGATTTCCCTAAAAAATAGTCCTCTATAAAATTCCAACGCTCTTCATTATCAAAAGAGTGCAGAAAAAAATGGTCAAACAGCTCTGAACTACTTTGATAACGATCAAGAGTCCTTTTTAATAATGTATTATAATAATTATCGTCTTCTGAATCACGTTTTATTCGTAAAGGGTCATTTATACGAATAAATAACATTGGATTATCTCCGCCTAAACTTTCATAACTAGCAAGTTCCATTATTTCTAGTAAACTTCCTAATCTAATATAATTAGTTAACAATTCTCTTCCTACAGAAACATATCTTACCGCAATTGTATTCGTATTTGAAGAAAACATGTGCGAAAATCTATTCTGTAAAGTTGCAAAATTTCTGTTATATTGTCTGTTAATAACCCTATATTCATTTTTTTGATTTACTCCTTTACGACGTTGTAAAAATGCATCTTCTTCTACGATATTACTCCACATAATGGTTTTTCCAGAATAAGTAGCAAGTACAAATTTAACAATTTTATCTCGTTTTGATTCTTCTAATATATAAGATTTTAACTCATCATTTAACATTTCCTCTGTAAAAAAATGACCATCAAGAGCGATAAAACAACGTTTCAATACAGAAAAAAGTCTTTCTAAACTATCACATACTAAGCAATAATCCTTTTCTAATTTATACGTAATTCTTACTTGTGGTACAAGTTCTATTTGATCGTTTTCAAAAAGTTTTCCTGAATAATAATCATGTTTTATACGAGGAAAACTTTTATCAGAAAAATTCTTTTGCCAAATTTCATCTAAATTAAGTTTCAATGTATAATAATTATTATTTTGAGTCAAAACTTCAAATGAATTAGGATATTTTATTTTCAAGTTATTATAACCAACTATTGTTGTACGAGCAAATACTTTAACAAATAATTTTTTAGGTCTAGCAACAAGTACATTAAAACGAAACTTTGCCAAATAGTCTTTTTCTATCATCATTAAAGCTGTCATAACTTTTTGATCTACTTCTATTGCATTATCAAAAATATATGCAAAGTCGTTAACAGAAATAAGCATATTCCTTTTTTTACCTCCACTAATAAACACCTTATATACTTTCTTAAGTACCTCTTTTATTTGAAATAGTTTTATAGAAGACATACCATGAAGAATCTTACTATATCGTTGATCTTCTATTGCATAATTTAACACTGCAAACCCTTTAATGTCTGATTTTCTAGCCACACGACCTATTTCTTGTATATAGTCTGGTAATAAACCAGAGGGAGCATGATGATAAACTACTTGTATGTCAGAAATATCGACTCCCATTCCAAAAGCTTTTGTTGAAATCATTATTTTTGTTTCATTTGTACGGAATCTATGATAAGCATAATCTTTTGCTTCAACACTTAACCCTCCATGATAGGAAACTGCTATATCAGAACAATTGTCGGCAGAAAGACGTTGTTGAATTTTATCAATTTGACGTGTATAAGGAGTATATACTATTGTTTTTATATCAGATTTTTTAATCTTTTTTATAAACTCAACAGTTTCTTTTTCTTTTTCTGAATCATAATTTAATTTATATTTATCATGATTATCAATAACGAATGTTATATCATTACGTTTCACCTCTCCTATAAACATATGAGGATTATTCATATTCAAACTATTAACACTATCAAATACCATATCATTATCACCTCCATATATAGCCGTAGCAGTAACTGCAACCATAGGAAAAGAATATTTGCTATATTTCCTTATTTTATTGATATGTTGTCCTAAAAACCAATAATCCACTCTAAAATCACGTCCCCAAGTTGTTATTAAATGAGCTTCATCTATTACAAGTAGTCCCAATTGTCTTTCTCCAATAAAGAATGAAATATCATAAGACAATAAAAGTTCTGGTGCCATATAAAGAATATCTATTTCTCCATTTTTGCATTCTTCAATTACTCTGTCCCTGTCAATTAAACTTAGTTCACCATTTATGTATTGTACTTTCCTAAAACCACGTTCAACCCATATTTGATTTACTTGATCTTTCATTAAAGCAATAAGTGGAGACACAACGATAGTAACATCATTATTCTCTGATACAAAAAATGCAGGTAATTGGAACAACAACGACTTACCTGCTCCTGTTGGTGCTGTAAGAAATAAATCTTTTACTTTTTCACCTTCTTTTGCATGCTTATACTCATCTATAATTGTTTGAACAATTTGACCTTGAGAAATAGTTGTTATAGTTTTTTCATAATCAGGATTTTTATACACACGTAATTCACGAAAAGTTGCATTTAAACCCCAATATTTTTTTAACAATAAATTTGTTTGATCTGAAATAATAAAATCATCAGAAAGAGGAACATCAAACATTTCAAACATTTCACCACCAAACATTTTAAGTAAAGCATTAGCTTCTTGCAATAAAAATTTAATTTTATTATCTTGTGGATGTTTTTTATGTACCTTAACCAAGACTTTTTTATCAAATTTTTGTTCTTTTATGCAACGATTGATAAATATATCCATGGAATAGTGGTCGTTAACTATATCTATTATCTCATATTGTTTACTATCAAATAATTGTTTAAGAGGAATCCTATCTTCAAATAAATTAATAGATGTAAAATTTTCAATTGGTAAATTTATTGAGAAAAAATATTCCGAGCCAACTCTAATTTGTTCTGACATATATTCTGGCATATTATCAGATCTTCGTTCTTCTACAATATTACCATTATTATATGAGATAAATTCTTCTTTAGATATAGGTAATAACATACGCAAATTATCACGAATAATAATTATTCGTGGCAAAAAAAAGTCAATGTTAATATGTATATTTAGATATGTAAATTGAGCAAATGAAAGAATGTGACAATTTTTATCTTGCGACTGTAATGCCAAGAAAATTTTTGTAAACCAAATTTTATCAAAAAGCATTATATCGCCATTTTTAGTAAATGTATCAATATCTACAATATAATCATTAAACATATTTATATCAATATATGATTCAACCCCAATAAATACAAATATTGGCGATACATTACTTTGAAGACTAGAATCTATAATTTCCTTAACTTTTGATGTTATTTGATTTCTCATACAATTAAGTTTTATTTCTCGTTTTTTAAATCTGTTTTTACAATTAGATTTATCTAAAAAAAAATTAGACCATTTGATCAAATTTTTATTCCACATTTGCAAATCTACAAATTTATTTAATAATATTAGATAATTAAGTCTAATAAAAAAAGATGATGATATTATATCAAAGTTAGAAATAATACCTATACAAATATTCATCAAAGACTTTTTGTAATTATCAACAAAAACACTTAAAAAGCAAAGTATTATTAGATTTGCAATGCTTAGAAAAAGCATAAAAAAAACTCCTGAGAAAGAACTTCTCAGGAGCAAAATCCACAATTATGAAAACAAAAAAAATGATTTATGAATACATAAACCATTGTAGTCTCGGGCGGACTTGAACCGCCGACCCCTACATTATCAGTGTAGTGCTCTAACCAACTGAGCTACGAGACTATAAATTATCTTTAGAAACCTTCTCGGTAGCGGTGATCTCTCACCCTATTTCATAATAACCCTCTAGAAAGGAGGTATTCCAGCCACACCTTCCGGTACTGCTACCTTGTTACGACTTAGCCCCAGTCACCAGTTTTGCCCTAGGTCGCTCCTTGCTGTCACGAACTTCAGGCACCCCCGGCTCCCATGGCTTGACGGG
>JAGCJW010000010.1 GCA_017647785.1 Bacteroidales bacterium | reverse complement strand
TTCTCTATTGTTGCTTTTCTTTCTTCTTGGCTTAAAAATGGATTTATATAAAATATGTCGTTTTCTTCTAAAAGCTTAAGTAGGTCGTCATAAAATTCCCAACCTTTTTCTTTTGCAAAGAAATTCTTTGGCAGACTGGAAGAGTTTAAATTTCGGGTTTTGTTGTAACGGCGTCTGTAGTTCTTGAAAACATTGTCTTGTTGATTTCTGCTAAGTCCTAATAAACACCCAACTCTTATTAAATTGCTGTCGCTGTGGTATTCGTTAAAAAATAGACTAAAGTCCTCTTTTTCTCCCTTAAAGTATTCTGAAAATATATAAAAATTACATGGATGTGCTACATCTTTATATTTCAAATACCATTTCTCGTAAACTTCTTTAAGTAGCTCATCGGTCCACTCCACTTTTTGGGAGGGGAATCCGTCTTCACGGGCACTTTTATCCCTTGTCTTGTTTGATTGTCTAGGGTTATTCATAATTGTTGGTGTTTGATTATTAAGGAATTGTGAATTTTTTTTCGCCTTATCTCACTTTTGTTTCTTAAGGTCTTTCTTAATTTCTTTCCGACAAAAATAATGATTTTTTTTCACATGCAATATCTTAGCTCAAAATTTATTTTTCTTATGAGAAATTGCCTGTGTTTTTTTCTTTAATGACTTCTTTTTAATTCTTTGTTAATCAAATATATAGCATTAATTTTGTAAAGTCTTAATTCAAAAAATAAATTGTCATGAAAACTACTCATCAAGTGTTAAAAGAGTTGAATATTTCAAATTCTACTCTTTATAGAATTAGAAAAGCTTTAAAAATGTTTTCTAAGGTGAAAAAACGAAAGTTTTGGTATAGTGAAGAAGAGTTTGAGGAAATTAAAAAAATGTTATACAAATAGTTTAGGTTATGGCATATATTATGATTGATTTAGAGTTTATTGCTATGCTTGAAAAAACAAGCTTTAATAGTTTTAAACCATCGGAAAGAATGTTGATTTCCTATATCTACAATTTTAAGGGTGGATATTATGGTAGTTGTGCACATTTGGGTGAGATTTGTGGCTTAAGTAAGGATTATGCAAGGAGAGTGATACAATCTCTTAAAGAAAGAAAAATTTTAATCAAAGAAAGAAATTCTTTATTCCTTAATTCAAAATATTTAAACACTGAAAAAACAATATAAAATGGTATAAAATCTACCTCCATATGGTATAAAATCTACCTGCATATGGTATAAAATCTACCCCAATAATAAATATATAATAAATAGATAAAAAGAAAAATTAAAAATAAAAAGAAAAGAGATTATGAATAGAGATGTAATTAACAAATGTTGGAATGTTTTTGGTTTGCAAAAAACTGAAATTCGTGGTATTGGTGTTTTGAATGGTAGTAAGAAAATTGTTAGTGCTTGGTTTTCTTCTGTTGGTAATTTAATCACGGAATTGGAACGTTATGAGGCTGATTCTATGCAATGGTACTTTGTGTTTAATAGTGTTAATCCGTATAATCTTGAAGCAAAGATGTGTAACAATCAATGTATTAATAAATTCAACTCTACTAAACACAGCATTAGTGATAGTGATATTGAGTTTAGACGTTGGATAATGATTGATATAGACCCTAAGCGAAAGAGTGGTGTAAGTTCTAGTGATGAGGAATTGGCTCTTGCTAACAAGGTTAGCGAGTGTATTTATCAGTTCTTGTCAAATAATGGTTTTCCTCGTCCTGTGCTTGCTATGAGTGGTTCGGGTTATCATTTGATGTATCCTTGTTGCGTTGCTGTTAGTGAGGAGAGTGATGTGATGATAAAAGATTTTTTGAGTGTTTTGAGTATGCTGTTTTCTTCTCCTGAGGTCGAAATAGACACTGTGGTGCACAATCGTGCTCGTTTAACTAAATTGTATGGTACAACAGCTAAAAAGGGCTCTAATACGCCAGAAAGACCTCATAGAGATAGTGTGATTAAATATATTCCTAATGTCTTGAAGAATGTGGATTTCCGTCTTGTAAAGGCTGTGGTGGATAAGTATATGATTAAGGAAACAAAATACAGCGAGTTTGATAATTATGGTAGAAAGATTTTTGATGTTGAGAAGTTTTTGAATGTGCATGGTGTTGGTTACAAGAAGCGAGATGTTAAGGGTGGTTATAAATATGTTTTGAACGAGTGTGTGTTTAATCCAGAGCATAAGTCTCCTGATTCTGCAGTCTTTGTTTATGATGATGGAAGGTTGGGTTTTAAGTGTTTTCATAATTCGTGTTCGTCTTATCATTGGAAGGAGTTTCGTGAAAGATTAGAGGGTGTTAAGATTCAAAAGCCTGTGGGTGACTCCAAGGCTTATAGTGAGTTTAAACAAATTCTTCCGAAACAGGAGGCTACATGGTTGCGATTGAGTGATATAAATTCTGTCAATAGTGATGATATTTTGCATATTCCTACTAATTTCAGAGTTTTGGATAATTGTTTGAATGGTGGTTTGGCTGCTGGTGGTCTTAGTATTTTGACAGGTTCTAATGGTTGTGGTAAGACTGTTTGGTTAAATAATATGATTTTGAATGCTTGTGATAAGGGTTATAAGATTGGTTTATGGTCTGGAGAGATGCAGAATTGGAGAATTAAGAATTGGTTTCATATTATTGCTCGTGGTGCACAGGCTGATAC
The DNA here is from genome assembly GCA_017647785.1 of Bacteroidales bacterium. Classification (GTDB taxonomy): domain Bacteria; phylum Bacteroidota; class Bacteroidia; order Bacteroidales; family P3; genus Onthomorpha. The sequence continues at coordinate 6,591 of JAGCJW010000010.1, read as the reverse complement.
TGAAGAGATTAATGATTTGATAGATAAAAGTTTAGAGGATAAGCTTTTTGTGTATAACAATAATTATGGTAATAATTGGCAAGAGTTGTTTTCACACATAAGATTGTTGGTAGAGAAAGAAAAGGCGCATTTAATAGTTCTTGACAATCTTGCTTGTATGAATATTAATCACAACAATATAGATAAGTATGAGCAACAAAGTTTGTTTGTAAAGGATTTGGCAGAGTATGCAAAGCAATCGGCTATTCATATTGTGTTGGTGGCTCACCCAAGAAAATCTTATGGTATTGTGAGAAAGGAAGATATTTCTGGTAGTTATGATTTAAGTAATATGGCAGATAATGTTTTTATTCTTCATAAGGTAAACGAGGATTTTAAGAAGAATGCTAATGATTTTTGGAAAAAGAGTGATGTGGAGTTTTATTCAAGTTTTAATAGTTTGATAGAGATTGCAAAAAACAGAGATAAAGGTGAAGAGAGATTGATTGGTTTGTTTTATGAGTCATATTCCAAGCGATTGAAATGTGATTATGCAGAGATTATTCATTATTCTTGGGAGTTAAAAAATGGTTTAAAAATACTCTAATCTTGTCTATTTAATTCTTTTTAATTCAATAGATTTCTTTTTATTTCACCTTGTTGTGTGGCTTGTATTTTTGTAGTAATTTTGTATTGTGATATCACGGAAATAGAGTGTTTAATTATTAATTTTTTTAGAGTTATGAGTAAGGAAAAACCGAATTGGAAGAGAATTATTGAGTTTGTTATTGTGATTTTGACAACTATCGCTTCTTTTATTGGAGGTAATGTGTCGGCACAAAATGGTTACAGATTGGTAGATTATGTTTCCATTAGTAAGTAGTTTATTAAAAATTTAAAATTAATGTATTATGGCAGTAGAGTATGTAAAAGTTAAGAGAATGATTCACGTTGGTGAGAATCCAGGAGAAAAGTTTGTGGCACGTCTTTACAGAGGACAAGATGTTGATATTAATCAAGTGGCAAAGGATATTGCAGAAAGTACCACTGTAAGTTTTCCTGATGTGTTGGCTTGTTTGAAAGCTATGGAGATTTCTTTAAGTAAGTATATCCTTATGGGACAAGCTGTAAAACTTGGTTATTTAGGTAGTTTTATTCCAACTATTCACGCCAAAGCTCAAGAGAGTGTGGATAAGGTTGATGCTAACACGATTATACGTTTCTCGTGTAGATTCTACCCTTCTGTTAGTTTCAAGGCAAATTTTGAAAAGTGTTCGTTTAAAGAGGCTAATTTAGAGGTTAAGGGTTTGATTGAATAGGTTTGTGGCTTTGAAACGAAAAAAGGGAGGTTTTAATTCCTCCCTTTTTGTTTTTTATATCACTGCGTTAGAAATACTCTCCAACTTCCTTCTTTTTCTCCTCGTTCAACATATTTCTTTTGTATAAGTTGGTCAAGCAATTTTTGAATGGCTGTTATGCTGATTCCTGTTATTTCTTTCATGTCTGCAAGTGTTAATGTTGGCTCGCTACGCATTGCATTGAGTATTTTTGTGTAGTTTGGTGTACGGAAAGCAATTCTTTCTCCATCGTACCACCAAACGTTTTCGTTTTTCTCGCTCACAAACAAGACATCGTTATAAATCTCTGTGGCTACTAAGTTATTGAAATATTTTAAGAATGGGCGAATGTCTTTAATCTCTGCACTTGCTCCATCGCTTGGTAAGGAACCTACTTCAAGGTCTGTTTGATGTAAAGCTTCCAAGTATTCACTCTTTTTACGACTACGAATTACAATCATTGGATAATCGTGACGGGTAAGTATAAAGTTTACCATTAGTCTTGCGATACGGCCATTTCCGTCTTCAAATGGGTGAATGCGTATATAGCGGTAATGAAATAATGCGGCGAGTTCTATCGGAGAGAGTTTTCCTTCTTGTTCTGCTTTGTTGTACCAATCAACCAAGTCTGCCATTAGGCTTGGTGTTTCTTCTGGTGAGGCATATTCAAATCTATCTGCATAGCGTGTAATTACGCTATTGGGACGTGTTTTATATTGTCCTGCGTGTATAACGTAGCTTGTTTGAATACCTCCTTGTAAGTTGCGATATACCGTATAATCTTCTCTAATTAGAGTTTTATGTAAGGTACGAATAAAAGTTTGCGTTAAAGGAATATTTTTCATTACTGCTTCTTCTCTCATCATACGAAGTCCAACATTGCTTGCTGTCATCTCTTGTACATCTTGCACATCTGCTTCTCCTATTACTTTTCCAAAAAGTAGCAATATTTCTGTCTGTCCATAAGTAAGAGTGTTGCCTTCTATGTGATTGCTGTTGTAGTTGAAATCCACGGTAAAACGGCGGCTAAGTCTTTCTTTATCTTTTTCTGATAATGGTTGTAGTTCTTGCCATGCTTGCAATGCTTTTTTTATATTTAGGTATTTCATTTGCTTTTAATTTGATTAACATGCATTGCAAAAATACAAAATGTTTTTAATATGGTTGTATAGATACAACCTTTTTTTGTTAAATTATTGAAAAATGATCTCTGAATGAATTTAAGGTGGCAAATAGGCTAAACGAAAAAAGGGAGGTTTTAATTCCTCCCTTTTTGTGTTTTATTTGCTTAAAAATAAATTGCAATATTCGTTTAATTGCTCTTGCATTCGTTCTTGTGGTATGAGTATGCGTTTGTATTCGGCTATCATTGTAGGGCTCATGCTTCTACTCATAGCATATTCTACTACTACATGGTCTGCTTCTGGGCAAAGAATAATTCCTATTGATGGGTTTTCGTTTGAGCGTTTTACGTCTCTGTCAAGGGCTTCTAAATAAAATTCTAATTGTCCGAGGTCTCTTGGGTGGAATTTTGTTTTCTTTAGTTCAACTGCTACTAAGGCTTGTAAGCCTCTATGGAAGAATAAAAGGTCTGCTTTGTATGTTGATGCTCCTACGTTTAGTTTGTATTCTTGTTCCATAAAGATGAAGTCTTTGCCTAATTCTAAAATGAATTGCTTCATGTTTTCTATTAGGCTGTTTTTTAGTTTTGATTCGCTATGTTTTTTCGGTAGGTTAAGAAAATCTACAAACAATGTGTCTTTAAACATAATGGGTGCACTTGGATAGGTTTCAAGCAATCCTTTTGACATATTGTTTTTATTGCTTAATAGGCTTGTGTAGGTTTGATTTGAAATGCAACGTTGTAGTTCTCTACTTGCTAAATGTTCTTTGTTTGCATAGAGTATGTAGAATAGGCGTTCTTCATTGCTTTTGCATCTGCAAAGTATCTCTATATGATTGGTTAATGAGGTTAATTCTAATATTTTAGGCATTTGTCCAATTATTGGTTGGACAATTTGTGTAGTTGTTGTTTGTATAATTAGGTTTGTTTCTTGGTTTGGTAGGTTTGTAGGTGTTTCAATTTGTGCAGGCACTGACTGCACAAATTCATGGTTAAGATATTTTTCTACTATTGAAGCAAAGGTTTCTGATGAGTATTCGTCATAAAACATTATCATGTTATAAATGCTTCTTCTGCTAAATCCTTTTATATCGGGACGTTGAGAGCGTATGTATTCGGATAGTTGAGAGACAACTTTGCTTCCCCATTCTTCGTTTTTTAGTTTGTTTGATACATAGCCTCCTACATGCCATGCTGTAAGTAATAGTTCTTCATTAACAGCTTTTGTTGCTCGGCTTTTGTGTTGTAGAATGATATTAACAACTTCTCCAAATTGTTGTTCTATTGGTTTTATTATGTTGTTTTCCATAGGAATGATTTTGTCGCAAAGTTAGTCTATTTTTTTGTGATAAACGAAAAAAGGGAGGTTTTATCCTCCCTTTTGTGTTTTATCTCTTGTAATGTGGCATATCTTCTGGTATGACTATTGAGAATTCTACCAAGCCTGCAAATTCGCCGTCTTTATACCAAGGTGTTTGATAGATTAGTTTCTTCAAGCCTTGTTTTTCTATTGTGTAGGCGTTTGTTTCTTCACTGCTCATGAGGTGTTTTATCATCTCTTGTGCGCGGGCTGGGTGGCAATCAAATAAGGATTTTCCTATTAGTTCTTTTCCTCCGCTGTTTGCAAAGGTCATTTGACTGCGCTCATTCATATCTACTATTTTACCTTCTTTATCGCAAACTGTTATTGCTACAAAGGGTAATTGATTTGCCCAATTTTCCATCTTATTTGCAAGATAATGCTGCTAATGCGATAGAGTACATTTTTGTTTTTGTGCTGTCGCCTCTTGAAGACAATACACATGGAACTTTTGCTCCTACTACCATTGCTGCAAGTTCTGCTTTTGCAAATTTTGTGCAAGATTTGTAGAATACGTTACCTGATTCGATGTTTGGCCATACTAGACAGTCTGCATCTCCTGCTACTTCGCCTTTTAATTTTTTGATTTCAGCTGATTCTTTGTCGATTGCTACGTCTAATGCTAATGGTCCATCGATGATAGCTCCTTTGATTTGTCCTCTATTTCCCATTGCTGCGATTAATGCTGCATCTACGCATGATGGTATTCCTACTGACATTTGTTCTGTTGGTGCTATCATTGCTACTTTTGGTGTTTCGATTCCAAGAGTTTTAGCTGTGTTGATAACGTATTGTGTGATTGCTGTTTTTTGTTTGAAGTCTGGTGCTGGGATAACTGCAACGTCAGATGTTACAAGTAATTTGTGGTATGTAGGTATTTCAAATACTGTAACGTGTGAAAGTACTGGTTTTCCTCCTGGCATTAAGCCTTTTTCTTTGTTAAGGATTGCTCTCATGTATTTGTCTGTTGAGCAAAGTCCTTTCATTAATATGTCGCCTTCTCCTGCGTTGATTAGTTCTACTGCTTTGTTTGCTGCTAATTGTTCGTTAGCTTCTTGAACTAATTTGAATTTATTTACATCGATTCCTTCTTCTTGGCAAACTTTTTTGATAGTGTCTATATCTCCTACTAAAGTTGCTTCTACTACTCCAAGGTCCATTGCCATTGATGCTGCACCTATTGTGTGTGAATCGTTAGCGTAAGCTGCTACTAATCTTTTTTTGCCTTTTGCTTTTACGGCTTCAATGACTTCGTCTAATTTTGTAATCATTTTTCTTTTTGTTTTTATGTTAATATTTTATAAATTTCCTTTGTGTGCAAAGTTAATACTTTTATTCCAAATAATGTAAAGAATTAAAGAAATTATGGTTGCAACCCCTCCTACTGTGTAGGAAATTGTTGGTGAAAGTGAAAATCCTTCTGGTGCTATGAAAATGTATGTTACGCATACCATTGTCATAAATAAGGCTGGGATTAGTGTTATGATGTAGTTGCTTTTTTCTTTTGTTAGATAGACTGTGATTGTCCAAAGCGTGAAAACTGCAAGTGTTTGATTGCACCAAGCAAAGTAACGCCATAGGATGTCAAAGTTTATTTGTAGGATAAGAAAACTTGCTATGAAAAGTGGTATTGAAATCAATAGTCGTTTGTAGATTTTCTTTTGTGGTATTTTCAAAATGTCAGCAACAATCAATCGTGCTGAACGAAAGGCTGTATCTCCTGATGTGATTGGTGCAAATATCACACCAAGCAAAGCAAGAAACGCTCCCGCAATTCCAAGCCATTCTTTTGTAATTGTATCAACTATTACTGCTGCGTTGTTTTCTTCCATTCCGTTTTCATAGAAGAAAGCACTTGCTGCCGCAGCCCATATAAGTGCTACTATTCCTTCTATTATCATTGCTCCATAAAAGACAGGACGTCCGTGTTTTTCGTTTTTCATACAACGTGCCATCATTGGCGATTGTGTTGCGTGAAATCCCGATATCGCACCGCAAGCAATGGAAACAAACATCATTGGAAAAATTGGATTACCCTCAGGAGAGGTATTTTTAAGGCTTGAAAGGCTTGTTATTTCTGGCAAAACAGGGTTATTGTATATTAACATCACTAATATTCCCACTGCCATAAAGAGTATAGCTATTGCAAAGATTGGATAAACCTTTCCTATGATTTTATCAACGGGCAAAAGAGTTGCAAGGATATAGTAAACAAAAACTACAACTGCCCAAAAGGTCATATCTAATGATTCGGGAGTTAGCTTTGCAAGCAAGCCTGCTGGCCCTGAAACAAAGACTGCTCCTACCAAAACCATAAGCAATATTGTGAAAACTCTCATTGTTTGTTTTGCACCATTTCCTAAATATTTTCCTATAAGCTCTGGAAGGCTTGCTCCTTGATTTCTTATTGATAACATTCCAGAAAAGTAATCGTGAACAGCACCTGCAAAAATACTTCCAAAGACAATCCAAATGTAAGAGGCTGGTCCGAATTTCGCTCCCATGATTGCTCCAAATATTGGTCCTAATCCCGCAATATTTAGAAACTGAATCATAAGGATTTTCCACGTTGGCATAGGAATGTAATCTACTCCATCATTTAACTCTGTAGCTGGTGTTATGCGTTGAAAGTCTGGCTTAAATACTCTTTCAACAAATTTTCCGTAAACGAAATATCCTGCTACCAAAAGAGCAAGAGCAACTAAAAATGTTATCATATCCTTGTATTTTTATGCAAAGATACTATATTTTTACTAACTTTGCATAAAGTTTATTTTGATTTAATTATATGA
>JAGCJW010000009.1 GCA_017647785.1 Bacteroidales bacterium | reverse complement strand
TCGAATAGTTTTTAGAGAATTAAGATAATATCATTAAGGAATAGAGAAGAGAAAATAAGTTTTCAAAATAGTTTTTCTTGATAAAAATCTATTTTTTCTTTAAGAAAATGAATTATCTCTTAGAGAAAATGGATTTTCTCTTAGGAAAAATGAAAGAATCCTTTGAAAAAGACTCAGTACCATGCGGTGGTATTGGAATACCACAAAAAGAAAATGGAATACCATCGCGTGGTATTGGTTGGAACTCTTTGAAAATGGAAACGTCTTCCAAGAAAGAAATCCTTTAAAACCAATTTAATCATTCGTTAAACGGTGGTTAAAACTGCTTTAAATAAGAAAGAATGAACAAAATTGCTTTTTTGCGATTACCAATCTTTTTTAATCTTTGTAGCATGTAACTTTTAATATGCTTATTTTGGATTCTGGTGTTTTGAATTAAAAATTTACTATATTTGCACTTAGATAAAAACATCAAACTCTTTGTTTACAAACCTAATAAGATTATTTTTTCAATACTTTTTTAAGCGAAGAAGAAATTATAAAGGAATAAGAATTCTTAGTTATAAAAGATAAAAAGGAAATAAAATGGAAACCAACTTGCCTAATTTAGAATACAAGGGATATAAGTGTATTTTGGAGTATGATTCTGAAACAAATACTTATTCAGGTAAGATTTGTCCGCCTTCAAATCCGACTGAACCATTAGAAAATTGGGAATTTCATTGTTGCCACCAACAAAAGTTACAGAAAATATTTGAAATGCAGGTAACAAAAATTATACCGTGGGAATCTTTTCAAAAAAAGAATAAAGAGTGGTTAAGTGTTACAGATTACGAAAGCATAAGAACAGTGTTTAATATTTTGCCTGATGAGTTTAGAAAGCGAGTTGAAAACAATGAATTTGATAAAACACTTCTGCAATCGGTAAAAGGAGGAGATTATGAAGTGCCTTTGTATTATGTAACTAAGGCTTATGATGTTTTGTTTAAAGGTCCATTAGAAACGATAGCATATAAGATAGGATTAGATGAAGACGACGACTGCACAGAAGAAGAATTTAATAGCTATATTGAAGATAAAGGTATAACAAGGAATGGTATTGAAGCATGTATTGATAACAATAAAATGAAAACTCTTTGGAAAGAATTATTCAATATTGATATAGATGCTATAGATATTGATTTCCGCCAATTTAATATGCACTTGCCACCAAACTTTGAAAGAGAATTTAGCATATATTATTTTAATGATGGAGTAAATGGTGTAGAGGATTGGATATATTTTGGAATAACTAATCCCGAAAGTGAAGGCGTTACATTTGATCAAGTCTCTTGCTTAATGGAACTTTTGGCATTGATTTGTTTAGAGAGAGATTGTGATTTTATGTATTTTTAAAGCTGATTTTCTAATCCTCTTTCGCTACGTTGTCTTTTGTAGATTTATTATAAATCCAACTTAATTCTTTTGTTATCAATAACAATACATTTCTTGAAATCCTTAATTATGCTACATTCTTCATCGAAAGAAAGATAAGAATTACATGTTTTTTGAAAAAAAATCTTTGAACGGTGTTTACTTTGTGTAATTTGCATAATTTTTTTTAACTTTGCGATATAGATTTTATTACTTGTAGTAAATAGAAATAAACTATGGCAAAAAAACAAATCAAGGAAAAAAGTATTGAAGAAACTTTATGGGAATCGGCAAATAAACTTAGAGGTTCGGTTGAGCCTTCTGAATATAAGCATGTTGTGCTTAGTTTAATCTTTCTTAAATATGCAAATGACCGTTTTGAAGAGCGTAAGCAAGAGTTGATAAACGAAGGAAAAGAAGCCTTTATCAATCAAGCAGTGTTTTATAATGCGAAGAACGTGTTTTATATAGAAGAAGAAAGCCGTTGGGACTTCATAATGGAGAATGCAAAGCAAAACGACATTGCTATAAAGATAGATAAAGCCTTAGCACGATTAGAAAACAGCAATCCGATGCTTAAAGGAGCTCTTCCAAATAATTATTATTCAGGATTAGGGCTTGATAGAGCGAAATTTGCTGCCTTGCTGGACGAAATAAATAAGATAGACACGTTAAAAGACCCCGAAAACGATTTAATAGGGCGAGTTTACGAATACTTTCTTGCAAAATTTGCCATAGCAGAAGGAAAAGGAAAGGGAGAATATTACACTCCAAAAAGTATTGTAAACCTTATTGCCGAAATGATTGAACCTTATCGTGGAAAGATATACGACCCTTGTTGTGGATCGGGTGGTATGTTTGTGCAAAGTATGAAATTCATAGAGGCACATCACGGAAACAAACGTGATATTTCGGTTTATGGTCAAGAATACACAAACACAACCTACAAATTGGCAAAGATGAATCTCGCAATCAGAGGAATAGCCAATAATCTTGGAGAACAAGCAGCCGATACTTTTCATAATGATCAACACAAAGACCTAAAAGCCGACTTCATTATGGCAAATCCTCCTTTTAATCAAAAAGCATGGAGAGCCGACAATGAACTTAAAACCGATTCTCGTTGGTATGGATATGAAACACCTCCGACAAGCAATGCGAATTATGGTTGGATTTTGAATATAGTAAGCAAACTATCTGCAAATGGAGTAGCAGGCTTCTTACTTGCAAACGGAGCATTGAGCGGAGAAGGCATAGAATTAAACATTCGCCGTCAATTACTGCAAAATCACATAGTAGAAGCAATAGTTATCTTGCCAAGAAATATGTTTTACTCAACAGATATAAGCGTAACGCTTTGGATTCTTAACCGAAATAAAAAAGCACGCACAGTAGAACAAAACGGCAAAATGATAAAATATCGCAACAGAGAAAACGAAGTACTATTCATTGACCTAAGACAATGGGGTGAGCCTTTTGAAAAGAAATATATTCAATTCTCGCAAGAACAAATAACAGAAATAGCAACGAATTTCCATAATTGGCAAAGAGAAGGAAAGGAAACAACATATAAGAATGTAGAGGAATATTGCTATTCTGCCTCACTTGAAGAAATAGAAAAAAAAGGTTGGAGCCTTGTTCCAAGCAAATACATAGAATTTAAAAACAAAGACGAACAAATAGACTTTGATGCAAGAATGCGAGAACTGCAAAATGAACTATCAGAACTATTACAACAAGAAGAAGAAAGCAAACAAGAACTGAAAGCATTATTTGAAAAATTAGGATATAAACTATAAAATTCTTTCCAATTCTTTAAATATTGGAAAGAATTGGAAAGTTTTTTTTGTATTTTTGTAGTCAGAAATAATTAGTAAAACATGATAGAATCAGCACCAAAATTAACGCAAGAAGATTATTTAAGACTATTCTTAAATAATGGATACAGAAAAGATTCTGATGTTAATATCTTGATTGACAAAGCCAATGAAGATTATGAGTATTGGGACACTATAAAGTACAAAAAACGTCCTGAATTCTGTTCAGCAGAGGAATTATGGAAACGTATAAAGGCCTCTCGCATACTCATGACCAAATACACATGGGATAAATATGCAGTTTCTTTTGGCTTTACTGATAAAATGCAACGTCTTTGCCATGAATTCGATATGAACTTCGGACAAGGTTGGAAGCATCATACTGAAATCACAGAAGATAGCAAGAAACAATATTTGAAAAGTTCTTTGATGGAGGAAGCTATCTATTCTAGTATGATGGAAGGTGCTGCCACAACCAGACAAGTTGCGAAAGAGATGCTAAGAAAGAACAAACAGCCAAAGGATCGCTCTCAGCAGATGATTGTAAATAACTATAAAACTATTCAATTTATATCTAACCATAAGGATACCTCATTATCCATAGAGATGTTGTTAGAAATCCATAGGTTAATGACCGATAAGACTTTAAAAAACGAAAAGGATTCAGGTCGTTTCAGGACAATAGAAGACGATGTTGTTGTATATAATGTCATGGAAGGAGAAACAGTTCATACGCCTCCTGATGCGCGCGAGATTCAGCAGTTTGCCAAAGATCTTTGCGACTATTTTAACGATAGTAATTCTACATCTTTTCTCCATCCTATCATTCGTGGAATTATTATTCATTTCATGATAGGTTTCTATCATCCTTTTGTTGATGGAAATGGACGTACTGCACGAGCATTGTTTTATTGGTATATGTTGAAACAAGGCTATTGGATGACCGAATACCTATCTATATCCCGTGTGATTGCAAAATCTAAGAAATCTTACGAGAAAGCGTATCTCTATTCCGAAGTCGATGATTTGGATCTTGGTTATTTCATTAACTATAATTTGAAAGTTTTGGAGCAAGCCTATTGTGAATTGAAAGAGTATATACAACGAAAACAACTTGAAAAGAGAAATTCTTATCAATATATGCGATTAGGACATATAAACGAGAGACAAGCACAAGTGATTCAGTTGTATGTAGATGATCCAAATGAAGTTCTTACAGTGAAAGACCTACAAGACCGCTTCAATATAAGTCCAACAACAGCAAAACAAGATATTGTCAGCCTTGTAGAGCGTGGATTACTGAAAGAAATATCTTTTAATAATGTAAAAAAAGGATATATAAAAGGAGATAATTTCGATTCTCTATTGTCAACCTTGAATTAACAACAATAAAAGCAATAATATTGAAAAACTAAATGCAAAAATTAGGCGATTATATCAGAGAAGTAGATGTAAGAAATAAGGATTTGAAAGTTACGAATCTGTTAGGAGTGAATTTGAGTAAGCAATTCTTTCCTTCAATTGCAAATATTATAGGTACGGATTTATCTAAATACAAAGTAATAAAAAAAGGACAATTTGGTTGTAAATTTATGAGTGTTGGTAGGGATGGAATATTACCAATATCTCTTTTGAAAAATGATGAATTTGCTATAATTTCAAGTGCATATTATGCTTTTGAAGTTATAGATGAAAATATACTTAGTTCTGATTATTTAATGATGTGGTTAAGACGTCCAGAATTTGATAGACAATTGTGGTTCTATTCAGGTGGAGATGTTCGAGGTGGCGTAAATTATGGAGATTTTTGTGAAATGCCTATAATAATTCCCTCAATTGAGCAACAAAGAGAAATAGTATCAGAATATGAAACAATAAGCAAACGTATTAAATTAAACGAACAAATAATAAAAAACCTTGAAGCCACAGCCCAAACCCTTTATCATAAAATGTTTGTAGAAAGCATTGACAAAGAAAATCTTCCCGAAGGTTGGAGAATAGGAACGTTGGGAGAGGTGGCGGAAATAAAAGCAGGAGGTGATAAGCCACAAGATTTTTCAGAAATCAAAACAGAATACTTTAATATTCCTGTTTATGCTAATGGTATAGATAATAAAGGAATTTTTGGATATACAACGAAGTCAATAATTAAAGAAAAAAGTATAACAATATCGGCAAGAGGAACTATTGGTTATTGTTTTTTAAGAAAAAAGCCGTATGTTCCTATTGTAAGATTGATTGTAGTAATTCCTAAAAATGAGTCTTTGGTTCAATATTTATTTTATAAATTGAGTACAATGAATATTAAAGGTTCAGGCTCTGTTCAAAATCAATTAACAGTTCCTGATATGGAAACAATAAATATTATATTACCTACTGAGGAGTTGGTGATAGAGTTTTACAATAAGGTAGAGATTATTGATAAATCTATTGCTATACACGAACAAGAAAACGAAAAATTAACCGAATTACAGTCTTTGCTTTTGGCTAAGATGGGGCAATAAAAAAAAGAAAGTATGGTAGAAATAACATCAATAGGACAATTATCTTTGCATACAAATATTGAAGTTTATCATTTTAATGACAAAAATATAATACTATATGATGATCATAGGAGTATTCTTAATGTATTATTTGAGGCAAAAAAAATAGATTTTTTTGAAAAAACTCCTAATTTAATATTTTTTGATCGTCATGATGATGCTTGTAATCCTGATATTAAACTTAAAGAGTTATTAAAAAAATGGAATGTTAAAAACATTAAAGATGTACCAAGTCGTGATTTTTGGTCTTTTGTTGAGTTTGATTTGGGAGGTCTTGACGATGATTGGTTGTTAGCAGGAATGGAATTGGATTTAATACATCATGCAGTTGTTATTGGTCAAAAAGAAAATTCAAATATAAAAGATATGAATTTTGAATTTAAGTCTTCTAATGGAATATTACATGAAATGTTTGATATACCACATCTTAATTATTCTTTAGATTGTAGAGGATGTTTAGGAGATAGTATTATAAAAGAGCCTTATTACAAAAAAATTAGAGATGTATTTGAGTATAATAGACCACCTTACAATTCGTATAAAAAATTCTCTAAGGAAGTAACTGCTCCGTTTGTGTTGGATTTTGATTTAGATTGTTTTACAACAGATTGTGAGGGTAAACAATATGCTTGGCCAGAAATGATTTTTAAAGAAAAATATTACGATAATGAAAATGTTCATTACTTTATGAACAATCTTATAAATCGCTCTAGTTTAATAACAATATGTCGTGAGCCACAATGTTGCGGAGGACTTGGAGAATCTAATAAAATATTGAGATATTTGGATTATTATTTCTTTGAAGGACAATTGAATACTAATCCAATTTGGTAATAAGAATAATAAATACTTTTAATTTCTATTTAATGACTAAATTCTTGTGATAGGGGTTTATAAAAAAAGGAGAATAAGTTATGACAAACTTTAATGAACATGCTCTTGAAATGGCGGTAATGGAGTTGTTTGAGAATGAGGGCTACATTTATACAAACGGAGAAGAAATTCATAAGGAATTATCAGAGGTTTTACTTATTGATGATTTACGTGCTTATCTTTTTAATCGTTATGCAGAACAGGAAATAAGTTCATTGGAGATTGAAAAAGTAATTTCTAAATTAAAGTCAGATGTAAGTGGTTCGTTGTATGAAAACAATGCACACACTTATCGCTTAATAACCGAAGGATTTGCAATTCATAGAGAAGACTCTTCAAAAGCAGATTTGTTTATTGAACCTATTGACTTTAATGATAGCAAAAACAATATCTTTCGCATAGTAAATCAATTGGAGATTAAAGGGAAAGAAAAACGAATCCCCGATGCAGTTGTTTATGTGAATGGTTTGCCTTTGGTGGTTTTTGAATTTAAGAGTGCAGTAAAAGAAAATACTACTATAAAAGATGCTTTCATTCAATTAACTGTGCGTTATCGTAGAGATATTCCTGAGATTTTTAAATACAATGCCTTTGTTGTTATCAGTGATGGAGTAAATAGTAAGTATGGTTCTTTATTCTCTCCTTACGAGTTTTTTTATGCTTGGCGAAAGGTGGAAGCAGAAGACAAAGCAAGCGATGGAGTTAATTCTTTGCTTACAATGGTTAAGGGATTGTTTCGTAAAGATAGGCTATTGAGTGTTGTTAAGGATTTTGTTTTCTTTCCCGATTCTTCAAAGAAAGAAGAAAAAATAGTTTGTCGCTATCCTCAGTTTTTTGCTACACATCAACTCTTTAATAATATTCTAAAACATAGTAAACTTAACGAAAAGGGAGATGGAAAAGGTGGAACTTATTTTGGAGCAACGGGTTGTGGAAAGAGCTTTACAATGCTTTTCCTTTCACGAATGTTGATGCGTAGTCGTGAATTTGCAAGTCCTACAATAATTCTTATAACAGATAGGACAGATCTTGATGCTCAATTGTCGGAGCAATTTTCAGTAGCAAAGAAATTCATTGGAGATGATTGTGTTGTTGAGGTTGAAAGTCGTGCAAAATTAAGGGAATATCTTATTGATAGAACAAGTGGAGGTATATTTCTTACTACTATTCATAAGTTTACAGAAGATACACAATTGCTTTCAAAAAGAGCTAATATTATTTGTATTTCCGATGAGGCGCATCGTTCCCAAATCAACCTATCGCAACAAATAAAACAAACGGAATATGGAGTAAAGCGAAGTTATGGCTTTGCTAAATATTTGCATGACTCTTTGCCAAATGCTACTTATGTAGGATTTACAGGCACTCCTATTGATGCAACCTTAGATGTGTTTGGAGAAGTAGTGGATTCTTACACAATGACCGAATCGGTTGCAGATGAAATTACAAGAAGAATTGTTTATGAAGGAAGAGCTGCAAAGGTATTTTTGGATAATAATAAATTAGAGGAGATAGAAAAATACTATGAGCAGTGTGCAGAAGAAGGAGCAAATGAATATCAAATAGAAGAAAGTAAAAAGGCTATTACAAAAATGGAAATTATATTGGGGGATAATGATCGTTTGCAAGCAATAGCAGAGGATTTTGTTTCTCATTATGAAACACGTGTTTCAGAGGGTAGTAGTGTGGAAGGAAAGGCAATGTTTATTTGTGCAAATAGAAAGATTGCATATAATTTGTATAAGAAAATCATAGCACTTCGTCCTCAATGGGCTGAAATTCCTTCTGAAAGTATTGTTTTTGCTCCAAATTATGAGATATCAAAAGTTGCAGAATCAACAGCAAGTTATGGAAATGCTCCGATTCCTATTGAAAAAATAAAGTTGGTAATGACTCGCAACAAAGATGATGAGGCAGAATTATATAATTTACTTGGAGGCGATGAGGAAAGAAAGAAATTAGATGTACAATTCAAGAATCCGAAATCTAATTTCAAGATAGCGATTGTTGTTGATATGTGGATTACGGGTTTTGATGTACCTTGTCTTGATACTATGTATATTGACAAACCTTTGCAACATCATACACTTATTCAAACAATATCGCGTGTAAACAGAGTTTATAAAGGGAAAGAAAAAGGCTTAGTAGTAGATTACATAGGACTGAAAAGCAATCTTAATACAGCTCTTAAACGTTATACACAAGAAGGAGAAGAAACCTCTTCTGTTGAAGCAGTGGAGAAATCTATAATTATGGTAAAAGATGAGTTAGATATTCTTCGCCGTATGTTTGCAAACTTTGATTACACCAAATTTTCAAATGGAACACCATTAGAACAATTGGATTGTTTGAATAAAGGAGCAGAGTTT
>JAGCJW010000008.1 GCA_017647785.1 Bacteroidales bacterium | reverse complement strand
TTGCCTTTTTGTTTAGAATAAACCATTCTTCTACCACCTTTTCGAATAGTTTTTAGAGAATTAAGATAATATCATTAAGGAATAGAGAAGAGAAAATAAGTTTTCAAAATAGTTTTTCTTGATAAAAATCTATTTTTTCTTGAAGAAAATGGATTTTCTCTTAGGAAAAATGAAAGAAATCTTTAAAAACGCATTAGTACCATGCGGAGGTATTGGAATACCACAAAGAGAAAATGGAATACCATCGCGTGGTAGTGGTTGGTAATCTTTGAAAATGGGAACAGCTTCCAAGAAAAGAAATCCTTTAAAACCGATTTAATCATTCGTTAAACGGTGATTAAAACTGCCTTAAATAAGAAAAACGACTATTTAGTTTTACTTACTTTATATTATTTTGTATAATAATTTATAACTTTGCATGTAAATAGTAAAATATAGCAAGTCTATTTTAAAGAGTTTATTTTATAAACAATATGAATAGTTACTACCAAAATACAATAGAACAATTTTTAGAAGCTAATGAAGATGAAATCCTTCGTTATCTTACTTACGCAGGTAGCAATGAACCAGCACAAGTTCAAGCGTGGGAAGAAGAAATTAGACTATTGAAAGATGTTTTATCAGAGTGGAGAAATAGCCCTTCACAAATCATTTTTGAATATACTATTCCTCGACTAAACAAAAGAGTTGATGTCGTATTATTATTGCACAATATTGTTTTTTGTATTGAATTTAAAGTAGGAAAGAAAGACTATATTCAACAAGATGTAGAACAAGTATTAGATTATGCACTTGACCTAAAAAACTTTCACAAAGAAAGTGCTAATTTAACTATTGTCCCAATATTAGTAGCCACAGAAAGCAAAGATAGTACAGATGTTTTAACATCTTCAATTTATCACGATCAAATTTACAATCCTATACTATCTAATAGCAATAGCCTATTACAAATTATTAAAAATGTAATACAACGAGAATCATTAAATACAGCAATATTAGATATTGAACGTTGGTGTATAAGTAGATATGAGCCAACACCTACTATTATTGAAGCTGCAACATCATTATACTTAAATCACTCTGTTGAAGATATTACACGTAAAGAAGCTTCAGGTGAAACCTTAAAGAGAACAACAGATTATATTCTTAATGTTATCCGTAAAAGTAGAGAAAACAAAGAGAAAAGTATTTGTTTTGTTACAGGTGTACCAGGAGCAGGAAAAACACTTGTAGGACTAAATGTTGCAATAGAATAATCAAAAAGAAATGAAGATAACGATAAAGATAGCCTTGCAGTATATCTTTCGGGTAATGGCCCATTAGTAAAAGTATTAACCGAAGCTCTTGCACGTGACAAAAAAGAACGAGATGGAGGAAAAATAACAGATGCGCGTAGAGAAGTAAAGCGTTTTATACAAGAGATATACAACTATCGTGAGCAGATGTTATCTAAAATAAAAACTCCAATTATCAATGGAGAATTAGAAATAGACGAAACGATAACACTTGCAGAAGAAAATGCAGGATATGCAGAAATAGAACACGTAGCTATTTTTGACGAAGCACAACGCTCGTGGAATTTAACAAAATTATCAGATTGGTTAGCACGAGGAGGTAGTTATGGAAACAAACGAAAAGTGCCTAACTTCCCTCTTTCAGAAGCAGAATTTTTAATTTGGTCATTAAATTTACGAAAAGACTGGGCGGTTATTGTTTGTTTAGTTGGAGGAGGACAAGAAATTCATAATGGAGAAGCTGGTATCGGAGAATGGATAAAGGCATGCAACAAAATGTTTCCGGAATGGAAGGTATATATTTCAAGTCACATAACAGATAAAGAATACGCAGAAGGAGACATAGCAAGCATATTAGCAAATAATAAAAATGTAACAAATGCTCCAGATTTACATTTAAATGTATCAATGCGTTCTTTCCGAGCAGAAAAACTCTCTTTATTTGTTCATCATTTATTAAATTTAGAAACCGAGGCTGCAAAAGCAGTTTTTGAAGAAATAAAAGATAAATATCCAATAGCAATAACACGTAATATTGAAACAGCGAAAGCATGGCTTAAAAAGCAAGCACGAGGTTCAGAACGATATGGTATAGTAGTATCCTCAAAAGCAGAGAGACTTAGACCATTATCTTTAGATGTAAAAAGAGAATGTGATGTTGTGCATTGGTTTCTTGACGACAAAAAAGACCTACGTTCCTCAATGTTTTTAGAAGATGTTGCGACTGAATTTGATGTACAAGGTTTAGAACTCGATTGGGCATGCTTAGCTTGGGATGGAGACCTTAGATACACGCCAAAAGGTTGGGAATATTATAGATTTGGAGCGAACCAATGGCAAAAAAATAAAAAAGAAGTTAATCAACTTTATCAACTGAATGCCTATCGTGTCCTACTAACACGAGCACGTCAAGGAATGGTTATTTGTGTTCCAAAAGGAAATTCCACGGATGAAACACGCTTACCTGAATACTACGATGATACTTTTAAATACCTAAAATCGCTCGGAATAGAAGAACTTAATTAATAAATATGAAGTATTTGTAAATATTACATACAAACAGGGATATTTTTGGTGGCTATAGAGCAGGTGAACACCTCTTACCATTCCGAACAGAGAAGTTAAGCCCTGCATCGCGAGTTGCGAGGCTCTTTTTTATTTCTTTTGTTTGAAGCTTTGTTCGGCTTCTTCCCATGCTTTGTTGTATTTGTCTAAGTTTGGGGATTTATCGTAGTTGAAGATTGTGTGGTCTTTCAGTTCTTGATAGCTTTTGTAGGTATCGATTTCTTTTTGTAGTTGGATTTGTTGTTTTTTGTGATGATGGTAATAGGCTATGACAAGATAGATTGAGAGTATGGATAGACTGCTTATTACTACTACGGAAAGGAGGTTGTCTAATATGTAATTGTCATAGGTATTTGGTGTGATTTTTATTCCTTTGTCAAATACAAGTCTTAGTGTGATTGATAGTACTAGGGTTATTATTAGGAGTGGGAGTTGTAGTTTTTCTTTATTAGTGTGGTGTTGTATGTGTTTTGGGTTGAGATAGGTGAATTTTTTTTGTACTCCTTGTCTCATAAGGGTGATAATTAGTATTGGTGTTAGGAGAGTGTTGGCTACTTCTGTGATTCCGGCTTTGTTAGTTATTGGAAAGAAGATAAGGAGTAGGGCTAAGCTACCTATGATTGCTGGATAGGTGAGGTTGTTTTTTAGTTGTTCTTTAATCTCTCCTTGAAAGGGATTTATAATACCTATTATGGCTTGTCGGAAAAAGTATATACCTATAAGTAATAGTACAGAGATTAGAAAGACAAAAATAGATTTCATAACTTGAGAAGGAAAGGTCAGCCCGATAAAGTCTGTTACGAGATTGAATCCCCATAGGTAGAAAATGTGTCCACAAATAAAGCTTGTGCATAGTCGTATGAAACTATGTATTGCTGTCCAAAAGAGTATTCTTTGTATCCACATTCTTCTGGAGCGCCATTTTAGTAAAAGGATTAGAGAAATGAATAGAAGCAAAATCAGAATCACTATAGCACTTCCAAATATGCTTATTACATTGTTTACGCTTTTCCAAACCTCGTCTGATGCTGCTGAGGTAAGAGAGTTAAAGTCTAAAAAACTGCTATAGATTATTACGGGTACTTCGTGAGAGAATGCAGAAAGTATTGTTGATATTTGTACGACTGCAAATACTAAAAGATAGGCTATAATAAAGGCTATACTATTATTTGTTATTTTCTCCATTTGTACCAGAATAGTCGGTCTTTTACTTGTTTGTCAAGTATTGTTATGATTTCTTCTGCCATTTTTATGAAGATGTCTAATTGCTTGTCTTGCAACCAGCGTTTTCCGTCTTCTTCTTTGCGACATGCTGCGGAGAAATTGATAAGAAAGTCATCGTTTGAGCGCAATACCCATTGCACTGCTTTTTTCTCTCCGTCTATTGCGTTGCTTAATACGCCAAGTGTGCCAAATCCGTTATCAAAAAGCCAATGCAAAGCCTCTTCGTCTCCTCGTACTGCGTTGCTCCATGCTGCTAATTCGGGGAATCCGTTATTGACAAGGAACATAAAGAATTGTTTATTTCCTTTTAATGATTCTAATAAAGCTATTAAAATCCTTATGTCGTAGTGTAAGAGGCTTTGCATTTTTGTTTATCTTAATTTAGCTCCTAATTTTTGTTCAAGGTTCTTTTGTATCTTAGCTATTATTGCTTCGATTTGTTTATCAGTAAGTGTTTTTTCGTTGTCTTGAAGTATGAAACTAAGTGCATATTGTTTGTGTCCTTCAGGTAATTTATCTCCCTTATAAACATCAAATAAAGATACTTTCTTAAGTAATTTCTTTTCGCTTTGGTAAGCTATAGCTTCCATTTCGCTAAAGCTTACTTCTTCTTTAACAACTAATGCAAGGTCTCTTCTTACTTCAGGGAATTTAGAAATTTCCTCATATCTTACGTTGTTTGTTGGAATGTATTTGTAAAGTAAAGTCCAATTAACGTCAGCGTAATACACTTCTTGTTTTATATCCCATTTCTTGCAAAGAGAAGGTTTTAACATACCTACTGTTGCAATTGTCTTTTTGCTGTCTTTTGCTATGTAAGCAAGAGCATAAAGATAAGTGTCGTTTTCTATTTGTTGAACATCAAGGCGAGTAGTGTTTATTCTTAATTCAGAGAATATGTTGTGTAATATGTTTTTTAGGTAATAGAAATTTTCATTTACTCGTTTTGCTTGCCAGCTTTCAATAGTCTTTCCTGTGCTTAAAAGAGCAAGGTGTTTGTGTTCTGTATATCGTTTAGTGATTTCTGAAGATTCAAAATTGTCTGTGTTTTTCTCATAACAATTTCCAAACTCAAATAATCTTAAATCGCTTGTCTTACGATTGATATTATAGCTTATTGTTTCTAATTGACCATACAATAAAGTTTGTCTCATTTGTCCTAAATCCTTACTTAAAGCATTTAGAACTAAGACTGATTTTTCTGCAGGGAAGTCAGCATTGTTTTCATAGTAAGAGATTTTTGTAAGAGAGTTATTCATAGTTTCGTTGAAACCCTTTGCCGCTAAATAATCTGATATATGAGATTGTATCTTTTCTGGATTAGGTTTTGGAGATTGAGAAATACAATTCTTCATGCTAAGACTTAATTCTATGTTGTTGTATCCATAGACTCTTAAGATTTCTTCTATTAAGTCACACTCTCTTGTTACATCTACTTTATTAGTAGGAACTATTGCTACAAGCCCCTCTTCAGTTTCTTCTGTAGTTTGAATATTTAGTTTATTAAGTATAGCCTTTATAGTTTCTCTTTCAATGGACTTTCCAATAAGAGTATCCATTCTTTGATAAGACAAAGCAATGCGTTTAGGTTCAATTGCTTCAGGATAAATATCTGTTATTTCAGAAGAGATAGTTCCCCCTGCTAATTCTTTAATTAAAAGAGCCGCTCTCTTTAGAGCATAAAGAGTGATGTTAGGGTCAGCACCTCTTTCATAACGGAAAGAAGCATCTGTTTTTAATGTATGATACTTTGCAGCCTTTCTTATTACTACAGGATCGAAATAAGCACTTTCTATAAGAACATCAGTTGTCTTTTCACTTACCCCTGAATCCAATCCTCCATATATTCCTCCCATACACATAGGCTCTTCAGAGTTGCAAACCATAGCTTCTTTGCCATTAAGCTTTCTTTCAATGCCATCTAATGTTACAAAAGTGCTGTCTTTAGGTAGAGTTTTTACATTGATTTCTTTTCCCTTTACCTTTGCATAATCAAAAGCATGTAAAGGTTGTCCTATTTCCATTAGGATGAAATTAGTTATATCAACAATGTTGTTAAGAGGGCGTAGTCCTATCGCTCTTAAATGATCTGCCAACCATTTAGGAGAATCCTTTACTTCAACACCTTTGATTACTACAGCAGAATATCTTTTACATAAATCAGTATCTATATTGATTTTTATTTCTTCAGTAGTTTCTTCAGTTTTGTATTCATCAACAGAAGGCAACATAAGAGTTTTGTCTTCGTTTAATTGACTTTGAAGTAAAGCCACAAGATCTCTTGCAACTCCAATGTGAGAAGTAGCATCTGAACGATTAGCTGTAAGACCTATTTCAAAAATATAATCCTCCTCTATATTGAAATATTCTTTTGCAGGAGTACCAACCTTTGCTTCAGAAGGTAACACCATTATTCCGTCATTATTGTCGCTTAAACAAAGCTCTTTTTCAGAACAAATCATTCCCTCACTTGGTTCGCCTCTTAATTTACTTTTTTTGATTTCAAAACACTCTCCGTTTTCTTCATAAATCTTTGCACCTATTGTTGCAACTATTACTTTTTGTCCTGCAGCCACATTAGGCGCTCCACAAACTATGTTTAACGGTTCCTCACCTCCAACATTTACTTTAGTAATATGAAGGTGGTCAGAGTTAGGGTGATTCTCACAAGTTAAAACTTCCCCTACATAAAAGTTCTTTAAACCACCTTTAATGCTTTCTACTAATTCAACTTCTTCTACTTCTAAACCTCCGAAAGTTAAAAGGTTTGCAATTTCTTCAGCAGATATGTTGGTATCAACGTATTTCTTTAACCAGTTATATGATATTTTCATTGTTTTGTCCTCTTTTATTTAATAATACTCATTTCTTCAACAAGATGAGAAGCACCTGCAAATTTGTCTATAATAAATAAACAATAACGTATATCTAAAGATATATTTCTACATTGAGAAGGGTCATACATAATATCACTCATTGTACCTTCCCAATTTCTATCGAAATTAATACCTATTAGATTACCATCTCTATCTAAAACAGGGCTACCAGAATTTCCTCCTGTTGTGTGATTACTTGCAATAAAGGCTACAGGCAATTCACCCTTTTCGTTAGCATAACAGCCATAATCCTTATTCTTATAAAGTTGTTTCAATTTAGGTTCAACAACATAGTCATAAATTTCAGGATTTTCTTTTTCCATTATACCTTCTATTGTAGAGAAAGCCTCATATCTTATAGCATCCTTAGGTTCGTATGTTTTAATATTTCCATAAGCAACTCTTAAAGTTAGATTTGCATCAGGATAATATTCCTTGTTAGGATTTCTTTCCATTATTCCCGCTACATATATTCTATATAAGCTATCTATTTTATAGTCGTATGCAGCTAATTCAAATCTGTCTTTTTCCAAATATTTACCCCAAATAGGTAAGAATAATTCTACCGCAGGGTCATTTATCATTTTATTGATGTTTTTAGCCTTAAAATTCTTTAATAACTTCTCTGCCTTCTCAGGATTTGACAAGAAAGATTTTTCATATACATTACTAAAATAATCCTCTACCTTAACTATCTTATTGTCATTTTCAATTTGAGCCTTCAACCAAGGATAATTATCTTTTGCATAGTCGTTATAGAATATTGTCATAGTCTTTACAAATATTTCCATATCAACCTTGCGATGATTAACATAGTCTTTAGCATAGTAATTAGATAAAGTATTGTAAAGTTTCTCTGCCAAAGCTTGCACCTCTGTTGCATCAGCATTCTCTGCATTAGCAACAGAAATAATATTCGCAACTTGTCTTACTTGAATCATAAGGTCAGAAGCAAAAATAGCCTCATTCAAATAAGTATAAGAAAGATTCAAATCTCTCATATCAGAATAAGTCTTTTCAAGTTGAGCAAGAACATTTTTGTACTTATCCTTATTTACAGCCCATTGATTAAATTCTTTTTCAAAAGCCTGTTTTCTTTCAATAGCATTAAGTCTTTTCAATCCCCTAACTTCACCTTGCCATTTTTTCCAGCCATTTGCCACCGATGCAACCTTTGAAGCATATCTTAATCTTTGAGCAGGAGTTTCATTCATTGCTCTATTGTAAACATCTAATCTTGCAGTTCTCAATTTAATCCTTGTAGGGTCTTCTATATTTTGCACATAATTTACAGCATCAGAAGTAAGGAATTGTTTAGTTGTACCAGGATAACCAAAAACAAAAGTAAATTCACCCTCATTTACCCCTTTTAGATTTATTTTTAAATGTTTCTTTGGTTTATAAGGAACATTGTCTTTAGAGTAGTCAGCAGGTTTTCCATCCTTATCAGCATATACTCTAAACACAGAAAAATCTCCTGTGTGACGAGGCCACATCCAATTATCTGTATCTCCACCAAATTTTCCAATATTGCTTGGAGGAGTTCCTACCAAACGAACATCTCTAAACACTTCATTCACATACATAAAATATTGATTGCCGTAATAAAAAGGTTTAATAATAGCCTTGTAATGATTGTTTGCAGTAGCTTGCTCTATCACCTTTTTAATATTAGCATCTATTATCTCTTGACGTTTTGTTTCTGTCAAATTATCGCTAACCTCATTCAAAACCTTTGCAGTCACATCTTCCATATACACCAAACGAGTTATGGTAAGACCTTTACAAGGAAGCTCTTCCTCTTTAGATTTTGCCCAAAAACCATTTGTCAAATAATCTCTCTCAACAGTAGAATGAGAAACAATGAAACTATAACCGCAGTGATGATTTGTTAGCAACAAACCTTGCTCCGAAACAAACTCTCCTGTGCAACCTGTTCCAAACAACATAACAGCATCCTTCAAAGAAGCATTGTTTACATTATAAATATCCTCTGCACTAATACGCATTCCATTCTTTTGCATATCAGCTTCCTTATTCTTCAATAAAAGAGGTAACCACATTCCCTCATCTGCAAAAACGCTTGGCATCAACATTGATAAAGCCAAAGCGAAAGACAAAAATTTTCTCTTCATAATCAAAAAAACTAAAAACGTAAATGCAAAAATACAAAAAGAGTTTGTTTTGTCCTGTTTTTGAGCGAAAAAAAGCACTAAAGTCCAAATTAAAAACTAAAACTCTTAACACATAAGACCATTTGCTTTAAATAAACATAAATTTATTAACTTGATTTTGTGTTTTTTATCAAAAGGAGCAAGAATTCTTACCCCTTGAAAAAGGCTTTTGGTACATAAATTCTATATAAAAAGCTACACCCTTAAAACAATTATCATTATGAAAAATCTAGTTTTTGAAAGCCAATTGGTAGAAGCACAAAAAAGTTTAGAAGCTTTTGCTTATTCCTTAACCCTAGACAGAGAAGAAGCTAAAGATTTAACGCAAGACACATGTCTCAAAGCCCTTACAAGTCAGCAATCCTTTGAAGAAGGCTCCAATTTAAAGGCATGGTTGTTTACAATTATGAAAAACACTTTCATAAACAACTACAGAAAAAACAAAAAGAGACAAAACATCATAAGCAAAGAAGGAGAAATCCCTTGGATGAACAATCTTGCAAGTGACAATGCTTATTCAGCAGACCACAATACAAATCACTCTCAATTAATTTTACTAATAAACAAATTACCTATGGAACAAAAAATACCATTTGAGATGTTGAATCAAGGATACAAATACTACGAAATAGCAGATGAGCAACACATACCTATAGGCACGGTAAAAAGTAGAATATTCCTTGCAAGACAAAAATTAAGTGAACAATTAAAACATTAAAAACCTTTGTTTCTTTAATCACCTTTTAAAGAAACTTTAAATCCTTTTTAAAGAATTAGCAAATTATTACAAAGAAAAAATCCATTTTCACAAAGAGAAAATCCATTTTCACAAAGAAAAAATGGAAGAAAAATAAAGAAATTAAAAATTAACACTTTGTTTTATTCTAAAAAAAACAAACAATAATTTTGCTTATATAAAAAAAAGCACTAAATTTGGCGCTTCTAAATTAATTATTAACAAAATTATTAAAGTATGAAAAGATTACTATTATTTGCAATGGCTATTATTTTTGCCATGCAGTTGTCGGCACAGACAACAATTGTAGCGGGAGACTCTACGTCAACTGGCTTAAGTGAGTATGTCCCTATTAATCACTGCTATGAGGATGCTTATACGCAAATGCTTTATAGAGCAGAAGAATTACAAGCAGGAGGAATTCAAAGTATAAGTTTTTATTGTACAAACGGAAGTTTCAGTGAAGGTACAGTAAAGATTTATTTACATGAAGTTACAAACACTTCGTTAACTACAATTATCCCTAGTACAGAATATACAGAGGTTTATTCTGGTCCAATGACAAATGCACCAGGTTGGGTAACATTTGACTTAGATAACATTTATCCTTATACAGGAGGAAATCTTTTGGTAACTGTTATTAGAGATGGTAATGCTTATGATTGTAGTACTGTTTATTACAAAACATCTCCAACCTCTTTTACCTCAGTGCAAGGAGTATATGAAGACTATGAATCTTACACAGTAGGTTCTATGCCTGCCGGATGGGAAATATCTGATTTCACTGCTCGTCCTGTGATGAAAATGGAAATAGTAGAATTAGATGGCTTTTGTTACAGACCTTCTAACTTAACAGTATCTGAAATAGATCAATCAAGTGCTACTGTTTCTTGGACAATATTTGATGAAACTTTAACTACATTCGGTTTAGCTTATAAAGCAGAAACTGAAGAAGAATGGACAGAAGTAAGCACAAACATTACAGACCTTTCTTATACTTTAACAGGCCTTGATTCATATACAAGATATGATGTAAAGGTTTGGACAATTTGTGCAGAAGAAAATAGCTCAGAAGCAACAACTGCTTTCGTAACTTATCCACAAGATGGCGATTTTGTAGTTGCTCCTTATAATCAAAACTTTGATGATTTAGAAAATGTTTCAGAATGGCATTTTGAAAGCACTGCTTTAAATCAATGGTTCATTGGTTCTGTAGTTAATAACGCCTTAACTGAAGACGGAGAAATGGCAGAAGGAGGCTCTTTATATGTATCTAACGATGGAGGTGCTACAAATTCTTATAATAACTCTGCTTCTTCAGTAACTCACGCTTACACATTATTCTCTATTGAAGAAGGTTCTTACTATGGAGTATCTTTCGATACAAGATTCGTAGGAGAAACTTGTTGTGATTATCTGGTAGTTTCAGTTGTTCCTCTTTTAGATGAATTAACATCTTCTTTACCTAGTGCTGCTTATCAAGTAGCAACGATCACAAATACTCAAGGCGCATGGGAAAGAGTAAATATTCCATTGTCTAACACATTAACACCTAATATCTATAAATTAGTTTTCTCTTGGAGACAAGATAGTAGTGACGGAGAAAACCCTCCTGCAGCTATTGACAATCTTTCAATAATGTCAACACCTTGTGCACGAGTAAATGATTTCGAAGTAACAATGGAAGACGCTGGTGGAAGCGTTACTATGTATGTTGCAGTAACAGATGAAATTAATGAAGGTGCAGAATATTTTGTAGAATATAGATATGCTGGTGACACAACTTGGTATTCAGCACAAAGCGAAAGCCCTGTTGAAATCCCAGACCTTCCATACTCATCAAGAGTTGACTATAGAGTAACAGCAGATTGTTCAGGTGATTTAGCAGTAACATCAGATGTGTTTACAGTTTGGTCAACTTGTAGTTCAATTTCTACAATTCCTTATGTAGAAAACTTCGATACAAACATATTTATAGCAATACAAGATTCAGCAAGAGCAAACAGATCTTCTCTTCACTGCTGGTATAATGTTAATGGAGCTTATTCTTCTTACTATTGGAGTAGTATTTCTTCTGGTTCAGGACTTCCTGCTTCAACAGCAGAAGGAGCTTCAAATACAAAAGCATTGTATTTCTATGGAACAACTTCTACATCATCTTACAATTTTTCTGATTGGATGATTAGTCCAATCTTTGAATTAACAGGAAATGAAAGATTGAACTTCCAATATAAACTAAGTTCAAACATAAACTCTCCTGTTATAGATGTATATGCTATGAATGTAAGCGAATCAGATTATCTTGCAATGTCAGATACAGCAAACTTTACACTACTTACTTCTATCAATACAACAGGTACAGCAACTGGACAATACAATATGGCTGAAATATTCTTAAACGAATATGAAGGAAATACACGTATTGCACTTGCAGTTAGACAAAAATCTTCTTCTTTCTATATTGATGACTTTTCAATTAGTGAAATCCCTGCTTGTCCAGACGTATATGGATTACAAGTAAACCCAGGAGATCAAGTTGCTTATGTAAGTTATGATACAGGAAACATTGGCGAAGATGGCGTTACAATAGCTTACGCTGAAATAGAAGAAGGAGAAGAATTTGATCCTACAAGCGCAACAAATACAGTAACAATTCCTGCAGATGCAACATTACCATTTGCAATAGAAGAATTAACAATAGGTTCTACTTATGCTTTTGCAGCACAACAAGCTTGTGGTGGAAACTGGTCAAATGTTGTTACAATAACTATCCCTACAGCTTATCCATTACCTATTAATTTTGATTTCGACACTCCAGAAACAACTCCTGAAATGACATTCACAGGAACAACTAACCCTTGGGTTATTGGTACAGCACAAAACAATACTGTTGATGAAGCAGGTAACCCTACATCGGGTGGTGCGTTATATGTATCAAATGATAACGGTGCTTCTGCATCATATACACACTCAAATTGTACAACTTATGCAAAAGTTCCTATTTCATTTACTCCAGCAGCTGAATTTAATCTTTCATTCGATTGGAAATGTGATGGAGAAAGCTCTTGGGATAATATTGCAGTTTATTTAGTACCTTTCGGAGCCACATTAAACGAAGCTCACAACATAACTTTACGTAATGGTTATACCTACTTATCAGAAGGTTATTCTTGGCAAACATATTCAAAAGTTCTTTCAGGTTCAAATTATGCGGGTATTTACGAATTAGTATTTAGATGGAAAAATGATGGTACTGGTGGACAAAACCCTGCGGGAATTATAGATAATATTGTCATTACTTCAACAACATGTTCTACATTATCAGTGAACTGGTCTGTATCTTCAGCAGAAGATGAAGAAGGTGGAGTGGTTCTTAATGTTAATCTTACTGATGAAGTAAATGAAGGTGCAACATATAATGTTACTTGCCAACCATCTACTGGCGGTGAACTTATAACAATTGAAAACCTTTCATTAGCAGACTTCCCTATTACAATAGAAGGCATGTCTCCTATAACAACATACAATGTAAGTGTTTCAATGCTATGTGATGGCGATGAAATTCCTTCACCTGTAGGAACTCAAACTATAACAACTCCTTGTTTAGCAGAACAAGCTCCTTGGTTTGAAGATTTTTCTTCTACAAGTTTACTTTCAGCTCCTTCTTGTTGGAATCAATATAGAGGATTTATGCCTGCAAGTGGAACAATAGCAACATCTGCTTTAACTTCTGCATCATCTTATTGGAGTATTTATAGTAAGACATTAGACGGTGTATCATCTTATATGTTAAGAATAAACTTATATTATGAAGATTATTATTATTGGGCTGTAACTCCTTCAATTAATTTAGGAACAGACCTTGAAAATCCAAAACAAATAGCATTCTCTGTTGCAGTAACTGATTATGCTAATAATACTCCACCAGAAATGGCTTCACCAGATGATAGATTTATGGTATTAGTTTCTCGCGACAATGGAGCAACTTGGAATATGGCAGATGGTATAGTATTTGCTGATGGAGATGAAGATACAGAACATAACTTTGCAGATTTAACAAACCATTTACAACGTTATGCTTATAAACTTGTTGATGAAAATGACGAACCATTAACAGGAACAGTAAGATTTGCATTCTATGCAGAATCAACTGTAGATAATGCAGACAACGATCTTGTTGTAGAAGATATAGCAGTTGAAGAATGGAGCCCATGTCCTGCACCTTACAATGTTTCTATTTCTGGAATAACATCAAGCACAGCAACTGCTTCATTCGGCACATGGGGTCCAGCAACAACATGGGAATATGTAGTTGTTGAAGGAACAGGTGAAGATGCAGATTTAGATGGAGCTACACCTGTAGAAGTTGCAACAACAGACGATATAGAATTAACAGACCTTAACCCATTAACAGAACATACATTCGGAATAAGAAGTGTTTGTGAAGAAGGTCCTTCAAATTGGGTTACAGCAACATTCTTAACATTGGCAGCAGGAGAGGCTGTACCTTACTCAACTTCATTTGATGATGCAGACGATGCAGCAAGTTGGCTTTTTACACAAAATTCAACTCCAAACGTTTGGGCAATAGGTGCAGCAACTGCAGCAGAAGAAGGTGGTTCTGCAGCTTATATTTCTACTGATAACGGTGAAACTTATTCAGCTTCTTTAACAACATCAACAACAACACGTGCTTACATTTGGAAAGACTTTGATTTCGGTGAAACAGAAGATGCATTTGAACTTTCGTTTGATTGGAAGATAAGAGGACGTGCAACAGAAGCAGACGGAGTATATAATGGAATACTTGTTTACTTAGTAGATGACCTTGTTGAACCTACAACAACATCGTTCCCTTCAGATGCTTATAGATTAACATTAGTTTATGGTTCTGATGAATGGACTAACGAAAGAGTATATTTAGGAAATGTAACAGGAGAAAAACGTTTGTTATTCTTAACTTGGGGATATACAAATGAAGCAGACTTAGTTATTCCTGCAGCAATAGATAATGTTTCTATTGATATAGCATCTTGTGTACCTCCTGCAACTCCTGAAGTTACTGCATTAACAAATTCTACTGCAACAATAGAATGGGTTGATGAAGAACACACAGCATGGAATGTTTACTACAAAACATTTGCTGATGAAGAATATACACAGCTTTCAACAGCAACTCCATCTATAGAATTAACAGAACTTATTTCTGATATGAACTACTACCTATATGTAACTTCAGTTTGTGGCGCAGAAGAATCTGCTGCATCAGGAGAAATCACATTTAGAACAGAATGTGCAGCATTAGAAGCACCATTTACAGACGACCTTGAAGGAATATCAAATTCTCAATGTTGGACTATGGCACAAGGAATATTAGCAGAAACAGTTACTCTTGTAGACGGCGATGGTTGGTGGGGAACTTCAACAAGTGCAGTTGATGGAAATGCTACAACAAAACTTCGTAACAATGTTTACGGAACAAATAGAAAAGACTGGATAATGACACCTCAAATAGACTTAGGAGAAGATGGAACATTATATCAAGTTTCTATTGACGTAGCCTTAACAGATTATGCTAATCCTACTGCAGCTCCTGAAGCAGCAGCGGATGATAAATTCGCAATAGTAGTATCAGAAGACGGTGGAATAACATGGTCAAGTGCTAATGCCTTAATTTATGCAAATGGAGACGATGATACAGACCACAACTATTCTGACTTTAACCAAAACTTCACAAGAGTGTCATTCGCTCTTCAAGATGCAGATGGCAACCCATTAACAGGATTAGTTAAAGTTGCCTTCTACGTAGAATCAACTCAAAGTAACGGAGACAACGACCTATACTTAGACAACTTAGCAGTAGAAGTAGCAGATGAACAACCAGAACCAGATCCAGACCCAGAACCATGCGATGCGCCAACAGCACTTGCTGCAAGCAATATCACACAAACTTCAGCTGACATTACATGGAACGGTACTGCAACAACATACGAATTCAGATTGAATAATGGTACTGCAGAAACTCTTACAGCAACAACTAAGTCATTAACAGGCTTAACAGCATCTACAACATACACAGTAGAAGTAAGAGCAATCTGTGGCGAACAACAATCAGCATGGGTTTCAGCAACATTCACAACACTTGCAGAACAAGGC
>JAGCJW010000007.1 GCA_017647785.1 Bacteroidales bacterium | reverse complement strand
TTTCTTCCTAAGGCATCTTTTACCATAAAGTCTAACTTAGGACCATAGAATGCAGCTTCTCCTACTTCTGTAACTGTTTGTAAACCTCTTTCTGCAGATGCTTCAATGATTGCTCTTTCTGCTTTTTCCCAAACATCGTCAGAACCTATATACTTTTCTGTGTTATTAGGATCTCTTAATGATATTTGTGCTGTGAAGTTTTCAAACTTCAATGTCTTAAATATGTATAATACTATATCTATTACTTTGCAGAACTCATCTTTTAATTGTTCAGGTGTACAGAATATGTGAGCGTCATCTTGTGTAAATGAACGAACTCTTGTCAAGCCATGTAATTCTCCTGATTGTTCATAACGATAAACTGTTCCAAATTCTGCTAAACGTACAGGTAAGTCTTTATATGAATGAGGTTTTATTTTGTAAATCTCAACGTGATGAGGACAGTTCATTGGTTTTAACAAGTATTCCTCTCCTTCAAAAGGAGTTGTTATTGTACGGAATGAATCTTGTCCATATTTTTGATAATGTCCTGATGTTTTATATAGGTTTACATCTCCTATGTGTGGAGTCATTACTTGTTGATAACCATAGTCTTTTTGAACTTTCTTCAAAAAATTTTCCAATCTTTGACGAAGTTCTGTTCCTTTTGGTAACCACAAAGGCAATCCTTGTCCTACGTTTTGAGAAAAAGCAAATAATTCTAATTCTTTACCAAGTTTTCTATGGTCTCTTTTCTTTGCTTCTTCCAATAATGCTAAATATTCATCTAATTCTTTCTTTTTAGGGAAAGTAATAGCATAAAGTCTTGTTAATTGCTTTCTTTTTTCATCCCCTCTCCAATAAGCACCAGCTAAAGAAAGTATTTTTATTGCTTTGATAGAAGAAAAATCTACTAAGTGTGGTCCTTTACAAAGGTCTATAAACTTACCACTTTCATAGAATGTAATAGTTCCATCTTCTAATTCTTCAATAAGTTCTGTTTTGTAAACTTCTCCTTTATCTCCAAAGAATTTTAAAGCTTCAGCCTTTGATACTTCCTTTCTAACCAATCCAACACCAGCTTTAACAATTTCAGCCATTTTAGCTTCAATCTTTGGAAAGTCTTCACTTGAAAGAACTTTATCACCAAAGTCTATATCATAATAAAAACCATTTTCAATAGCAGGTCCAATACCAAATTTAGCATTAGGATAAAGTTCCAAAACTGCTGCAGCCATCAAATGGGCTGAACTATGCCAAAAAGTTTGTTTTCCTTCTACGTCATTCCATGTAAACAAACGCAAAGAACAATCAGCATTTATAGTTCTATTTAGTTCAACTGTTTCACCATTAACACTTGCACTAACAACAGCTCTCGCTAAGCCATCGCTAATACTTCTAGCTACATCATAAGGAGTAACTCCTTGTTCAAATTGTTTTACACTTCCGTCAGGTAAACTTATATTTATCATAGTCTTTTCCATTTTTTCAATTTGCAAAGATACAACTTTTTCACTAAATAAATCAAAGTATGAGCATTTTTGTTGTATCTTTGCCAAAAAAATAAGGAAATTATGTTGTCAAACGCTATAATTTGGGATTTTGAACCCGTTCTATTTGGAGTTTTAAGATGGTACAGTCTTTTATTTGCTTTAGCATTTGTAGCAGGATACATCGTATTACAAAAGATAATCTTCAAAAAAGAAAACATATCAAACGCATATTTAGATAAGCTTTCAGTATATGTATTTCTTGGAGTATTGATTGGAGCAAGATTAGGACATTGTCTTTTTTATGAGCCATCTTATTATCTTTCTCATATAACAGAAATGTTACTTCCAATAGCAAAAACAGCAGATGGATGGAAGTTTGTAGGATATCAAGGTTTAGCCTCTCACGGAGGAGCAATAGGGATACTTATAGCAATATGGCTTTACGCAAGAAAAACAAAACTTACAATGCTTTGGACTCTTGACAGACTTGTAATAGTAGTTGCACTTGCAGGATTATTCATTAGATTAGGCAACCTATGCAATAGCGAAATATATGGAATAGCAACAAATTCTGATTGGGGATTTATCTTTGTAAGAAACGGAGAAACCGTAGCAAAACACCCAACTCAATTATATGAAGCAATAGCATACTTTATCACCTTTGCAATACTTTTATTTATTTATCTAAAACAAAAAACAAAAGTTATCCCAGGTACACTTTTCTCATTATTCCTAATACTTGCCTTTACATCTCGTCTAATCATAGAAAACTGGAAAGAAGTACAAGAAGCATGGGAAGCAAGTATGGCATTAAATATGGGACAAATCCTAAGCCTTCCTTTCATAGCAATAGGAATTGTAATACTTATCTTAGCCCTTATGGGTAAAACAGGAAAACCTTTAGACACAAGTAAAATAGTAGAAACACATAAAAACAAATAAACAATGAAAAAACTTATCTTAGTAAGACACGGACAAAGCGAATGGAATCTTAAAAACCTATTCACAGGTTGGACAGACGTAGATTTAACAGCACAAGGAGTAGAAGAAGCATACAAAGCAGGTATTGCAATAAAAGAAGAAGGTTTAAAACCACAAGTATGTTTCACTTCATACCTTAAAAGAGCAATCAAAACTCTTAATGGAATACTTGACGCAATGAATATGGATTATCTTCCTGTTGAAAAATCTTGGAGATTAAACGAAAAATCATATGGTGACCTTCAAGGAAAAAACAAAGCAGAAGCAACAGAAAAATTCGGAGCAGACCAAGTATTACTATGGAGAAGAAGTTTCGATGTACAATCTCCTGCATTAGAGCCAAATGATGAACGTTCTCCTTACACAGACGAACGTTATGCACAAGTAGATAGAGCAGAACTTCCTTTAACAGAATCATTACAAGATTGTATCAATCGTCTAATGCCTTTCTACCAAAACAACATCTTGAAAGCATTTGAAACAAATGACACAGTTTTAGTAGTAGCACACGGAAACTCATTAAGAGGAATCGTTAAAACACTAAAACAAATGACAAACGAAGAAATCATTCAATTCAACATACCAACAGGAATACCTTACTTATTTGAATTGAATGACGACCTTACACTTGCAAACGACCGCTTCCTTGCTGACGAAGAAACATTAAAGAAACTAATGGACGAAGTCGCAAATCAAGGAAATAAGAAATAAGAAATAAGAAAAATAAAACGCCGAATAAAAAAAATAATTCGGCGTTTTATTTTTTTGATTCAGCGTTTCGTTTAATCATTTCTGTCAATTGAGGGGTGTCAATTTAAACAGACAAGGGGTGTCAATTCAAACACACAAGGGGTATCAATTTAAACAGAGGACATAATAATATTATAAATAATAAAATAAAAATAATAAAAAGAAAGGTAGCAGTCAAAAGACTACTACCTTTTAACATTTGTGTAATTATGAAAAAAATTATTTTACGATAAGTTTTTGAACTGATTTTTCATTTCCTTTTTGTGATACAACAAAGTAAACACCACTGTTAAGAGATGAAACGTTTACAGTTTCAGTTAATGAATTTGGAACGAAATTCATCATTTCTCTTCCTTCTACTGAATAAATCTTAACCATTTCTACTTGTTCTGTGAAATTGATTGTTAAGTTTGAAGTTGCAGGGTTTGGATATAACGACATATTGTTTACAACCACTGCTGATTCTATTCCAACTCCACCCTTATCTCCTGCTGCAATAGGAGTATTTGCAGAAGTTTGATAAGCATATTCAAAAACAGTAAATGTATTATTACTATTCACACTCATTTTTATCCAACCATAATGAATAGCACCTGCATTCTTTACTTGAAAACCTACATAAGCGGTTCGTCCCATCCAATTTGTGAATACTTCTGCATCATAAATTGCAGGAAAAATAGGAGCGCCATCACTTATTGCAAACATAGAAGAACTTCCAATCATTTCCCCTTCTTGCAATGGCTTAATTGTTTGCATTCCATTTATTTCTCCCGAATTTACAACCACGCCAGCACCCTCAACAAAACAAGCAACATAAGAAGAATAAGGAATATAATTTTGAATATAAAATTCCGCATTCCATTCCCCTACTCCATAAACATAAATTGGGTATCCCATTTCGTTTTCTGTTGTTACCACTGCATCTAGATTGATGTCGTTAAAGGTAATTTGTGCTAATGCTACATTTGCTATCAATAAAACAAACAAAGACAATAATGTTCTTTTCATTTTTATTAAAGTTTTTTAATTAATAACGCCATATAGACAATCATTAAAACAAAAATGTGACATTTTCTTTCATTTTTTCTTACCTTTGCAATAAAAAAACATGAAAAAAGCATTTTATATATTTGTTTTCTTATTGAGTTTCAGCGTATTCTCTTTTGCACAATCAAAAGCAGAAAAACGTTTTGAAAAAGCCGTTCAATTACTTCGCACAAATCAAGTAGCAGAAGCTCAAGAAGAATTATTATCTCTTAAAGAAAAATATCCAGACTTTCTTTCTACTTATTTAGCTCTTTCAGAAATCTATATAGCACAAGAAAATATAGAAACAGCAAAACAAGAACTTTTAACAGTGTGGAGAAAAGACAAAACCTTTGACTGCAAACTCTACATAGACCTTGCAAATATATATCTTTATCAAGAAAAATACGATAGTGTCTTTTTGTTTAGCAGCTCCATTCCTTGCAAACGCTATGAGCAACAAATAAAAAAAATAAATGAATTAGCAGAATTTCGTTCCTATCAAAAGAATAATCCTGTTGATTTCTCTCCAAAAAACCTTGGAGATGCAATAAACACAGAGAAAGATGAATATCTACCTTGCTTAACTGCTGATATTTCAGAATTGCTTTTTACAAGAAGAGATAAAGCCGAAGACTTCTTTATTTCTTACAACAAAAACGGACAATGGAGCAAAGCAGAAAAACTACCAAGCCTCTTAAACTCTAACTATAACGAAGGAGCAGGAAGTCTTTCTCCTGACGGACGATTTATTTACTTTACTCGCTGTGGAGCAGAAGACGGATTAGGAAGTTGCGACATATATGTAAGCGAAAAAATAGGCGGACAATGGCAAGAACCTAAAAACTTAGGGAGCAATGTCAATTCTTCCGCTTGGGATTCTCAACCTTGCATAGCCTCGGACGGCAGAACATTATTTTTTGTCTCTAATCGCAAAGACGGACTTGGTAAATCGGATATTTATTACACTTATCTACAAGACAATGGTCAATGGACAAAAGCTAAAAACTGCGGAAAAAACATCAATACCGCAGGAAACGAAATGTCACCCTTTGTTCACCAATCCAATAGTGTAATTTATTTTGCGAGTGATGAACACATAGGAATGGGAGGTTTTGATTTGTTTTATTCAAAAATAGAAAACGGAAAATTTCAACCCGCAACAAATCTTGGATACCCTATA
Organism: Bacteroidales bacterium; assembly: GCA_017647785.1. Taxonomy (GTDB): domain Bacteria; phylum Bacteroidota; class Bacteroidia; order Bacteroidales; family P3; genus Onthomorpha. Next base: position 24,279 of record JAGCJW010000007.1, on the reverse strand, counting down.
AACACCTCAAAAGATGAAAACTCCCTTACCCTATCTGCCCAAGGAGATTACGCAATTTATGCTTCCGATTTAGATCTTTATGAGTTTACTATGCCACAATCAATAAGGCCGTTGGCAGCATCTTACATAAAAGGAATTATTCTTGACAAAGAAACCAAGCAACCTCTATCTGCAAAACTACAAATCAAGAATTTGAAAAACGCACGCCTTGCACACGAAAGTTATTCCGACAAAAAAACAGGAGAATTTCTTATCTGCCTAACACAAGGCGAAGAATACGCCTTTTCAATTTCGTGTGACAACTATCTTTTCTATTCAGAGAACTTCTCAACAGACCAAGAAAACCAAGAGAAACAAGTTTTTCTAACACCAATCAAAACAGGCGAAAGCTTAGTTCTTAACAATATTTTCTTTGAAACCAACTCCCACACCTTATTACCAACATCTCATGCAGAATTAAACACAGTCATTGAACTTTTACAAAACAACCCATCAATAAAACTATTAGTTGAAGGACACACTGACAATGTTGGCAATGCAGAACACAACATAAAACTTTCACAACAAAGAGCAGAAGCAATCGTTAATTACTTAACCGAAAAAGGAATAGAGCCTTCACGTCTTAAAGCAAAGGGTTATGGATTTTCTAAGCCTATTGCAGACAACAATACCGAAGAAGGCAGAGCAATGAATCGTAGAACAGAAATAAAAATCATAGAATAAATGGAATTAAAGTTCAATTTAGAAAACATAGATTTAAGAGAATTTTGGGGAATTAACAATAAATATTTTCGTTTCTTGGAAACAATCTTCCCACAACTAAAACTCACTGAACGTTTTGAACAACTAATTGTAAGCGGAGAAGAAAAAGAAGTAAACGACTTTAAGACTTTCTTCGACAATCTACTAATAGCCTTTGAAACACAAGGGTATTTGAACGAGAAAATAATAATGTCGCTCTTGCAACAAAACGAATATTTCAAGAATAAGGAAGAAGAAGTTTTGGTTTATGGCGATAACGGATTGAGAGTAAAGGCACGAAGTGAGAATCAAGCCAAAATGGTAAAGGAAAACGAGGAAAACGATATGCTTTTTGCCATTGGACCTGCTGGAAGTGGGAAAACCTACACCGCAGTAGCGCTTGCCGTTAGAGCCTTAAAAGCAAAAATCGTTAAACGTATCATTCTTACTCGTCCAGCAGTGGAAGCAGGAGAAAATCTTGGCTTTCTTCCGGGGGATTTAAAAGAAAAACTTGACCCTTATTTACAACCACTTTACGATGCTTTGAGAGATATGCTTTCTCAACAGAAATTAGAATCCCTTATCCAACAAGGCGTAATTGAAATAGCACCTTTGGCCTTTATGCGTGGAAGAACTTTGGACAATGCTTTCGTAATACTTGACGAAGCTCAAAACACATCTATGGAACAACTGAAAATGTTCCTTACACGTATGGGACGCAACTCCAAATTCATAATCACAGGCGACATAACACAGATTGACCTTCCGAAAAACCAGCTTTCAGGACTTCTTCCAACAATAGAAAAAGTCAAACACATAAAAGGCATTTCCGTAATAGAGCTTCAAGCCTGCGACATAGTAAGACACAAACTCGTAAGCAAGATAATCGAAGCCTTAGAGTAGGATTTTTTTTAAAACCAATAGCCTAAACTAAACACTACTACTGAGTTTCCTATAAATATATTCTTCAATTTTGAATTTAAAAATTGATAATCGTAGCCTAATCTTAGTTGTATTTTATTCAATACTTCAATTCCAGCTATTGCAGAAAGGCTCCACGTGTCGAAAGTTTTACTTGATATTCCGTATTCATGCAAATCTTTCCACGAAAGAGAGTATGTGGCTCCTGCTCCAAGGAATCCTTTGAACGATGGTACGCCTATTTTCCATTTTAGATACATTGGGAGTTTGAAATTAGAGAATCGTTCAGAGAATGTGCCTGTTTGATATTTAAAAGCTTTGTTTTCATACACCAAATCAACCTCTGCTCCTACTCCTACTATGGGTAAAATAAATTCTGTGGCAAGTCCTGCGTTTATTGGTGCGGATTCTAAAATTGATTGATTGGGAGAAAATCCAAAAACTAAGCCTGAACGAAATCCATTGGATTGTGCATTTGATAAAAAAGTGATAAATATAAATAAAGCTAAGAAAACTATCTTTTTCATATTACATTAAGTTTTTTTTGTACCTTTGTATTATGAAAAACGTTTACATTTGTTTTTTATTGTGCTTAATAGCCTCTGTAAGTCATTGTCAGACTTTGCGTTTTGAAGAAAACAAAGGACAATGGGTTGATAATATTTTATTTAAAGCTCGTTTGCAAGAGGGTGCTTTGTTTGTTGAAAATAATGGAATTGTATTTCATTTAAATGATTTAAAGAAACACCAAAATAAAACAAAGAATCACGCTCACGCTTTCAAGATTCAATTAAATGATTCAAAGAAAAAAAATATTAAAACAAAGAATCATTTTCCGTCTTATTCCAACTATTTTAAAGGAAATGATAGTTCAAAGTGGGCAAGTAATGTAAGAGCTTACGAAGAGATTATTTATCAAGATGTTTTCAATAATATTGACTGGAGAATCTACTCAAAAGATGGAGAAGTTAAGCATGAGTTTATTGTAAATCCAAAAGGGATTGTAGAGGATATTAGTTTGGAGTATGTAGGCTTAGATAATATAAGATTAAAGAACAATGAACTTGTATTAAAGACTTGTTTAGGTGATATTATTGAACAAAAGCCTTATGCCTATCAAATAATTGATGATAAAGAAATTGAGATTAAGGTTGAGTTTGTTTTAAAAGACAATAATATTTCTTACAAGTTAGGTGATTATAACAAAGATTATGTTTTAGTTATTGACCCTGCTTTAATTTTTTCTACATATTCTGGTAGCACGGCAGATAATTGGGGATTTACTTCTACTTATGACGCATACGGAAATCTATATTCGGGAAGTATTGTTGATGATATAGGTTATCCAACAACCTTAGGGGCTTTTGTAGATACTTATGCTGCAGAATGGGATTGTGCAATTAGCAAATTTAGTCAAGATGGAAGCCAATTAATTTTTTCAACCTATTATGGTGGAGGACAAAGTGAAATGCCACATAGTATGATTGTCAATCAATATGATGAATTAGTCATTATGGGAACTACTGGTAGTTATAATTTTCCTACGACTCCTTATGCTTTTCAAGAAAGTTTTTCTACTGGTTCGGCTATTACATACGATGGAACTGTGGTTTTCCCTTTTGGAGTAGATATTTATGTTAGCAGGTTTTCGTCTGACGGAACTGCTTTACCAGCTTCTACATACGTTGGAGGAACTAATAATGATGGGCTTAATTATCGTGAAATTTATAACGCAAGTCAGATGATTGCTTACGTTGGCAATGATTCTCTTTATGCAAATTATGGCGATGGAGCAAGAGGAGAATTGATTACTGACGACCAAAATAATATTTATGTAGGCACTACAACTTTCAGTGCAGATTTTCCTGTTACTGAAAATGCTTTTCAAACTACATTTGGAGGAAAACAAGAGGGTGTTGTCTTTAAATTAGACTATTCTTTGCGTAATATGATTTTTTCTTCATTTATTGGAGGTAGCGAAGATGACGCAGTGTTTTCTATTGACGTAGATACAAATTACAATCTCTATGTAACAGGTGGTACAGTCTCTAATAACTTTCCTGTAACTGCCAATGCCTACGACACAATCTTTGACGGAGGTGCTACAGATGGCTTTTTGGCATTGGTTTCAAAAAATGGAAATGATTTATTAGCCTCTTCGTTTTACGGAAGTAATAAGTTTGATTTATCTTATTTTGTAAGGTGTGACAGAAATGGATATCCTCACATTTTTGGTCAAACAAAAGCTGAAGGAAGTGATTTGATATTTAACGCAAACTATAATATACCAAACAGTGGTCAGTTTATAGCAAAATTTGAGCCTGATTTAAATTCTCTTGTTTGGAGTACAGTTTTTGGAACCGGCGATAATCAAATAAATATCTCTCCTACAAGTTTTGCAGTTGATGTTTGTGGAAGAATATATGCTGCTGGATGGGGACGATTGTTTAAATATATTGTTCCTTCTTCTACACAAGTTTTTGGAACCATGAATATGCAGGTAACAAATAATGCTTATCAATCAACTACTGACGGACAAGATTTTTATATTCTTTCGCTTAGTCATGATGCTTCGGTATTGGATTATGCTACTTTCTTTGGAGAATATTCCACTTCAGCAACCTACGGAAACGACCACGTTGATGGAGGGACTTCTCGCTACGATAAATATAGCAATCTCTATCAAGTAGTGTGTGCAAGTTGCAATGGAAGCCAGAATTTCCCTATTACGCCAAACGCTTGGAGTAGTTCAAACTTGGCTAATAATTGTAATATGGCAGCATACAAGTTTCAAATTCACGATGACTTTGCTGTGGCGGATTTTATCACTCCCGACTATATTTGTTTTCCTGACACGGTAAGTTTTACCAACATTGGACGTGGAGATAGCTTTCTTTGGGATTTTGGAGATGGCACTTATTCTTCTCTTCCTTCTCCTTCACATTCTTATAATGAACCAGGGATTTATCAAGTCAAACTTATAGCTTACAAAAACTATGGTTGCATTGCAGCAGACACTCTTACAAAACAAATTATCTTACTTGATTCAAACGTAGATACTCTTCCTACAATACAAGCCTGCAATGGAGATTTAATTCAGATAGGAATACAAACTTATTCACAAGATAGCGTAAGTTATCAATGGGTTCCATCAGAGGGTTTAAGCAATGCAAACTCTCCTAACCCTTACGCACTAATTTCAAACGATATTACATATTCTCTAATCATTACAACGCCTCGTTGTAGCGATACTTTAAGGCAAGAAATCAAAACTTCTCCTTTAACCGATGTAGATTTAATTGTTCAAAACGTTAGTTGTCCACAAGAAAACGATGCTTACGCTTTGGTAAATAGCGAATTGGATAGTTTAATTGTAAATTACACTTGGAGTAATGGTCAAAGCAATGTTGATTCCATTGGAGGATTAAGCGTAGGCGAATATTCAGTTTTAGTAGAAGATAGTTATGGTTGCAAAATCGAAAAAACATTCACCATAACAACACTTTCAGAGTTAAATATCAACATTTCAGTAGATACAAACATTTGTGGAAATTCTTGTATGGGTGGAATAACTATTTCTCCTTTAAATGGAGTTGAGCCATACGAAATTTCTTGGGAAGATTACACTTTGCAAGGGTTTGTTTTAGATAGTTTGTGTGACGGAGAATATGTTTTCACAGTACGAGATGCTCAAGGTTGTGAGGTAAAAGACACAGTAATAATAGAAAGCAAATATAACGTTTCTTCAAACATTACAAGCACTCTAAATAATTGCGAACAAGGTTGTGGAGCGACTGCAACGGTAGATGTAAACGGTGGCACACTGCCATATATCTATCAATGGTCAAATGGAGATAACACTTCTGTTACAGAAGACTTATGTTGCGGAACTTATTATGTAGAAATAACTGATGCAAACCAATGTACAATAAAGGATTCGATAGAAATAACTTTCATCAATGCTTTAAACAATGTAGAAATTGAGGCAAGCCACACAAGAGTTTTTGATGGCGAAGAAATAACTCTTAGTGTTGATTATATAGATGGTATGTATTATTATTGGACTCCTACAAATGGACTATCCTCTCCTCTTTCTCATAGCACAAATGCAACAGTTTACGAATCTACTCTTTATTTCGTAACGGTAACCGACAATCATGGTTGTGAGGTTAAAGATAGCGTTTTCATAGAAGTAGATATTGTGAATTGTGAACGCCCAAATATTTATGTACCTAATGTTTTCACGCCAAACAACGACGAAAAGAATGATGTGGTTTTTGTAAAGGGTGAATGGATTGAAAGTTTTGAATTTGAAATCTTTGACCGCTGGGGAGAAAGTGTGTTCTTTACCAATAAATTAAGCGAAGGCTGGGACGGGACTTTTAATGGTAAATTATGCGATGCCTCAGTCTATTTTTACAGACTAAGTGTTAATTGTGCAGGAGGAAAGAAATTCATTGAGGGTGGCGATATTACTTTAATAAGATAAGAAAATGGCAAAAAAGAATAAGTATTACGTTGTATGGAGTGGTAAACATACGGGAATATTTGATAAATGGAAAGATTGTGAAAGCAGTGTTAAAGGAGTAGAATGTGCAAGATACAAATCCTTTGAAACTTTGATTGAAGCAGAACAAGCATATAAAGAAATCCCTGAAAAATTTATTTCTAGAACTAAGAAGAAGATTGAAACATTACAATCTTCCCTAACTGCCAATCTTCCTATTTATGAAAGCATTTCAACAGATGCTGCTTGCAGTGGCAACCCTGGTGTAATGGAATACAGAGGTGTTTACACAAAAAACGGAGATACTTTATTCTATTACAAACACAATCATGGCACAAATAACATTGGAGAGTTTCTTGGTTTAGTTCATGGGCTTTCTTATTTAAAAAGGCACAACCTACCCCACCCTCTTTATACAGACAGCAAAACTGCTATTGCATGGGTAAAGCAAAAAAAATGCAAAACAAAGTTAGAGCCTAACGAAAACAACAAAGACCTCTTTGATTACATTCATAGAGCAGAACAGTGGTTAGAAACAAATTCCTATACCACTGAAATACTTAAATGGGATACTGAATCATGGGGAGAAATCCCTGCCGACTTTGGAAGAAAGTAATTATTCCTCTATCGGCAACTCTTCAAATGTATCTGTTTTGTAGAGTGAGTATTTAATCTTTTTGTTTTCTCCTATTGAATAATGGTATTGATGAGAATTACCTGTCTTTTCCTGAACATATTTATTCAAAAGGAAATTATACATATATCTTGCTGTAAGCTTTGCAACGTTATTTGACAATGTGTAAGCATCGTTTGGAGTTAATGCAGAATAAGTATAATCTGCATACACCTCGCCATCTATTTCTTCTGTAAAACCTTCAAACTCATCTGTAATTTCGTGGCTTAAGAATAATAACTGACGACTTGTTGTGTCTGCAAAGTTATATTCTAACCAAACATTAAATCTCAATCCTGTTACCGTTTTATAATAAACAGTACTATCAGTATAATATTTCGCATTTAAACTATCTATTCTTGTGAATTCTTCTAATTCTATTTGCGAAACATTTAATGTATTAAATCTTCCTGTGATTTTGTTTACTTTATAAGCTTGTTGATAAATAGTAAAACCATAACGTCTTAACTCTTTTACCAAACCCTTTTTATAAATATTCAAAACCTCATCTTTATTTACTTTATCATAGATTCTTGTATACTTTTGAGTTAATTCTTTTTTAGTTTCTTCGTCCAAACTTTCAAAACCAAACATTCTATTGATGTTATCATTTGTCAAAATTATCACATCATCATACGTAATGTAAATAATCTCGTTTTTAGATGTTGTTTCTTGATTTTTCAAGAATCTTTTAACTATCTCTTGTGCTTGAATATTTGCTGTAAATGTTGCACTTAATAGAATTACTGCTAATATTAACTTTTTCATATTTTAGATTTTTTAAAATAATGAACCTTGTACTGTATCCTTGTCTGCCAAATCTATTTCAACGTCTTCTAATTCGGTAGTTTCTTCTTCATCTTCAGGACAAATATATTCCAATGGCTCTAAAAATTCTATTGAAACATTACTATCCTTTTCAACTCTTTTACCTTTTGCTTTATAACGTTTTATATCATCTAAAGTTGAAACTTCAAATTCTTTTTCTCCAATTCTAACAACAGGAAGCCAATCATAACTTACATTTATAAAGCTTGCTCCTTCTTGTTCTTCAAATATATCTACCTTTTTATTGCTTACCTCTGGAACAAAACGTTTTATATAAAGATAATTCGTACCTTTTTCTGCATAGAAAACTGAAAGCGGTTTGTCTTTTTTGTACTTTTCAATCAAAATTAAGTCATCATCAAAGTGCAGAGACAAATCATAGTTTGTTATTCTGTAAGAACCCGATGAATAGAAACTTAAAATCTTATCATCTTTACTAAATTCGCCTAAATACATTCCATTTCCGTCTGCATTTAATCGCTTTATTGATGAATCAAACCATATTTTTCTCGCACTAAGAGTAGATATTCCTTCGGTTTTCTTTGTAACCGAGGTAATAATTCTTGAAGATAGTGTATTACCTTTTGAGGTCCTTGATTTTATTGCAAGAGTTGCGAAATCATATTCCATTTTATTTGTTCGCATTCTTAAAGCTGGTTTAAGATTTATATTAACCTTTTCAGCCTCTCCATTAGGGTTTACACTCAAATAAACAATCTTTGAACCCTTTGTACCTTGCGTCAAATCATATTCCTTTCCGCGAATAATAGATGAAATATTAAATCTCTTAACATAGAATTTACCAAAAGCACCATCTTGATAAATCAAATTGTATATTGTTCTATCATCAGTCTTTCTAAATACGGCTACATGCTTTAGATTCTTTCCAAGATATTCTTTCTCTTGAACTTTTTTCACAACAAAAGTTCCGTCTTTTCTTATTGCTATTACATCATCTAATGCAGAGCAATCCTCAACATATTCATCGCCTTTGAGTTTGTAACCAACGAATCCTTCTGCATAATTGCAATAAAGTTTCTCATTTGCTACTGCAACATTTGCCTCTTGTATGTAATCAAACGAGCGAATCTCTGTTTTTCTTTCTCTTTCTTTGCCAAATTTTGTTTTAATTCTTTCAAAATAAGCAATAGCATACGGAATAAGATTATCCAAATCGTGTTGTACTGCCTTAATATCATCTTCTATCGCAAGCAATGTATCATCTGCCTTGTCGCTATTATATTTTGAAATTCTATCTATTGGAATTTTTCTTAGTTTATGAATATCCTCTATTGTTATAGGGCGAAGAAGATTTTTTACAAAAGGTTTTAATCCCTTATCTATTTCAGTGTCTATTTCCTCATCGCTTTTACATTTTTCCATTCTCTTATAAACACCCTCTTTTATGAAGATTTTCTCCAACGAAATCCAATTCCATTTTTCGTTTAGTTCACCTAATTCTATTTCAAGCTCTCTTTTAAGAAGGCTTACAGTGTTTTCTGTTGATACCTTTAAAATTTCAGAAACCGAAGCAAAGCGTGGTTTTTCGTTTTCAATAACACAAGAGTTTGGAGAAATGCTTATTTCACAATCAGTGAAAGCATAAAGTGCATCTATCGTTTGGTCAGGAGAAGTATCGTTTGGAAGAGAAATTCTAATCTCAACTTCACTTGCAGTATTATTATCAATCTTTTTAATTTTTAATTGATTCTTATCACAAGCCTTTACAATGGAATCAATAAGCGAGTCAGCTGTAACAGTAAAAGGTACTTCCGTAATAACAAGTGTTTTGTTATCCACTTGTTTTATGCGAGCCCTTACTCTCAAACGTCCACCTTGCAATCCATCGTTATACTTCTCTACATCCATTAGCCCACCTGTTGGAAAATCTGGGTAGATTGCAAAATCCTCTCCTTTTAATATAGCAATAGAAGCATCTATCAATTCATTAAAGTTATGAGGCAGTATTTTACAAGCAAGCCCTACCGCAATACCTTCCGCTCCTTGTGCAAGCAACAAAGGAAATTTCACAGGCAATGTGTCTGGCTCTTTATTTCTTCCGTCATAAGATGGGTGCCAACTTGTAGTTTTTGGATTAAACACAACTTCCAAAGCAAATTTTGAAAGTCTTGCTTCGATATAACGCGGTGCTGCTGCGCCGTCTCCTGTAAGAATATTTCCCCAATTACCTTGACAATCAATTAAAAGGTCTTTTTGTCCCATTGTAACTAAGGCTCCAGCTATTGAAGAGTCTCCATGAGGGTGGTATTTCATAGTATTCCCAACTATGTTGGCGACTTTGTTATATCTTCCGTCGTCTAATTCTTTCATAGAGTGAAGAATTCTTCTCTGAACAGGCTTTAATCCATCGTTAATGTGCGGAACGGCACGCTCTAATATTACATAAGAAGCATAATCCAAGAACCAATCTTGAAACATGCCTCTTATAGAAGTTATTTTATGAGTATTCTCTTCCATCTTTTAAAGAAGTAATGTATTAAAATTCTACTTTTGGTGCATTTTCTGCTCCTATTTGTGATTCAAAATAAGGTTTTTTATCAAATCCAAACATAGAAGCAAACAAACTATTAGGGAAACGTCTTACGCTTGTGTTGTATTCGTTTACTACATCTGAGTAACGTTGTCTTTCAACCGCAATTCTGTTTTCTGTTCCTTCAAGTTGCGATTGTAACTCCAAGAAATTTTGATTTGCTTTCAAGTCAGGATATTGCTCAACCACTATATTCAACCCTCTAATTGCAGAAGAAAGATTTTCTTGTGTTTGTTGGAAGTTATTCAACTGCTCTTGTGTCATATTTTCTGCATCAATCTTTACTTGCGATGCTTGATTTCTTGCTTCAATTACCTTTAACAAAGTAGCCTCTTCATGAGAAGCATAACCCTTTACTGTGTTTACTAAATTAGGTATTAAATCCATTCTTCTTTGATATTGACTTTCTACCTTAGACCATTGTTTAGAGCAATTTTCATCTTTAACTACTAAACCATTATAAACACTTACGCCCCATGCAACAAGTATTACAACTATTGCAACTACAATAATAATAGGGATAAACTTTTTCTTCATATTCTTTCTTTATATTAAAATTATCAATTCATTGTTTTAAAAGCGTCCTCCACCGCCTCCACCACCAGAGAAGCCTCCTCCCCAACTTCCTCCGCCAGAAATTCCTCCTCCGAAGCCACTTCCACGTCCCATTCCACCAACAACTACTGCTCCACTTCTTGGAATTTCGCTATCAATATGAGAAATATGATTACAATTCTTGCAACGATAAGTCTTTCTCATTATTCCATTTCTAAAAGATGTTGGATATTTTAATACTTTCTCCGATTGCTTATAACAAGTCTTTGCTTTGCAAGAAGGACACTCTGTATAAATCGAAAGCATCTTATCATAGGGATAAATAACCGTATTTCCACAACTCTCACACAACCAAACATCATAATTTTTACTACCAATCTCCTCTTCAATCTGTGCTTTACGGCTAAGATATGCGTCTTCTTCTTTTTCCGATAACAATCTCATATCTTTGCCACAGCTACATTTTACTTTTGCTCTTTTAATTCTTTTTGCAGCTATGCCATTTACCCAAATCATAAGAAGTAATAATGCTGGCAAAAATACAATTCCTATAATCAACCAAGGCAAAGATTTTTGTTTTAGAGCCTTTATTTTTTCTAATTTATAGTTATTGTCTATATGAGAATATTGTTTGTAAATCACAATTAAAGCAAGAACAAAATAAATCAAAGAAACAATTAAATAAATCAAAGAATAAATAAAATAATTCTTTGTTTTATTTTCCTCTTTCTTTGAATCATTTACATAGTCCTTATCAAGCAAACTCACAATCTGAGAAACACCCGCAAGAAAGCCCTCGTCCCATTTGCCTTGCTTGAAATAAGGAATCATATACTTATTTACAATTCTTGTAGATAAAGCATCGGTTAAAATTCCCTCTACTCCATAACCTGTTCTTATAAAAACCTCTCTTGAAGTCTTTGTAAGCATAACAATAACTCCATTATCCTCACCCTTTTTCCCTATTTGCCATTTATCAAACAGCTCCATAGACAGCTCTCTTGCAGAAGTAGTTTCATCTCCCTCTATTGCAACAACAGCAATCTCTATACCTGTCTTTTTGTTTAAGTCGTTTAAAAGCTGATTTAAAGAATTAACAGTATTATCCGAAAGGATTAAATCTTGATTTGCCACATAACACTGAGCACAACTTGTTTTAGGGTTGTTTATCTGCTCAACCGAAAACGCAAAAGCGCAGTTGAGATTAACGCAACAAACAAATAATAAGAATAAGACAAGTTTCCTCATAAAGATTCCTTAGAAAATTATCCCACAAAAATAATATTTTTTTTTGAATTAACGCATTTTTTACTACTTTTGCAGTTTGAAAAACAATAAAACCTTATAAAAATTATGTCTGAATTTGAAAGAATAAAATGTTTAATCATAGGCTCTGGCCCAGGAGGCTATACAGCTGCAATTTATGCTGCAAGAGCAGATTTAAAACCTGTTGTATTAGAAGGAATGCAAGCAGGAGGACAATTAACAATTACAACAGAAATTGAAAATTTCCCAGGCTACCCAGAAGGCGTAGAAGGAAGCGAAATGATGGAGCAAATAAAACAACAAGCTGAACGTTTCGGAACAGAGGTTCGTTCAGAAGTAGTTGTAAGTGCAGATTTCTCTTCACGTCCTTTTAAAATTGAAACAGACAACGGAAGCAAAATTTTAGCAGAGTCAGTAATCATTGCAACAGGAGCAAGTGCAAGATGGTTAGGACTTGAAAGCGAACAAAAATTCATGGGAATGGGTGTTTCTGCTTGTGCTACTTGTGATGGTTTCTTCTATAGAAATCAAGAAGTTGCAGTAGTTGGAGGTGGTGACACTGCATGTGAAGAAGCTTCTTACCTTGCAAACATTTGTACAAAAGTGTATTTGATTGTTAGAAGAGATGAGTTGAGAGCTTCAAAAGCGATGCAAGAAAGAGTTTTATCGAATCCAAAAATTGAAGTTGTGTGGAACCACAAACCAAACGAAGTTTTGGGAGATGATAGTGGCGTAACAGGATTCCGTTTAGAACATTCACAAACAGGAGAGTTAAAAGAAATCGCTGTAACAGGTATTTTCCTTGCAATAGGTCATAAACCAAACACAGATTTCCTTGCAGGACAAATAGAATTGAATAAAGAAGGATACATAATCACACAAGACAAGAGCTCAAAGACAAATATAGAAGGAGTTTTCGCAGCAGGAGATGTTTGCGACCCTACTTATCGTCAAGCAATCGTTGCAGCAGGAAGCGGATGTAAAGCAGCAATGGATTGCGAACGCTTCTTATTAGCAAACCCTTTAGCATAATTAAATGCACTTAAAGAAAAGATTTATTTTAAGCTTAGTCTTAAATATATTTGCAATTAGTCTTCCTTTTCAAATTTTTGCTCAAAAAGAAAAGGAAGACTCTCTGCATATATCGAATATTTACTTTAAATCCGATAGCAAGTCTTTTTTAATTGACTCTGTATTTAAGATAGAAAACGATTTATATTCATCTCACAGAGTTGATGCAACGAAAGAAATCAACACCCCTTTCTATCAAACTCTCTCTACACTTGGAGGAGCGAGCCAATCTTTAGAATACAAGGCTCAAACAAGCACTTACGATTTTCTTCCTAATCTTTTTCAACCTTATTTCCACACATTAGAAAACATTAACTTTTATCAACTAAGCAATCCTTATAGTTTATTGAAATATTCTAGCGACATAAATTCTTCGCAATACTTTACAATAATCCATTCTCAAAACTTAGCAAAAGGATTCAACATTGCAGTAAAATATGATGTGAATTACGCAGACGGAGTCTTTGCCACATCGGAAGTAATGAACCAATTTTTTGATTTAACTGCAAACTATATTTCAAAAAATGGAAGATATAGAGCATTATTATCTTTCATTAGAAACCGTGCTTACGTCAATGAAAACGGCGGAATCTTACATGATAGTCTTTGGTTAAATCAATCTTATTCCAAACCCGAAACCTACCCTACTCATTACACATCTGCTTACAGCCAATACAAGAATTACAACTTCGCCCTTACGCAACACTATCTTTTAAGCAAAGAAAGAAATCTTGGAGCATTGTCTCATCAAATTATTTACGACAATCTCAAAAGAGTATTCAATGATTTAGAAATCTTAGAAGGAGATTCCCTCTCCCAAACCAACATAGAAAACACCCTATCGTGGACAAACAAAACATCTAATAAAGAAAACTTTTTCATTCCCCTAAACATAGGAATCACACATAGGCTTTTATCTTACAGCAACACAGATTCTTATTTCAAAAATCAAGTTTCGCCATTTGCAAGTGTAGGATTAAACGTAAAAAACTTTGATTTAGAAGGACGATACACACAAATATTCTCCGAAAGCAAAGAAAACGAACACCAAGCCTTAATAAAAGCCTCTTATAAAGAGAAAATCTCTTTGCAAGCCGAACAAAACAAAGCCTACGGCAACTATTTTTTCAGATATTATAGCAAAATAAATCCAACACTTAGCAATAGCATAAAACTAAAATACGACACAAAAAATCTACTCTTAGACCTATCTTACAATCAAGTAGAAAACGCAACTTATTTAACACAAAACTTAGACATAGTTCAAGTTTCTAAAAAAGCAAACCTGCTTCAAGCAAAAGCAGTCTATAATTATAACATAGGAATCTTTAACGCAAAAGGACAAGTATTGTATCAAAAAACCGATAACACAGATGCAATACGCCTTCCCGAAGTGCAAGCAAAAGCAAGCTTTGCTCTAAAAGTCAATCTCTTTGGAGGAAAAATGACAAGCCTTTTTGGAGTAGATTTAAACTACTTTTCAGCCTACTATGCTGATGTTTACAATGCAAAAACTGGCTTTTTTGTGCGTCAAGACGAAGAATTGATAGGTAATTACGTGTATGCAGATATTTTTGCCAATATAAAAATATCACAATGCAACCTATTCATCTGCCTTGAACACCCTTACGCAGGATTATTCTCAAACAATTATTTCTCCTCTCCATACTATCCTCACACAGGACTTAACTTCCGTTGGGGATTAAGTTGGGAATTGTGGAATTAAACCTTTTATTTAGAAAAATAATAAAGATAGAAGATGAGTAATATTCAAAAAAATGAAGATATTCTTTTTGAACATATCTCCAATTTAATAGAACAAGCTCGTAAAAGCATAATAACAACTATCAACACCGCAGAAGTGTACACTAAATTTGGCAAACACTGTCTGTCAAATTAAAAACGACAATTTTTCACATTCAATAACTAAGTAAAAACGCTCGCAAGTCAAAACAAATCTAAAACTAACGAGCGTTTTTCTTTATTTTAAAAATTCAAATCCCTATTCTATTCCCCAAATCTTAATGGTTTTATCATCAGAACCACTGACTATATATTTCCCATCTGGACTATATGCTACTGAATTCACAATTTGACTGTGTCCTTCTAATGTTTGAATACACTTCCCGCTTTCCGCATCCCATATTTTTACAGTTTTATCCCACGATGATGAGACTATTCTCTTCCCATCGGGACTATATTTAGCAGAATTAACACTCCATTTATGTCCTTTCAATGTTTGAATACATTCCCCGCTCTCCACATCCCATATTTTTATAGTTCCATCATCTGATGCTGAAACTATTTTTTTGTAATCGGGACTATACATTGCTGAAAAGACTGTTCCTTTATGCCCTTCTAAGGTCTTAGAATGTCGCCCAGTTGTTGCATGCATTATCTTTATTGTTTGATCAACAGAAGATGAAACAATTTTATCGCCATCTAAACTATATAATACTGAATAAACACTATCAGTATGTTTTTCTAAAGTTTTAATACATTCACCAGTTTTTGCATCCCATATTTTTATTGTTTTATCCCACGAAGCAGATATTATTGTCTTACAATCTGGACTATAAGCAACTGATTGAACAGGTGAACAATGCCCTTTCAATGTTTGAATACATTTTCCACTTTCTAAGTCAATCACATTTATTGTTCCTTCAGTCAATCCCATGACTATTTTTTTGCATTCTGAACCATATGTGATAGACACAATAGGATATTCAGTTCCTTTTAATGTTTTAAGACATTTTCCACTTTTTGCATCCCATATTTTAATTGTTTTATCACCTGATGATGAGATTATTTTTTTCCCATCAAAAGTATATAATACTGAACTAACATAAGCTTCATGTCCTTCTAAGGTTTGAAGAAGTTTAAGTCTATTTTTACGCGGGTTCTCTTCAATATTTTTTTTACATTCCTTGTTTTTACTCAATATCGTTGAGAGTTTTAATTTTACATTACTTAACATATCTTTATCTATTTTCATTTTAATTAGCTTTTATTTTATATTATTTCTTATAATGCAAATGTACAAAATTTATTATCTACTCCATTCCCCATATCTTAATAGTATTATCTCCTGAAGCACTAACAATATATTTTCCATCAGGGCTCCATGCTACAGAATAAATATCATTCGTATGACCTTCTAAAGTTTGAAGACACCTTCCGTTATTAACATCCCATATTTTAATGGTTCTATCTCCAGAACCACTAATAACATATTTTCCATCTGGACTATAAGACACCGAACGAAGTTCAAAATAATGTCCTTTTAAAGTTTTAAGACACTCACCTTTATCAACATCCCATATTTTTAAAGTATCATCCACTGAACCACTAACAATATATTTTCCATCAGGGCTATATGCTACAGATTCAACAGAATTTAAATGTCCTTTTAAAGTTCTATAACATTTTCCTGTATTAACCTCCCATATTTTTATTGTCTTATCCTCAGAACCGCTAGCAATATATTTTCCATCAGGGCTATATAATACAGTTCTCACCCATTTACGTTTACGTTCTCTTATAGTTTTTATGACATGTCCCATTTCTGCACGATATATATCAATCGTTCCATCCCATAAACCAGTAACAAAACTTTTTCCATCAAGACTATATGCTACACATGCAACACCCCCATAATATGCGTCTATAGTTTTTAAACATTCTCCCGTATTTACATCCCATATCTTAATATTATAATCATATGAACCACTGACAATAAATTTTCCATCAGGACTAATTGCAACAGAAGTAACTTCTTTTGAATGTCCTTCTAATGTTTTAATACACTTACATGTACTTACATCCCATATTTTAACAGTTTTGTCCCACGAAGCACTAACAAGAATTTTTCCATTAAGACTATAGGCTACAGAAGTAACCAAAGAAGTATGTCCTTCTAATGTTTTAAGGCATTTAAACTTTATTACATCTACCTCCTTTTCAAATGATTTTTTGTATTCTTTGATTTCGTCCAATATAGCGTATAGTTTTGCTTCAATACTCTCTAATTTTTCTTTTTCTGTTTTCATCTTAATTTGTTTTGTTTAAAATTCATTCT
This sequence comes from Bacteroidales bacterium, assembly GCA_017647785.1. Lineage (GTDB taxonomy): Bacteria > Bacteroidota > Bacteroidia > Bacteroidales > P3 > Onthomorpha. Next base: position 7,088 of record JAGCJW010000007.1, on the reverse strand, counting down.
TACTTTGCAAAGATATAAAATTATCTTTTCCCTACAATTTTTACCCTTTCTTTGCTTTATTTCTCTTTTTTCAAAGATAATATTAGTCCAAGCGCGTTGGACGGAGAGTCCAAGCGCGTTGGATTTTTCTAAAACAAAGAGTTTGTAAAAGAAATCAAAGAATTATTTTGCAAAAAGTAAGAAATATATTACTTTTGCACTATGAGAAACTTAATAAGAAGCGTAGAATTTGATGAATTTTACAACTCCTTACCTGCGAATATTCAAAATAAAGTAAAATATGCAATGAATGTTATCGCAGAAATAAGGGTTGTAAATACTAAACTAATAAAAAAACTTGTTGATACAGACTTTTACGAATTGCGTATTTCAGTTGGCAATGAATATCGCGTGATTCTTTTCACTATTGACCACGAAAATTTTATTGAAGCGCAACAAATTCTTCTTTTAAATGGTTTTCTAAAAAAATCAACAAAGGATTACAAAAAAGAAATAGAGAAAGCAAAACATATATTAAATACTTTAAGCGATGAGAGCGAAGATTAACATAGAGAAATTAAAGAATTTGCCTACTTTTGAGGAGGTTTTAGTTGAGGAATACGGAGAAAAGGGAAGTGTTTCAAGAGATGAGTTTGACGCAAAGGCTCGTGCGTGGTACTATGCCGAGGTTTTGAAAAATGCTCGCAAGAGTGCGGGAATTACTCAACAGCAATTAGCAGAAAAAATCGGCAAAAAGCGTGAGTATATTGCAATGTTAGAGAAAGGAGAAACAGATATGCAACTTTCTACCTTTATTTTAATTTCCGAAGCCGTAGGATTAAAATTCGCTTTAACCTATTAAAGAAAATATTTTAAAAATCTGCGTAAAACAAAAGCTTACTTTCTGCAAACTCTTCTTCGCTTATGTTTGCTGTAAACTCTTCTACATTGTTTATAGCCAACAACATGTGTTCTATTCGTCCTCTATCTTTAACAGCTTCTCTCATATATTAAAATTTTATCTTTATTTGCCGATTCTTGTGCAAAGGGCAATAATGCACCTTCTTCAACTAAATCAACCTTTTGATTGAGTAATGTTTCTAATTGACAGATTATGTCAGCATATTTGAAAAGAGAAATCTTCGCATCCTTATCAAAAGAAACAAGAATATCAATATCGCTTTGCTCATTCTCCTCTCCACGAGAATAAGAGCCAAACAACCATGCTTTATTTATTGGCTGAGTTGAAAAATACTTTTGAATAGAAGGAATAATTCTCTCTTGCGTAACACTATTCATAACAATAGACTTTAAATTACTAACTGCAAAGATAATAATTTTATTGTTATAACAAACAAAACGCTCGTTTGTCTGAATTAAACAAAGACTCACGAGCGTTTTTCTTTGAGTTATAAAATCAATCCTTATTCCTCTCCCCAAATCTTTATGGTTTCATCATTTGAACCACTGACAATTTTTGTACCATCGGGACTATATGCTACGGAATTGACACAATATTCATGTCCCTCCAAGGTTTTAAGGCATTCTCCTGTGTTTGCATCCCATATCTTAATGGTTCCACCCTCTGAACCGCTGACAATTCTTGTGCCATCGGGACTATATGCTACGGAATAAACACTTACTGAATGTCCCTCCAAGGTTTTAAGGCATTGTCCTGTGTTTACATCCCATATCTTAACGGTTCCATCAGCTGAACCGCTGATAATTTTCATGCCGTCAGGACTATATGCTACGGAAGAGATATAATATGAATGTTCTCCTAAGGTTTTAAGACATTGTCCTATGTTTGCATTCCATATCTTAATATTATCATCCCCTGAACCGCTAATTATTTTTGTACCATCGGGACTATATGCTACGGAATTGACAAAATGTGAATGTCCTTTCAAGGTTTTAAGGCATTCTCCTGTGTTTGCATCCCATATCTTAATAGTTTTATCCTCTGAACCGCTGATAAATTTTGTACCATCGGGACTATATGCTACGGAATTGACAAAATGTGAATGTCCTTTCAAGGTTTTAAGGCATTCTCCTGTGTTTGCATCCCATATCTTAATAGTTTTATCAAATTCACCGCTGATTATTTTTGTGCCATCGGGACTATATGCTACGGGACGGACATAACTTGAATGTCCCCTCAAGGTTTTAAGGCATTCTCTTGTGTTTGCATTCCATATCTTAACGGTTTTATCACTTGAACCGCTGATTATTTTTGTGCCATCGGGACTATATGCTACGGAATTGACTACACTTGAATGTCCCTCTAAGGTTTTAAGGCATTTAAACTTACTTACATCTTGTGCATTCAATTTTTCAAAGCCAATAAATAACGAAGTAAATACTGCAATCAAACTAAAAATCTTTATTTTATTCATTTTCAACATCCTTTTTAAAGGTTTATAAATTGCACACAAAGGTATAACATTTTTCTTAAAGCACAAAAAAACCACATACAAACTCTTAATTTTACAATTCCAAATTTGCAGAGAAAAATCTTTATTTTGCCAAAATTTCATTTTGGGATTTTTGTGAAATTTCTTGCGAAAAATTGACGAAAATTGGGGTTAATTTTTCGCAAATTTGGAGTTTTTTTACGAAAAGCTCGTTTAGAATTTTCTAAATCAGGGATAGAAATTTCTAAATCAAGGATAGAAAAAATTAAATCAAGGTTTTTTTGCATGAAAATCAATGAAAAAATTGAAAAAAACAGCGAAAAAATCGCAAAAATCAAAGACTTTTTTCGCATTTTCAAGGCTTAAAAAAGTTAAGTATTTGATTTAGTGATTTTTAGTTAAAGGCTTATATTCTTAAAATTTGCAGTCGGAAAACTTTTGCTTGAAAATTCTTTAAGCATTTGGGCTTAACTCTTTGGGAAAGCTTTTTATTTTGTTTTTATTCTTTGGTTTGGGAAACTAATTCTTTGAAATTATTTCTTAGAACAAAGAAATATTCATACCTTTGCAGAGTTTTAATAATATGTAACAAACAATTAAATTTTTAGAATATGAAACAACTGATTGAATGCGTACCAAACATTTCGGAAGGTAGAGATATGAATATCATAAACCAAGTTGTAGCCGAAGTAGAAAAGGTAGAAGGCGTTAAATTGTTAGACGTAGATCCAGGTGCTACTACAAACAGAACTGTAATCACTTTTGTAGGTGAGCCAGAGCAAGTTTGTGAGGCTGCTTTCATGCTTGTAAAAAAAGCACAAGAGCTTATCGATATGAGAAATCATCACGGAGATCACCCACGCTTTGGTGCAACTGACGTTTGTCCGCTTATTCCTGTGGCAAACATCACTATGGACGAAGTTGTTGGCTATGCAAGAAAATTAGGCGAAAGAATAGGAACAGAATTAAACATTCCAATCTACTGTTATGAATCAGCAGCTTTTGAACCTAAGAGAAGAAATCTTGCTTCTTGCCGTAAGGGAGAATATGAAGGCTTGTCTGCAAGAATAGTTACAGAAGAATGGAAACCTTGCTTTGGTCCAAATTGCTGGAATGAACAAGTAGCTCGCAGTGGTGCGACAGCAGTTGGAGCAAGAGACTTTTTATTGGCTGTAAACTACAACTTAAATACAACTTCTACAAGAAGAGCAAACGCAATCGCTTTTGACGTAAGAGAAAAAGGCCGTCCAATGAGAGAAGGTGGTAAACCAAATGGAAAACCTATGAAGGACGAAAACGGAAATCCTATTATGATTCCAGGTACTTTAAAGGGAACAAAGGCTATTGGTTGGTTTATTGAAGAATATGGCATCGCACAAGTTTCAATGAATATTACTGATGCAAAGGTTGCACCTTTACACGTTTGTTTTGACGAAGTAAGTGCAAAAGCTGCAGCAAGAGGCGTGAGAGTTACAGGAGTTGAAATCGTAGGTTTAGTTCCAAAGAAAACTTTGATAGATGCAGGTAAATATTATCTTGCAAAACAACAACGTTCTCTTGGAGTTGATGAAGCTGAATTAATTAAGATTGCTGTTAAATCAATGGGACTTGATGATTTAAAACCATTCAACCCACAAGAAAAGGTAATCGAATATATGATTGAAGACAATAGCAGCAAGAAATTAGTGGATATGACTTGTACTGCTTTTGCTAACGAAACTGCTTCTGAAAGTCCTGCACCAGGTGGTGGAAGTATTTCTGCTTATATGGGAGCTTTGGGAGCTGCTTTGGGAACAATGGTTGCTAATCTTTCATCTCACAAAGCAGGTTGGGACGAAAGATGGGAAGAATTCTCTGTTGTAGCAGAAAAAGGTCAAGCAATAAAAGACGAATTGTTATTCTTAGTTGACGAAGACACACGTTCATTCAACTTAATCATGGAAGCATTTGGCTTACCTAAAAAGACTGATGAAGAAAAAGCAGCAAGAACACAAGCTATTCAAGATGCAACAAAATATGCTATTGAAGTACCATACAGAACTCTTTGCAAATCATTTGAAGTATTTGAAGTATGTCAAAAAATGGTTGAAATAGGAAATCCAAACTCTGTAACAGATGCAGCAGTTGGTATCTTATGTGCAAGAGCTGCTTGTATAGGAGCATTTATGAATATGCAAATCAACTGTGGTAGCTTAAACGATAAAGAATTTGTTAAAGAAATTATCGCAAAAGGTCAAGCATTAGTTGATAAAGCAGAAGCAATAGAAAAAGAGTTTACTGCAAGAGTTTTAAAACAAATATCTGAATAATTATTGCTTTAATAAATAAATGGAGGGAGGAATAAAACCTCTCTCCTTTTTTAATATATTTTTCCAAAAATGCAAGATGTAAGAATTTTTACTTTAACCGAAGTTACCAAAAGCATAGAACGTACTCTTTCTGCACGATATAGTTCTGAATTTTGGGTAAAAGCAGAAATGTTAAAGTTGAATTATTACACTTATAGCGGGCATGCTTTTCCAGATTTGGTAGAAAAGGACAAAGATGTCGTAATTTCTCAAATGCGTGCTACGATTTGGGCGAGTGATTTCAAAAGAATACAAGAAAAATTCTCCCTTGCGGGAGTAGAACTCACCGATGGCACAACAATATTGTTTAAAGCCAGCATAAAATACAATGGTTTCTATGGACTAAGTCTAAGAATTAGCGATATAGATACTTCGTTTACACTTGGAGAATTAGAGAAAGAGAGAAACGCCTCAATAGAAAAACTCAAAGAAGAAAAGGTTTTCGACCTTAATAAAGAAACAATCCTTACTAATTTACCAAAACGCCTTGCTATAATCTCGGTTGAAACAGGCAAAGGCTATCAAGATTTTATCAATATCATAAATTCACACAAAGAATATGGTATTTTCCATAAGCTTTTCCCTTCCCTGCTTCAAGGAGATGGTGCAATAAATGCAATAATCAATAACTTAGAAAAAATAAAAGAGGTAAAAGATTTCTTTGATGCCGTTCTCATCATACGAGGAGGCGGAGGAGATATAGGAATGGCTTGTTATAATAATTTTGAACTTTGTAAAACCATTGCAACTTTCCCAATTCCTGTTATCACAGGCATAGGACACTCTACAAATCTAACGGTTAGTGAAATGGTTTCTTATCATAACGGAATTACTCCAACAGATGTAGCAGACTTTATCATAAAACGTTTTCTGCAAGCAACAGAAAATTTAGAGAAAATGGAGAGTATGCTAAAAATAAAGAGTGAATATCGTTTGCAAAAGGAAAGAGAACAACTCAACTTAATGGAAAAATATATCAATGTCTTAAATCCACAATCTATTTTAGACAAAGGCTACTCTATAACATATCTTAATGGAAAGGTTTTAAAGAGCGAAAAAGACATCAAAAAGGGAGATTGCTTGATAACTAAACTTGCCGAAGGAGAAATTAAATCTATTGTAGAATAAATCAAAAAGACATTAAAATGACTTATAACGAAGCATATTCAGAACTTAAAGAAATAGTAAACTCTTTAGAATCTTCAGAAGTTGATATTGAAGACCTATGTAAGAAAATAGAAAAAGCAAAAGAATTAATCGCCCTTTGCAAAACAAAACTTGCAGAGGTAGAAGTAGATATTGAAGCCTTGAATAATAAACTCCAAGAATTATAAAGCTTCCACTATCTTTTTAGCCAAGAAATAAGAGAGTTTGTAATTTGATTCCACAGTCCAACCTGCAACATGTGGAGTTAAAACAACATTATTGCGAGAAAACAAATCTTGCAATTCGCTTGGAGTGTTTTGAAGTTCGTTTGAAAAAGCCTCATACTCCAAAACATCTAATCCCGCACCCAATATTTTCCCTTCATTCAAAGCCTCAATCAAATCTTTTGTGTTTACAACCTTACCTCTTGAGGTATTCAAAAGATAAAACGGCTTTTTGAATTGTTGAATGAAGTCTTTGTTTATCATAAACCTTGTTTCCTCTGTCAAAGGTGTATGCAATGAAAGAATATCACTTTCAGCAAAAAGAGTAGAAAGACTTACCTCTTTAGCATACTCATCTGAAAAATTAGTCTTATACTTATCGTAAGCAATCACTCTGCAATCAAATCCCGATAATCTTTGAGCAAAACTTCTTCCCATATTACCATAACCTATTATCCCTATTGTTTTGCCTTTTATCTCTAAACCTCTATTATCTTCCCTTAACCAAAGCCCTTTTCTAACTTGCATATCAGAAATGCAAATCTTGTTAAACAAAGACAAAAGCAAACCAAGACAATGCTCGCCTACTGCATCGCGATTTCCTTCCGGTGAATTTATGCAAGCAATACCTTTTTTCTCTGCATAATCCACATCTATTGCGTCCATTCCCGCCCCTATTCTTCCTATAACTTTAAGATTTTCGGCTCTATCTATCACCTCTTTATCTATCAAAAGCTTACTTCTAACTATCAATGCTTGATAATTAGCAATCACTTCTAACAATTCTTCTCTTGTTATAGTAGGGTTTAAATCTATTTCAAAGCCTGCTTCAAGTAATTTTTCTTCTAAAATAGGGTGTGCTTTATCTAAGATTAGTATTCTTTTCATTTGTTATCTTTATATAAATATTCAACAAATTCATCATAACTTCCTTTAAAAATATTCATATCCACATCACCTCTTATCCCCGGCACAAC